>NZ_CP012996.1:3688374-4303103 GCF_001412655.1 Pedobacter sp. PACM 27299 | reverse complement strand
CATTTTGCACATCCAGACGTACACCGGTACGGAAATTCAGGTCTCTGCCGGCAACTTTCAGTTTAAATATATCCTCTGCATATAGGCCAACGTCTTTTTGGGCGATAGCCAAACCGAAATCATAATACCTTTCAGATCCGGTAGATTTGAATAATGAGGTTCCTGTATCTTTTGTGGTCGCATCGCTCCTTGGTTTTGAAGGGTCAGACATACGTCCTTCTCCTTTATTGGCGCTGTAATTGAAACTTGTTCCAAAAGAAAGGTAATGGACGGTTTTTCCTGTGTTGAATTCAGCATTGAAGTCGAGCTTTGCCGAAAGGTTTACCGGGCGGCCATCTACCAGTGAAATGGCATTATAAATTCCAGAAGCAAACTGACCCTCGGTAATACCCGTAGTTGTAGCCTCAGAATATAGAATATAGGCCACATTCCTCAATTCTTCTAAATAAGTTTGCTGATGACCTTCAGTGTATTTTAAATTTAACCCGATATTTTTCAGAAAATTACCATTCAAGCGGTAATTCATCCGGTTGCCAATGCCAAAATTCCAGCTGTCGAATCTGGTTTTAGTGGATTTCGGATCGTCAGGATCTTGTTTAACCCCATCCAGATTTCTTCCGTAATCGAGGCTGAAGGTGTTTTTTAATTGCTTTTCCCGGCCAAAAGAATTCGTCCACATCGTATTGGCATTGATCCTCTTGTAAGCTTTCAGTTTTTCCCTGTTATCAGAAAATGAATTGACATAATTTAAACCCATATTTAAAGCACCAAGATCATGACCCAATTTTGTTCCTTTAGAAAAAGAGTAGGAGGTGGCATTGTCTCTGAGCTGCATGCGGATCTGAGCTGGACCAGCACCTGCCTGACGTTCCACAATTACAGCTCCATCACTGAGGTCGCCATATTTTGCGGATGGCACACCCGCAATCACTTCTATACTTTCAATATTGTCTGCCGGAATTTGTCGGAGGTCGGTACCTCCAAATGCATAGTCGCCAGAGTATGCCGGGTTTCTTGCCCCAGATAAGCCCCAGCTGTGAGGTTTTTCAATCGAAGAACCCGATAATCCAGTTAAACCAGGATTATAACTCTGCATATTTGCATTATTACTGATCGCCTGACCATCTACAATGATGGCAACCCCAAAGGAATTATTCAGCGTAAAAGCATCCCTGCCGTTATTCCGATCTGGGTAAGCTGCCCTTAAGGTTAAATTCTGTACGTTTTGTAAGGAAGGTGGACTGGTTTTTCGGTTTGGAATTAAATTCAACAGGTCGTTTAAGCTCAATGCGGGAATTTGTTCAATCATGTCCCTGTCAATAATAATGGATGAATTTGAGGAACCATCTCCATTTCTTTTTGCGTTAATTGAGATTTCTTTTAAACTCAAGTCGAGTGTTTTAAGGGTAATGACCCCCAAATCGATTTGCTCTTTATTGATGAAAACCTGTTTGGTGATTTTCTTGTAACCGATATAGCTAAACTCCAGATTAATTTCCTGGTTATTCACTTCTGAGACCTGAATCGTAAAAGTTCCGTCTTTTTTAGTGATGGTATACTGATTGGTTTCCTGCAGTTTAATGTTCACCAAATCAATAGGCTGATGTGATTCGTCATTCACTTTTCCAGTGATGACCGCTTTTTTTTGCGCGTAAATAGCCGTTGAAACTATTAATAGCAGTGTTGTGTAAAGTAATTTCAATTTAGACTGATTCTAATCCCCGCTGCAAAAGTGTACTTTTTACACTAATAAAACAACTTATTTAGAATAATTCTATCTAGATGTTCCTGAAATTGTCTGATGCGCTGGAAAATAGAAGAATCGTACAAAATGAATGCTTACTTTTGTACCATAATTCTTCGGCCAATGATTTCAAAGCAAAAACATCGTTTCTTTCTAAGTCTTTTCTTTTTCATCTCTGGTTTTAGTTTCGCAACCTGGGCATCAAGAATTCCAACGATTAAGATGGCATTTGATCTGAATGAAGCGGAGTTGGGGAGTATCTTATTGGCCTTGCCAATAGGTTCATTACTGGGCTTACCCATCTCGGGATGGTTGATTTCCCGATTCAATAGCAAGGTGCCATTGGCCGGGGGATACGCTTTAAATGCCTTTTCATTAGCATTGATCGGCTTTGCACACAACATCTATAGCCTGGTAGGCGCGGTAATTTTATTCGCATTTACCACCAGAATTTTTAATATTTCCGTAAATACTCAAGCTTTAACCTTACAGAAACAATTTGAAAAGAAAATTATTGGTTCTTTTCATGGCTATTGGAGTATTGGTGGAATTGCCGGAATTACACTTTCTACAGCCTTACTGGCATTAAACGTTTCTATTCAACTCCATTTTTCCATCGTCGCTGTGATCATGCTGGGAATTACGCTCTATTCATATCAGTTCCTGCTCAGTGGCGACCGTGCTAAAACCGGTAATAAATTGATTCTGAGTAAACCTGATCCTTATATCTTTTACCTGGGGATTGTGGTGTTCTTATGCGCAATTTGCGAAGGAGGAATGTTCGACTGGTCTGGAATTTACTTTCAGGAGGTGATTAAAGTGGAGATCTTCACTTATGGTTACCTGATCTTTATGACCTTTATGGCAGCTTCCAGGTTCTTATCAGACATCATCATTGGTAAAATCGGAATGCCGAAAACTTATATCATGAGTGCAGGATTTATCGTTTCAGGAATTAGTCTGGCCATCATCTTTCCGGTTTTCTGGCCTGCAATGATTGGTTTCTCTTTAGTAGGATTTGGTACAGCATCCATTATTCCAATGTCTTATGCATTGGCTGGTGCCTCAAAAAAATATTCTCCGGGCATGGCCATCTCCATTATTGCCACTTACTCGATCACCGGAATGCTTTTAGGCCCTCCATTGATCGGTTATCTGGCCCATGCTTTCAACCTTAGGGTTTCCTTTATCATTTTTGCCTTATGTGGATTGATGCTGATTCCGATCACCAGGATGTTTTTCAACCACCAGAAAGCCGCAGATAAAGAAGTTGCCTAGTGCTGGAAACCAGCGATTCACTAAAATATCCTTCCACATTGAACCTACAATCATACTAGCCATTATTACAATGCTTTCGATAGTAACGATGGGTTTTGTAAAATCAAGCTAGGAATGGAAATACAAATCAATTGTTTGTAGATACAAGATCCATCCCATTTCACTAGAGCCTACGCAGGTATTCAGGCCTTCTTGTGCGTACACTTGTAAAGTCATTGGTAGGCCTCTGATAGGGGGGTGATAGGTCCTTGATAGGTCTAATGGTCCTATCAACCCCGGTACAAGGACCTTTCAAATATGCTGGAACCCAGAAGAAAACCTGGGATCATACTGGGATCAGCTCCAATTCAGAAGGGCACTAAATAGCAAAAGCCCATAATCTTACAGCGTAAGAAACGGGCTTTTGAAGAAATGAAAGAAAAGGGGGGGTAGAATTAACTATTCAGCACTTTTTCTGCTGTATGTTTTGCATCGGATTCCAGATCCCTAGCTTTAGATTTTACTTGATCTACAACGTCACCCACTGCATTCAAGGCCTCTTTTGATTTTGTTTTCGCTTTATCCACTGCCTGATCTTTTAATTCAGCCAATTGATCTGCTTCTGATAAGACTTTACTTTTAGCCAGGTGTAACTTTTCCTTTGCCGCATCGGAAAGATCTTTTGCCTTGTCAGCTATTTTTGTTCTGGTATCTGTTCCACTATTTGGTGCAAATAACACACCTATCGCGGCACCAATGGCCAATCCTGCTAAGAGTGCCACTACCGGAATAGTAGAATCAGTTTTATGAGCGGTTAATGAAGAAATTGCGTTACGATAATTATTGTATTTCATGGGATTAGGTTTTGTGGTTTCATCTAATTGGATGATAACCTGTGTGATGTACCAACAAGTAGCATTCCAAAGTGTTTGAAAAAAAACAAATTAAACAGATTCTATTTGACAGAATGAAGACGAAATAAAGCAAATGAATTAGTTAATTTTGCATGGTGTATTTATTACACTAACTTGCAGTTGATTATGAAGAAAAGCTTACTTACTTTAACCCTTGGCGGACTTGGAATTGGCATTACAGAATTTGTAATGATGGGTCTATTGCCAGATATCGCCAAAGATCTAGCCATTACCATCCCTCAGGCTGGTCATTTGATCTCTGCTTACGCTTTAGGGGTAGTGGTAGGTGCGCCGCTTTTAGTGGCCATTGCCGGGAGTTATCCTCCAAAAAAAATCCTGATCGCCTTGATGGTGATGTTTACTGCTTTTAACGCTTTGTCTGCTTTTTCTCCGGATTATAGCATGATGCTTGCTGCACGTTTTCTTGCCGGACTTCCCCATGGGGCCTTCTTTGGTGTAGGTTCTGTAGTCGCTAGCCGCATTGCCGGAAAAGGTAAAGAAGCTCAGGCTGTTTCCTTAATGTTTGCCGGTTTAACCATCGCTAACGTAATAGGAGTGCCGCTTGGAACGTATATTGGTCACCATTATTCCTGGAGATACACCTTTGTGATCATTGTAATCGTAGGGCTAATCACACTTTTAAGCTTGAAATTATGGATGCCTAACCTTTCCGCAACTAAAGACAGAGACCTGAAAAAAGAACTGGCATTTTTCAAACTTCCGGAAGCCTGGCTGATCATTTTGATGATTGCTATTGGTACAGGTGGATTGTTCTCCTGGTACAGCTACATTGCCCCATTGCTGACCGATGTTTCTGGTTTCTCCGCAGATTCCATCACTTACATCTTGGTACTTGCCGGTTTAGGAATGCTGGTGGGTAACTTTATTGGCGGTAAACTGGCGGATCGTTTCTCCCCAGCGAAAGCCTCAGTTTCTCTTTTGATTGCTATGGCCGTTTCTTTATTTATCGTTCATTATGTTTCTTATAATCAGACGCTTTCTTTGGTGATGACTTTTATTACCGGTGCAATTGCGTTTGCTGTAGCTGCCCCAATACAGATGCTGATGATCAATACGGCCAAAGGCTCTGAAATGATTGCCGCTTCAGTGAGTCAGGCGAGTTTCAATATTGGAAATGCACTAGGGGCATTTTTAGGAGGTTTGCCACTGGCTGCGGGTTATGATTATACCTCCCCAGTTTGGGTAGGGACAGTAATGGCCCTGATCGGTGCAGTATTTGCCTGGTTGCTGATTTCCAGAACTAAAAGGTTGTCATTAGCTCAGTAATAATTTCGCTATTCGTTCCTATGAAAATAATAAGTTGTATTTTTATTTGATGAGCGAAGAATACCTTAAAAGTGTGCGGCATGAGCTGGCATACTATAAAAATTTGGGAGAGCAAACGATGGATCAACTTTCTGATGCGCAATTGTTTTGGCAATTTAATGAAGAAAGTAACAGCATTGCGGTCATTGTACAGCATCTTTCAGGTAATATGATATCCCGGTGGACTGATTTTTTTACCAGTGATGGAGAGAAAGAAGACAGACACCGGGATTTCGAATTTAACCAGCAAATTGCTACCAGAACAGCACTGATGGATTGTTGGAACAAAGGTTGGGATTGCTTTCTGAGCTTGATCAACAGTTTAAAGGTAGAAGATCTTACCAAAGAGATCACCATCCGACAAGTTAAACATTCCGTAATAGCCGCTGTAAATCGCCAGTTGGCTCATTATCCTTACCATATCGGACAATTGGTGTTTATAGGTAAAATGCTGCGTGATGGGGATTGGCAGTCTTTGTCGATTCCAAAAGGAAAATCAGCAGCGCATAATGCAAAAATGCTCAAAGATCAACAGCAATAATTATTGTCCGTTTTTGAACAGTGTGCTGTCCGCTTATGGACAGCTATTTCCATAATAATGCTTGTTTTAGCTATCATGGGCTATTTAGCGACTGGCATATAGATTGGCTATCACCTTGCAAAAATACCTGTCATTATGTTTAGACATCATCTTTTACTGATCTACCGGAATTTCAAAAGATATAAAAGCTCGTTTTTAATTAACCTGATGGGGCTTACTGCCGGTCTCTGCTGTGCGTTATTGATTTACCTCTGGGTGATGGATGAATTGCGTATGGATAGGTTTCATGCGCATACTGATCAGCTGTATCAGGTGATGGAAAATGAAAAAACTGCCTCAGGAATCAATACCAGAGATGCAACGGCTGGCTTACTCGGGGAAGCCCTGGCTAAAGACATGCCTGAAGTAGAGGGAGCAGTAACCACTTCACCTAACTTTTGGTTAGCAGAAAGTAAAGTAAAAACTGGAAATGATCCAGGGATAAAAGCAGGCGGTAAATTTGTCGGGAAAGATTTTCTAAAACTCTTTTCCTATCCTTTAGTTGCAGGAAATACCTCGGAGGCACTGGAAGGAAAAAATAACATTGTGATTTCCGAAAGCCTCGCTAAAAAACTATTCCATACTACAGATGTGGTTGGAAAAGAGATGGTTTGGAATAATTCTGAGATAAAAGGTGATAACCATGTCTTAATCTCTGGGGTTTTTAAGGATATTTCTGCCAATTCCTCAGAACATTTTGATTTTCTGGTCACCCTGGATGTGCTTTTTAAAGGAGGTACTTATTTGAAATGGCAAAACCTGGGACCTAATACTTTTCTGCTATTGAAAAAAGGAACTGACCCTCGGGAATTTGCAGCCAAGATTGAAGATTTTATGGCTAAAAAAGGCCATCCTTACCGGAGGCTGTTTATCAGGCCGGCTGCCGATGCTTACTTGTATGGAAGGTATGAAAATGGTGTGGTTGCCGGTGGAAGGATTGATTATGTGAAGTTATTCTCACTGATTGCTATTTTTATTCTGGTGATCGCCTGCATCAACTTTATGAACTTATCTACAGCCAAAGCCTCCAGAAGAATGAAGGAAGTAGGGATTAAAAAGGTGATGGGTGCGAGCCGTAAATCCTTGATTTTTCAATATTTATCTGAATCTATCCTGTTAACCGTGTTGGCATTGTTTCTCGCCTTACTTTGTGTAGAACTCTTTCTGCCGCAATTCAATAGCATTACCGGGAAAAGTCTAAGCCTTCATTTCGATTTAAAAATGACGGTTGTTTTATTGGGAATTGTCTTGTTTACAGGATTGTTTTCAGGAAGTTATCCCGCTTTATACTTGTCTGGATTTAATCCTGCAGCTGCATTAAAAGGCAAGTTAGGTGCTACCATGGCCGAATTATGGACGCGTAAAGGCCTGGTTGTTTTTCAATTTACGCTTTCAGTGATCCTCATTGTTTCCGTTTTTGTCATCTATAAACAAATTGAATTTGTACAAACCCGAAATCCAGGATACCAGAAAGACAATGTGATGTACTTTGAAACAGAAGGAAGACTGCAGGATAACGTCGGTTCTTTCCTCAGCGAGGTTAGAAAGATACCAGGCGTCATTAAAGCAGGTGGAATGGATAGAACCTTTTTAGGAGATCAGAGTGGCACAACAGGTACTTTTAAATGGGAAGGAATGGATCCAAAAGAAGTTATCAAATTCCAGAAAGGAAGAATTGGTGTCGACATGGTGGAAGCATTAGGGATGGAAATGGCCTTGGGAAGAAGCTTTTCTGACAAGTTTGGTGCTGATAGCTCAAAGGTATTGGTGAATGAAGCCGCCATAAAAATGATGAAGCTTAAAGATCCAATTGGTAAAACATTTGGTATCTGGGGAGAAGATTTTCAGATTATAGGCGTGATCAAGGATTTTAATTATGAATCCATGCATCAGGAGGTGAAACCCCTGTTTTTTAAATACGCAGAGAAAGACCTGACCCGGGTTATGATTAAGATAAAGGGCGGATCGGAAAAAGAAACAATTGTAGGAATCCAGGATTTCTATAAAAAATTTAATCCTGGTTATACCTTAAATTATAGGTTCCTGGATCAAGACTTTCAGGAGCAATATGTCGCAGAGACCAGGGTAGCCGTATTGTCCAGATATTTCTCCGCCTTAGCCATGGTTATTTCATGCCTTGGCTTATTCGGATTGGCCACTTTTACTGCCGAAAGAAGATTGAAAGAGATTGGTATCAGGAAAGTATTGGGTGCTTCAGAAGCAAGTATCATCATGATCTTATCTAAAGATTTCACCAAACCAGTCATTGCGGCCATACTGATTGCCTTGCCCATTAGCTATATCATGACCAAATACTGGTTAAATACTTTTGCTTATCGAATAGAACTGCAGCTTTGGTATTTTGTTGCTGCTGGGGTATTGGCTTTATTGATCTCCTGGATAACAGTAGCCGTTCAGGCAATTAAGGCCGCAACAGTGAACCCGATTCAATGTATTAAAGCCGATTAATAAATTTGACAAATTGCTTATATTTGAATGCTATGGGATTTTTTCAGCCATAGCATTCAAAATATGCCAGAAATACTCCTCATCTGTGTTTTGTTAATTCCTCAGACTGTAGCCGGCATTCTTGCTTTCAGCATGGGCAGAAGCTTTTGGTTCTGGTTTTTTATCTCTTTTCTAATCCCTATAATTTCTCTGATCGTTTTACTGTTTATGGATGATAAAGGAACGGAAGCTACTGGTTATGAATTGGCAGACCATGTTAGAGAAAGAGAAAAAGAAGCACAGTCATTAGAAAAGAAGCACACTGATTAATTGCTTCTGACAGCCAATTCGCAGCCTTGCAATAAACCTTTTAACACTTCAATTTCTACTGCTGAAAGAGGTTTTAAAGGCGCCCTGAGTTGCCCTGCATCTTCACCCAGTAATTCCAGTCCAGCTTTTATGGCTCTAGGCAAACCTTTTGCCAGTAAGAATTTTAGGAGATCTAATTGCTGGTAAAATAGTTCCTGTGCCCGCTTTAAATCATTCCTTAAGATGGCTTCATATAAGGCAATGTTCAATTCTGGAATCAAATTACTTGCTGCCGTACACCAGCCGCTCGCTCCTGCGGTAAATGCCCCTAATGCCAATGGATTAGAACCGTTGAAAAAAGGAAGGTCCGCTCCAAGTTCTTTACGTAAAGTATGCATCCGCTGGAGATCTCCGGAGCTTTCCTTAATCATGGTCACATTTGGGATTTCTAACAGCTTTTTTAATAGTGATGGCGACATATCTACACCGCCGGTAGCAGGATTATTATAGGCCATGATCGGGATAGAAATCGCAGCAGCCACTGCTTCATAATGCTCGAAAATCTCTAGGTCACTTAGTTTCCAATAGCTCATTGGTAAAATCATGACCGCATCAGAACCGGCTTTTTCGGCAAATTTTGCATGATAAATGGTTCTTTCAGTGGTGAGATTGGACACACCGGTTAGCACAGGAACTCTTCCGGCAACTTGTTGTATGGTCGCTTCGGTAAGCGCTTCTTTCTCTTCATCGCTGAGGTAAGGCATCACTCCAGTGCTGCCTAGTGGTGCAATGGCATGTACGCCAGCTATGATCATCCTTTCCGTTAGTCTTTTGAAAAGAGGGATATCAATCTGTTCCTGCTGATTAAATGGAGTGATAGGATAGGCAATGATGCCTTTAAATATGGATTTCTGCATGGGATTGTCTTTTAATTGCTGTTTTCTATGATTAATCTCTTCCTTCTTCTTCGCGAAGGGCTACCCCTAAATGCTGTAACTGCGGTGCATTTTCACAGGCAATATATTTTGCGGGATTTTTGTCGCTCTTATTCTGATGTCTATGCCATGCCCAAACCGGGATGTAAACCGCGTCTCCGGCCTGCCATTCTACTTTTTCGCCTTCAATTTCTGTGTAACCTTTTCCTTCAATGACAAAAAGGACAGTTTCGTAAGTGTGGCGATGTTTGTTGGTCAGCTGGCCCGGTAAAAGTCCGCCAATCGTCATGCTCACATTTTTCGTGGGGAGGTCTACAAAAAATACCGGATGTTTTCTTTCTAAGGAGAACTGATCATGAATGCCTGCCTGTTCTACATTTTTATGGATGAACTTTTCAGGACGCTGGTAATTTGGACGGGCAAAAGTTTGATGGAAATCTTTTGATGATAAGAATTTGTTGTTTGCTGTTGTACTCATGATTTTTTGATTTAATGATGAATTATAGGAAAGTTTAATTCCTTTTTGATACTGCAAAATTTGTTTATTTTTGGCCGACTAAAATCATCCAGTTTTTACTAAAACTAATGGGCCAGATGTTGAGACCTTGGAAAACGCTATTAAACATTGAATTGGGAACAGATAAAGCTGTTTTTCAGCAGATTGCTGATGGTGTTATTGCTGAAATTTTAAAAGGGAGACTAAAGCCTGGTATGTCATTGCCGGGAAGCAGGATTCTGGCAGAAGACATCACCGTCAATAGAAAAACAGTGGTCTTAGCCTATGAGCAATTGATTGCAGAAGGCTGGCTGGAAACTGTTTACAAGAAAGGAACCTTTGTCTCAGAAAAACTGCCTAAGCAAAAGGTTAGGCGTAAACAAATCAATGAGGACAGTATTTCTGCTTTGAAAAACTTCTCTTTTACGGCATATCATAGGGGAAGTCCATCAGAAGTTCCAAGTGATATGCCTTTAATCGTCTTTAATGACGGTTTACCTGATGTGAAATTGGCCCCATTGGATGAATTGGCCAGGGCTTATAAAAGGATATTCCAGCAGAAAGCACGTTGGCGTATGTTAGGTTATGCAAATGAGAGGGGAGAGGAGCGACTTCGTGCAGCGATATCCACCATGCTGAGCATGGATCGGGGCTTGAATTTTAATGTCAACGAGATTTGTATTACCAGAGGAAGTCAGATGGCACTTTACCTAACCGCTCAGGTTTTGGTGAAAGCCGGAGATTTTGTAGCCATAGAAAACCCTGGATATAGACCCGCATTTGATGTGTTTCAGCGTGCAGGTGCCACCATGATCCCTGTTGGATTAGATGAACAAGGCATCAATTTGCAGCAATTGGAGGAGATCTGTAAGGTCCAGCCGATAAAAGCAGTGTATGTGACGCCTCACCATCAATTTCCTACTACGAGGAGTATGAAGGCAGATCGCCGTTTGCAGCTGCTAAATCTTTCCAATCAATATGGTTTTGCCATTGTGGAGGACGATTACGACCATGATTATCATTTCGGGTCCAGGAGCTTTCAGCCTCTGGCAAGTTATGAGGCGGCACATAATGTGATTTATATCAGTTCTTTGAGTAAGCTGATTGCACCTGCGGTAAGGGTGGGGTATGTGGCCGGACCGGAAGCCTTTATAGATTCTTTAGCGGCATTGAGGATGACAATTGATCGTCAGGGAGATCCGGTAATGGAAAACGCGGTCGCCGAATTGATGGAAGAAGGACTGGTAAATAAGCATGCTAAACGGGCATTAGGAATTTATAGGGGACGAAGAGCAATGATGGTCAAATACCTGGATCTATATATGACAGGGCTGGCAGATTACGAACTTCCTGAAGGTGGACTTGCCTTTTGGCTGGTCTTTAAACAACCTGTAAATACCATTCATCTAGTAGAACAGCTGTTGAAAACTGGCGTTCAGGTGATTTCTACAGAGCGGTTTTCTTTTGATGAACAGCCTTTGAATGCACTGCGACTGGGTTATGCCTCTTTGGAAGCCGAAGAAATGGAACGCGGCATCAGGTTGATTGCCGCTTTATTAGTGAAATGATCAGTTGCAGCTTATTTTCCACAAGACATCAGTGGAATAGATAAACTAAAAAGGGAGATCAATAAACACAAAGGAATATAAGTTCTGGTATCTTCTTTTGCAAATCCTGTTCCTTTCACACTTTTCATCATTCCAATATATTTAAAATCGCCAATGGCACGTAATGAAAAGATTCCAGCAATGAAATAAGTAGCAATATGGATATAGTTCATTGGAATAAAACTACCGATCAATCCAGTGTTGGCTACAGTAATGAAGGCAAAAATAATCAAGCCCATGGCGACCATTAAGGTTCCTGTTTTACCAGGTTGTAAGGCTTTTTCGCCGCTGCTGCAAACTGGAAGTGCATTTTCCAATGCCCAGGTGCCGCCAAATGCCCAATAGATATGTAAAAATGCTAGGAAAAGAAAAATCATTGCATTGATTGCAACCAGGAAAAACATCATCATAGTTATAGTTAAAAAAGGGTCGCAATATCGCAATACTTTCGGTTTTCATCCTATAGAGCGAAGAAATATATTTTCATTTCTTTTCCGATAGCTCAGAAATAGTCATTTCCATTAGAAATCCGATGGGCTGCTTTATTTCCTGCTGGCTATTTTCTATCTTGTAAAACGAATCTGGTATTAAAGGAGTTTTTCTTTTGATACATTAGATTTTAATAGCTCAATTATGGAAAACAAATGGAATGAAGACGATTTGAAGGAAGTTGGCAGCCAATTGAGCTCGCCAAATGGTGAGGCCGGTAAGAAAACCGGAGAACGGATGGCTGTTTCAAATGAAAATATGATCAAGCGGACTATTGATGCCATGAAACTGGCTGATCAGCAGCAGGTATTAGAAATCGGACCCGGTAATGCGAGCCATCTGCCCATGCTGATGGCACTGGCAAAGGGCTTAAAGTATACAGGAATTGATATTTCTGAAACAATGATTGAAGAGGCGAGCCGGATCAATCATGAACTGCTGAATACCGGTGCAGCTACTTTTTTATTGTCGGATGGCATCCATATCGATTTTCCTGCCCACAACTTTCATAAAATATTTACGGTGAATACGCTGTATTTCTGGAAAGACCCTAAAGCGTATGCGACGGAAATTTATAAAGCTTTAAAACCAGGAGGTTATTTTTGTATCGGTTTTGCCGACAAAAACTTTATGGAGCAGCTGCCCTTTACGAAATGGGATTTTCAATTGTACGATACGCAAATGGTGAAAGATTTGCTGGAAGAAGTAGGTTTTGAAGTGATCAAAGTATGGGAAGAGAAGGAACAGGTGACAAATAATATAGGTATGGATGTGAAAAGAGATATTATTGTGATCACTGCAGGTAAGTAAATGACGCTTTTTAGCACCCATATGGGTAATTCTGAAGGGAAATCAGGACTATTGTCATATTAAAATAAGTTCCTGTTGGCTGCTGATATTCCATCGCAACGAATGTATACATTTGCATTTTTTACGACCATGGAAAACAGAACACACACTACCCTGGAAAGAATTCAACAGCATATTGAACCTTTAAGACAGGAGATCATTCAGCATAAAGTTTACGGTGTCATCAACGACCTGGAAGATTTAAGGATCTTTATGGAATACCATATTTATGCAGTCTGGGATTTTATGTCCCTTTTAAAAGCCTTACAGATTAATCTGACCTGTACCAGTATTCCATGGTTTCCGGTTGGTTCTGGAAATACCCGCGCGTTAATCAACGAGATTGTCGCAGGTGAAGAATCAGATGTTGACGCTGAGGGGGTTAAAAAGAGTCATTTTGAAATGTACCTGGATGCTATGCAGCAATGTGGCGCGGATATCAAGCCAATTGGCATATTTCTGGAGGCCTTAAAATCAGGAAAAACGATGAATGCGGCTTATGAAGCTGCAGGAACTCCGCTGGAGGCCAAAGAATTTGTTGATTTTACCTTTCAGGTGATTGATGAAAAACAAGCACATATCCAGGCGAGTACTTTCACCTTTGGCAGAGAAGACCTGATTCCAAACATGTTTTTAACGATGGTTAACGACTTAAATCAGAAGTTTCCTGACCAGATTTCCCTGTTTAAATATTACTTAGACCGACATATAGAAGTAGATGGAGATCACCATAGCCATCTTTCCTTAGAAATGACAGCGGAACTTTGCGGCAGTAACGAAGCTTATTGGCTGGCTGCAGAAGAAATGAGCGTGGAATCTTTAAGAAAAAGAATCGGACTTTGGGATGGTGCTTATCAAGCCATCATGAACCGTAAAGCTTAATTCATAAATATTGGCGGAAGACTATAGTCTTCCGTTATTTTTTCAATAAAGAGCGAATTGATCGCCTTAATTAATAGATCGGCATTTCTTTTCGCAATTGGAAGCACTCTCTGGTATACATCTTCAGGTAAATCATAGGTGTTGAAAGTCTGGAAAACCAGAAGGACTTGAGCATTGCTCCCCGCTTTTGCGGCCTCTTTCTTAATCACAGATAGACCCTTTTGAAAGAATTTTAATTTTGGGGTGGTCCTGAAAAAACCATAGTCATGCTGGTACATCATCGTTTTTGTATTAATAACGAGGTGTTCTTTTTCGTAAATATTCCAAAAGGAGAGTCTGATCAGTGGAATCGCACATAAAGTACTGAATATCTCAATGCCATAACCCCTTTGCTGACACCAAGGATTATAATCCCCAGTAAACCCCATCGGAATCCATGATGTAATGGTTTTCCTTCATATTCGAGCATTAAGGTATTTAGTTAAAAAATAAATAATAATCCTAAGTGTTGTTTCGTACGAAAGTTTTCCTACCTTTGATTTATGGAAACGAATCACTCGAAAAATCTAAAACCAATAGAGCCAACCAAAGCAGAATTAGAAATCCTGCAGGTACTATGGGAGCAGGGCCCTACTACCGTTCGTTTGGTGAATGATAAATTAAATGAATTTCGCGAAGTCAATTATACTTCTACCTTGAAGCTGATGCAGATTATGGCAGAAAAAGGAATTCTAACCCGTGATGAAAGTCAGATGAAACACATTTACCATGTTGCGCAAAAAGAACAGACGACTAAAGATTTTTTACTAGACAGGTTTATTGATACCATGTACAATGGATCGGCAGGTAGATTGATGATGCAATTGATGGGGAATAAGAAAACTTCAAAATCAGATCTTGAGGCGATTAAAACTTTACTGAATCAACTGGAAGAAAAATAGCAGACTAGATTATTAAAATAAATACGACCACCTAAAGAACCACAGGAATGGAAAGCATCATATTTAAAACCCTATTACACTCCCTTTGGCAGGGCCTGATCCTTGCCCTCCTCACTGCAGCAGTGCTGGTTTTTACACATAAATCCAGTGCCAGGGTACGGTACAACCTATTGATTTCTTGCCTGATGCTGTTCTCAGTAAGTGTTTTTGCCAGCTTTATCTATGAATGGCAATCTGCAGATGCTGCTGTGGATACTGGAGTAGTTACTGCTTCGGATCGACTGGCTAATGCCTTTCCATGGTCCTCGGGCACTTTACCAGCACAAGATAGCGTTGGGAATGATTCTATTGCTGCGGTACAGCAACCCTGGGTTTGGCTGCAACAGGGGCTTTCATTCTTTAATTCCTATGCCAGCACGATTGTGTTGCTTTGGCTTTTAGTGATCGCCGCTAAAAGTGTGCAGTTGTTTGCAGGATTGTATAGTATTAAAAGAATTCGCCAGACTAAAATCAGCTCAGCAGGGCCGTATTGGGAGAATAGGCTGCAGCAACTGGCCATACAATTTGGTATTTATAAGATGGTGGCCATTGTACAGTCCGGACTGGTGAATGTTCCTATGGTAGTTGGTTATTTTAAACCCTTAATTTTAATCCCTGTTGGTTTGCTGAATAACCTTTCTAAAGAAGAAGTTGATGCCATCTTATGTCATGAGTTAGCTCATGTAAAAAGAAGAGATTACCTGGTGAATATCCTTCAAAGTTTCATGGAATTGCTGTTTTTCTTTAATCCAGCAGTCTCCTGGCTGAGTGGGTTGATCAGAGAAGAAAGAGAAAGCTGCTGCGATGATCTGGCTGTTTTGAATACAAATAATAATAAAGCAGGTTACATCAGTGCACTGGTTTCTTGTGAAGAGTTTCAAATGAATAAACCAGTCTATGCGATGGCGATTTCAGGGGACTCCAATCAATTGGTAAAACGGGTAAAGAGAATGGTTTCTAATGACCATCCGACTTTAAATAAAATGGAGAAGAGTATTTTAGCAGTTTCCCTGTTAGCGGTGGTTACTTTTAGCATGGCATTTTCTACCGTATTGAAAAAACCGGTCCAGAAATCAACACAGGAAGCATTGACAAGTCAGAGCTTAGCAGAAACTGAAAAAGAAGTGCCAGCCTATCAAAAGGTGATATCTGCTATTGAAAGCGGGGTGCTGACCGCCGAACATTTGGTGAAAGGAGTAGAAAAAGGTGTTTTAGAAACGGAAAATGCCGTAGCTAAAACTGAAAACTTTGTAGTTGATGTGGAGCAGCAATGGTCTCCGGGTGACCCACAAAAATATGCAGCTAATAAGGCAAGATATGAAGCGGATAGATTAAGATATGCAGCTGATAAAGCAATGTATGCTGCTGATAAGGCAAGGGATAAGGCCATTAAAGCTGAATTATTGGAAAATCAAGGGAGACCTGATCCGAGTAAGGAGGAAATAGCCGCTGATAAAATCAGGGCTAAAAACGATGAAATCAGGGCTAAAAATGATCAAATCAGAGCTGAAAATGACCAAATCAGGACCAAAAACGAAGAGAGCAGAATTCAGGAGGAAAAACGAGCAGCTGCTCAAAAAAAGGTAAAATCGACAGCTGCAAAAAGTAGGATTACCAAGAAGTTTGTTTCTGATAATTCTACCGCGACTCCTTATGATGAGAAAACGCCAGATTATATTTTGAAGGACTTGATAAAAGACCGTTTAGTGAAGCAGGACCAGAAGTTATCTTTTGAAATCAATCAGCATCAATTTCTCTTAAATAATAAAAAACTTCCGGAAGAAGTTCAAAAACGTTATGAGCAAAAATACCTGAAAAGTGCAGATTGGATCATTTCCTATAAACAGGAATATGAATCAAAGTAGGGAGCATAAATATTCAATTCATGTGTTATAGCGCGCTGTAAAAACAGCTTTTCTACAATTTAATTCTTAAATAAATGAAAATATTGATCGCGGTAATTCTGACCGCATGGCTGAGTACTGCCCAAATTTTAGCTTTTTCCCAAGCGCCCGCTGCAACCAGATTATCAGGAACGGGGCGTATTTCAGGTAAAATAATGAAAGATGCGAATGCGCCTTTTGACCTGGCAACAGTGGCCTTGTTTAACGTACAGGACAGTAGTCTTTTGAAAAGTACGTTTACAGAACAGGATGGTAAGTTTTCTTTTGAACAGTTACCAAAAGGAAGTTATCAATTGAGAATCTCCGCCATGGGTTATCAAAACCTCCAGAGCGCAGTGGTGATTTTGCAGGAAAGCAATTCCAATGTTGTACTTCCGGCATTAATCCTGTTGGGCGCTACAAAAGACCTCAAAGAGGTAGCCATTATTGGGAAAAAGGCTTTTATTGAGCGCAAAATTGATCGAACCGTGGTCAATGTAGATGCTTTAATTGCCAATGCGGGGACCACTGCCTTGGACGTACTGGAGAAATCGCCAGGAGTAATGGTGGATCAGAATGGTTTGATCAGTTTAAAAGGAAAACAAGGAGTAGCGGTATTTATCGATGGTAAACCCAGTTATTTATCGGGTGCAGATCTGGAAAATTACCTGAAGTCCATGCCATCTTCTTCATTAGATCAGATTGAGCTGATGACCAATCCTCCTGCAAAGTATGATGCTGCAGGAAAAGGTGGAGTGATCAATATTAAAACGCGTAAAAGTAACCAGACAGGCTGGAATGGAGGATTAAATCTGGGATATACACAAGGTGAACTGCCAAGAAGTAACAATAGTTTTAATATGAATTTTCGAAAAGATAAGTTGAATTTTTTCGCCAATCTAAGTCAGAATTACCAAAATAATTTCACTGATCTGGATTTATTCCGCAAGTATAAAAATGAGGATGGCAGCACTCAATCTTTTTTTGAACAAAACAGTTATATCCGTAGAAAGGCCAATACTTTAAACGGGAAAATTGGGATGGACTATTACCAATCGGAGAAAACAACCTGGGGAGTGGTGCTAACTGGCATGAACAGATCTGGAAATCAAACGACAGATAATGTAAGTCAGCTTTTAAATGCCGGAAGGGGATTAGATTCGGTAGTTAAAGCACTCAGTAAAGAAAAAGAAAGCTTTAAAAATTTGGGTTTTAACTTGAATTATCGCCATGATTTTGATAAAAATGGTCAGCAAATTGCGATGGATGCCGATTACCTGGTATACAATACCAATAACCGTCAGCAGATCTTTAATTCTTCTTACCTGCCTGATCAAAGCTTGAAATCTCAAGATATCCTTCATGGAGCATTACCTGCTAATATCAAAATATATTCCCTGAAAGCAGATTATACAAAGCCACTGAAAAATAATTGGAAGATAGATGCGGGCTTGAAGTCAAGCTATACCAAGACAGATAATGTGGGAGATTACAGTTACACGATTGGCGATATTACCAGACCTGATTATCAAAAGAGCAATCATTTTATTTATAAGGAGAACATCAACTCGGGTTACATGAACCTGAGCAGGGAAAGTGGAAAATGGTCCATACAATTGGGATTAAGGGCAGAAAACACCAATTCTGATGGCCATCAATTGGGCAATCTTTTGAAGCCAGACTCTGCTTTCAATAGAAACTATACCAGTCTTTTTCCTACAGCCTACTTATCTTATAAACTGGATACATTAGGAAACAACCAGATTGGTTTAAATTATGGAAGAAGAATAGACCGTCCTTATTTTCAAGACCTGAATCCATTTATTTCTCCATTGGATAAGTTTACTTATTATGAAGGCAATCCTTTCCTGAATCCCTCTTTTACCAATAGTATCGAGCTTTCTCATACCTTCAAAAATAAAGTGACTACTGCTTTGAGCTACAGTGACACGAAAGATGAAGTGAATGAAACCATAGAGATTCGGGATGGGATTTATTACAGCAGGCCTGGAAATATTGGCAGGAAGATCGTGAAAAGCCTAAGCGTAAATTCGGGCTTGGATTTGTTTCCCGGGCTTTCCTGGCAGTTTTATGGCGAATTGACCAATATCAATGCAAAAAGTAATGATTTTTACAGTGGTGCCCTGCACACAAAGGGTACTTTCTTTTTCACAAAGAGTAGTTTTCAATTTAAAATTGGAGAAACCTGGACGGCGGAATGTAGTGGATCTTATAGTTCCAAGATTACTGATGTGCAGTTTGTCATAGGGGAGATGTACCAGTTTAATGCGGGCCTGCAAAAGAAATTATCTCCGAGTTCAACGATTAAAATCAATGGTAATGACCTCTTTTATACTAAGATCGTCAACGGAAAGATCAATAATCTGGCTTCCGTAGAAGCGGGCTGGCGCAACCGTTCAGATTCTAGAAATGTGGTGGTTAGTTACAGCTATCGTTTTGGAAAGACCTTTTCTGACTTAAAAAAACATAAAAATACTGGAGCAGAAGCGGAACAGAATAGAGTGAAAAATTAATATTTTCACCATCTTAGCGGTTCAATAAACAAGACGAAGCTAATTTTTTATGAGTTCAGTATCATTTTTTAAAAGACAAGAAGAAGAAGCCATCCGCCTATCCAGGATGGACTCAAATATGGCCATCTCTAACCAGGATGTTGCAGGAGTTGCTAAATATTGGATGGATGATATCGTGGTGATCTCTGGTGAAGGTGGACAGTACTTAGGCAAACCAAAATTGCTGAAAGCCTGGAAAGAAATGTTTGCAAGTAAACCGCCATTATTTGAACGCATTCCTTCGTCCATTGTAATTGGCGACAGTGGGATTTTAGCCTGGGAAACTGGAGCCTGGAGTTATAAAACAGAACCATTTAGAGGTAATTATTCTGCCATGTGGCGCAAAATAAATGGGGTATGGTTGACACAGTCGGAACTTTTTGTTTCTCTGGACTAAGCATAAACCTCCTTATTTAGCTTTAAAAACCCGCTTATTTTCCATATTAATGGTAGATAAGCGGGCTTTTCTTTATATAAATAAATTATCTTCGGTGATGATTGAAGTTTGCTGTGCAATTATTGTAAATGAAGAGGGGCAGGTTCTAGTGACCCAGCGAAGTGCGATGATGTCTATGCCCTTGAAAATGGAATTCCCAGGTGGTAAAATAGAACCTGGTGAAACTGCGGAAGATGGCCTGATCAGGGAAATACAAGAAGAACTGGACATCACTATAGAAATTATCTCCCAGCAACCAGGTTCAGCACATCATTATCCCGAATTTTCTATTCTCCTGCTTCCTTTTGTTTGCCGCATTGTGGCTGGAACTATACGATTAAGAGAGCATGCGGCTTATGCTTGGATGGCGCCCTCAGATTTACTAAATTGCGATTGGGCCGAAGCGGATGTACCCATTGTTCAGCAGTATCTGGCCATATAAATGCAACATCACCATTAACGAACAAATAAAAATTATGAAAAACTCAGGCAAAGGGTTCATCTTTCTCGCCGTTATGCTTCCATTCGTTGCGGAAGCCCAGCTGAGTAATCCTCAACAAAAGACTATGATTTACCCGGAAACAAAAAAGAAAACGTAACAGACAGCTATTTTGGGACAACTGTAGCAGATCCTTACCGATGGTTGGAAGACGACCGATCGGAAGAGACTAAACTATGGGTGGAGGCTCAAAATGCGGTAACCAAAGCATATCTGGCGAAAATCCCTTATAGAAACGACATTAAAGAGCGCCTGAAAAAGCTGATGAATTATGAAAAGTATTCTCAGCCATTTAAAGAAGGGGGGTATACTTATTATTATAAAAATACAGGCTTACAAAACCAGAGTGTACTTTATCGTCAGAAGGAAGGTGGAGCACCAGAAGTTTTTCTTGATCCGAATACTTTTTCAAAAGATGCAACCAGCTCAATGGCGGGGATCAGCTTTTCAAAAGATGGAAGTATGGTGGCTTACCAGGTGTCGGATGGCGGTTCAGACTGGACGAGAGTGATTGTATTGAAAGCAAGTGATAAATCTATAGTTGGAGAAACTTTGACAGATGTGAAGTTTTCCGGCATTGCCTGGCAAGGAAATACAGGTTTTTACTACAGCAGTTATGATAAACCTGCGGAGGGCAGCCAGCTGTCCGGATTAACACAATATCATAAATTATATTTCCATCAGCTGGGGACTGCACAAAAGGACGATCAATTGATCTTTGGAGGTGATCAAACCCCAAGACGTTATATTGGAGCCGGTTTGACGGAAGATGAGCATTACCTGATCATTTCTGCTGCAAACTCTACCTCTGGAAATGAATTATACCTTAAAAACCTGAAGGCAAAAGATGGAAAGATCATTCCTGTAGTCGCTAACTTTGATAAGAACCACAGTATTATTGATAACATTGGCAGCAAGTTATTCATCTATACCAATCTGAATGCACCGAATGGTCGTGTCGTGACGGTAGATGCTGCTCAGCCTGGTGTTGAAAACTGGAAAGAGCTGATCAAAGAAACAGAAAATGTATTGAGTGCTGCTACTGGAGGTGGAAAACTATTTGCCGATTACATAAAAGATGCGGTATCTATGGTATTGCAATATGATATGAATGGGAAGCTGGAACATGAAATCAAGCTTCCTGGACTGGGAACAGCCGGTGGTTTTGGCAGTAAAAAAACAGATAAAGAATTGTATTATACGTTCACTTCTTACGTCTATCCTGCAACCATCTTTAAATATACGATCGCAACGGGCAAATCTGAGGTTTACAAGAAATCAGGAGTAGATTTTGATCCTTCAAATTACGAGTCTAAGCAAGTGTTCTACCCTTCAAAAGAAGGGACAAAAGTACCAATGATCCTTACTTATAAAAAAGGAATCGTGCTGGATGGCAAAAATCCTACTGTTTTATACGGATATGGAGGTTTCAATGTCAGTCTGACTCCTGCATTTAGTACAGCCAATATTGTGCTGATGGAGCAAGGTGGTATTTACGCCGTAGCGAATTTGCGTGGCGGTGGTGAATATGGAGAGAAATGGCACCTGGCAGGAACGAAAATGCAAAAGCAAAATGTGTTTGATGATTTTATTGCTGCGGGAGAATACCTGATTGCTAATCAATATACGTCAAAAGATTACCTGGCTAGCATGGGTGGTTCAAATGGCGGTTTGCTGGTTGGTGCTACATTGGCACAGCGCCCTGACTTGTTCAAAGTGGCTTTCCCTGCGGTAGGCGTAATGGATATGCTTCGTTACCATAAATTTACAGCAGGAGCAGGATGGAGTTATGACTATGGTACCGCTGAGGATTCAAAAGAGATGTTTGAATACCTGTATAAATATTCGCCGGTTCATGCTTTAAAACCTGGTGTTAAATATCCTGCAACGCTGATTACCACTGCAGACCATGACGATCGCGTTGTTCCTGCACACTCTTTTAAATTTGCTGCAACTTTACAAAAGGATCAGGCGGGTGATGCCCCGATTTTAATCAGCATACAGACCAATGCCGGTCATGGTGCAGGGAAACCAACTGATAAAGCAATTGAAGAAATAGCCGACAGGTGGTCTTTCTTATTTTACAACATGGGAATTAATTATAAAAAATAAGGCCCAGAAGCATAAAAAATGCTCAATCAATTTCTTTTGATTGGGCATTTTTTATAGATTTTATTTCTCTACGATAAATAGAGAATACTAAATTCCTTATTTCATTAAGGCCAGAAATTTTGGTAAATCTTTTTCATTGCTGGAGAATAGGATTAGTTTTTTATCTGCTCCGTACAAGTATAAAGATGGATATTGTTTCGGGTGGAATAGTGGAATGAATACATAGTCTTTATCCTGTAGGGTAATTACGTTTTTCATGCCTCTTAAAGGCTTGGCAAAAGTATCCACGAAGTAATTAATGGAACGAAATACATCCTGTGATACCAGATATAAGTTTACATTGGAGATTTCTTTGGTGTTTTTGCTTAGGTTTCCGGCCACTTTCTGGCAATGTTCACAGGTAGCATCAAAAAACATGATCAATGATCTTTTTCCTCCTGGAATTTGATCAGTAGAGAAAGTTGCGCCATTTTCTTTGTAAAAAACAGCTTTAGGGAGTGTTGATCCTGTTGCCAGGCCCTGGGCAAATGCGCCAATTGAAAATGAAATGAATAGCAGGGAAAAGAAAAATGATTTCATAAGGTGTTTTTATAGATTAATATTGGCAATATCGCGTTCTCATCTGAGGAATCTGTCATTTGAATTCAAAAATACAATTCCTATATTTATCAATTGAGGTGCCAAAATGAAAAAAAGAAAATTTAGTGGTCTGGCGGGAAAGGTACTGATCTTAGTAATTATATTGTTAAATGTCGGTTGTGATCAGATTAGCAAGTCTATCGTAAGAGAACAAGTGGATTATTATGAAAATATAAAGGTTTTCAGTAATTATGTGACCCTGACTAAAGTGGAGAATTCTGGCGCTTTTTTGAGTATGGGTGATGCCCTGCATTCCGGAATTAAATTTGTCTTTTTACTGCTGCTGCCGGTTGCCGTATTAATCGCTGGTATTTATTTTGTCATGAGCAGGAAAGACCTCAGCCCCGTATTGATATTTGGTATTTGCTGCGTGATTGGCGGTGGGATAGGTAATTTATACGACAGGATCATTTACGGATCCGTTACTGATTTTCTTCATATCGATTTCATTGTATTTCAGACCGGTATTTTTAATGTGGCTGACTTGTCTATTATGGCCGGGATGTCATTGATCATCTTCGATTCCCTTCATAAAAGAAAAATGGCCGCTAAACTTCGTCCTGAGGCATAAAATCGTATGCTTTTACAGGCGCTGTAAATCTATTATTATCGGCTAAAACTAAAATAATTACGTTTAGATATTTGTTTAAGCACTAAAAAGCAGGGTTTTCTTGCTTAATTTGATTTGCTGATAAATTTAGGCGCTTTCTTTGTGGTAGGCTTATGAAACATAAATCATTTACCATGAAAAATAGACTATTACTAGCCCTGGCCCTGTTGTTTTCAGGCTTCAGTTATGCACAGGATATTCCTGCAAAAGATGTCCCTTTAGAGGTGCGAAATTCCTTGAAGAAAGCATTCCCTAATGCCACGAAGGTAGATTGGGAATTGAAAGGAGATTTATACAATGCAGATTTTGATATCGGTAAACGTGATCATGAAGTCTGGTTCAATAATAAAGGTGTAATCGTTAGGCATAAAAAAGAAATCAGAGCGAAGGAGCTGCCTGTAGCGGTATCTAATGTCATCAAGAAAAACTATAGTGGCTATAGAATTGATGATGTAGATCAGTTTGAAGAAGGAAAAGTACTGCTTTATAAGGTGGAGCTTAAAAAAGTAGGAGAAGAAAAGAAAGTAGTTTTTGACGCAAAAGGAAATGTAGTCAATAGAATCATATAGTTTACAGGGATTTACCCAAGCAGCAAACGTCATCATGATTTCACTCTTGATGACGTTTGCTGTTTAAGGATATACTGGTTTACTGGATGCTGCGTCTTTTTTAACTGGTTCCTTGTCTTTTGTGACAATTGGAGGAGGGAATTTTTTGTTATTTTCTTTTGCATCAGGTACGATAACCGGAGGAGGAAATCTGGTGACATTTTTCTTCACAATTGGTTTTGGGAATTTCACTTTTCCGTTTTTAATGGGTTCTTGTGGCGGCGGCGGAGGAGCTATTCCTGGTGCCGGTGGAGCAGCTGGCGGAGCTGGTGGTACAGCAGGGGTCTTAGGCGCTCTGATTTTAGTGGGCTCCTGATTTGTTGAAAAGTGTAAGGGCTTTAGTATTTCTGCAGTGTTGCTGACTGATTTTTCCGGATATAAGTCTACCAGACTGTAATCTTTGGTAAAAGCCATGGTGGAGCTGCCCAGCATGACAGCTGCGATTGGCAATGCGAACAGGAACTTGAGCCTTGCCCTTCCTGTTGATTTTTCCTTGTTTAACATGTTGATTCTCTGTTTAAGTATAGATTGATTAAATATGTGATTACTCAAAGGATTGGCTTCCATTCCAAAAGAATGTTTAATCAGAAATAAGGCGTAATCATATTTTCCAATTTCTTTTAAAGTGGTCTGTTCATCGGCAATATATTCATGCAGGAGTTTGATGTCTTTTTTAAGGAGATAGGTGATGGGATTGAACCAGCTCAAGATCTGAATGATTTCAAAAAAGATAATATCCAGACTGTGCCACTGACGAATGTGTACCAATTCGTGTTTCAGAATCGTTTCTTTTCCTGAAATAGCTGAGGGAATGAACAATAGGTTAAAAAAAGAAAAGGCTGGGTTGTCCTGGTTCAAATTGACATAAGTTACCTTGTTTTTTTGATAGCGCTCGGATCTTTTGGAGAGTGCAAAGATTCGGTATATATCTCTGATGAGTTTTACGCTGAAGAAGATCGCAATTCCAGCGTAAATCGTATAGAGTAAGAGGTTTAATGGCTGTAAATCAGTGTCGTTGCTGTTGGTGTATTTCATGATTTTGGCCGCTGGCTGATCAATTCCACGCCCAAAAAGCTGATTCAGATAGCCCATTTGCAGGAGCGGCAGACTGAAAGCCAGAAGGCTGCTTCCGATTAGAAAAAACCTGTTGGCAGCATAAAAAGTCTCTTTATGCAATAGCAATCGGTAAACTCCGTAAAAAACCGCGAGGTATAAATTAGCCTCCAGAAGATAATAGAACCAGTTCATCATTTCTTGTTTTTAAGTTGCTCTGCCATTTGAATTAATTCGTCAAGCGCCTCCATATCCATGTTTTTCTCTTTTACTAAAAAGGATACTAAGCTTTCATAAGAGTTTTCAAAGTAATTGTTCATCACTTTATCGAATGCAAAGTGCTTATATTGGTCTTCTGTGATGACCGGGAAATAAATATGTGTATTTCCAACGGCTCTGTGATCGATAAAACCTTTGCCCTCTAATACCCTGATCACAGTAGATACCGTATTATAAGCGGGTTTAGGTGGATCCATTTTTTCAATCACGTCTTTAGTTAAGCCTTCCTTTATTTCCCATAAAATCAACATGACCTGTTCTTCTGCTTTTGTAAGTTCTCTCATTGTATGCTTTAATTACGATTGTTGATTAAAGATACTACTATTTTTATAGTTAGCAAACTATTTATGTAGTTTACTAACTATTTATGTAGTTTAATTGTTTAATCTGCTGATATTCAGGTGTTAAAAATAAAACAAGAAGCGGATGTATTCAGGGAAAACTAAAGCGGGTTGTTTTTTATCAGCTATCAGGAACAATGATGCCATTGATAAGTGCAGTTGAAGCGGCGTTATCGTAAGTTAGCTGGCTGGAAAGATAAGCGTGAAGGTACTGCCTTCTTTTACTTTAGAGTGCAGCTTGATTTCAATATTATGATAAAGGGCAATACTTTTAACAATAGAAAGGCCAAGACCATAACCTACATTTTCAGAAAGGTTTGCTTTTCTAAACCGATCAAAGATGAAATCCAGATCTTCTTCGGCAATACCAATTCCGGTATCCTGAATGGTGATGGCATAGGCATTTTCAGGGGTATAGCCGTCTGTGATCAGGATGCTTCCTTGATAAACATTGTATTTAATGGCGTTATTGATCAGGTTGTAGAACAACTGAAAGAGTAAATCCTGATTGACCTGCTTTAAGGTCTGATTTATGGTTAGGTCTACTTTAAGGTCGATTTCCTGTTCCAGTAGGCGGTGATTGATCTCTTCTAATACTTCATTAATGATCACAGCAGGTTTGACGCTGGCGGATTTCACAAACTGCTGGTTCTCAATTCTGGAGATCAACAGGAGGGAATTGGAGATCTTCTTGAGGCGGCTTAATGTTTTCATCATCTCAATAATTCTCAGCACCACACTTTCCGGAAGATTTTCATCTCCCAATAAGTTTTCCATTTTATTTTGAAGGATGCCGATTGGAGTCATGAGTTCATGAGAAGCATTGGCGGTAAATTCTCTTTCTTTTTCAAAAGCCTCGTTGATCTGGTCCATCAAAAGAATCAGGGATTCATCCAGGTATTTAAAATCCTGGGTGGAAGTGGGCACCGGAGGAGAATAATCTTTAAAAGGAAATTTTCTATTGATCAGTTTACTCTTAATGATCTGACCTAAAGGCCTGATGAGGATTCTGGTAAAGATCAAATCAATTAATAGGGTGAGGGCGATGAGGCCCATCAGCACATATAGGGCAGTTTTTTGCAGTGTTTTGTTGTATTGGTTGATACTGGAAATGGTTTTTCCAATCTCCAGCAGGTAGTTCTTCTGGTCGTATTTAAAGGTATGGATCAGAATTTTATAGGTTAGCGTATCGCGCTCTACGACCCGCTGCGCAGTTTTTATCGTATCAATGTGGATATTTTTGGCTGCGGGCTCCAGTGCTATATACTCTTCTTTAAGCATGGTATAGCTACCATAACTATCATCGCCCTGCAGGTAATGTTCAATCCCGTTCTTTTGCACCACATCAATGACCTTATTTTGCTGATTTCTCAAAGAGTAGTTGGTGTATTCTGAGACAATCCTGTTCACGAGGTAAGGCAATGAAAATACAAACAGCAAGACAACAGCCAGTTTTGAGCTGGTGATAAACAGGATGAGCTTTGATGATAATTTCATTTATTTTCTGATTCTGTAACCTACACCTCGCACGGTTTCTAGGAAATCGGCTGGTGCCCAGGCATTCAATTTTTTTCTGATGTTCTTAATGTGTGCGTCTATATAGTTGGAATCATAGTCGTCATCTGCAAAAGTGCCCCAGATGTGTTCACTAAGCTGCATCCTCGTCAGCACACGGTTGTTGTGCAGGAAAAGGTAACTCAATAAATCAAATTCTTTTCTGGAAAGTTCGATCTGATTTTCCTGGAAGAGGATCAGTCGTTTTTGCAGGTCGACCTGGAAATCGCCTAATGGCAGTAGTTCTTCTTTGACGTTGAATTTACGACGGGCGATGGCTTGCATCCTCGATTGAAGTTCTAATAGAGAAAAGGGCTTCGGTAAATAATCATCGGCACCAAGATCTAATCCGGCAATGCGATCTTCCAGGTTGCCTCTGGCAGTCAGAATGATATAAGCTGCATCAGGATTGTGCTTTTTCGCTTTTGGTAATAATGTAAGTCCATCGCCATCGGGAAGTCCAAGGTCCAGCAGGATAAAATCATAGCTATTGCTTTCCATCTTTTCCAGGCCATCTTTAATGGTATGGGCCAGGTCGCAAATATAAAAGGCCTTTTTCAGGAAATCTTCCATTTCATACGCCAGCGTTTTTTCATCTTCTACAATCAGGACTTTCATAATGGGGTTTTAGTCTCTTCTTCTTTTATCGTCCCGGCTTGGTCGCTCTCTTTTTCAGGTTTTACTTCTCCTGGTTTTTCCTGTCTCCTGGATTGAGGAACTTCTTTGACATCTGGCTTTTTCTTTTCCTTGCCGCGTTCTTGTCTTTTATCTCTTCTATCCTGATAAAAGTTTTCATTTGAACTGATGGTATTCTCCTTGGAAAACAGGGCTGTAGTGATCTTTTCGCTGGCGAAAGAACCAATCGGGAGTCCTAGGAAAAGTAGGGCTGCGGTATATGAACGTAAGGATTTATTAGTGCTCATGATGTAAATATATAGAAAGTTTGCCTCTTGCGAGGCAAACTTTCCTCCCTCTCCTTAAAACATTGTGTGTGTTTTATTATCTGCGCCACTTGTATTGAATACGAAGATGCGGGCCGAAGATGAAATTAAGATGAAAAAGAAAATTAAAATAAATAAATCTGAAATTTCATGTTCATTTCATGTTCGCTATAGACATTTGAATCAACAAACACACAAATGAAACATTAAACATAGGGTTATGAAAAAGTTAATAGTATTAGGGTTACTTGGAGTAATAGGATGGGCGCCCTTTAAGGCTTCGGCACAAATCAGTGTCAGTTTGAATATTGGTTCTCAACCATTATGGGGACCTGTAGGTTATGATCATGTAGATAATTATTATTTGCCGGACATAGAATCCTATTATAGTGTACCAAGACGTCAGTTTATTTATATGGAGCGTGGCAGATGGATTTATTCGTCCTCATTACCATCAAGATATAGAGGATATGACCTATATAGTGGATACAAAGTCGTGATCAATTCCAGAGATCCTTATCGTGATTTTAACCACCACCGTGTCGTTTATGGAAGGTATAGAAACATCAGAACTCAGCAGGTGATCAGACATAGCCATGATTCGAGGTATTATGTAGTGAAAGGGCATCCATATTATGGTAGAGGAGACCGTGGTGGTTTTAATCGCAGCGACAGAGGGCATGATAATTGGAAAGGTAATAAAAGATACGATCGTGACAACGGACATCGCTACGAGCGGAGCGGACATGACCGCGGAGATCATGGAAGAGGCCGAAATGAAGGCAGAGGGAATGACCGTGGCGGCGATAACAGACACGGAAGAGGTAGAGGTTAATCATTTGATCATCAAATAAAAACACATATGAAAAAGTTAATCATATTGAGCATGTTAGGGATTATGGGCTTTTTAGCTCAGCCTGCAGCTGCACAGATCAGTTTAAATATAAATATTGGCTCACAGCCATTATGGGGGCCGGTAGGTTATGACCATGTAGATTACTATTACCTGCCTGATGTAGAGAGTTATTATTCTGTATCAAAGCAGCAGTTCATCTATCAGGAAAGAGGAAAATGGATTTTCTCCAGATCTTTACCTGTCAGATACAGAAATTATGACTTATATAACGGATACAAAGTAGTAGTGAATTCCAGAGATCCTTACCGCAATTTCGACCGGGATCGCCTTCAGTATTCGAGGTACAAAAATGTACGTACGCAGCAGGTGATCAGAAATAGCAACGATAAACGTTATTATGTCGTGAAAGGACATCCACATGGAATGCCTCCGGGACAAGCGAAAAAATATCCTGCAAGAGTAGAAAGACCACAAGTTAGGGACAATGGGAGAGGAAATGAACGCGATAACCGTGGAAATGACCAGAATAAAAGAGGAAATGAACGTGAAAAACGTGGAAATGAGAATGGCAGGGGTCGTTAAGCAGAATTGCTGACCGCAGCCGTATACGATAAAAAAAATAGGCCTCCACAAATGGAAGGCCTATTTTTTTATCATTTAATTTTTGACTAGTTGGTAATTAGTTTGGCAACTGCTTTCTGTTCCAGACCTGTCGGAGCCATCATTCCTATACTTAAGATGGTATAAATACCACCAGCTTTAATTTCTGCATCTACCAACTCTGATTTCATCAATCCAGTGGCTTTGTCTTTGATTTGAAGGGTTTGGGTTTTAGCCTCTACTTCAATAAAAGCGCTATTTACTTTATAAGCTTTATCACTGATTAAGATGGCACCGTCTTTAATGCCCAAATCTAATGCTCCTGCATCTGGAGATAAATTAATGAAACGGATCAGCGCTTTTTCTTTTGGAGCTTGCGTGATTTCATCCTTGATCACTAAATAGTCCAGTTTATCATCTTTTCCAATTAGAAAAAGAGAGTACGCTCTGTTATTTTCAGTATAAACTTTTTTGGTGATCAAACTTTCTGTGCTACTTGCAGTAGTGAATTTAATAGATAGATCTCCAGTACCGACTCTCAAATAAGGCAATGCACCACCAAATGGAATTGCGCCTTGATTAGCCGGTGAGTTGTTCACATAGCTATTGTAAGTAGCAGGAGTAGGTGAGGTATTCACCATCATTAAAGAGGCTGATTCTGGAATTGGAGTCTCTTTTGTAGAGCAGGAGCTGATCAATAAGCTGCTTAGGGTAAATAACGCGCCGGTCATTATCTTGGTTAAGTTTCCGGTAATTTGTCTTGTAGAAAGGATCATATTGAATAAGTTTTAGATTGTTATGGCTAAAACGAGATTCGTCGCTGAAACGCTACAAATTTATCTAGATTAAAAAGGCGGGGAATTGGGAATGAAATTTGTGTGCCTAGCGGTATGAGAATTATTCTAGGTTCAGACCATGCAGGGTTTGCTTACAAAACGATTTTAGCTGCGGCACTAAATGAGGAAGGATATGAGGTGCTCGATCTTGGTACACATACAGTTACGCCAAGTGATTACCCTGATTATGCTGCGGTAGTTGCGGAAGCAGTATTGAATAAAGAGGGCGAAAGAGGGATTCTGATTTGTGGAAGTGCGGTGGGGGTAAGCATTGCAGCCAATAAATTTAAAGGGATCCGTGCGGGCGTATGTCACGATACTTATTCTGCACATCAATCCGTAGAGCACGATGATGTAAATATTTTATGCCTTGGTGCGCGGGTAATTGGTCTGGAACTGGCAAAGGACATTGTTTTTGCATTTCTAAGGGCAGAATTTTCCGAAGAACAGCGACATGTTAAACGTCTGGACAAAATTGCGGCGATAGAAGCCAAATGGGGGCTTCAAAAATAAATCCCTGAACAATAGCGCTGTTGATAACTATGTGTAAAACCTGTTGGTAACGCGTTAATAACCTGTGGAATTAATGTTAAAAATAATTTCTAATTATCTTTGGATTAGAAGGTTATACTTCGTAAATTAGATATATCAAAAAGGAAGTTCTTTAGCCGTTTGAAAGAATGACTTCAAAAAGAATAGGTGCCGAAGGGCAGAAGATTCTGAAGCGTTCAATGAATTAGTAAAAGATCAGATTCAAAGGAGACAGAGAAAATGATGCTTAAAATGCCTGTGCTGTTAAGTGAAGGTATATTCACTGAATTCGGGACAAACATTTAAAACGATCCATTATTCTACGGAAGGATGTGAGCATTAAATTTCAATGGTATCAAAGTTGAAAAATACTAAGCGTACCAAAGGAGGTTAGAATGACAGAGAATTTGATGCTTTTTCGCTGCTATGGCAACGAAGAGGTGAAAACGGAGAACCAAATCGCTAGAAGAGGGACTCCGTTTTCTTTTTGCCTGATTTTTCCAAAGGGCAGCTGTTGATTCGTTTTAGCAGCCTTATTATTAACTAAAAGATTTCTTAACGTTAAGGGAATATGCCCGAGGTAGATTTGGAAAAATTACCAGAGGGATCATCAGATGATAGCAGAGACTGAATTGCTTTCGCTGCTACAGCGGGGGGAACATAAGGCAATGGAGGACATTTACCGTTACTATTGGGAGGAGGTTTTGGATGCCGCCTATAAACGCGTACGTGAAGAGGAAATTGCTCAGGACATCTGTCAGGAGATCTTTATCTCCCTTTGGGAAAACCGGGAAACCATTGAACTGAAGGGCAGTCTTTCTGCTTATTTTATGGGGGCCGTAAAATACCGAGTGATCAATTATTTCCGTTCTTCCCAGGTTAAAGAAAAGCATCAGGAAGATCTGCGTCTTTTGATGAGAGAAAATACCGGGCTTTCAGCCGCTCAGGGGTTAATACTCAAAGAACTCCACCTGGAAGTGGAAGAGGCGATTCAGGAACTTCCGGAAAGAATGAGGCTGATTTTTTCTATGAGCAGAAGGGAAGAAAAAACCATTAGGGAAATTTCAGAAGAACTGGATCTTTCTGCGCAAACGGTAAAAAATCAAATATCCTCAGCATTAAAAGTAATGAAGAAAAGGCTGTCGTACTTGTTATTAATGACGATTTGTATACTGTTCATCTAAACTTAACCTAAGCGTAACAACTTTGGTTAGTACCATTCTTCTTTTCATTTGACATAGTTGCAGATGACAAAGGAAGAACAGGCACAATTGCTGCTCAGTAAATATTTAAATGGAGAAGCCAGTCCGCAGGAACTGGAACAGGTAGAACAATGGTACCAGTCTTATGAATTTCAAACTCCTCTGGCAAAAGGGAAGAAATCAGAAATCGCTGCGGCGGTACTTTTAAATCTTCAGGAGGAAATGGCGCGGAAGAGCGCTAAAAGCCACCGTTTTTTTGGAACTTATCCTGCGGCTAAAATTGCTGCAGCTGTATTTTTTGTACTGTCTATCGGTATTGGCTATTGGTCAGTTCAAAAAAACGAGCTGGTTAAAGAAAGGTTTGCTACCCTGCATACCAGTGCCAGCGAGAAAAAAATCATTGTTTTTAGTGACGGTTCAAAGGTGATCATGGCACCCCTCGCGCAATTGGTCTATCCCTTGAAATTTAATACTAAGGATAGGACGATCTCACTGACTGAAGGAGAGGCCTTTTTTGAGGTGGCGCATGAGGAAAACAGACCTTTCCTTGTGAAAACCAGCAATGACCTGTATACAAAAGTACTGGGTACTTCTTTTCGGATAAAATCATATAAAAATCAATCTAAGATCTCTATACAAGTCGCCACCGGTAAGGTTGCTGTGGGCAATACACACCAGGTATTTGGAACCTTAGTGAAAGGCCAGGAACTTTCTTATGATAAGGTACAGCAGCGTGTTGAAATCAAGGATACGCCGGTTAAACTGCTGGTTGATCTTAAGTTTGAAAATATTGCAATAGCAGATTTAATTCCTAAACTGGAATACGCCTATAATATCCGCATCTCCCTTGGCAGTCCTGCGCTGGGGAAATTAAAATGTACGGGAATATTTAACACCAGACAAAGCCCTGAAGAGATTTTGGAGATCATTTGTGCACTCCATCAATTGAAATTCAGTGCATCAGAAAATCATAAAACTTTTAATGTGTATAGAAAATGAGAATATAAAGGGGATCAATAAACCGGTACTGATCAGATCAGTACCGGCAAGTGTTAAAACCGGCCTGCTAACGTCGAAATTATAAAGCCGGAATATTTTAAAACCAATTCAAGTTATAAAACAGATAAAAATATGAAAAAATCCTCAGTAAAGAGGTCACCAGCTCTTTTGAAAGCCATGAAATATTCATTGTTAACTTTTTCTATACTCTGCACCTTTTGTGCGGGATTGTCAGCCTCGCCTACAATGGCTCAGGTATTGGAAAAAAGTAGGGTCACGATTAATGTAGGTCCAAAACGTGCCACCATCGCTATGCTTAAAGAAATTGAAGCCAGTACCGGACTTCATTTTGTATACAATGCAGATGGCATCCGCGAACATCAGATTAAGGAAAATGTCGCTTTAAAAAATGAGCGCGTTTCCGCTTTACTTCGCCTGATGGGTTTTGATTTCCAGGAAAAGGGCGGTCATGTGATCCTGAGAAAAATCCCTGTTCCTCCTGCAAAGCCTGATTTTAATGTTTCCGGAAAAGTGACGGATTCTTTAGGAATGGCCATGCCGGGAGTATCAGTAAAGGTGGTTGGATTACCAAGGACCACTACTACTGATGTAAACGGAAAGTTTACGATCGCAGTTGGAGAAAATGCATCCTTATCTTTTTCCATGGTGGGTTATAAAACTAAGACACTGAAAGCAGCCGAGCAGGAGGAATTGAATGTGGTGTTGATGGAAGATCGCTCGTTATTGTCGGAAGTGGTGGTAGTGGGTTATGGTACACAGAAAAAAGCCACACTTTCTGGTGCAGTAAGTGTAGTTGCTTTAGACAAAGTATCTTCCAGATCAGTCAATAGTATTGGCGAAGTACTGGCAGGAAAAGCACCCGGTGTAATGGTCACTAATGAAGGTGGTGACCCTACTTCTGCTCCGCGCGTCAACATTCGCGGTTCTGGTGGAATCAATGGAGAAAATGTACTTTATGTAGTGGACGGTTCAATTTTTCCTGGAACACCGGTACTCAATCCAAATGATATTGAATCAATTTCTGTGCTGAAAGATGGTGCTGCCGCTATTTATGGAGCAAGGGCATCCGGAGGGGTGGTATTGATCACTACGAAAAAAGGAAAGACAGGTAAGATGGAAATCAGCTTTGATGCAAAAGCCGGTGCGCAGAGTGCCTGGAAAAAGCTAACGCCGCTAAATGCAGAACAAAGGGCGACAGTAGCAGAAACTGCTGCGAAGAATGGTAAAACGAACTTGCTCCCTGCTTTTGATGTTACAAAATATCCGGAGGGCAGAATTACCCGCAGCAACTGGATGGATGAGGTGTTCAGAACTGGAAAGACTCAGGATTATAACCTGGCTGCTTCCGGTGGTTCTGAAAAATCTGCTATGTATTTGAGTTTTAATTACCGTAAAGCGGAAGGTATTGTCTTGAATACCGAGGTGGAACGCTATAACTTCAGGATCAATTCTGAACATAAATTGAATTCCTGGTTGAAAATCGGTGAAAACCTTTCTTTTAGCAGCACGAATGGTCGGGGCGCAAATACCAGCAGTGATTACACTGGTGCTTTATTGTCGGCGATTTATTATCCTGCTAATGGTACGCCATACAATCCAGATGGCAGTTTCGCAGGTTTACCAGGTGGTGCTTATGCGGGCGATTATGGTGATATCGTGAATCCGGTAGCAGAATTGAAAAGGATAGACATTAAAAAGCCAAAAAATGTGCTCTTGATCAATCCTTATATCATCTTAGACCTTGCTAAAGGCCTGACTTTTAAATCTAATTTTAGCTTAACTAAAGAATTTAACAATAGAAAAATATTTACACCAAAGCGCCCTGAAGTTGGAAAGCCTGTGCTGATCAATTCATTGGAAGAAGGTAATTCCAGGAAAAACGACTTTCTTGCAGAACAGGTTCTTAATTATAAAACAGCCTTTGGAAGCCATCAGTTAGATTTTACAGGAGGATTTTCTTTCCAGAAAACAAGATTTGATGAGTTTTATGTAGTTGGTAAAGGTTTTGACGATGAAGCACCATCAAAAAGATACCTGGTGAATGCTTCGGTGTTCGAGCCGGCTGTCAGTAAAATGGATAGAACAGCACTATCGTCCTTGTTCCTGAGAGCGAATTACAATTATCAGGAAAAGTACCTGTTGTCTTTAATTGGACGTCGTGATGGAACTTCTATGGTTCCAAAAGTTGAAAATAAATATGGCGACTATTATTCTGCTTCAGCAGGATGGGTATTATCAAAAGAGAATTTCCTTGTAGAAAGTACCTGGTTAAATGAATTGAAACTTCGTGGTAGTTATGGGGTATTAGGTAACCTGGGGAGTTTACAGACTCAGGATGTGAACCCACTGCTGACCAGTGTTTTGTCGTATTTTGGGCAGACGCCGGCAAGCAGTAATGGTTATGTATCTACCGTACTGGAAAATCCAAATCTGACATGGGCGGAATCTAAACAGACCAACTTTGGTTTAGATCTGGGTATTCTACTCAATACCTTCACTTTAACTGCTGATTATTTTATCAAAAATACCGATAAAATGATCTTTACAAAACAGCTTCCTGGAACTGCTGGATTAGAAAAGCAAACCATCAATGCTGGATTGATCAGGGATAACGGGATAGAACTGGGCATCAATTACAACAGTGATAAAAACAAAGATTTCAGCTATTCTATCGGTGCAACACTGACAAAAGTGAACAATAAAGTGATCAAACTGGCTCCGGGTTCAGAAAGTTTTCCAGTGGATAAGAACTTTAGAAATGAGTTGGCTCCTTTGTTCATAAAGGTAGGACAGCCATTATACAGTTATTATGTTTTGAAAACACAAGGGATTTTCCAGACTCAGGCAGAAGTAGATAGCTATACCAATGCAAAAGGGGAAAAGATCCAGCCAAAAGCAAAACCTGGAGATTTTAAGTTTGCAGACCTAGACAATAGTGGCTCTATTGATGGTGGCGACCGTTATTTTGCAGGCAGCGCTTATCCTGATTTTTCTTATGGCTTTAGTTTTAATGCAGCTTACAAGAATTTTGACCTGAATATCTTTGCACAAGGGGTGTATGGTAATAAGTTGTTTAATGCGGTGAAAAGGACTACTTACAGTGCCAGCGGACCTTCCTATAATAAGTTGACAGGTATTCTGGATGCCTGGTCGCCGGAAAATCCAGGTGGAAAAGTTCCAATCATTTCTACTTCAGATGACAATGGAAACTTCAATGCTTCCGACTTCTATATTGAAGACGGTTCTTACCTGCGTATTCGCAATGTGACGCTGGGTTATACCCTTCCTAAATTCCTGACCAATAAGCTAAAAACAGGTGCAATCCGTGTTTATGGCACCGCAAATAACTTATTTACCATCACTAAGTATTCAGGTTTTGATCCGGAAATCGGTATGGACAACTATGGTCTGGATGTAGGTAGATATCCTCAGGCGAGAAGTTTCCTATTGGGTCTAAGTGTGAATTTGTAATTTTTAAAAGAAAGAAAGATGAAACGAAATATAACGTATGTAGCCATTGCAGCACTGGCAATTTTAAGTTCCTGTAAACAACAACTGAACCTTAGTCCAGAAGGTGCACCCTCTGCCCAGAATTTCTGGAAAACACCTGAAGATGCCTTAAAAGCAGAAAGTGGCTTGTATGAAAAATACAATGATGAGAATTTTTATGGAAGAGGGATGTTCTGGTTTATCAATGCCAGTGATGATATGGTGACTGGCAGGAATAAGCCGGAAGGTGATAACATTAAAAACTTCAATAAAACTTATGTTGGTGGTGGATATACAGAAACGCAATGGTCAATGCGTTATGCAGTGATTAAACGTGCCAACGATATCATTAACAAAGTACCAGCTATTCCAATGGATGAAAACCTGAAGAAACAGGTGATTGGTGATGCTTATTTTAATTCGGCATTGGTATATTTTCAATTGGCGGCTAATTATGGAAATGAGAAAGCAGGAGTGCCAATTGTAGGTCTGGATAGTGATCCTTCACAAGCGATTCCGAGAGCAAAAAACGTGAATGAAAACTATGACTATATCATTCAGCTGTTTTTGAAAGCAGCAGATCAATTGCCTTACTTCAAGGATATGAAAGCTACAGATTATGGAAAAGCCCATAAAACAGCCGCCTGGGCATATTTGTCAAAGGTTTACCTGTATAAAAAGGACTATCCTAATGCCGTAAAATACGCAGATATGGTGATCAATTCTGGTCAGCATGAACTGATCATGACTAAGTTTTCGGATGTTTTCAAAGCGGTAAATAACTGGTCTAAAGAATACATCTGGTCGGTAGTGTGTACCCCTAATGGAGGTGGTACGGGTTGGGGAAGTAAGCTTCCTGGAGTAATGCTGACCAATAAAGGATGGGGCATTTACAATGGCTGGGGTTATTTTCTGCCTACTAAAGAATTGTATGATGCTTATGAGGCTAATGACCAGCGCAGAGAAGCTACTATTTTGAAAACCGATGATAAGTTTTTATACTTCGGTAAGGAACGCAGTTTTACGAAAGATGGCGGGGCAACCTCTGATTATCAGTTTAAAAAATACATGGAACCTTTCTCTTATGAAAACCCAATCCCAACACATGTTAATCCTAATGGAGACAATGGAACCACAGATCTGAATGTTCCTTTGATGCGTTATGCAGAAGTATTGCTGATCAAAGCGGAAGCGGCCATTATGGTAAGCGGAGCCGGAGCTGGTGATACGGAACTAAATAAAATCAGGCTTCGTGCCGGTTTAACTGCAAAATCAGGTATGAATATGACCGATTTGAAAAGAGAACGCCGGAGTGAGCTTGCTGGAGAATGGGCAGATCGTCACAGAGATTTAGTGAGGTGGGGAGATGCACAGGCCACCTATGCACTGCCTCTGCACGATTCAGAAGGAAATGTGATTTGGCCATCCAGAGCATTTAATCCTCAGGTTCATGATGTCTGGGCAGTACCACAAAGAGAAATCGACAATAGTGCTGGAGTAATTACTCAGAATCCAGGCTGGTAGTTCATTTTTATAAAACTTCAAGTACCATTGGTTAGGTGAAAAAACCTGCTGATGGTACTTTTACAGGTTCTTTTTTTAACTCAGATTTCTTTCAAAATACAATATGGATATAAAAAATATCATTCGCTCGGCAGTTTTTGCAACTGCTTTATTTGCGATGGAAGCAAAGGCCCAGCATGGTTTAGGCTTTAATTCTGGCCATAGCCACAACGATTATCATCAAAATATACCCCTGTTAACCGCTTATTATGCAGGGATGGGTGCTATTGAAGCAGATGTGTTTCTGAAAAATGGAGTTTTGTATGTGGCACATGATGCCTCAGAAATTACACCAGAAGCGACATTAAAGGCACTTTATCTGGAGCCTTTAGCAAGATTTTACCGCAAGAACGGAAATCAGCCTTATGCGGATGCAAAGATGAAACTGCAATTGGTAGTGGATATTAAAGAGGATTACCCATCAGTATTGGCACAGCTGATTAAAGATCTGGCTGCTTATCCGGGAGTTTTCAACGATCAGCTCAACTCAAATGCCATTCGAATTGTGATTAGCGGAGATGTTCCTAAACCGGCTGATTTTCAGAATTATCCAGTTTACTTATCTTTTGATGGCCGACCTTATGTCAATTATGCTGCTGATCAATTGAAAAGAGTAGCAATGATCAGTGATGACCTGAAAAATTATACTTCCTGGAATGGAAAGGGAAATCCAACGCCTGGCGATCTGCTGAAAATGAAAACGTTGATCGATGCCGCACATGCACAAAATAAGCCTTTCAGATTTTGGGCCACACAAGACAGTCCTAATACCTGGATCGTTTTAGAAAGATTAGGTGTAGATTGGATCAATACCGATCAGCCAGGAAAACTAAAAGATTTTTATATCCATAAGGATAAATTGACCTATACCAATCCAGTGGCTTATCCGGTATATACACCGGAATACAAAGTTGATGGACTGAATAAACCGGTTAAAAACGTAATCCTGCTGATCGGTGATGGGATGGGGCTGGCACAGATTCACGCGGGTTCCATTGCCAATCATGGAAAGCTAAATATGAGCAATGTTGCCAATGTTGGTTTTTCTCAAACCGCTGCTGCTGATGCTGGGAATACAGATTCTGCTGCCGGTGCTTCTGCAATGGCCATTGGCGAGAAAACCAACAACCGTTATATTGGTGTTGGTCCAGATGGACGGAAAGTCACTAATTTGGTAGATACATTGGCGGGTTATGGCATTAAAAGTGGGGTCATCAGTGTCGGAGACCTGACTGATGCAACTCCTGCGGCTTTTTATGCACATCAACTGGATAGGGCAATGTCGGAAGAGATTGCCGCAGATTTGCTGCAGAGCAAAGCAGAGATCTTACTGGGTTCCAATCAAAAGAGCTTTTTGAAAAATAAGGATACAGCATTGATCAGCAAACTGAAAAGTCAAGGGTTTCAATTGAGTACCAGTGCCGGAGATTTCTTCCAGCAGACACAGGGAAAACAATTGGTTGTATTATCAGATAGTGCCACCAGACCGGTAAAAGATGGACGTGGAGATTTACTGAAAGCAAGTTTGCAGCATACTTTGAAGCTATTATCGGCAAATAAACCTGGATTTTTCATCATGGCTGAAGGTGCACAGATTGATTATGGAGGTCATGTGAATGATTTACCTTATGTGGTGACAGAACTGCATGATTTCGATAAAGCGGTTGCCGCTGCGTTACAATTTGCAGATCAGAATAAAGAAACCTTGGTGTTGATCACTGCCGATCATGAGACAGGTGGCTTAACTTTATTAGACGCTTCCGCGGAAAAAGGAATGATCACAGGCTCATTTAGCACAAATGACCATACCAATATTATGGTGCCGGTATTTGCTTATGGCCCAGGATCCGCAGATTTTAAAGGAACTTATCCAAATCATGAACTGTTTCATAAAATACTTAAAGTAATGGAGTTGAAGAATAAAAAGAAACTCAAATAATCGGATCCATTTTTTGAGCAGGAATAGCTGGAAGATCTCTTAAAATTCATTAATTTTATAAGGATGAGTCAACCTTCCCAAAAGCGTAATTCTGCGAAAAAAAAGATCTTTGTGCTGGATACTTCAGTTATTCTATATGATCATAATGCCTTTAATAATTTTCAGGAACATGATGTGGCTATCCCCATCCAGGTATTGGAGGAGCTAGACAACATGAAAAATGGGAATGAAACCCGAAATGCAGAGGCCAGAAGTTTTATCCGTTTAATAGACCAGGCTTCGGGAGAGAAAATTATGAATCAATGGATTCCACTGAAAGGGATTAAACAGGGGCATTTTAAGGTGGTAATGGATCACAAGCCGACGATTTTTGATGCGGAACTGGTTTTTGGACCAGGTAAATTCGACCATCGCATTCTAAATGCAGCACTGAGTTTACAGGAAGAGTTTCCGGAAAAGAAGGTGGTACTGGTCTCCAAAGACATCTGTTTAAGGTTAAAGGCTAAATCGCTGGATCTTCATGCGGAAGATTATGAAACTGGGAAAGTAAAAAATGTGGATGCACTGTACACAGGGAAAACAATTCTTTCCAATGTAGATGCGCAGCTTTTTGAAACCTTGAAAAATGAAGGTCATATTGCTGCCTCAGCCCTGCTGCTGGATGCCAGCCCAGGGAATCATTTTTATATCCTGAAAAGTAAAAGAAAAACTCAAACTGCTTATCATGATGTGCGCAGTGATCAGTTGCTCCGTGTGAAGCCACAAAAGGTTTTCAATATTTCTCCTAGAAATGAGGAGCAGAGCATGGCCATCAATGCCTTACTTAATCCGGCAGTAAAATTGGTCACTATTCAGGGGAAAGCAGGGACAGGAAAAACCTTACTCGCGATTGCCAGTGCTTTAGAAATGCGCAAAGAGTACCGTCAGATTTATGTGACCCGGCCAATTGTGGCCTTAAGTAATAAGGATATTGGGTTTTTACCTGGGGATGCGAAATCAAAGATTGATCCTTATATGGCACCCATTTGGGATAACCTCCGGTTTATTAAAGAGCAGTATCAGCATGATCCGAAAACTCAGGCCAGGATTGAAGAATTTGTACAGACAGAAAAGATCCTGATCGCTCCGCTCGCTTATATCAGGGGCAGAACACTGACGAAGATCTTTTTCATTGTAGATGAAGCACAGAACCTGACTCCTCATGAAATAAAAACCATCATTTCACGTGCAGGGGAAGAAACAAAGATTGTTTTTACAGGGGATATTTATCAGATTGATACCCCTTATCTGGATGCAGAAAGTAATGGTTTGTCTTACTTGATTGAAAGTGCGAAAAACCATCCGCTCTATGCACACATTACGCTGGATAAAGGGGAGCGCAGTGAGCTCGCCAATTTGGCCAATGATTTACTCTAGGTTTTTCAGCATTCTTTCTTTCAGGATGGCTGCCTGTTCAGGATGTTTTCTTATTTCAGGATGCTTTCTTAACAAAAAAACCGCTCAGCATCTGAACGGTTTTTCGTTGTTAACTAGCTTAACGCTGGCTCCTGTATCCTATCGCTTTCTACGGGTCTGAGGATCTTTCTTACTGAGGGGTCATGAATTATTGTACCCAATCATCTTGTTTTATAATTTTGCAATCACGAAATCTGTTTGATTAAGTTGAGATACATCATTTCTTACTAGGTGGTGTTCAGTTGATGATCCACTTAATTTTAAGTCTGATTTTCCGCTCATTTCTGTATATAGACTACCTATAGTTGCATTCACGTTTGCTTTTGCACCGTCTTTTAAGAAGATCTGAAGTACAGCCAGGTCAAAGGAACCACGGGTTTTGATGGTGGCAGTTTCTGCAGCATCAATTCTTTGCAGGTCTTTCACATGAACATAGATGGTGCTTTTGTCGGTTGAGTTGATATATAATGTATATCCTTTTTGCTGAATGCTATTGCTGCTCGCCTGTACTTCATCATAACTGTTGACACCTTCTGTATTTCCCTGGATCAGGATCACATTTGCATTTCCTGTAACCACTACTTTATTGAATTTTACGGCGGCATTTTTGCTGGCTGGGGATTTGTCTTTAGCGATAGTTGTGAAAGCTGAAGAAGTTAAAATGATAGCAGTTAAAGCTGAGGCGAATAATGTTTTGATGGAAGTTTTCATGTCTTTATGTTTTAAGTTTTTTAAGGTTTTTTGTAGTTAAGACCGCCTCAGATGGGAAAGGTTACGGCGTTTTTCGGCGCTTTAGACCAGGTTAAAATATGGCTCGACGAATCGCCTGAACTTCTCGACCAATCGACGAAATTATTTTCGTCGATGTTTTTCAGGATTTCGTCATCTTTTTGTCGGTTTGACTATTACTTACCATAGGTCAACAATTCAGATGGAAATAAACAGGAAATTTGAACCATCATAAATCATAGATGACATGGGACATTTGACCAGAAAAGATTCATTGGCTGTTAATGAAATACTAAAAAGGGTAAACAGCGAAAAAACATATTTCGTGTATACGGACAAGACAGTCCGCATCCTAAAGGTTGCTGCGGTTTTGCTAATTGCCTTCCTTGGAGTTAAGCAATTTTATTCAGCGGATTCAGAACTGATCCAGGTACGCCCGGTGGAGCAGGTGGCCGGTCAATCTATTTATGGTGAGCCTTTGAAAAATGTAGACCTGATCGATCTGGCGGCAGTGAAACCTTTCATGAAAAAGAGAACAGAGTCAGAATTGAAAATTAAAGGATTGGTTTCTGCAGTGGCGGCTAATGGTCAGTTAGAAATGATTCTTGAAGATGGAAGCTTACTGAAAGTGAATCATCAAATGAAAATAGAGCAGGCTAAAGGATTAGTGGCTAAGAAAGTGGTGATGGCAGGAAAGCTCTATAAAACAGACGGTAAAGCGGCATTAGTTTATGACGCAAATAGCCTGACTGTACTTTAATCCTTTAAAGAATTATTTTCAGGAATTTTTATAACTTGTCCTTCATAGATTCAAATTTATGAAGGACTATTTTTTTAACCTCCTGGCTTTTGACCATTGGACCAATGTGAGGCTGATTCAATCTATGCAAACCGCTACGGATATTCCACAGCGTGCGAAAGATCTTTTTAACCATTTACTCGCTACCACAAGGGTATGGAGGAGTAGGATGGCAGGAGAAATGCAGGATGTGGAAGTCTGGGAGAAATTTGATGAGCAGGAATGGCAGGAACTACTGGATCAGAATTATCAATTAATGAAGGGTTTTATGGAGCAGCTGCAAGTAGAAGACCTTCATCGTAAAATACGCTATTATAATACAAAAGGAGTTGCTTATGAGACCATTGTGTCAGATATTTTAACCCACCTTATTGTTCATTCAGGATACCACCAGGGACAAATCGTTAGCCTGATGAAACCGTTTCTCAGTACCTATCCAGACCTGATGTACATCACTTATACCCGCGAAAAGAAATGATTTTAGAAGTAGCTATATTAGACGTAATTCCTCAGGAAACGCGCTCTTTTGAGAGAGATTTTGAAAAAGCGTCCAGTATCATCAGCAGTATCAAAGGTTATCGTGACCATCAGTTGCAAAGATGTCTGGAGGTTCCCAACCGCTATATTTTATTGGTGAACTGGGAAGAACTGGAAGACCATACCATCGGCTTTAGACAGTCAGCGGGTTATCAGGACTGGAAATCATTACTGCATAAATATTATGATCCCTTTCCTACGGTAGCGCATTATGAGCTGGTGTATTCCAGCACAGCTGCTGATATTGCTCCTGTGGCGGTAAGCCAGAAATCCAACGATAATCAGCAGTAGAATCTTTGTCGATAGCTTAAAGAATAGACAAAAAGCTTAAATTTGAATTCCAAAAACAACCCCTTCACCATGGCCAATAACGTAAATATCACTTCCAAAGGAATTAGAAAAGTCTTGCGTCTTTACAACGAAAAACAAGCACTGGCAGAGTACATCTGGAATGGTTTTGACGCAAAAGCAAATACCATTTTAATAGATTATACTTTCAATGCGCTAGGAAGTATAGAAAGTTTGAAGGTGGCAGACAATGGTTATGGCATCAATTTCTCTTTATTAAAAGATAAGTTTAATCCATTTTATGAATCTGAAAAAGCCTTGGAACAAAGCATCCATCTGCATAAGTCTACCATGCACGGAAAGAATGGGGTAGGGAGACTCACCTTTTTTACTTTTGCGCATGCTGCGGAATGGAACACCACCTACGAGGAAAACGGACAGTTCAAAAATGGCAGCATAAAAGTCGCAGTTGGGGAATTGAACAATTATGAAGCTAAGCTTTTGAATGAAAATGTACAGGAGAAAAAGGCAGGAACTACGGTTTCTTTTTCAAATGTGCAGTTGTCAAAAGAAGCCATGGAATTGGGTATCATCCCTTATTTGCAGGCGGAATTCTGCTGGTTTCTGGAGCTCCATAAAAACCGTGGTTTTTCCATTGTGATCAATGGGGAACCTTTAGTTTATCAGGATAATATCATTGATCAGGAAGATGACCTGGTCTTTAGATATCCGGAAAGTAACACCACATTTAAAGTGAAATTCATCCAATGGAAGGAATCACTACACAAAGAATTATCGAAGAACTATTTTATAAATCATAAGGGTCAGGAAGTTTATAAAGACTATACTACGCTGAACAAGAAAGCAGATGAATATTATCATAGTGTTTTCATTGAAAGTGAATTCTTTGATGAGTTTGATTTCAGCAGAACCGATTATGAAGCGCAGGTAAAGCTCTATGCGCGTACCAAATCTTCTCCTGAATATAAGTTCCTGATCAAAAAGGTGAACGAGTTATTGAGGGCCAAAAGAAAACCTTTTTTAAAAGAATTTTCTAACAAGCTGATGGAAAAGTATGCGTTGGAAGGGGTGTTGCCCTCGTTTAAAGAAGAGGAGGTCAGCCAAAAAACTGACTTGATCGAAACTTTAAAAGTGATGTATGAGTTGCAGCCTAAACTATTTAGTGGTTTAAGTATTGATCAAAAGAAAGCTTTTGTCAGGTTTACTCATGTATTGCTCAATTCGAATCAAAGAGCGCAGCTGTTTCAGGTGATCGAAGGGATCGTAGAACTGGAAGCGGAAGAAAAAGAAGAATTGATGAGCTTTTTAGCGGGCTAAATCTTTATAAAGTTTCTTTTTTCGAAGTCAGCGTTGCACCGGCACTAGCAATCACGACTAAGGCTACGGCAAGGTATTCGAAAAAAGAAAGGTGTTCCGATAAGAATACGATTCCAGCTAATGAGGCAACTGCAGGCTCCATACTCATCAGAATACTGAAAGTACGTGCAGGCATTTGCCCTAATGCACTCATTTCTAAAGTAAATGGAATGGCACTGGATAAAAGTGCCAATGCGCCGCCAAGTAATAATAAGGTTGGGGTAATTTGGCTGAAACCACCACCGAAGAATCCAAATGGAACTACGAGTAATGTGGCGAAGATCATGCCTACGGAAACCGCATCACCACCTTTCATAATTTTAGAAATCCGACTGCCCAATACAATGTATGCAGCCCAGAATCCTCCCGCCAATAGCGCTAGCAGTACGCCGATCAAGTCCAGACCTTCGTTAGACCAGGGGGCAATTAAGGCAATTCCAGCTGCGGCAAGCAATACCCAAAGGTAATCCAGTGCGCGTTTAGAGTTACATACCGCCAATAATAAAGGACCGATAAATTCAAGCGTCACACCTAATCCCAGAGGAATGCGTTTAATCGCCATGTAAAAAATCACATTCATCGCACCCAATGCAAGACCATAAGGAATCACGGCTTTCCATTGAGCTCCGGTCAGTTTGAACAGATTTGGGCGATTTGCAACCAATAGAATGATGGCAGATAATCCGATGCGAAGAGAAGCAGTAGCTGTAGGCCCAATAGCTGGGAAAAGTCCTTTTGCAATTGCCGCGCCCGCTTGTACACTTATGATGGCCAATAACACTGCGGGTAATGGTGGGATATTAAGCAGGATATTTTTTTTCATAATGCAGCGGTATTAAATGGAGGTAAATCAAACGTTTGATATCAAGTAAAAAACGTCTTCCCGATTTGGGAGCGCAAAATTACGAAAAGCAGACGACAATATTATATGGATCTTTCTATATCTTAGACAGCAATGGAAAAACGCGCGGTGTTTATAGGGGTTATTGCTCAACTTTTTTTAGGATGGATCTCAGTTAATGATGGCTTTGCTCAAAAGAAGCCAAATGTCATTTATATTTATGCAGACGATCTTGGCTATGCAGAAATTGGTGCTTATGGACAAGAGAAAATCAAGACTCCCAACCTGGATCGCCTGGCAAAAGAGGGAATAAAATTTACCGATCACTATACGGGGACGCCAGTTTGTGCACCTGCCAGAGCCATGCTCATGACTGGTAAACATGGCGGACATGCTTATATTCGAGGAAATTATGAACTTGGAGGTTTTCCGGATAGTGAAGAGCGTGGCCAGATGCCTTTGAAGGAAGGCACCTTTACCCTTGGTCATTTGATGCAGCAGGCAGGTTATAAAACTGCGCTTGTTGGGAAATGGGGATTGGGTATGAACGGTACTTCAGGTTCTCCATTGAAGCAAGGTTTTGATTATTATTACGGCTTGCTGGATCAGAAACAGGCGCATAGTTTTTACCCGACACATTTATGGGAAAATGACAAACAGGATACATTGGACAACACCTTTATCAATGTTCACCGCGCATTGGATCCCCAAAAAGCAAGTCCTAAAGATTTCGACTATTATAAAGGTAAAGTTTACGCGCCTGAGAAAATGACGGAAAAAGCACTGGCCTTTATCGATCAAAACAAAGAAAATCCTTTCTTTCTATATCTTCCATACCCTTTGCCACATGTTTCTTTACAGGCACCAGATGACTTTGTGAAACCTTATATAGGGAAATTTGAAGAGCAGCCCTATTATGGTCAGCAAGGGTATGCGCCAAATCGGTATCCATATGCTACCTATGCTGCGATGATTACCTTTTTAGATGCACAGGTTGGGATCATTATGGAAAAAATTAAGGCGCTGGGCTTAGATGAAAATACGATCATTATGTTTTCCAGCGACAACGGAACCACTTTCAATGGAGGTGTCAATGCAAAATACTTCAATAGTGTGGATGGTCTGAGAGGATTGAAAACAGATGTTTATGAAGGCGGGATCAGAGAGCCATTTCTGGCCAGATGGCCAGGGAAAATCAAACCTGGATCTACCAGTCACCTGATCTCTGCACAATATGATCTTTTAGCCACAATGGCCGATTTAACAGGTCAGAAGCTGGAAAATACAGATGGAATTTCTTTTCTACCCAGCTTAACAGGTAAAAACAAAGCACAGAAAACTCATCCATACCTTTACTTTGAATTTCCTGAAAAGGGCGGACAATTAGCGATTAGAATGGGAGACTGGAAAGGCGTACGAACCAATGTGAGGAAAGACCCCAATAGCCTATGGCAGGTTTATCATCTGAAAACTGATCGTAATGAAACTAAAGACCTGGCATCAAGCCATCCGGAATTAGTGACACAATTCGAAGCTATCGTGAAAAAAGAACATCAGGACAGTCATGTGAAGGATTGGAACTTTTTGTAAGCTAAATGTCATTAAGAAGCAATCTCGGAAATTATTTGATTTTCATAACTAATGGTTTGAACGGAATACTTTGATTTTATAGTCAGCAGATAAATTTGCGGTGTAATATACACACCATGCCTAAACCTTTATTGTTTATGGTCGTAGTTACAGGATTTTTAATCCTAAGTACGACTAGTACCTATGCACAAACGCTCTACTTAAAAGATGCGATCAACACTGCTTTGAGTAATTATGGCAGTATTAAGGCCAAAAAGAATTACGTCAATGCCTCAGAAGCGGGCCTTCAGCAGGCGAGGAAAGATTACCTACCCAACCTCAATTTATCTGCTCAGCAGGATTATGGAACGATTAACGGACAAAACGGACCTTCTTATGGTTTGGGTGGTCTTGGCGTCGCTTCCAGTGGTCCAGCCTTTGATCAGCAGAATTGGAATGCTGCTTTCGGCGCTTTATACCTGGCGAATGTCAACTGGGATTTTTTCAGCTTCGGAAAGATTAAGGAACGGGTAAAAGTATCTGCAGGCATTCTGAAACGGGATGAGCAAGACTTGGTTCAGGAGCAGTTCCAGCAAAAAATCCGTGTTTCTGCCGCTTACCTGAACTTATTGGCCGCACAAAGGTTGAGGAGAACACAGGAGAATAATCTTCAAAGAGCAATTACCTTTAAAAATACCGCTGTAATCAGGGCAAGTAACGGTTTGATTGCCGGTGTAGATTCCTCTCTGGCTAAAGCGGAATTGTCCAGTGCAAAGATTGCTTTAACAAAAGCAAAAGATTTGGAGCAGGAACAAGCCAACAGACTAGGGGTATTGATGGGCGAAACCGTAACGAGTCTGGAATTGGATACGGCTTCCATTACCCGAATTCCACAGCATTTATTTACCGATAGTGTGCTCCAGGAAAAATCACATCCATTGCTGCAGTTTTACCGCAGTAAAGTGGATCTGAGTAAAGAGCAAGCACATTTGTTCAGAAAATCCTATTATCCAACATTCTCATTGTTTGGGGTAATGCAGGGCAGGGGCTCTGGATTCAGTGCCAATTATGCGCAGCAGCAAAGCGCTTTTACCAGGAATTACGCAGATGGCATTAATCCGGTACGTGGGAATTATCTGCTCGGGGTAGGGATGGTCTGGAACCTGACCACTATCCTGAAAACACATCCCCAGGTGAGGGCTCAGGAATTTGTTTCTAAAGGCCTTCAAGATGAATACGACCTTGCCGAGCAGCAGTTACAGGCGCAGGTGGCTATTGCAGATGCCAAATTGAAAAATGCTCTTGACAATTATAAAGAAGCACCGATTCAGGTTAAAGCCGCTGCCGCCGCTTATTTACAAAAAAACACTTTGTATAAAAACGGGCTCAGCACTATTGTAGACCTTACCCAAGCACTTTTTGTGCTCAATAGGGCAGAGACCGATCGGGACATCGCCTATAATAATGTCTGGCAGGCGCTCTTGTTAAAATCAGCTGCCCTTGGAAATTTTGACCTGTTTATCAACGAATTTTAATTAGCCACCTCCATGAATTTAATACGTTTTGCACTTCGTAAACCCATCTCCATCCTGGTGCTTGTTGCCGGTTTGTTCTTCTTTGGGATCGGTGCCATTAAAGATATCAAGGTAGATATCCTACCGAAAATGAACCTTCCTGTCATCTATATTGCGCATCCTTTTGGTGGCTATACTCCTTCTCAAATGGAAGCCTATTTTGGAAAACAATACATCAATATCCTGCTTTTTGCCAATGGGATTAAAACCATAGAAACGAAGAATGTACAGGGATTGATGCTAATGAAACTGACTTATTATGAAGGGACAAATATGGCGCAGGCCGCTGCTGAGCTCAGTTCGCTTTCCAATAGGGCACAAGCGATTTTTCCGCCGGGTTCACAGCCTCCATTTATCATTCGTTTCGACGCTTCCTCCCTGCCAGTCGGACAACTGGTATTGAGCAGTCCAATCCGCAGTAATAATGAATTGCAGGATTTTGCAAATACCTATGTGAGGGCATCATTTACAGCCATTCCAGGTTTACTGGCTCCTGCACCTTTTGGCGGGAGTGTGCGAACCATTGAGATCAACGTAGATCCAGAATTGCTGCGTGCACATCAGCTTACCGTAGATCAGGTGGTAGAGGCAATTAAAGTGAATAACCAAACTGCACCTTCCGGTAACGTCAGGATTGGGGATAAAAACTACCTGACACCAACCAATTACACTATAAAAAAAGTAAAAGAATTTGAGAGTATCCCCTTGTTTAAAGGAGGTGTCCAGAACCTGTACCTCCGTGATGTAGCGGTAGTGAAGGATGGGGCGGATGCGACCGTGGGTTATGCACTGATCAATGGAAAACGATCCGTGTACCTGAGTATTGCCAAGTCTGGCGATGCCTCTACCTGGGATGTGGTGAGTAAACTGAAAGAGAACCTTCCGATGATCCAGAATACATTACCGGAAGATGTGAAACTTTCTTATGAGTTTGACCAATCCGTATATGTGATCAATGCGGTAAAAAGTTTGATCAGCGAGGGCGTAATTGGCGCTTTGTTAACAGGTTTAATGGTGCTGTTATTCCTTGGTGATAAACGTGCCGCATTAATTGTTATTCTGACTATTCCTACTTCTATCATAGCCGGGGTGTTGTTTTTAAAACTTTTCGGACAAACGATCAATATCATGTCCTTGAGTGGACTGGCCTTGGCGATCGGAATTTTGGTAGATGAGTCGACCGTAACCATTGAAAATATACACCAGCATTTTGATATGGGAAAACCGAAGGCTTTAGCGATCTGGGATGCCTGTAAAGAGATTGCTTTTCCGAAATTGCTGATCTTATTCTGTATCCTGGCTGTATTTGCTCCTGCATTTACGATGACAGGAATACCTGGTGCATTGTTTTTACCGCTTGCCCTGGCTATTGGTTTTTCTATGGTGGTTTCTTTCTTTTTATCTCAAACTTTCGTGCCCATTATGGCCAACTGGCTGATGGTAGCGCATCCAAAGAAAGCAAAAAAGCATTCGGATGATATTACAGATGATGAAGCTGTATTTTTGGAAACAGGATTAACTCTGGAATCTGAAAAGGATACCTTAAATCAAAAAAAGATACTGGTAGAAAGGGAAGATTTTAATAATAATGGAAAATTGGGGCCATTTGAACGCTTTAGAAACCGCTTTATGCGTTTCCTGGACCGGATCATGCCTTACCGGAAACAAGTAGTGCTGGGCTATCTGGTAGTCATCATTTCTATCGCCGCTATTTTATTGGCCAACATCGGAAGAGATGTACTGCCGAAAGTAAATTCCAGTCAGTTTCAATTGAGAATGCGGGCGCCGGATGGAACTCGTCTGGAGCGCACAGAAGAAAAAGTGCAGGTCATCCTGGCGGAGTTAAAAAAAATGGTGGGTCCGGAACACCTGGATATTACCTCCGTATATGTAGGGCAGCATCCAGCTTTGTTTTCTGTAAATCCAATATATTTGTTTATGGCAGGGCCTCATGAAGCTGTATTCCAGGTGGGATTGAAAGATTATCATGTGGATATGGAAGAGTTTAAAGATCTCCTGAGGGCTCGTGTTAAAGCATTGGAGCCCGATGTTAAATTGTCGTTTGAACCGATAGAACTTACGGATAAAGTGTTGAGTCAGGGTTCTTCTACTCCAGTGGAAGTGCGCATCGCAGGGAAGAATAAGAAAGAAAACGAAGTATACGCGAATAAGATCATGAAAGAATTGAATGGAATTAGTTATCTGAGGGATGTGCAGATTGCGCAGCCCATTAAATATCCTTCCCTCAACATCAACATCGACCGGATTAAAGCGGCACAGGTAGGTGTAGATTTAAATGATGTATCCAGGTCTTTGGTAGCTTCTACTTCTTCATCCCGATATACGGATAAAAATGTCTGGGTAGACGAAAGGATTGGTCTAGCTTACGGAGTTCAGGTTCAGGTTCCTTTCAATAAAATGAGCAGTAAGGATAACCTTGGAGAAATTCCGCTGTTGAAGAATTCAAACCGACCGATATTGAGTGATGTGGCGAGCATCAGTACAGATACCACCTACGGGGAAAATGATAATGTTGGAGCAACACCTTATTTATCGGTAACGGCCAATCTGAATAAAAAAGACCTTGGAACAGCTTCAAAAGATGTCACACAAGCCATCAAATCTTTGGGAGAACTGCCAAGAGGGCTGATTGTACAGCCAGTAGGGATGATTAAGGTGCTGGATGATACCTTGGGCAGTCTGCAATCCGGGCTATTGGTGGCCATTGTGGTGATCTTTTTGATGCTATCGGCAAACTTTCAATCTTTCAAAGTTCCTTTGGTGATTTTAGCGACGGTTCCAGCGGTGGTATTGGGTGCGTTATTGTTGTTGATGTTAACAGGTTCTACCTTGAACTTACAGTCCTACATGGGAATTATTATGTCCGTGGGTGTGTCTATAGCGAATGCAGTACTCCTCATTACCAATGCGGAGCAGCTGCGTAAGCATAATGGAAATGCGTTACAGTCGGCAAGAGAGGCCGCTGCATTAAGGATTCGTCCTATTATTATGACCACGGTGGCCATGATTGCAGGAATGCTGCCAATGGCAATAGGACACGGAGAAGGTGGCGATCAGGTATCCCCATTGGGAAGAGCCGTAATTGGTGGTTTAATTGCTTCTACCTTTGCCGTGTTAGTCATTTTACCGCTGGTATTCGCCTGGGTGCAAGGAAAAGTTTCTACGGAGTCGATTTCTCTGGATCCTGAAGATGAAGAAAGTAAACATTACATCAAAGGCTTGTCCGAATAATTGATAAATAATACCGATTTTAAGCTTAGATATTAAGATATAAACATACATAGATGAAAAAATATATATTTCCATATACCATTTGTATCACTGGAGGAATGGCGCTGTTAACGCTGTTGAATGGCTGTTCAGCTACTGCTAAAAAAGAAACAGTTGCCACTGAAAAAGCGGCCCCAATAGCCACATTTAAACTTCAGAAAGAGAAATTGGCGACTGCTTTACAGCTTCCCGGTGAACTGAGTGCTTTTCAGCAGGTCGACCTGTATGCCAAGGTGAGCAGTTTTGTAAAGACTTTAAACGTAGATATTGGTTCGGAAGTGAAGAAGGGGCAGCTATTAATGACGCTGGAAGCACCGGAAACCAATTCTCAGCTTGCAGCGGCAAAAAGCAGATTGAAAGCCCAGGAAGCACTATATCTGGCTAGTAAAGCAAATTACGACCGTCTTTATGAAACCAGTAAGACACCGGGTACTATCTCTAAAAATGACCTGGATCAGGCTGTAGCACGTAAAAACTCTGATCTGGCACAATTTGAAGCCGCTAAAGCATCTTATCAGGAAGTGGGCTCGCTGAGAGATTACCTGGAGATTCGTGCACCTTTTAATGGGAAAATTACCGCAAGAAACGTGAATTTAGGCGCCTATGTAGGTCCTTCAGGAAAGGGTTCTGAATTTCCATTGTTCACGCTGCAGGAGCAAAGACACCTCCGTCTGGCGATCTCTATTCCAGAGGTTTATACTGGATATTTGAAGGCCGGGGATGAAATCAGTTTCACCGTAAGGTCATTGCCGGAACAGCTGTTTGTGGCAAAAGTTAAGCGTTTATCTGGTGCCCTGGATTTACGTCTGCGTTCTGAAAAGGTAGAAATGGATGTGCCAAATGAAAACAAACAGCTATTGCCAGGAATGGTTGCAGAAGTCCATATCCCACTTCCGGCTAATGCCAGCACCTTTATTGTGCCTAAAAAAGCGGTTATAGAAACAGCGGAAGGGACCTATGTATGGAAGGTAGTAGGAAATAAAACAGAAAAAGTAAATATAAAGAAAGGCAGAGAAACGGACGATCAGACAGAGATTTTCGGCACGTTGAGTATTGGTGATGAACTTGTTACAAGTCCGTCTGAAGAATTACGTGCAGGAACGCCAATCAAACCCTAAATTTGCCTAAAGATTGATTGTATGTTGTTTAAAAATCAGGATCTTTATCAAGTGAATAAAAGCGAAAGCTTAAAGGAGTACTATGATCATTTAAAGACTCAGCGCCCGGAAATTACGGTTCCAAGTTTTGAGATGGTCAGTGATATCGGTCATTTTGGTGTTTTCAAAAGATCGGCTTATTGTCATTTGAATCCGACTCCTTATAACCGGAGGGATTTTTATAAAATCTCTCTGATTATTGGTCATGGTGTACTTCATTATCCCAATGAAAAGATAGAAGTGAATGGAAGGGCTTTGTTGTTTACCAATCCTAATATTCCTTATGCCTGGGAGTCGACTTCCGAATCTCAGTCTGGCTATTTCTGCCTTTTTACCGAGAATTTTATCCATAAGAGAAATGAAAGTCTGCGGGAGTCCTTGCTGTGGAGAATCCAGGATTGTCCTGTCATCTTAATCAATGAACAGCAGGAAGAAACCTTCAAAGAAATTATGATCAAAATGATGGAAGAAATGGAAGGGGAATATGTTCATAAATATGACCTTTTGCGTAATTATATCCATCTGATTGTACATGAAGCTTTGAAAGTAAGGCCAGCAAGTACTTATTTCAAAGAAAACAATGCGTCTGTTAGACTGACTTCTCTATTTTTGGAACTGTTGGAACGCCAGTTTCCAATTGGTTCTTCAGATCATGTTTTGGAACTGCGGACGGCACATGATTTTGCGCATAAACTATCTGTACACGTGAATCATTTGAATCATAGTGTGAAGGAGGTCACTGGAAGAACCACATCTGACCATCTGGCTAGAAGAATTGCAACGGAAGCCGTTGCGCTATTGAAACATACAGAATGGAATGTGGCGCAGATTGCCTACTGTCTTGGCTTTGAGTATCCGGCCAATTTTAACATATTTTTCAAAAAACACATGCAGTGTACACCTAAATCTTTTAGGTAGCCTTTATAAGGGGATCCAATTCTCCGGTTTTTGTGCTAATTTTATACAAATTTAAACGAACATGAAAAAGTTGATTACCCTTATGCTTTTCGCCTTGATGGCTATTGGAGTTCAGGCGCAGCAAAAAGCAAAAAAAGAACCAGTTATTGATTTTAAAACACCACATGTTGTAGAAACTGCTTGCGGTGAGTGTAAATTCGATTTGAAAGGAAAAGAATGTGACTTAGCGGTAAGAATCGATGGTCAGGCTTATTTTGTAGATGGCTCTGATATTGATGACCACGGCGACGCCCATGCTAAAGATGGTTTCTGTAATAAAGTGAGAAAAGCGGAAGTAACAGGAAAAGTTGTAAACGGCAGATTCAAAGCTACATCGTTTAAACTATTGAAAGAGGATACCTTAAAATCAAACACTAAAATATAATATGGGATTATTTTCTGCCCTGATGGGCAATGCAGGCATTGTAAACAACGATCAGTTGAATAAGGATTTTCATAAACTTTTAACTGATGGAGAGGAAATTGAATTGGGATTCAAACTGCTTAGAGATACATTTATTTTTACTTCAAAACGGTTGATCCTGGTGGATATTCAGGGTCTTACAGGTAGTAAAACAGAATATATGTCTATTTCTTATAAAAGTATCTCACGCTTTAGTGTGGAAACCGCAGGTACTTTTGATTTGGATGCGGAACTTAAAATCTGGATCTCCGGAGAAGCTCAACCAAGTGTCAGAAAGAAATTTAACAAGTCAGTCAATGTGTTCGATGTACAAAATGTACTGGCTTTTCACGTATTAAAATAAACAATTTTTTGCAGGCTATCTCAAAGAGATAGCCTTTTTATTGAAGCAGTAGCTTCTGCTCATCCTGCCAATTTCTTCCTCTAATTGATAGACGCTCCTTTGATATTCCTGTATTCATTATTTCGTTGAAAAAGATAGAATTCTAAAGCTAAGCGCTAACTTTGAAGATTCAGTTAAAAACGATCAGATATGTTTCATAAAGACGAATATATAGCAAGAAGAAAGCAGCTCTCAGCAGCGTTCCAGTCTGGAATTTTACTTTTTCTGGGAAATGAGGAAAGCCCAATGAATTTTCTGGACAATGCCTACCATTTCCGCCAAGACAGCACATTTTTATATTATTTTGGGATACCGGAACCTCAGCTTGCTGCGGTGATTGATCTGGATGAAAATCAGGTGACTCTTTTTGGAGATGAAATGAGTATAGATGCCATCGTATGGATGGGCAGACAAAAAACACTTTCAGCAAAAGCAGAAGAAGCGGGAATCACTAAATTAGTGCCTTTTCAGCATTTGGATCAGTATCTTGCTAAAGCAAAAGCACAGGGAAGGGCCATACATTTCCTTCCCCCTTATCGCGCGGAGCATAAAATTAAACTGGCAGAACTGCTGGATATCAAGCCGGCGCAAGTAAAAGAAAAAGCTGCTGTTTCCTTGATTAAAGCGGTCGTTGCACAACGGTCGGTAAAATCAGCATTGGAAATCACAGAATTGGATAAAGCTTCAGTGATTTCAGCGGATATGCACCTGAAAGCAATGCAACTGGCCAGACCAGGGATGTCGGAAAATGAATTGGCAGCAGCTGTTCATCAAGTCGCATTAACAGCAGGAGGGCAGCTCTCATACCCAATCATATTAACGGTAAATGGACAGATCTTACACAACCATTACCATGGTAATATTTTAAAAGAAGGAGATATGATTCTGAATGATTCAGGTGCAGAAACGCCAATGGGTTATGCAGGTGACCTGACACGCACTTTTCCTGCTGGTAAAAAATTCCTCCCAGAACAAAGAGATGCCTATAATATTGTACTTCATTCCTATCAGGAGGCCGTACAGACGTTGAAACCTGGGCGAAGGTATATTGATGTGCATTATCAATCTTGTTTGAGCCTTGCAGAAGGTTTAAAAACACTTGGCTTGATGAAAGGTAATCTGGAAGATGCAGTAGCTCAGGGCGCACATGCTTTATTTTTCCAATGTGGTACTGGGCACATGATGGGACTGGATGTGCATGATATGGAAAATTTAGGAGAACAATATGTAGGCTATACGGATGAACTTCAAAAAAACACCACTCAATTTGGCTTAAAATCTCTGAGATTAGGAAAAGCATTGGAAGAAGGATATGTCGTTACGGTTGAGCCCGGACTGTATTTTATTCCTGAACTAATCGATCAATGGCAGGCAAGCAATGAGTTTTCAGCTTATATCAATTATGATAAAGTCCAGGCTTACCGCAATTTTGGTGGCATTAGGGTGGAAGATGATTACGTGATTACCGCGGATGGCTATAAAAAACTGGGGAAAGACCTGGCTATTTCTGTAGAAGCCATAGAAGAAATCAGAAGCACTGCTTATTAAATAACAAAAGGCGAAATTGTTTTTAATACAAACGTTTGTATTAAAATATTGTTATAAGTAATAATTGCTTAATTCTTGATTAAGAAAACTGCGGAGCTGGATGCTTTCTTAAAATAAGGATGAAGCTTAAATAATCGGGGCAACGCTAAAAATATATGGGGATTAAAGCACCAGAGCACTGGAATGAAAAAGAAGAACTGATCAAACTGAAAGCAGGAGAAGAAACTGCTTTCGGAAAACTCTATGCACATTTCAGTGAAAAAATATACGGGCAGCTGCTGCATCTCCTAAAGGATCAGAATCTGGTAGATAAATTGATTCAGGACTTATTCCTTACCGTTTGGGACAGTAGGGGAAAACTGTCTTTAAAAATTGCTTTTGTAATTCAGCTGAATACCATGGCTGAAAACCTGGTGTTTGATTATTTTAGAAAGTTTGTCGCCGAGGAGGAAACAGAACTTTTGATCGCGCATTTCGGGACGCTTTCTGAAAAGGAATTACGTTTGCTGATCCGCAAAGCACTAGTTGATGAGCTACCTCCGAAATTCATAGATGTACGCTTAAAAAAACATATCGCTGAACTATATCCCTTATTAAGTACAGTCATCAAATCTGCTGATCAAAAGATCAAGCTCATCCCTTTTTATAAACAAAGGTCCTTCGCCTACCTCGCTATTGCTTGCCTGGCTTTAATGGTAACGGGTTTTATGTCTATGTTTTACCGGGAATTCAGGGCTTCTAAGTTTGATGATCCGATTACTGGATCAGCGTCTTATGGTATTGTACCTGGTAGTAATAAAGCTGCACTAGTATTGCCCGATGGACAAGAGCTGAGTTTAAGCGAGGTTAAAAGTGGCTTAAGGATTACCGAATCTGGGATAACTTACAATGATGGAACCCAATTGCCCGTTTCGGTAGATGGAATGGATTTAACGCTCAAAACTCCAAATGGCGGTCAGTATATGCTCACTTTAGCTGATGGTACCAAAGTTTGGTTAAATGCAGCTTCTTCCCTTAAGTTTCCTGGTGTTTTTTCAGCGGAGAAAGTACGTAAAGTACAACTCAGCGGGGAGGCTTATTTTGAGGTAGCGACCAATGCAGCTGCTCCTTTTATGGTAAAATCGACCAGACAGGAACTGAAAGTTTTAGGCACTCATTTTCAAGTCAGCAGTTATCCGGAAGATGCCGCTGTGAGCAGTACTTTGGTCACTGGTAGTGTGCTGGTTGACCATCCCGGAATAGGAAACAAAGAAACAATCCTGAAACCTGGTGAGCAGCTGATCCTGACGGAAACAATGGCTCAACTGAAAAATGTAGACATAGCGGCTGCAACTTCCTGGAAAAATGGAATGTTTATCTTTAAATCGGAGCCATTGAGCAGTATCATGGAAAAAATAAGTCGCTGGTATGATGTTCCTGTAGTGTATGAAGGGGTTAATCCAGATCAGCCATTACTTAGTTTAGAAGCTTCCAGGTTTGACGAACTCTCTAAACTTTTGAGCCTGCTGGAGCTTTCTGGAGCCGTTCATTTTAAGCTGGAAGCGACACGTATTCTGGTATTGAAATAGGGAGATAGACAAAAAAAGCACCTCCATCGAGGTGCTTGATAAGTGGTTACCAGCAAGGTATAGAAGGCTCAGCTATAGTTTTCAATGATACTTTCATTGGGGATAAAATCCTGGGGACTACATCCGAAATCTATCGCGATTTTGTTGAGTTGATCATAGGTGTACATCGCTGGCCACCTTTCTCCTTCTATTTGTCCTATGTAGCCATCGGAAACTTTCAAAACCATGGCAATATAGGTTTGCCCTTTGTTTCTTTCTTTTCTGATCGTCCGTACTTTACGGACAATTTCCAATTCAAATTTCGATTTTGTATTCATGTGGAGGGCGGTAAAAAAGAAAAACAAATTATAACTGCTTTTTGCAAAGCATCAATAGGCTTATTTATCTTTTGAGTAGTTTGTGGTTTAATTGGTTGATTGTGTTAATTCTTATGTGGTTTATAGGTTATTTTAGGTAATTCAAGTCGCTTTAGGTGGTTAGGCCAATGCTATGACTCAATTTTCATTTAATTCATAATTAAAGTTAACTAATTAAATGAAGATATAAAACAACATTATGAACTATGTGCTTTCTGATGATACGTACGATACGGTAAGCGGGAAATATAACAATAGCAATAAAAGGCCTACCGTAATCGATCGATTGCAGTAGGCCTGATTTAGGGAAGGGAGTAAATGAATTAACTTTTTCTTACATTGATAGCATTCAAGCCTTTTTTACCTTGAGCGACCTCGTAACTTACGCTGTCATTTTCACGGATAGGTTCTTTTAGCCCTGAAGAGTGTACGAATACTTCGGCACTTCCATCTTCAGGAACAATAAACCCGAATCCTTTAGTCGCATTAAAAAATTTTACTGTTCCTCTTTGCATGGTGTAATGTTTGTGGTTTTTTGATTAGGCAATTTGAGCTCTTAAAATTCTGATATGTTGATGCGGATTTTGTAGCTGTACTTACTGGTCTGTTAATAGATTCGCAATTCAGTAGATAAATCTTCCGTATCCAAGGCGGTTTTAACATTCATCCGTGCGCGATAGATCTTTCCAGAAACAGTACTGTCTTCTGCCGGCTACCCGCCCAATGAAATACTGGTTCTGACTAGCGCCGCTTTGAACTGCTGACTTTCCTGAATCCTTGCATTGAAGCACTCAATCAAGTTACTGTCTTTTTCTTCTAATTCATCTATTGCCTTCTCATAACCGAGAATGCGGTCTTTGTGTATCTCAATCAGGTCGTTTATAGTTTCTGGGTTTAGCTTGTTGTTTTCTATAGCGATTTTGTTATGTCACCGGAACAAGCAATGTATAAAAATGTTTATAGTTTATAAGTGATTTATAATTTAAGTGGTTGATTTAAGGTGTTTTATGTTGTGATTGTACGTGTTTTTCCTGAGTTTTTTTTACGTATAAATACTTGTTTTTAATGCCTTGATCTCTCTTAAACATCCTGGATATTAAGGACAAGAATGCTGGCCAGATGGGCAAAAAAAACACTTTTAACGCATATTTGTTATATATTTAATGACATTGTTTCCGCTTATTTATGATCAGTACTTCTCCATCAAAAGACCTTAGCTTATCTGGTGTTTCCAGCCCAGAATATATTTTGAATTTAATCGATGTAGCTTGTTTTCAGTTAGATGTTAATAGTGTTTTTTTATATGGGAATAAAAAGGCGGTTTCACTTTTTAAAATGGGAGATGCCGCGTTTTTAGGTACAAACGCCTGGACTTTTTTCGATAAAAACGCTTGTGAAGAAGCTTTTCAGGCCATTCAAAAAGCAATTTTAAAAAGAGAAGTAACAATTACAGAATATTTCTGCAATCAGGCTGAAATATGGATTTCACTTCATGCCATCCCTTCTGAAACCGGAGTAGTTTTAATGTTTACCGAGATCAATGAAATTACCAAAGCCAGACTGCAGCTACTGGAAGAACAGCGCCGTTTGAAATTGGCTCAGGAACTGGGTAATATCGGCTACTTTGAAGGCCTCAGTAAAACCGATCCCCTTTATTTAAGTGACGAACTGTACCGGATCTATGGTTATCAGCCAAAAGAGAAGCTGTTTGATTTTGAACTGCTCTGTTCCTATTTTCATCCAGACGACCAAAACCTAGTGAGGCAAACATTTGAAGAACATCGACAGGAAAAATGTGCTTTTGAGCATAGCTGCCGTATAATTACTGCGCAGAAGGAAACGAAGATGATCCACATGAAAATGGAATTTTTGCTGGACATTACTACCGGCCTGACTCGTTTTTATGGGGTAATTCAAGATGTTACTGTACATCATCTTACAAAAGCAGAACTGAAAGAAAGTAAAGACTTGATTGAATCTGTGTTCAACGCTAGTTTGCTGGGCGTATCCTTGTTAAAACCAATTAGGAATACTGATGGAGATATTGTCGATTTTCGAATCGAAATGATGAGCCGGGAATTGGAAAAGGAAGCAGGACGGGGAGATTTGATTGGTAGACATTATTTAACTGAATTTCCTGGTGTAAAGCCCTCAGGATTGTTTGATGTGATGTTAAAGGTAATGGAGACTTCCATTCCTCAGCAAACCGAATATCATTACAACTATGATGGGTTTGATGCCTGGTTCTCCAGTATGTTTGTGAAAATGGAAGACGGGTTAGTTGTGACCAATGTAAATATTACTACCCGTAAAATTGCCGAACAGGAGCAGTCGAAAAATCTGATGATTCTGGAACAATCTGAAGAACTGGCTAAAATTGGAAGTTGGGAATACGACTTGAGCTCTGGAGCCTTTAGCTGGTCTGAAGGAATGTACCAGCTTTTTAAGCTGGAGCATACGGACGTTCCAGTACCGGAAATTTACCTTCAATATGCGGCACCAGAACATACTGATGCAGCAGAGAAAATTATTGAACTCATGAAGGCTGGTACCTCTGGTTTTGAAGAAAGTCTTGAGATTTTAGTAGGAAAGATCCCGAAGGTCCTGAAAATAAAAGCTTCCATACACCGTGATGAAAATGGAAGGCCATTGAAGGTGTTAGGGGTAGATATAGACATGACGATGCAAGTTGAGCTTTTCAGAAAGAATGAATTGCTGCAAAAGGAAATTTTCAGGACGATTCTAGGGACACAGCAGGCAGAGCGTAAGCGGATAGCCGAGGATCTGCATAATGGACTTGGGCAGCTGTTGTATGGTGTAAAGCTAAGCTTAGCTAAAAATATGCTCAATCTCTTTAATTTAAGTCCGACGGATCTTTTAAAAGAAATGCAGCAAACCGATCATTTATTGTCTGATGCCATTAGAGAGAGCCGAAAGCTATCTCATAAACTCATGCCATCGATACTCGAAGATTTTGGATTAAAAGCCGCATTGGATGATATCTGCAATCAATTTCAACTGGCAATTGTTATTCGTACCACTTATACCGGATTAGAAAAAAAATGGGATAACTATATAGAAGTTGCGATATATAGAGTGGTTCAGGAATTGATGATGAATGTAATCAAGCATGCAGAAGCTACGCGAATTAACCTAACCATTAATGCCAATGAGGAGGTAATCCTTATCCAGGTGGATGATAATGGAAAAGGATTTGATCAGGAATTGGTATTGAATAAGGGAATTGGGCTGAAAGCAATTAGAAACAAGGCAAATCTCTTAAACGGTTGTATGGCTGTTAATTCGGTTATAGGAAAAGGAACGGTAATTTCGGTCCTACTTCCGAATGTAATAAATTAATTAATTGAGGATAATTTATTTTAATTATTGTTTGATAATTGGTAAGTGATTGCTATGGCCGCGTATTTGTACTGGATTTCATAGATTGATGATGAAATATTTCTTCTTTTAGAGTTAAATGTTGTGTTTTTTTTCGAAATCCATTTCATGGAAGCTTTAAGAGTTGTGCTAGCCGAAGGATGGTATTCGCTTATTATTAGGGCAGGAGAAAAGCATTAAAGTGGTGGGGGAGGCGACAAGTCCGGCAAACGCTGATTGAGAAAACCAGGGTACGCAACACCGCTTCATTAATCCTATATGCAGTAGTCAACGGCTATTTAAAATAACCTTATTTTCTTTGCCAATTTGTTCCTGGACAGTAATTTGACTGGAGATCTTCCTGATTTGAACTATTTTCGTTGTTGAATAAACTTTTATCACTTCGATATTAACCATACATTAGCTTTAAATACCGAAAGGATATGGATATAGACCAAAATAGTTCCAATCAGCAATTACAAATGGATGATTTTTCTGAACTTACTGACGAGCTGACGGAGAAGAGTAATCAAAGAAAGTTTTTTCCAATAAGAAAGTTTTTTATCTGGCCCATGCAGATCATCATATGATGATCTGCATGATGGTACTTCTGGTATGTCGGCTATAAAAAGGAGTGGCGGCCGCTGTATGGTTCAGAAACATCAGGAAGCCGATTTTCCGACATGCCAAATAGTGTGCTGAATAATATGGAAGTGGATTATAAAGTTCCCATTAATGAGATGGGATATATATTTTCAGATAACTTTGCTAAGAATCCTTTTAAAGGAGGAAAAGTTCCTGCCGATGTAAAACTGGAAGCGGAAATTACCATGAGAATGAGCAGCATTGTAAAAGACCAGGAAAAATTGGGTCCCTTAACTCCTTTCACCTGCCCGGATTGCGGTGGAATATTAGCAAAAGTTGAAAACGATCAGATCGCCCCTTATCGCTGTTATACCGCACATACCTATACAGAAAAAGTACTTGAAGCTGAAAAGATTAAAAGAAGAGAAGAATCATTATGGGTGGCCATCCGGATGATGGAGGAAAGAAAAAACCTTCTTGAAACCATGATGGAAAATCATCCTCAGAACACAATAGAACGGGCAGGTCAAATGAAAATCCATATTGACCGCCTAAAAAAAATGTTATTAGATTTAAATGAAAACCTGGAGAACAAGGGGTAGGAAGCACATATTAAAATAAATTTAGAAGATGTTACAGGTATTATTAGTAGAGGATCACAATATTGTTAGAAATGGCATTAAAATGCTGTTAGAGACGGATAAAGACATCAATGTCGTTGCAGAAGCTGAAAATGGGGTAGAAGCATTGGCATTTCTGGCTACGGGAAAGAAAGTAGACATTATACTCGCCGACATCAATATGCCGGAATTAGATGGAATGATGTTGCTGAAGGAGTTGAAGAGCATGAATATTACCTCATCGATGGTCATGCTTTCTATGCATGACAATGAAAAATATGTGATACAAGCTTTTGAAGCAGGTGCTATGGGGTATTTATTAAAGAATGTGAGTGCAGAAGAATTGATATTTTCTTTAAAGCATGTCAATTCCGGAGGAAAATACCTGTGTTCAGAATTAGCCATGAGAATGCTGGAGAAATGTAGTCAAAATGCAACAAGAAGTATGGACTTTCCCGAAGTAAGTCATGATTTTTCTGATCGGGAAATTGAAATACTGACTTTGATCGCTGAAGGGTTGACTAACAGTGAAATATCTGAAAAATTATTCATTAGTAAAAGAACAGTAGAAGGACACCGCCAAGGCTTAATAGAAAAAACTGGATCTAGAAATACTGCAGCCTTGATTCATTATGCCATATTGAATGGATTGATTCACTAAGAAAAAGCTTTATCTCCATTTTAAATCGGCTTTAAACGGTTTAAAATGGCTTTCTGCGTTAAATACGTAAAAACAAATGCTTAATACGTGTTTTATGTATGATATATACGGATTAGAAATTTGGCACGGTCTGAGGCATAGCATTTGATATTTCCATGGTATACTAATCAACAAATACCATGAGCACAACCACAATCGATTTTAACTTTCAACTATGGAGCTATAAGGATAATTTAAGATCTTTCGCTCTGGCATTTACACAGAATGATGATGATGCCGACGACTTGGTTCAGGACACCATGCTTAAAGCAATTCGTTATGAAAAGAACTTTAAGCACGGTACGAATTTGAAAGGTTGGTTATACATGATTCTACGGAATACCTTTATTAACAGCTACAGGCGTAGAAACCTGGCTAAAACTTTTATGAATTTTGGGGTCGACATCACGACCACTGGCGCAGCGTTAGGTGCGTCCCACAATACCGGGGTAGGGAAGTGTATCATGAACGATATTCACAGTGCACTTGGAAAATTGCAGCCTCAATACTACACACCTTTCGTAAAATACTTTGAAGGTTATAAATACCATGAAATTGCAAAGGAATTAAATATTCCGATAGGAACCGTGAAAACAAGAATTCACGTGGCTAGAGGTCTGTTGAAAAATGAGCTGAAATCATATCAGGATCAGTTTTTTAGTAATGGTACGCCGGTCTGATTTAGCAGCCCTTTCCATTACAGGGTCTCCCATTGATGAAAAAATGGGAGACCAGTATTTTTTTATAGTTTATTTTACTTTTACAGCACTGACTTCGATCAGTTCTGGTCCATTCTCTACAGGATAACCCGGAACTTTTGTCCCAATCACTTCAACCTCTTTGTTTTCATAACTGTTCAGGTCTACACTGCTGCTCTTCAAGGCATAAGTTTTATGGTCAGATTGGATGGTATGGGTACCATATTGATAGGTAGTCATTCCTATTATTTCAATCTTGCCAGTCAGGCTCACCGTATGCCCACCTTTAGAGCGTTTCATACTGCCGCACCCTGCAAAGCTGAGGCCGAGGGCTAAAAGAAGAATTAACTTTTTCATAGATTTGATTTTATACCTTTAATTTATAGTTCTCTGATCCAGATGTTACGGAAACTTAAAGGCTCACTTTTATCACCATGTGCCTGTAATTTTATAGGAGAGGCACCATGTGCTTTACGGTAAGCAGGTAATCCTACATATTGAGTAGGTCCTTTTAGCTCAAAATTATTTTGGACAAGTACACCATTAAATAGCACAGTTACCTTTGCCGGGCTTTTCAATGTACCGTCAGTTTCAAATACCGGCGCAGTCCAGATGACATCATAAGTTTGCCATTCTCCTGGTTTTTTTGAAGGATTAACCAATGGAGTAGTTTGCTTGTAAATGCTGCCTGCCATTCCATTTGTATACGTTGGGTTGTTATAAGCATCTAATATCTGCAGTTCATAACCCAAATCTCCCTTTCCAATAGAGGCCAGGAAAAGACCGCTATTCCCGCGCGCTTGTCCTTCACCAGAGATATTCGCTGGAACCTGCCATTCTAAATGCAGCTGGTAATTGTTGAAAGATTGCTTGGTTTCAATGTTTCCACTGTGCTTGTCCACGGTAAATGCCCCTTTGCTAACTTTCCAGGTAGCAGGTTTACTGCGATCGTCGGTCATCACCCATTGGTCCATATTCTTTCCGTCAAAAAGGACAATGGCATCCCCAGGAGCATTTCCGATTACTTTTGCAGGACTAACTATGGGTGGAACAGGGGTGTAAAATTCGGTGTCCTCATGCTTAGCTTCCTGTGCGTTGCTGATACTGATTGTTCCAAGGATCAAAGTAGTAGTTAAGATGGCTCTATTTAAGTTCATAGCTGATATTTAACGTGATATTTTTTTCTAATATACTATTATTGAAGACAGTTTTAATTGAAAAATTCTTCCATTAGGTTTTGTCGCTCATTTGTTGCAAGATTGATGAGCTCAAAGCGTTTAGCAGAAGTAAAAGAGCCCATGTCAGTATCGCTGTTGATATGAATTGTACCCAATAGAATCACATATTTACAGGTGTACTTTGTTTGATTGACCAAGGTGTTGATGCGCGCATCAATGGCCTCATAGATGACCTCTGTAGTCTCCTTTATGGGATGAACTGCGGCGAGAATCCTTTCTTTTTCTTTCAGTATAATCTGTTCTATCGTATTCATCTGATAATCAATATCCTCCAGATGGCCTTCTATAATCGAATTGGAATAAAGCTTTTTTAAAGCACCCTTTGCAGCACCACAGCAATCGGTACTATTCTGCTGCCCGTAACGATGGATTTCACCAAGGACCCCTGCTTTTGAAATGCCAATATGAGGTCCATAATAGACAAGAACAGCACCGTCATCCGGGACATGGCTGGCAAAAGCACACATACCGCTCAATCCAGCGAAAGGAAAACCATCCAGGCCGCCCAATTTGAATGGGCCTAGAAATTCATTCGACCTCACCGGAAACTGTATGCTATTTACATCATCACTGCAAATGCTATCGGCCATCATAATTTGAGAAGGTTCCAGGTCTAGGTTTTCCTCTACAAAATCAATTAAACGGTTGATGCTATCAATCGTAGAAATAGCATTTGGGTAGTGTTGACGTATAATCGCCAGTTTTTCTCTTTTTTCATAAAGCGAGTTTAGCCCCATCTTTTATAAATGAATGCAGCTGTGGTTTAATGCGGAGCAGCTAAATAGCAATCAAATATCTGATTTTATTGAAAACTATTGGCTTTCTAAGTAATTTAATTGTCAATCCTGCCTTAATGATATCGGAAAAACCCGATATCATCAGGATAATGTCATCTCTTTTTCTTTAATAGGTATATCGGAAAAAGTCGATATATATTTGTGACATGAAACAGTTAGAAATTTTTAAAGCCCTGTCTAACAAGACCCGACTGGAAATTTTACAGTGGTTAAAAGATCCTGCTGTGAGTTTTCCGGAGCAAATTCACGCTGGATTTGAAGTAGGGGTTTGTGTAGGAGAAATTCAGAGGAAGTCAGGATTGACACAATCTACTGTTTCAGAATATTTATCCATTCTTCAGCGTGCTGGCCTGGTTTCTTCTACAAGAGTAGGGCAGTGGACATATTATAAAAGAAATGAAGAAACATTTATTGAATTGAGTAAAATTATTGAATCCGATATATAAATCATATAATCATGAATACAGATAGCTTGTTCAGACCATTTAGTCTGAAATCTTTAAATATAAAAAACAGAATAGTGATGGCGCCAATGACGAGATCTTTCTCGCCAAATGGTATCCCAGGTGCAGATGTAGCTGCTTATTATAGTAAAAGAGCAGCTGGAGAAGTTGGCTTAATCCTTTCTGAAGGAACCGTAATTGATCGCCCAGCCTCTTCAAATGATGGAAATGTTCCTCATTTTTATGGAACGGAAGCATTGGCAGGATGGCAAAATGTGATCAATGAAGTGCATGCAAATGGCGGTGCAATGGGTCCTCAGATCTGGCACATGGGAATCATGGACAACCACGCTTCAGGCTGGCTGCCTTCCACACCATTTGAAGGCCCTTCTGGTTTAAACAGACCGGGTTTTAACAATGGGAATACCATGACAGAAGCCGATATAAAAGCCGCGATTCTTGCTTATGGTGCTGCGGCAGCAGAGGCAAAAAGAATGGGATTTGATACGGTAGAGATTCATGGTGCACATGGTTACCTGATCGACCAGTTTTTCTGGGAAGGCACGAACCTGCGTACCGATAGTTACGGAGGTAAAACCTTAGCGGAACGCAGCCGCTTTGCCATAGAAGTGATCAAAGAAGTGCGCAGGCAAGTAGGCGAAGATTTTACCATTATTCTTCGTTTATCTCAATGGAAACCTGCAGATTATACTTATCAATTGGCAAAAACACCCCAGGAAATGGAAGAATGGTTAATTCCTATGGCTGAGGCTGGTGTAGATGTTTTTCATTGTTCACAGCGTAGATTCTGGGAGCCGGAATTTGAAGGTTCAGATTTAAACTTCGCAGGATGGGCTAAAAAAATCACTGGAAAAGCAACAATTACCGTAGGTTCTGTTGGACTGGACGGAGAGTTCTTGAAAGCTTTTGCAGGAGAAAGTGCTCAGCCAAGCTCTTTAGATGAATTGATGCGCCGTATGGAGCGTGGAGATTTTGATTTAGTAGCCGTGGGCAGACCATTATTGGCAGATCCAAACTGGGTAAAGAAAATTAAAGAAAACCGTTTGGGAGAACTGAAAGGCTTTACCAAAGCAGCATTAGGACAGTTGGTAATGGACTAAGCAATAGTTGAAATCATAGCAAAGGGCCGTATTTAAAAATACGGCCCTTTGCTTTATAAGGATTTTTGATTTTCTTTTAAATGAGTGTCAATCTGCAGACCAACCTGATCCACGATTTCCTGTGGATGTTCCGCTTCATTTCCACCAGACTCGTACCAGCCATTGTCGTCTTTAATCAGATAAAGATAAAAACCTGAGCCTCCGGACTGGCTTTTGAAATGATAAGTCTTGTCGTCTGAAGTCGTTACTGGCCCTTTAACAATTCTACCACCCGATAATTTCACTTCCACATCTAATAAATGCTTTTTTACACCCATGTTTTTTTACGAACATAGGCAATATAACTCGCATCCCAATTTTTATCCCATTTGTTTAAATAATTGTTTTATTTTGGGCAAAACAATTTGAAACCTTATTAACAATGCGTGTTTACTATTTTTTGCTGGCCTTCCTATGCTTGTACAGCAGCATGGCCATTGCCCAGACTTCAGTGCAAAGCACTGGTTGGCTGTTCTTAATGAACAACAATAAATTATCAAAAAAATGGGGGACCCACCTGGATGTTCAATTGAGAACCGGTGATCAGTTTAGTCATTTGAGAAACTTTATGTTCCGACCAGGTCTGACTTATTTTCTAAATGATAAAAGTGACCTGACTCTGGGTTATTTGTTAAATCAGACGTACATCCCACAGGAAAGTAATGCTGATATTCAGCTCACAGAACATCGGATCTGGCAGCAATATATCTACAGACATAAGCTGAATACCTTGAACTTTAGCCATAGATTTAGGTTAGAACAACGATTTATAGAACAGCAGAATGGAACAGATGTATTTGCACAGCGCATCAGGTACTTTGCCCGCGTGATACTTCCTCTGGGAAAAGGTCAGCAGAAGTTTGAAAGAGGTGCATTTGCGGCATTACAAAATGAACTGATGTTCAATGTGCAGCACAATGACAATGTAAATGGTCATTTTTTTGATCAAAACAGGGCTTACCTTGCAGGAGGATTCCGCTTTAGCAAGCAATTTGACCTGGAAGCGGGCTACCTGAACCAGGCGCAGAAAATGCGTAAAGGGCAAACAATTAATCATGCCATCCAGCTCGCTTTATACACCAGATTTTAAGGATAGTTTAGCAGGAGTGAAGAGATTTGCTCCCGCTTTGAACTTTTCATCTTAATATCCATGGGCAGATAAATGATGTGTGTCAAACAAAGCGTGGAACACAAATCGTTGACCGCTGTTTGCGGCTCCAATCTGACCAGGCTGGATGCTTTTGAAGTGGCATCAAATCCATTGCTGCGGAGGTGTTTGATCAGTGAATCTGGATACGCAGTGTAAATGGGCAATACCCAATAACTATGGTTTTTATTTAAAGAGCCGATTTTCATTGCCTCAGGCAACCGGGTTAAAATAGTGGCAGCTAGTTTCTTCCTTTCACTAATCCCATCTGGAGAGAAATTCATCCATTTTCTTTTCAACAACTGATGATTGGCCGTACAAGGTCTGAACCTGATTTTGCTTAGGACATCCTGACCTGGAAATCCACGGGTAAAACCAGCGAGCGCTTCATCGAAATCTCTTCCACTCTTCGTAATTAAATGATAAAATAAAGTATAAATGGGAGGAGTCGTCAATATCTGCATGAATAAAACCTTCAGCAATTTTTTTAGGTATACACTTGTTTTTTGCCTCGTTAAACCTTTGTTCAGTGAGTAGACTTTTAAATAAAGCGAAGGGTCTTTTATGCGAACAACAGCACCGGAAAGGGCAGTATTTGTTTTGATCAAGCCAAAACTATAAAGTAGTACATCGGTTTCGGAGTGCCCTGGAAATGCTGGATAAGGAGAGACTGCTGAAAACTGCGGACTTTCAATGTTGCCCATAAAAGCTTGTGCGGCATCTTCCATCACTAAAATCTGATGTGCTTTTGCAATCGGTATAATGGCCTCCATATCCATCACGGCCCCGAAAAGATGGCTCAGTAATAACATTTTGCTGGCCGGATTTATTGCTGCTTTAAGTGCTTCCAGATCAATGCTGAGCGTGTCTTTGTTAACAGATAAAGGGATAGGAATCAGCCGGTGTGCCCGGATAATTTGGAACATATCTGGAATATTAATGTCGCTGACCAGGATTTCCGTGCCGGGAGGGAAATTTAAAGCAGTCAGGATGAGGTCCAAACCAGTACGCACAGAGAGCGTCACCATACGGTTTTCTTCTTTTGGAAAGTCTGCTGCCGTTTTGTTTTTGCGAAAATAGCCAGCAAGGCAGTAGCAAATGCCGGCAAAAGTATCTGAAAAACTAAGGTCTAATTTGCCTCTGGGGATCATTTGCTTATTTTCTTCCGAAGATAAGTTTAAAAAAATAAACTGTAGCTTTACACCATGATTGGCAGGAAAAGCACATTTCTCAAATATATTCTAATATTTCAGTTGACTGTAGGTCTAGCCATTCCATCGCAGGTTTTTGGCCAGCATCAGCTGCAGCAGCTGGACGACCGGATCCTGATTAGCCTTTCCGAGCGGAGAACGCCAGAAAAAACCGGCTTCTTTATGTTCCTTTCTAAATATAATGATGTGGTCAATGTGGGGGTTCCAGTCGGCCTGATGGCAGCAGGAGTCATTTCAAATGACAAAGAGATGCGTCAGAATGCAGCCTACATAGCCAGTAGTTCTGCTGTCAATGTACTGGCAACTATGCTCATTAAAAAACTTGTAAAACGTCCCAGGCCCTTTAATGGGGTCGTGAAAATCAATGCCGTTTATCAGCCTTCCCATTATTCTTTTCCATCAGGCCATACTTCTACTGCTTTTACTACGGCAACAGCGCTGTCACATAGTTATCAGAAATGGTACGTAATCGCGCCAGCATACCTTTGGGCAGGTTCGGTCGGTTTTTCCCGTTTATATCTTGGAGTTCATTATCCTACAGATGTGGCTGCGGGAGCAGTTTTAGGCACAGGCTCCGCATTATCTATGGGCTTTTTGCGCGGAGATAAGTAAAGCACTTCTTTTAATGCTTAATAATTTTTATATTTGCTAATATTTGTAGTATTTCATTTGTCTGCAGAATTTATGACTGGCAGATAATAGAGAGGATCCTAGATTGAACAAGCGTATGACCATAACCGTACTTCCAATTGCAGAACCGGAAATTAAACCGGCAGACCCTTTAGTAAAAGTAATGAATGACCAGCTGGTGCTGCTAGCCAGGGAACTTCAGGATTTACACCTCAAAGATCTTGAGCTCATGGAGCCCTTATTTGAAGATATTGTGATCTATATCGGTTACAATAGCAAGCAGGGGGTTCGCTGGAAAATCGTCAATGATGTACCGGAATCAGCCATCGCTGAAGTAGCCAGACAATGCGATAAACTAGGCTATGTGAGGTGGAAAACCGCCACACTCAATGCTTTTAACCGAGACTAATCGAGGCTGAAACCGGATTAATATTCAGGTACTGATCCTATTTGTTTTTTTTCGGAGAATGAAACTTTTTAAAGGCTCGATGCGTATCTATGCTAAAGGCTCCAAATGAAAATTCTACGCATCATCTTACTGGTATATGGCTTTAGTATCGCATCTGCTAAGGCTCAAAATCAACAGGAAATAAATAACGATTTTATACAGCTCTACAAGGAGAATGCGGAACTTTCTTATATCTCTCCAAAAGGAGAAATAGGAGCTCCAAGTAAATATGTGATCAACGGAAGGGTGACCACCACCTATATGCTGCTCGCTACAGAAAAACTGCCTATTGCCTTTGCTGTAGTGCCCGATTTCACCGTTCGGGTCAGAGATGAAAAATCGGCAGGAGTGCGGACACCCAGTTTCAGACTTGGAGGAACCTTGTTTGTGAGGCTGGACAGGTCTATCCCCGATTATAAATATGCCACTTTAAAGTTTACCCATCATTCTAACGGACAAGACGGAGAGGCCCTAAACCCGGATGGCAGCATCAATACAATTAATGGTAATTTTACAACGAACTACCTGACCTTAGCCTATCATTTCGGAAGAGATGTCAATAAGCAAAAAGCAAAGGGATATTATTCCTTAAATCATGAAGTCGGTTTTGAATGGCATAAATGGTTTAGCTACGAAAAGGCTCTGGAGCACGACTATGGATTTAGCAGGTTGATCTACAACTTCTCTTTAAGGAATTATCAACCCGCAAAAGAACAGTGGAGGCTAAATGCAGAAATTAATTACGCACTGAACCCGATGACAGCATATCAATTTACTGCCATCAAAAAAAGACTCAACTCAGAGCTTTCTTTCCATTATAGTTTTCCCTTTATGAACAATGCCTACCTTATGATGGCTGCAGGGTATTATGGCGAAGATCCCTATAATATATATTATAGGGATAAGTATAGCTACCTTCGTTTTGGTATTTCCAGTGGGATTTTACGCGGGAAAAAGTAGTTATTTGTTCAGTGGGCCAGCCCCCATGACTTTCTCTGATGGACTGACCACCTGCTTCAGCCGCTGATCCATACCATTTGATCCCGGAAATTGTTGCGCCTAACACTATTACCGTAACTAATTCGTTTTATTCCTTAATCATTGGATAATAATTTTTATTTTTAACAAACATAAAAACACAAATGAAAATTTTAAGAACACGCACACTAATCGTTGCGATTGGGTTGTTGACCCTTTCGATGCAAGCTTGTAAGACTAAAAAATTAGTCGCAAAACCGACTGCACCTGTAGAAAAACCAGCTCCTGCACCTGTAGAAAAACCGGCTCCTGCGCCAGTAGAAGAAAAAGAAGCACCTGCTCCTGAAGAAAAAGCAAGTTTTAATTTCAGTAATGTACAGTTTGAATTCAATTCAGATGTATTAAAAACGGCTTCTTTTGAGATTCTGGATCAGGTAGTGAGTCAAATGAAAAAATCACCAGATGTGGTGCTAACTATCCACGGTAACTCCTCTACTGAAGGATCTGCTGCACACAACATGTCTCTATCAGTAGACCGTGCCAATGCAGTAAAATCTTATTTGGTGAATGCAGGTATCAGTGGTAGTAAATTAAAAATCAAAGGACATGGCGCAACAAATCCAGTAACTTCAAATGCTACTGAAGAAGGAAGAGCGTTAAACCGTCGCGTAGAATTTAAAACAAAATAGTTTTTTTTTAAGGGTAGGAGCGTGAGTTAGGTCCCTCGTGGAAGGCTGAAATGAAAAGTAGAGCCCACACCAACCTCACTCTCCACCCATATTTTACCCTTGTGGTGCTCCAATATCTCCGAACAGAGGTACAATCCAATGCCAAAGCCGGAAATGTTTTCCGTATGTTTCGTTTCTACCCGAAAGAAACGTTCAAATAGCTTCTCTAAAGATTGGGGTTTAATTCCCATCCCTTCATCCCTAATGCTAATTTGAGCGGCTAAATCCGTCACCTGGCAATTCACCTCTATTTTTTTTCCTTTTGGCGAATATTTCACCGCATTACTCAATAAATTGGAAACCACAGATCCGATTTTATCACGATCCGCATGCACAGTAATTTCAGCACAAGTATTTAAGGAAATGGTATGCTGGTGCAAGGTCGGATTTGTCTCTTCAATTGTTTCTCTGATCAATTGACCAAGGTCAAAATGTTCCATATTCAAATGTATTTTTCCGGATTCCAACCTCGATAAATTCAGGAAGCCATTGATCATGCTGCTCATTTTTTTGACCTGTACATTCGCTTTTTTTAAACAGGAAGCCATAAAATCACCATTTGGCTCTTTTAACTTGAGCATCATCAATTGAAGATATCCATTTAAAGAAGTCAGCGGGGTTTTCAACTCATGACTCACCATTCCAATGAAGTCGTTTTTTCGGATCTCGTCCTGCTTTTGTTCCGTAATATCTAACATCATACCTGAAAAATGAGCAGGATGACCAGCTTCCATAGAATAAATTCGACCCAAAGCCCTAACCCATCGGATATTTTGATGGTCCCGACCCAAAACCGGGTGCTCCACACTAAAATCTTTTCCGCTTGCTATAGATTTGATGATCGCATCAGCAACTTGCTGACGGTAATCTTCATGCACCTGGTTAAGTGTATCAGCCAATGTCACTTCCTCTTCGGCAGAATAACCAAACAACTCTTTCATCCGCGGAGAAGCAATAAAAGTATTGCTTTCAATATCCAGCCTCCAGGTGCCTACATTTGCAGATTCGATAGATAAACGCAGCATTTCTTCTGCTTGTTCCACTTTTTTTCTTGCAGCTACCTGCTCAGTAATCACATTGGCCACCATTAAAATGCTTTTGGTTTTACCATTTTCATCCTTCATCGGCTGATAAACGAAATTGGCATAAAACTCTTCCAGTTTATACTGCTGCTTCAATAAGCCACGAACTTCATTTCCATAATAAGGTATTCCGGTGTCCATTACATCTTTCAATAATTTAAGAAATGGCTGCCCGTTTAGTTCTGGCGAAACATGTACCAATGGCTTGCCAATAACCTCTTCACCTTTACCCCATTCTTTCAGAGCCTGTTTATTTGCCGATTCAATAATGAAATTGTAACCTGTAAACATCGCAATGGAAACGGGGGCATCCTGCAGCATATACCTGATTTTTGATTCACGATCAGCGAGTTCTGCCAGTGTCTTTTCCATCTTCTGATCGGCATTAACTTTTTCTGTAGTTTCTGAGCAGATGACCAGTACACCGCCGGTTTTTCCTGGTGCATCTTTCACTTTGCTAAAACTAAAGGTCCAGTATACGTTCTCTATCTGGTTATTTCTGAAAATTGGAAGCAATATATCTTCACACCAGGTGGCAGCACCACCAGCAAGCGCCTGATCAATCATCGGCTGAACGGTAGGCCAGATTTCCGGCCAGCAATCTGCACCACATTGTCCGAGGGCGGCGGGATGTTTCCCATCATTGCCCAGACTTTTCCGGTAAGCATCATTATAAAACTGCAGCAACTCGTCTCCCCACCATAAAAACATCGGAAAACGGGAGCTGATGATCAGACTAATGGTGGTTAATAAACTTTGCGACCATTGTTCCGGAGCGCCTATAGCAGTTTTTGACCAGTCATAATCCCGAATCAACTGCCCCATTTCTCCTCCACCTTCTAAATAATGAGTATAGTTCGATTTTGGGCTTGGATCTGGAAGCATATAAAAATGATTAAGGGGGCTGCAAAAACTTAAATATATATAATTCTAGTGGGGCTTTATAATGAAATTATACAAAAAATATACATTTTCGGGAATTTAATGACCTATTTTTCTCTATAGAATATAGCAGGTCAATTGTTTTTTTAAAAAAAACTGGCAGGTGGGGGACTGCCAGTTATCAAATCAATTACTATTTGAACAGTATTTGATCACAATAGAGCGTAATGATTATTTTGAGGAAGATCAGCCATTCTAAAAGGTTTTTTTGATGGGGTAGTGGCAAATAGTATACTGGATACGGTTGCGTTACTCACATTTTTGCTGATTTCACTGTGATACTGATAATTGCAAATTCCTGTGGTATATTCAGAATTCATCTCTAAATTCAAAAATAAGCAGGGATTCTGGGCGCTATCCATCAACTTATGACCTTTGAGCTGTATAGATACGTTTGCAAGTTGCTGCTGGTAATTTCCAACCACTTTAAAGCTGAGGTTAAGTGGGCCGGTCAGTTCTTTTATAGTGATGATTGCCGTCCCGGAAATCCTGCCGCTGGCTTGGTGCTGCAGATTTAAATGAAGCACAGGTTGGAATAACCCTTCACTGAGGATTCGTAAATTTAGGGGTTCGAAAGGTACTGTTTCGGCTATCATTGGAGGTTGATATTTGTATACCTCTAAAGTACCTGTACTTTGCAGTTTCTATAAGCGTGTAAATACCCTAATGAAAAAACAGGTATAAATACCCGGTTCTAATTTAAATAGAACGACTAAATGCAGCTAATTTAAACAATTATTGATTTTTTTGGTTCTAAATAAATATCTTTTACTATGAAAAAAAAGTTACCTCTTCCTTTATGGACCATTGTTATTCCCATTCTAGCCTGGATTGCTTATTTTGGAATGTCATTAGAATTGGGAAACCTATATTCTTTTGTACTTGCTGCAGTATTAATCGGTAGTGTGCTTGCTGCGGTACATCATGCCGAAGTAGTTGCCCACAGAGTTGGTGAACCTTATGGAACATTATTATTGGCGCTGGCCATTACGGTCATAGAAGTTGCCCTGATTGTATCCCTCATGTTAACGGGAGGTCCCGAAACTACTGCCTTAGCCCGTGATACGGTGCTAGCTGCAGTAATGATTATTTTAACCGGAATGATTGGACTCTGTTTAGTGGTGGGCGGTGCCCGATTTAAAGAGCAGGTTTTTAGTGCACAAGGCGTAAGTGCCGCGTTAATCGCCCTTACCGCGATTTTAGTCCTTACCCTGATCCTTCCTAATTATACAACTAGTACCGTTGGTCCGGTGTATACCTCGGCACAGCTAGGTTTTGTAGCGATCGTTTCCCTGGTTTTATATGGCACTTTTGTCTTGGTGCAGACGGTTAGACACCGCGACTTTTTCCTTCCTCCGGAAGCCGATGGAGATGAAGATGTACATGCGGAGCCGCCAACTAAAAGTGTAGCCCTATGGAGTGCGCTGTTATTATTAGTCTGCTTAGGTATCGTGGTACTCCTGGCTAAAGCGCTTGCTCCAGATATTGAGCTGGCAGTAGTCAATGCAGGAGCACCTAAATCTCTGGTGGGCGTAATTATTGCCGCAGTGGTGCTTTTGCCAGAAGGTCTTGCCGCCTATCGTGCCGCAAAAAAGAACCGTTTACAAACCAGTCTGAACCTGGCAATGGGTTCTGCATTAGCCAGTATTGGTTTAACTATTCCTGCAGTTGCGATCGTTTCAATGGTCACCGGAATGACCATCACTCTGGGAGTCGATATGAAATCAACCGTATTATTACTCCTGTCTTTGTTTACGATTATGATGTCATTAGCTACCGGCCGAACAAATATTCTGCAGGGAATTGTATTGCTGGTAATTTTTGCAGTATACCTATTTACCATCGTTGCACCTTAGTTTAACTAAATACCAGCAAAGCGGATTTAATTTCCGCAATGGTTTAAAATTACTTTGTTCTGAAGCTGACCGAATGGTCGGCTTTTTTTAGGTCCGTATCTTGGCTGCTGGATGTATTTATATTGATAATTTCCTTCCGGTTGGGGCTAGGATGTGCTCGGGAAGAGACCTGATTTTTTTTAGCCGGAGGAAGGAGTTCGGATAGGGTCTGGATAGCAGAGACTATGGCAATTCTACGTGGACCCTATCGGAACCCTACGGAGTCCCTATTATAAGGCCCTTCTCTTCCCGACCACTTCCCGACCACTTCCTGGTTTTTTTTCTAAATCTAAATCTAAATCAGGTGTTCATAATAATGAATGTTGCTTTTCGTCAATATTAAGCCCGGAATAGGAGTGATGAAACTTCCTTTAAAAGGATAATCCCGAATTATCCTTAGCTTTACCATTATGAAAAAGGTAAACATAGAAGGATATGTAGAGTTCGACGCCAATATTCTGAAAGATTGGATCGATAACGGGGTTAATTATGTGAAAATTGTAAACCTTAATTTGAGCGGCAGTATCGAAGCTTTTGAATTAATTCCAAATTCGGAAATTCCAGAAACCGGCGACCTTATCCATCATATCCTTTCTGAAGACATAGAAGATTTACTAGAAACTATGGAAAAAGTTAAATTCCTGGTTCATGAAATCTATTTAGAAGAGGAAGAAGAAACAGAATAGTTTTCAAGACAGAATTTTGTCATTTCCAGATCAGCTATACACAGGGCCATCTCGCTCAATGTATAGCTTTTTTTATAGCCGAAACGCTTTCCTTTATCCTATTATTTTACTCAATAAACTTGATAAGAATGGGTTACGGAATAACCCCTATATAGTGTAATCATTTTTGCGACTTTATCAGTACCTCATCTGTCATAAATTTCAGTTGTTTTTCCACCGAATGTGGATAACAGTTTAGAGTCTTTCCAGATAATATTTGCCATTTTTGAATTCGATCATCAGGCCTGCATGAGGCCTGTTTTACAAACAAAATCCTACGAAATGAGTACTAAAAGAATCATCAAATTCGAAAAAGAAGATTGTAGCCCATGTAATATGGTCTCGGAATATCTGGATAGAAAAGGAGTGGTATACGAAACCATTAATCCTTTCAATCAACCTGAACTGGCCATGCAATTCAGAGTACGTTCTGTACCTACGGTGATTCTAATGGAAGCAGAACAGGAAATGGCAAGAGTGATCGGTTATAAACCGGAAGAATTAGCCGCATTAGCCGTTTAATCTTGCTGCTGCGATGACCTGCATTTATTATGACAGTAAAACCGGTAATGTAGAACGGTTTGTGAACCGCTTAAAGTTACAGCGCGACTGGAATATTCAAAAGATTGATCAGGTGTCTGCCCCCTTAGAGGAAGGACATCTGATTACCTATACTACAGGTTTTGGCGAAATCCCAGCCTCCACGTTGCGTTTCCTGGAGGAAAATAGCGGCAGGATCAAATCTATTACCTCCAGCGGGAATAAAAACTGGGGCCCTAATTATGCCCTCGCTGCAAAAAAAATCTCTGCCTTGTTTCAGCTGCCTGTTTTAATGCAGTTTGAACTCTCAGGAACCGCAGATGATATTCAACAATTTATAGACAATATAGAAGGCTAAAAGATATGGTAACTAAAAAATGGATCTTGTTGAACAACGAGATCATGGTTAAAAAAGACGACGAATTCAGCCTTAGCAAAGACAAGGAAGCAGTTCGTTCTTACTTTTTGGACTATGTAAATAAAAATACGGTTTTCTTTTATACGCTAAAAGAGAAGATCGATTATCTGATAGAACAGGAGTATTACATTGATTTTTATCAATGGTATACATTTGAACAGATGGAAGAAGTATACGATCTGGTTTTTGCCAAGAAATTCAGGTTCCAATCCTTCATGAGTGCTTTTAAGTTTTTTCAAAGTTATGCACTAAGAGACGATAGCGGGGAGAAATTCCTGGAACGTTATGAAGATCGCGTGGTCGCAGTGGCTTTATTTCTGGCCAGAGGCGATGTACCTCAAGCCAAACAATATGCAGAATTGCTGATCAATCAAGAGTATCAACCGGCAACACCTACTTTCTTAAACTCAGGTAAAAAACGCTCAGGTGAATTGGTTTCCTGCTTTTTGGACGAAATCGGTGACAACCTGAATGGTATCGGATATGCTATTGATTCAGCAATGAAACTTTCTTCAATCGGTGGCGGTGTTTCTTTTAACATCTCTAAAGTACGTGCAAGAGGGGAGTCGATCAAAGATGTTGAAGGTCGTGCAGGAGGTGTATTGCCAATCATGAAAATTCTGGAAGATACTTTTTCGTATGCCAACCAATTAGGGCAGCGCCCTGGTGCTGGAGCAGTATACTTAAACATCTTCCACACAGATATTGAAGAGTTTCTGGATTGTAAAAAAATCAATGTGGATGAGAAAGTCCGCATCAAATCCCTTTCCATAGGGGTGATTGTGCCTGATAAGTTCATGGAACTTGCAGAAAATGATGAAGCATGCTACTTATTCTATCCTCATACGGTATATAAACAATATGGTAAATATCTGGATGAATTGGACATGAACGAGATGTATGAGGAGTTGGTGACCAATCCTTTGGTGAAAAAGAAAAAGATCAATGCCCGTCATTTGATGGTGAAAATTGCTCAGACCCAAAAAGAAAGCGGTTACCCATACCTGTTCTTCAAAGGAAACGCCAATAGAGGACATGCTTTAAAGGAACTTGGAAATGTGAAGTTCTCTAACCTTTGTACCGAAATCATGCAGATCTCCGAAGTTTCAGATATCGAGATCTATGGCAAAGAAGATACCATCCGTTACGGAATTTCCTGTAACCTCGGCTCATTGAACATTGCCACGGTAATGGAAAATAAAAGAATCAAAGAAGCAGTAGCAACAGCAATGCGCTCTTTAACCGTAGTTTCTGACCTGACCAATATTGCCATGGTGCCTTCTGTACAGAAAGCAAATAAAGAACTACACAGCGTAGGTCTTGGTGCGATGAACTTACATGGCTTCCTGACCAAAAACTTTATTATGTATGAAAGTGCAGCAGCACTGGACTTCTGTAATGTGTTCTTTATGATGGTCAATTTCTATTCTATTCAAAGTTCAATGGAAATCGCAAAAGAGAAAAAAGAGACGTTTGTAGGCTTTGAGCAATCAGAATATGCAAATGGTAATTATTTCCAGCCTTACCTGAGCAAAGACATTGCACCGGTAAGCGATAAAATTGCTGGTTTATTCGAAGGAATGGCGATTCCTACGGTTGCAGATTGGACGGAACTGATGAACCAGGTGAAAATCCATGGTCTTTACCATGCTTACCGTCTGGCCATTGCACCGAATCAATCTACCTCTTATATCATGAATGCAACCGCGTCTGTAATGCCGGTAGTGGATGTGATTGAAGTAAGAGAGTATGGTGATAGTACCACCTATTACCCAATGCCTTACCTGGATAACGACAATTATTTCTTCTATAAATCTGCTTATGATATGGATCAGAAGAACGTGTTGCGCCTGATTTCGGTCATTCAAAAGCATGTGGATCAGGGGATTTCAACGATTTTGCATACCAATACGAAAGACAGTACGCGTGATATCGCTAAATACTATATCTATGCGCATAAAATGGGACTGAAATCCCTGTATTATACCAGGACGCGTAAAGCCTCTATTGATGAATGTGTTTCCTGCTCGGTTTAACCCCCGACTTAATTAATTACCTTATTAAATTATATAAATGAGTTCATATAAAGCAGTAAACTGGAATACACCTGAAAATGATTACGCAGGAATGTTCTGGGAGCAAAATCTTCGTCAGTTTTGGGTGGATACTGAATATATTCCTTCTAAAGATATTGACAGCTGGAAGTCTTTGAGCCCTGAAATCCAGGAGGCTTATAAAAAAGCATTGGGTGGCCTTACTTTGTTAGATACCCTGCAAAGCCATACTGGAATGCCTAAATTGTTAGACCATATCGACGGATTGCAAAATAAAGCGGTATTGTCCTTTATGTGTATGATGGAGGCCATTCATGCCAAATCTTACTCAACGATTTTTACCACAGTAAATAGTACCGCAGAAATCAATGAACTGTTTGAATGGGTGGAAAATAACAAGCTGTTACAATATAAAGCTTCCACTATTGACAAATATTACAGGAATCTGGATGCAAACAAAGTAAGTGATGAAACCTTATTTATGGGACTTGCTGCATCGGTATTGCTGGAATCTTTCTTATTCTATAGTGGATTCTTTATGCCATTATGGTTGGCAGGACAAGGTCAGATGGTAGCCAGTGCAGATATCATTAAAAAAATTGTAGCCGATGAGTCTATCCACGGTGTATTTGTAGGTCTGCTGGCACAGGATCTTTATAAAAAACTACCAAATCCGGAAAAAAGTAAACAAGAACTGATTGATCTTTTGATGGAGCTTTATGAAAATGAATTGAAGTATACGGATGAGTTGTATACCGAAGTTGGATTAACTGCGGATGTAAAAGAATATGTGCGGTATAATGCCAATAAAGCAATGATGAACCTTGGTTTTGAAGAGCTGTTTGAAGTGAAAGCAGTAAATTCTATAGTATTAAATGGATTGAACGGCGAAACTACACAGCATGATTTCTTCTCTAAGAAGTCAACAAACTATGAAAAAAGTATGGAAGTGGTCCACCTGAGAGATGAAGATTTCCAGGTAGCAGCAGAACCGGTTTTCTAAACCATTGCTCAAAGGGAAATATCCCCGTTTTTTATACAAAATACGATCCTGTCTTTGTTGGTTTTTAACGACCTGACGAAGACAGGATTTCTTTTTTAAAACAAATAGGCTCAGTATCAGTGTTTAGTATGATAGATATCATATTTCTTTAAGAAAGGATTTCAGACCTTAGTTAAAGATCAACTAAAATAAGCGCGATGAAAACTATTTTGATTCCTACTGATTTTTCTCCTAATGCAGATCATGCTGCATTTTATGCTTTTGAACTTGGAAAGCATATAAAAGCAGGTCTTAAACTTTGTAATGCTATTATGGTGCCGGCAGCAGCGCGAATGTCGCCGCAGGTAGCCTGGCCTCTAATGGACCTGGGTACTTTGAAAAAAGACGCCGATCGGGAACTGAAAAAACTTTCGGAAAAACTGCAGAAACCAGTTAAAGATGCCGGAATTGCTTCCGGGATATGTCCGCCATTAGAGGTGCTGTCCGAAGTAGGAACTGTACCTGAGGTGATCAGGATGATAACAGAAAAAGAGGAAATTAATCTGGTGGTGATGGGGACCTCTGGCGCAAGTGGCCTGAATAAATTGTTCCTGGGAAGTACCAGCAGGGATTTAATCGCCAACAGTAGCCTGCCCATTTTATTAATTCCACCGGGAACGGAGTTTAAACCCTTTAAAAGAATCGCATTTGCGACAGATTTAACAGCAGGAGACCTGGAATTAATTCATTCGCTGGCCATCTTTGCCCGACCTTTTAATGCGGAAATTCTAATTGTGCATATCAGTAAGGATGATTTTAATCCTGACGTTGATCAAAAGAAAATTGACGACTTTCTAAATGAAGTAACCTGTAAAGTACATTACCATAAAGTATATTACCGTCATGTGAAAGATATGGGAATCGATGAAGGTTTAAACTGGCTAACTGATCATGTAGATATAGACATGCTGGCTATGGTTCATCGCAAACATAATTTTATCAAGAGGTTATTTGAAGGTAGTCATACACAAAGAATGGCTGTTGATACAAAATTACCTTTATTGGTATTTCCACCAGAAACGCATACTGTACTTTAGGGCGATCGGAATTTAACTGAGTGTGCTTAATTTACTTTTTATTGCCCGGAAAACAGGGGTAAACCGTAAATTTGAGCGCTTATGGGAATAATAAAGAGGAATGAAGTTTATACGGTAAATGGTGCTCAGGAACGATTGATTCCGCTACTGATGGCGTATCAGCAAGCTGTAGATACCAGTATAATTTCCTCTATTACAGATGTGAAGGGGACGATTATACATGTGAATCAACGGTTTTGTGAGGTTTCCAAATTTAGCAGACAAGAGTTGTTAGGTCAAAATCACCGCATCATCAATTCCGGCTTTCATCCCAAAGAATTCCTTAAAAAGATGTGGACTACAATCGGAAAAGGACAAGTATGGCATGGAGAGATAAAAAATCAAGCCAAAGACGGCAGCTATTACTGGGTAGACAGTGTGATTGTACCCATTAAAGACTCAGTGGGCAAACCGGTGCAATACCTTTCTTTAAGGACACTCATTTCTGAACGAAAAGAAAAAGAAGAAAAAGATAGAGAAGGTCAAGTCAATGCTATGGAAGAGATGCTGTTTAAAATTTCTCATGAATTAAGGCAGCCAGTGGTGAAAATTCTGGGTTTATCTGATTTGATTGACGATTCCCGTAATTCTCCCGAAGACCTGAAAATTATTGTCGAAGGGATCAAGGAATCGGCAATTATGCTGGATAACTATACAAGGGAACTTGCGGGTTTTGTACATAAAATCCGCAATGAACAGGATTTAGACGCAGGTTAATTCATTTATACCAACTTTTCCCTGAATAGTACAACAATTGAATTGCCCTTCAAGACGATCTTTATGCTATTGCAATTCAATAGAAATCAGCTACAGTACTCCAATGAAAATAGCCATCATTAGCGACATACATGCCAACTTACCAGCCCTAAAAGCAGTATTAGAAGATATAGGCTCATTTAAACCAGATCAGGTCTATTGCCTTGGAGATTTAACCGATGCTGCACCATGGCATAATGAAGTAATTGAATTGATTCAAGAACTGAATATTCCTACCATTATGGGGAACCACGATGAGCGCATCGCTTTTGATCATCCAGTTCATTCACTCTCCAAACACAGTTTAGCAGAACAAAAAGCACGTTTAGCCGCAATTAATTTTACAAAGCAGGACATTACAGCCGCCAACAAAGCTTTTTTGTCCACATTACCTGCCACACTGAAAATTGAACTGCAAGGTTTGCATATTTTATTGGTTCACGGCAGCCCTAATAGCAATGAAGAGTATCTTTATGAAGATGCCGATGAAAGCAGGCTTCGCCAGCTGTTTGAGCAGGAGCAGGTGGATGTCATCCTATCAGGACATACCCACCTTTCTTACCTCCGGTATCTGCCAGGATCCAATAACCAGCAACCGAAATTAATGATCAATGCAGGATCTGTAGGCCGTTCAAAAGAAAAAGACAGAAAAGCAGCTTACCTGCAATTAGAAAGTATCGCCGGTATTTCTGGAATTCAGGCTTTGAAACCTGTGATTCGAAAAGTAGCCTACCCAATGGAAGAAACCATTGTAGGAATTCGCAATAGCCCGATCCCTGATTTTTATGCAGATTTCTTTGAAAAAGAACACGCTTAAGCGAAAATTTCTTAGGGATATATCTTGTACCTAAGAAATTAGTTATAACTTTAAACATAAGTTTACTCGTTTGCTAATTCATCAAAATGGAAGTTAAGGACTTGACAAAAGCAGAAGAACAGCTGATGCAGCTGCTTTGGAAGCTGGATAAAGCATTTGTAAAAGAGTTGATTGCGGAATTGCCAGAGCCTAAGCCTGCTTATAACACCACATCTACCATCATCAGGATTCTGGAAGGAAAAGGTTTAATTGGTTATGAAGCTTTCGGTAGAACACACCGATATTTTCCACTCATTAGTAAAGTCGACTATACCCGCTATCAAGCCCAGAAATTGCTGACGGATTATTTTGAGAATTCTATTCAGGATATGTTTTCTTTTTTCATGAAGGAGCAGAAAATGAATAAGAAGGAAGTAGATGAACTCCTGAAAATTATAGACCATATCAAAGATTAGCCTGATGAGTTTAGCCGTCTTCTTGTTCCAAAGCAATTTTTGCCTCCTTGTTTTTTATTCATTTTATAGACTGTTCCTTTACAAGGAAACATTTTTCTTATGGAATAGGGTATACCTGATCAGTACCCTGTGTTTTGCGCTTTTCTCAGCAATTCTTCGTTTTGAATGGCTGAGCAGAAGTTCGGTCAGTAGGGAGCTGCAATCAAAAATGTTGGATGTAGTAGTACAAGGCAGGGTTGGAGCAGGCACAGATTTCGACTGGATGCAATGGACTTATAGACTGTATTTTCTTGGGGCAATGCTTTCGATGCTATGGTTCCTGTATAAATTGTGGATCCTGAAAAGTAGGTTGGAGAATCCTCAAACAGGGCAGGCCTTTTCTTTTTTCGGTTTTAAGCGGATAGATTCTGCGCTCCCGGATTTTGAAATGATTAACCGACATGAAGAAGTTCATATTCGGCAATTTCATAGCATAGATGTTTTATTGATGGAGCTTGCAGCAGTGCTGCTATGGTTTAACCCGGTTATTTATTTATACAAGTCAAGCATTAAAAATATCCATGAGTACCTGGCAGATGAGGCTGCGGCCGAGTTTGAAGGCAGTAAAAGGAATTACGCATTGCTGTTACTGCATAAAGCGATGGGCTTAAGTCCGGATCTGACAAACTCTTTTCTCCGCCAGTCGGAGATTAAAAAGAGACTACTCATGCTGCAGAGAGAAAGATCTGACAAACGAGCTTTATGGAAATACCTATGGCTGGTTCCCTTGCTTTCCAGTTTGCTATTCTTTTCTTCCGCCATAAAAGAGACTAAAAGCCAGGTTAAGATTGCGAGTCGGCTGAAAGAGAAAACTGCTCCTGCTGAATTTGGAAAAGAAGATAATGTAAAACAAGATGATGGAGAAAAGGAAAATGAGCAGAAAGGAAAAGATGCAGATAATTATGGAGCGGAATTTCCAGGTGGATTATCCAAATTTACAGGATATCTGATTGCAGAGACCAAATACCCGAAAGCGGAGTTTAACAAAGGATTGGAAGGTAGCGTAATCGTCTCTTTTGTAGTGGAAAAAGATGGGGCCATTACGGAAGTTGTAGTAAAAAAGGGGATCAGTCCTGCGTTAGATAAAGAAGCAATACGGGTGATCAGCAACTCTCCAAATTGGATTCCTGGAAAGCAAAATGGTACTCCTGTTAGGATTAAGCATGATATTAGACTGAATTTTAAACGTTGATTGTTTGTTGGGATGTGGCAGGCTGGTTGGTTAATGTTGTGGATGGGCTGGACATCGGTAGCTGAAATGCTGGGTATCTGTTGTGGATATGCTATCCATTGATTGTTTTGTGATTTTAGCTTGTTCTTTAGTAGAAGAACTGATTACTTGGTTTTGAAACTAAGCAATTAGTAATAAAACTACTTGATTAGTTGTATAACTATTAACTTAGTTGTATGTTTGAGCCTATAAACCTTATAGACTTACCATATACGCTTATGCTCAACTCATTAAGAAAAATCATTCACTACCTCACTATCTTGTTTTTTATGGCTTGTAGTGATACGACCTCCGCCCAAAATGTACTTTCAGGAAGCATTAAAGGAACCCTGCTGGATGAAAATAAAGTCACTATCCCTTTTGCCTCTATATTTCTTAGACTGGAAACCGATAGCCTGATTTATAAGCGTCAGGTAGGAGCAGAAAATGGTACTTTCTTTATTGCCGGGTTAAAAGAGGGAAAGTACCTGCTGGAAATTAAAGCCATGGGATACGAAGATTTAAAAAAAAGAGGATTGACTATCGATCAAAAGAACACTTTAATTGATATAGGAATGATACTGCTCATTCCATCTTCAAAAAGCCTTTCAGAAGTTACCATTACAGGTCGGCCTCCATTAATAGAAAGAAGAGCAGATAAAATTATTGTCAACATTGACGATCAACTGCAATCCAGTCCTTCCATCCTGGAAGTCATGAACAAACTACCCGGTGTACAGGTTAACCCGATTAATGATCAGATTAGTTTGAACGGGAGGGTCATTCAGATCTATATCGATGGGAAAGCGACTCCTTTGAGCTCAGACGCGCTTGCCGGCTTACTCAAAGGGATGTCACCGGCCAGTATTCAAAAGATTGAATTGATAGCCAACCCTTCAGCTAAGTATGAGGCCGCAGCCGGCTCCGGGATTATCAATATCATTAGAAAAAGAAACTATAAGGCTGGATTAAATGGAAACGTTTTTGCCAACATCGGACAAGGAGCGTATGGGAAGCAAGTAGGCGGATTAAACCTGAATTACAAAGGAGAGGATTTTAATGTACTGTTAAATACCAATTACAACTACAATAAATACTACTTTGATACGAATGTGATCACTGATTTCCTGGATATCAATGGTCAGAAAGGGGATCAAACCGGCTCAGGAATTAAAAGTATAAGGAATAATCGGATCTACATCCCAACACTTGGACTGGATTTTTACCTCTCCAGGAAATCAACACTTTCTTTTACGACGATTCAAAATATCCAGCGTTTTCATAAAGATGCGATATCCTCTCCTTTATTGGTAGATCAATCTGCTGATGAACAAGAGTTGTTTTTAACCCAACAGCGCACAAAAACGATGAATTCTTCTTACAGTCTGCATTTTTTACGACAAATTGATACTTTGGGAAAAGAACTGACCGCAGATTTTGATTGGTATGATTATGACAGTCGGACGGGAAACAACAATACCAACCTGAGCTATAGCAGCCATTCAATGTCCCTGAACACCTTCAAATCTTTTCTGGATCAGGATCGAAAATACAAGATGTATGCCGCAAAAGTAGATTATACGCATCCCTTTGGATCAAAACGCAAAATAGAACTGGGCTTGAAAACAAGTTTTGTCAGGTCTGATAATGAGAACCAGCTTTTCAGAGAAAGCGCAGGAATGAATATTTTGGATCCAACGCAAAATGATCATTTCAAATACACAGAAATGATCAACGCGGTATATACCACTTTTAGTCAGGATGGGAAGCAGTTTTCTTATCAAATAGGACTGCGTGGGGAAAATACGGTGGGGAATGGATTACAGTCTGAACTGAATATGAATACCAACCGTCAATATTTTCAGCTGTTCCCCTCGCTTAATTTGGATTACAGGCTCAATGCTCATCATACCTTGAATTTGACTTTAAATAAGAACATCAACAGGCCTACTTATGAGAATCTTAATCCTTTGATCAGGATCCTTGACGCTAATCATTACTTGCAGGGAAATCCGGAGCTGAAACCCGCAGTTGCTTACCATGCCTCATTAACCTATAGCCATAAGAACGCGCTTTATGGGACCATTGCCTACACTTATACTAAAAATGATTTTACCTCCTTTTCCAGGATTTATGAGGATAATGACATGGTCAGTACCAGACCAGAGAACAACAGGTATACGCAGTATTTTTCTGCCCATGTGGCTTACAATAAACAAATCAATATCTGCTGGTACAATTCAATCGTGCTCAGTTATAACCAGCGGACTTATAAGGCGGAGTTTAATGGGTATGAATTGAATAGTGCCGGGATTCCAGGATTTAGGGCCAATTCCTATCAGGTCTTTTCACTGACGAAAAAATTCTCTTTGTTGTTTTTATTGATTTATAATGGGAAATTTCAGGAGCGTAACCTGATCAACGATCCTTCTTTTATTTTCACCGCAGGGCTGAGTCAGAAGCTCTTCAAAAATAAAGGGACGCTGGCCTTTAATGTGACCGATATTTTTGAGAGCTACAAATCCAGGTACAGCCAAAACTCTGGGGCAATCCATCAGGTATGGGAAAATAAAATTGAGACCCGGATCGGCAGACTCTCATTCAGCTATAATTTTGGAGGAGCGATAAAGAATAGAATCAGCAACAGAGATACGGAAGAGGTGAGGAAGCGTACAAATACGGTAGAGAATTGAAAAACGGAGCAGGGTAAACCCTGCTCCGTTTTATTCATTAAATGCTGGTTTTATTCATGAATTACATGTTTTTATTTGCTGAAACTATCGCTCACTGCTTTACCTCTCCAGCTTTGCGGAGCTTTTAATCCCATAATCCAGGCCAATGTTGCTGCGGTATCATAAGTGATAATAATATCCTTGATCTGGTGATTTTTCTTCACTCCAACACCATTAATCACCCATGGAATTTGTACTTCGTCCAGTGTTTTACCACCATGACCTTTACCAGTACCTCCATGATCAGCAGAAACAATAATGATCGTTTCTTTTTCAATTCCAGCATCTTTTACCGCCTGCACGATTTTTCCGATCCTTTCATCTACTTTTTTCAATTGCTCATAATAAGCCGGAGTACGGTGGCCAATTTCATGACCAGTATGGTCTGGTTCATCAAAATGAACGAAAGTGAAGTATGGTTTTTCTCTTTTTATAATCGATGCAGTCGTGTCTGCACAAAAATCATCTTTATCATTTCCGGGAACGACAATACTGATGGCATCTGTTTCTACCAATGGACCAATTCCTGGCCAGCTATAAATAACTGCGGTTTTTGCATTCGGCTTCTGCGCTCTGATGACACTAAAAATAGAAGGGAAAATACCATACTTAGTGGTCGTTACCGAAGGGATTTCAGGTGTTTTACTTCCCCATTCCGTATAGCCGTGTTCTGTTGGACCGGCACCCATAAGCATGGAGGCCCAGTTTACAGCACTCGAAGAAGGAAGGACAGATCTCGCCTGCAGACTGGAAGCTCCGGTTTCCATTAACTTTTTAAGATGGGGCATTTGTGCATCCGGAATGGCATAAGCACCCAGGCCATCGCAGCCAATTAAGACTACATGTTTCACATTTTTTACTTGTGCATTGACGCCCAAACCCGCGCAAAGCAAACAAAAGGCAATAATTGATTTTTTCATTTGTGTGGTTTATAATTGGTTAATCGTATTGAAAAGTTAAATGTATATGTTAAAATGTTTAGTTTCATTAAACATTTTGATTTTTTAGAGCGAGCAGCGGAAGCGCTTTAATGACTGCAAAAAAAATCCCTCCATAAAGTTTCAGCTTTATGGAGGGATAAGAAAGATTTTTGATTGAATATTACCAGCCTTTAATCGCACCGCCTTTAAAGGCTTCCTGTGCAGCTTTCTCTACTTCTAAACTTTGGTATGCTTTGACAAATTTTAATACTTTCTCTGCGTTCTTATTGTCTTCTCTGGCTACGATGTTATTGACGTAAGGAGAATCCTTTGCTTCCACAAATAAACCATCTTTTTCAGGACTTAAGCCAATTGGTGCAGCAAAGGTATTGTTGATGATGGCAATTGTTACATTCTGGTCATCCAAAGCCCTTGGCAGCTGCGGAGCCTCTAACTCTACAATTTTAAGTTTTTTAGGATTACCTACGATGTCATTTACGGTAGGTAGAAGCCCAACACCGTCTTTTAGTTTGATCAGGTCAAATTTCTCCATCAACAACAAAGCTCTTCCGCCATTAGTAGCATCATTAGGAATGATCACCGTGCTGCCATCTTTAAGCTCTGATAAAGATTTGATCTTTTTGGAATAACCTGCCAATGGGAAAACAAATGTATTTCCTACGATCGCAAATTTATACCCGCGTTGTTTTGATTGTACATCCAGATAAGGTTTGTTTTGGAAAACATTGACATCAATATCTCCTTGCTGAAGGGCCTCATTTGGCATTACATAGTCGTTAAATTGCACCAAGTCAACTTGCAGACCGTATTTTTCTTTTGCAACTTTCTTTGCTGCTTCTGCTAAACTATACTCCGGACCAGATTCTACACCTACCTGGATATAGTTAGGGTCGTCGTTTTTTGCCGTACGGCTGCAGCTGAATAGGGCTACTGAACTCGTTAGAAGGGCTAATGCCGCGATAAATTTGATTTTTGTATTCATTTGTTTTTCATATTTGATAGGTAATCCTTAAAGACTACCTATGGTCAACTCTTTTAGCGATAAAATCACCCAGAAACTGAATGATAAACACCAATGCAATTAATAGGAGTAATACGGTGTTCATCACTACCACATCGTAACCTACATATCCATATTGATAGCCGATCTGGCCAAGTCCGCCGGCACCAACGGCACCACCCATTGCAGAATAACCCACCAGGGTAATCAGGGTAACAGATGCGCTGTTGAGGATGGAAGGAAGGGCTTCTGGTAGCAATACCTTATAAACAATCTGGAAAGGAGTGGCGCCCATTGCTCTTGCAGCTTCTACCAATCCGCCAGGAACCTCGATCAGGCTATTTTCTATCAATCTGGCGATAAAAGGGGCAGCGCCAATGCTCAAAGGGACAATTGCAGCTTCTACCCCAATAGAAGTACCTACCAATGCTCTGGTGAAAGGAATCATCCAAACGATCAAAATGATGAAGGGAATGGAACGAAAGATGTTCACTACAATAGAAATGGTATGGTTGAAGGTTTTATGTTCTAAAACCTGTCCTTTTCTGGTCATAAATAACAGCACACCCGTAGGTAAGCCAATTAAGAAACCGAAAAATCCGGAAACAAAAGTCATGACGATGGTTTCCCAGGCTCCTTTAGCAAGGAGCAAAATCATTGAATCAGACATAACCTATTACCTCTACTTTAATGTTTTTACTTTTATAAAATTCTATGGCCTGAAGGCTGTTTTCTTGTGTACCGAAGACTTCAATCAGCATGACACCAAATTTAATCCCTCCGGCATAGTCCATTCTTGCACTGATTACATTGCTGTCGATCTGGAAAAGACGCGCAACTTCAGACAATACCGGATCATCTACTGATTGTCCGGTAAATTCAAGCTTCAATAATGGACGTTTGTTGGTTGCAGGGGAGGCAACCAGTCTCTCTTTATAGTCTGCTGGGATGTCCAGGCTCAAAGCAGAGGCAATGAACGCCTTCGCCAGTTCCGTTTTTGGATGAGAGAATATTTCACTCACCGCACCCTGTTCAATTAATTTTCCTTCAGAAATGACCGCCACTTCATCGCAAATGTCTTTAACAACCTCCATTTCATGCGTAATGAGCAGTATGGTGATGTTCAGCCGTTTATTGATGTCTTTCAATAAAGCGAGAATAGATTTGGTTGTTGCAGGATCTAAGGCACTCGTGGCCTCATCACAAAGTAGTACTTTAGGATTGCTGGCCAGTGTTCTGGCAATGGCTACCCGCTGTTTTTGTCCGCCGGATAAGTTTACCGGATAGTCATGGTGTTTTTCATCCAAACCAACCAAGGCAAGCAATTCAGTCACCCTTTTCTCTATCTCCGCTTTTGGGGTATGGTCTAATTCCAGGGAAAAAGCAACATTCTCGAAAACAGTGCGTGAGGATAGCAGGTTGAAATGCTGGAAAATCATTCCTATATGTCTTCTGGCTTTTGCCAGTTCTTTCGGCGAAAGATCCATCAGGTTTTGTCGATCCACGATTACTGCTCCTGAGCTTGGTTTTTCAAGCAGGTTTACACAACGGATCAGGGTGCTTTTTCCAGCTCCTGAGCTTCCGATCACCCCGAAGATTTTACCTTCAGGTACAATTAAGGAAACCTCGGATAGGGCAGTGATCGCTCTGGTTTTCTGGAAAAATGTTTTTGTTATATTTCTTAATTCAATCATTGCCCGGAAGCTTTTTTTTTGACAAAGATAAGGTTTCAAGACATTAGATTGCGATAAAATCTATTAAACTAGTATAGAATAAAAACATGGGGAAATGAAATCCTGGAAAACTGCTATATTGGGAGACGAAAAATGCGGGTAAAAATGAAGCGCAATTGCGGGTAAAGCGAAGGATAATTACAGGTAATATGAAGCATAAAGGATTGAACTTTAATTTTGAAAGACCGCCGGTTCTGGAAACAGAGCGGCTATTATTGAGGGAGCAGACTAAAGAAGATGCGCTCGCTGTTTTTAAATTGAGGAGTGATGAAGAGGTGATGAAATATGTTCCATTAGCCAGACCAACCTCTATAAATGATATCTATACTTTGATGGATGAGGTTCATGAAGGTTTTTTGAAAGAAGAAAACCTGGGCTGGGCCATCACTTTAAAAGAAGCACCAGATGTATTAATTGGCTTTATTGGTTTTCCAAAATTTGATTTTGCCAATTTTCGTGCAGAGGTAGGGTATTTGCTGGCTCCAGGATTTTGGGGTAAAGGCATCACTACAGAGGCATTGGCGATGATAAAAAAGTTTGGTTTCGAAGAACTGGGCTTACATTCTATCTACGCAATGATTGATCCTGATCACATTGCCTCTGCTAAAGTATTGCTTAAGCAGGGATTTGTTAAAGAGGCTCATTTTAAGGAAGATTTCTATTTTAATGGTGAGTTTTTAGACAGCCAGATTTACAGCATATTGAAGTCTGCAGACAAATAACCTGCAATGTTAATTTTATGAAAAGCGTAGTATGGAAAATATATTGCTTTCTGGAAATGTAAGATGGAGTACGGAAGCAGAGGTGCTAAATAGAGGGGCTGTTGATCAGATTGGTGTTCATTTTTCAGGAATAGGCCCCTTTCATCGTCATACCGGAGAAATTACCTTAACAGAAAAGGCGATTTATATGGAAGGTGATACCAGCCTGAATTTTCAGCTCACTGAGCTGGAACAGCTTTTTATCGGGTTTGATGAAGTATTCCCCAGAGCATTGATTAAAAATTTCGGATTAACTGCACAGCCCTTGCGTTTACAGGTAAGCAGTGGAATTGGTTTGCTCTATCTTTTTATCGATTACAATGGTCTTGGTTTGACCAGTAACCAGCTATGGTTCAATTCAATCAAGACTGTTTTGTCGGAATATGATGGTTGATTATTCTCGTCCATGTAATTGCCGAAAGTAGGATATTTTTGATTGTTTTGTCTTAGAATTTGCATTTAAGCCCTGATTTCAATAGTTTTAGAATCGCATTGCTAATTTAACACACTGGCAGGGCTGCGGTATTCAGTTACTTATATACACAATGAAGCTTCAGAAATTATTCTTAATTCTACTATTTACCTCTATCAGTACCCTTGTTTTTGCACAAACCAGTGCAGAATTGAAAAGGAATAAAGAAGCCATCCAAAGGGAAATTGAATTGCTGCAGAAAAACTTAAATGAAACCTCCAGTAATAAGCGATTGACGCTTGGGCAAATCAGAACGGTAAATGCAAAGATCCGTTTGATGCAGAATAAAATTGCAGTAATCAACTCGGAAGTGAAAAATCTGGACAATCAGATTCATGAAAACAGCAATGAAGTACGGAGCTTAAAAGGACAACTGGGGCAGTTAAAGAAAGAATATGCGAGCATGATCCGCTTTGCACAGCGGAACCAGAATGCTTATGAAAAGATGATGTTCATATTTGCGGCCGATGATTTCAACCAGGCCTATAAAAGGATTAAATATTTGCAGCAATTTGGTCAGTATCGCAAGAAACAAGCTGATTATCTACAAGGAACGCAAAAAAACATAGAGTATAAGATCGGTGTGCTCGATAAGAATTTGAAAGAGAAAAGTACTTTGCTGACGGAGCAGGAGCACGAACAAGTCAAACTGAGCAAGAATAAGTCTGAGCAGGCGGTAATGTTAAATCAAATCAGCCGACAAGAGAAGCAGTTCAAGCAGGATCTGGCAGCCAGAAAAAGAAAACAGGCTGATATTGACCGTGCCATTAGAAATGCCATTCAGAAAGAGATCGAACTTGCCAGAAAAAAAGCGGAAGAAGAAGAGCGTCTGGCCAATCAAAAGGCAATTGCAGAAGGTCGTCCCGTAGCTGCAGTAAAAGAAAAAACCAATTCCAGTTACCTGACTGCTTCCCCTGAAGCGGCAAAACTTTCTGCAGGTTTTGAAAACAATAGAGGACGTTTACCATGGCCAGTGAGTCAATATTCTATTGTAGAGCGCTTTGGTGCCCATACTGAAGGTCAGGCTTCCTATAACAATGACGGGATTAATATCCTAACGGAGAACGGAGCTGCTGTAAAGGCGGTTTTTGAAGGCAAGGTGTTATTCGTTAGAGAGTTATACGGGACATTTATTGTCGCCCTGATCCATGGCGATTACTTCACCATTTATCAGAATCTGAAATCGGTAAGTGTGGCTAAAGGCGATAAAGTGGAAACCAAACAAACCCTTGGTATTGTGGCTTCTAAAGAAGATGGACCTGTGCTTCATTTTGAAATTATGAGGGGTCAGAATAAACTCAACCCTGAAGCCTGGATCGCAAAATAAACCTTTAAGTTTTCCGGAATTTTCATTTAGATGTCATAACATCTTCTAATGACCTTCATGCTGACTAAAACAGTACAGATAGTCAGTTGTTAGCTATATATTTGTGTCCACTCTCATAACCTAGTTTATTAAGGATTACACAAGCTAACCGGAAACGTGCACACATCATACCCATATTCAGCAAGCGTAAAACCCGCTGCCTTAACGCTAAAAGCTCCATTTTTAACAGAAAGAAGCTTGCTTTTGGTTCTTTTGAAGCCAATCAGTCTATTGATTTTATTTTTAACACTCTTCCTTTCTAATTCCGCAAAGGCGCAGCAAACTCTGGTCACAGGGACGGTAACTGATGGGAGTACAAAAGAAACACTTCCCTATGTTTCTTACCTCATTCCAGGGACAACCCTTGGCGGAAGAACGGATGCTGATGGTAAATTCAGTATCACGTTAAAAGATGGAGCCAATGCGCTAAGATTTAGCTATGTAGGCTATAAATCGCAGACAAAATCCATTAAGCCCGGAGGTACGCAGGTGCTCAATGTTCAGCTGATGCCGGATGCAATGCTGATGAATGAGGTGGTGATTACTGCAGGGAAAAAGCCGAAATATCGAAATAAAGAGAACCCGGCAGTAGAACTGATTCGAAAAGTGATCGCCAACAAGTCAAAGAACAAAATGGAAAACTACAATTTCGTAGAATACCAGAAATATGAACTGATGAAGTTTTCTTTGAGTAACCTTTCTGATAAGTTCAAGAACAGAAGGGTTTTCCGTAATTATCAGTTTTTATTCCAGGAACAGGATTCTACCCAAATTGGTGGTAAAAACTTACTTCCTGTATTTCAGGAAGAGAAATTGAGCGACAACTATTTCAGGAAGAGCCCTGAAAAGAACAAAACAGTAGTTATCGCAGATAAAAGAGTGAATTTTGATGAGCGTTTTATAGACAATCAGGGCTTAACCGCCTATTTCGACCGGATGTATCAGGACATCAATATTTATGATAACAACATTTCTGTAGTAAGTAATCAACTGCTGAGCCCGATTGCAGATAGTGCCCCAACCTTTTATAAATTTTTCATCACGGATACCATTAAAAACCATAATCCTCAGCTGGTAGAGCTTGCTTTTACGCCGCGTAACAATACCGATCTACTGTTCGAAGGGAGATTATATGTGACGCTGGATGGTAATTATGCGATCCAGAATGCCTACCTGACGGTCAATAAAAACATCAACCTGAATTTTGTACGTGCATTGGAAGCTAAACTGGATTTCGAGAAGAATCCGGATCAGCGTTATCATTTGAGTAAAAGTAACCTGATTGTTGATTTCGGCCTTAGCAAAAAGAGTGGGGGAGGTTTTACCGGAGAAAGAACTGTGACTTTTAAAGATTTCAAATTCAATGTGCCGCAGCCAGATACCGTTTATAAGGCCTCTGGGGCATTGGTAGTCATGCCAGATGCCTTTAAAAAATCAGAAGAGTTTTGGCTAAATAACCGTCCGGAACCCCTTCATCCGGGAAATATGAAGATTTATGGTCATATAGATTCCTTACAGACCATCCCTTCCTTCAAAAGAACAATGGATATTGTGACGCTGTTCTTCGCCGGATACAAAGATTTTGGTCCGTTTGAAATGGGCCCAGTGAATACTTTTTACAGCTTTAATGGGGTGGAGGGTTTTCGCCTTCGTCTTGGTGGTAGGACAACCCCGGCATTGAGCAAACGCTATTATTTTGAAACGTATGCCGCTTATGGCTTTAAAGATGAGAAATGGAAATACTTTTTGAGTGGAACCTATTCTTTAAATAATAAATCTATCTATTCTTTTCCTCAGAACTATATCAGGGCAAGTTTTCAGCGAGATACTAAAATTCCAGGACAGGAATTGCAATTTGTTCAGGAAGATAACTTCCTGCTTTCCTTTAAAAGAGGAGAGAACAATATGATGCTGTACAATGATTTTTACAGGTTAGATTATGTGCATGAGTTTGAAAATCACTTTTCATACACCTTAGGGCTGCGCAAATGGAAGCAGAGTCCGGCAGGTTCACTTTACTTTAGTAACTCCGCTGAGAACGCTTTAAATGACCGTATAGATCATATCAACACTGCAGAGATCAGTTTAGGATTAAGGTATGCGCCAAATGAGAAATTTTACCAGAGCAAAATTTACAGAACACCGTTTGTAGGACCTAATCCTGTTTTCAACTTCCGCTATACCGCAGGGATTAAAGGCGTATTTGGTGGAGAGTACAATTACCACAATTTTATGGGAAGTATCGATAAACGGGTTTACCTGAGTCAGCTGGGGTATACAGATGTGACGCTGGAAGGCGCTTATATCCTTGGAAAGGTGCCTTTTCCACTGCTGGCGATCCATAGAGCCAATCAGACTTATGCGTATCAGCTGAACTCTTATAACCTGATGAACTTCCTGGAGTTTGTCAGTGATCATTATGCCAGTGTAAATCTGGACCATAATTTTAATGGGTTCTTTTTCAATAAAATCCCATTGCTTAAAAAACTGAAATTAAGAGAAGTGATGTCTTTTAAAGTGTTGTATGGCGGTTTACGTGACGAGAATAACCCCGATAAGAACCCGGAAGCAATGCAATTTGTACGCAATGAAAATGGGCAGCCGATCACCAATTCCCTAAATAGAGCGCCTTATATGGAAGGAAGTGTGGGCGTTGGGAACATATTTAAAGTACTTCGTGTGGATGCGGTGAAAAGATTCAACTACCTGGATAACCCGAACGTTTCCAGTTGGGGTATTCGTGCGAGAGTCAAATTTGACTTCTAGCAGCTGAAGAAATTATGCTTAAAAGCGATGCAGGGCCGAGTCTCTGCATCGCTTTTTTTTTGAAATCCGCTTTAGAGGATTAGCTATCTTTGTGAAGATAAGAATGAACCCACTCAATTGATAAATGGCAGAGAAAGAAACATTGATGGCCTTGGCGCTGACTACTGAAGAAAAGATTAAGCAAGCGGCGACCAAGCTGTTTATAGAGAAAGGATTTGCAGCCACAAGGACCAGGGATATTGCTGCGGAGGCAGGTATAAATCTGGCCTTACTCAACTACTATTTCAGAAGTAAAGAGAAGTTGTTTGATGTCGTAATGGAAGAAAGTCTCCAGCTTTTTTTACTGGGATTGGAGGAGATTCTGAACGATGTAAATACGGTACTTAAGGATAAGATTGCAGGAATTGCAGGACACTATATTGACCTTTTGAAAAGTCACCCCGACCTGCCCTTGTTCATCCTGACTGAAATCAGGGCAAACCCTTTCAGGATGGAAGCCAATCTAAATGTGAAGGAAATGCTGATCGAATCTAACTTTTACAAGCAGCTGGAAGCCACTACTCAGAAGAAGGTAGATCCGATGCACTTTATCATGAACCTGCTGGGATTGCTTGTTTTTCCTTTTATCAGCAGTCCGGTTTTAAAAGCAGAGGGGGAGCAAGGAAAGGCTGAATTTGATCAGCTCATGGAAGAGCGAAAACATTGGGTTCCAATTTGGGTAGAAGCCATGCTAAAAACGCTTTCAGTGTGAAAATTAGAATTAATCATTTGATTAAAACAAATTATTAACTGAATAATATAGTGCTTTTATTCAGTTGATTATGATTTTAAATTAAGGTGTTTATTTAGGTTTACTGCGGCGATGCATTTTTTCTGCTACTCCACTGAAATGTAAGCCCCTGGCAGAAAAATTGAGCTGTAAAAATTCAGTTCACCCCATTATTTTGACAATCCACTGGATAAGTTGTTTTTAGAAATCTATAGCTTTGCAGCTACCTTATTCCCCTCAGACTTAATAACAGGGCTGCTTACCGGAGTAAAATAAAAACACAATGACTACTATCATTTTTACTAAAATAAGCCGTGTCTGCTTAGCGCTGTTTATTTTTATGCTGACCGTTTTTACGGTAAATGCGCAGACTGCTGACCGCAATAATCCTTCTCCATTAAAATTTCCAACGCCGAAAGGAATCAAGAATCAGCTGTTCTATTTGCAAAGAGATCCGAATACCAATACCATCATTTATGAACTGAATGTAGATGCCAAAGGTGAGGTCAACAGGGCGGAACCATTATTGGTATATTGGCTGCGTTATGATGATAACGGAGAGAAAAAAGATCTGAGCTATATCCAGCGTAAGTTCGCCTATGGCATCCAAACTAAAGAGATCGGAAAAGATCAGTATGAGATTCGTTTTGTGTCCCATAAAAAGATTCCAATGTATCTGATGGTCTCAAAAGAAGATCAGAAGTTCCATGTTTATGTAACTGTAAACAATAAGAAAATTGAATTGAATAAGATTTTTGTAAGAATCGAAGGCGGCTCTTTTTGGCTTCCAAATGTAAAATATGTAGAGCTGAGCGGAATCAATACAGCTACTGATACACCAGTTATAGAACGAATCAAGGTTTAATCGACAAGCGATCTACCGGTGTTTTTCCGCATTTTACCGATAAGCTACGGGAGTACAACATAAATCGCTTGACCTGCATTGCGTTCCTCCATAGTTTTGAAGAAAAAAGAATATGGAAACGCAGGTAAAAAAACACAAATTCAACTTTAATGTTGCTGCAGGGGCAGTTATTGTCGCAGTAGGTTTAATCATGATCCTGGATAATTTAGGTCTGGGGATTCCACGCTGGGTGCTGTCATGGCATACAATTATGCTGGGCATAGGTCTGTGGATCGGCTATCAGAAAGACTTTAAAGTATCAGGCTGGCTAATCCTGGTGATCATAGGAGGTGTATATACGTTAAGCGATCTGCCCTTTGTTGATCTTTACGGGTTTAAAGCGGCATTGGTATTCATAGGGCTGGGTATCTATATGCTGATCAAACCAGCAGCAAAATATGGCTGCGGAGGTTTTAGCGCGAAGAAGCCAATTCAATTCTAAAAACTTCTATTCTTCCAGTTGTTTTGATTGATTTAAATACTCTGGGTTTAACTGACCTGTAAAACAGGTGTTTAGTGTAGTGCGTAACCGTATAAAGACGGGTGTGAGCCGGGATATATTCTCGTAAATTTATAGAAAATTGATACTCATGGTAAATTTGCAACAACACAATAGACCGGAAAATTATCCAATTTTACAAATCCGACCAGCAAGGATCATCGTTGTGGATAACGATAAAATGCTTTGCAACTGACTGTCTGGAGCTTTCAGAAATTAGGCTTCCAGCATAGAATCTATCATCAGGTAGCGGATATTGTTCCGCTCGCAGAGGACTTTAGGCCTAATTTAGTCCTAACGGAATACTTGCTGCCCTGCTCAAACGGAGGAGAACTTTGTGCGCAGTTAAAGAGTTGCCAACGTACTTGCCGGATTCCTGTAGTCATCTATTCCAGCCTTCCTAAGAACTTTTTATCTTTAGGAGCATCCAATTGCAATGCTTTCTTGCAGAAGCCATTTAGTATCCCTGGGCTTTTGAAGGTGATGAGTTGTTTTTTAAGCAATTGCTGTGCTGTACAGTGTCCTCAGGCGGTAATCTCTTCTATTTCCAACCTGAATTAAGAGGTGTTTAAGTGTTGCAGTCATTTTTTTAGCAGATCATCACCTGAATAATCAGTGCTAGGCAGGAAATAATCTGCATTTTAGTGGAATGATCCCTGCTGATATTTTCCCAACTCAATATTCTATGCTCTCTGCATCGGCCTTAAATGTATTTCTGATGCAGCAATACGGATTTCATGACCTGACTTGCCGACTCTTGATTCACAATGTAAGTGATACCTATATACTGGAAAATCTATGTTTCAAGTACATCTTTAAGATCTATAGGACCGCGCATCGCAGTCTAACGGAAATTAAAGGGGAAGTAGAACTGCTAAATACTTTAAAATACGGAGGGGCAAAAGTAGCTTTCCCTATTGAAGATGTGCATGGAGAGTTTATCCAGTCTTTTAATGCAGCAGAGGGGAAAAGATATGGTGTTTTATTTGCTTTTGCAGAGGGAGAGGTGGTTGATATGAACGAGGCTCATCTGACTACCCTTGGGAAAGAGATGGCGGTTGTTCATACGCTCAGCGAAGGATTGGAACTAGCGCATAAAAGAAAGGAATATAACATAGATACGATGCTTATTGAACCTTTGGAATCCATTAAGCCGGCGTTTAAGGGCTTGGAAGAAGAATATGCCTTTTTAGAAGAAGCGGTGCGGCTGGTGATTGATAAAATGAAAGCACTTGATTTCAATACATTTGGCTATGGCTACTGTCACTATGACTACCTGCCTAAAAATTTCCATTTTCAAGCCGATGGGACACTGACCTTTTTTGATTTTGATTTCGCAGGGAAAGGATACCTGGTCAATGACCTGGCCTCTTTATATGCGCATTATTTCCTGCACGTGCTGTTTAAAAAGAGAAGCCAGGAAGCTGCAGATGCGGAATTTCAAATCTTTGTGGAGGGCTATAGAACGGTACGGCCAATATCCGAAGAGGAGCTGCGCGCTATTCCATACTTCGGTTTTGCCTGGTGGATCTTCTATTTCAAATTCCATCATGATCATTTTGAAGACTGGTCTAATTTCTTTTTTACACCCAGATTCATCAAAGAACGCGTAGGCTGGCTTCGCAAATGGATGGAATGGTATCTTTAGTATTTTCCAAATTCCTTATTTTTCTATTACTTTTACCTCCTCCTGCCGGTAGATTCGGTAGGAATGAAAAGATCAAACCCTAGCTTAAATATGAATTACCTAACAATTGGTGCTTTAATCCTCCTTGCTATTGTAGCGCTGCCTTATCTTTTTGGTGCTTTTAAAAAGTTAAATCAATACAATATGCCTTTTCTGAAGGCATTTAATCCAATGTGCAGCCCGGCCAGCTATGAAGCCGAATTATTGAAAAAGAGCCTAAATCCAATTACCCGAGAAATGGAGAGCAAACAAATGGCTGGTTTCATCAACCATTGGACGGCTAAATTCGAAAATAATCAATTGAATGCTGCAGATGTGGTCTTGTTAAACGAGCAATTGGCGGTTGGAAACACACAGCAGGTAAATGGAATCCTCGCATTACATCCCGATGCCTTAAATATGTACAATGAGATTAATAAAGGGTTGACTGCCATAGAAACAGAGAAAATGGCTGTTCAAACACAGGCTGCCGCGATCGTTAACTAGTCTTTTCCGCATTCATTCGGCCTTTTAGTTTGTTTTTCAACTAAGGGTGGGTATATTTGCGCCGTGGAATTTTTAGCTTCCACGGCGGTGTGGATCTAAAAATCTTAACTGATTCACCTTAAATTAGGAATAGATGCTTAAACCCTCAGAGTTTTTCAAACAGCACATCGGACAAGAGATGAAGACCTCTTTGTCGCCGGTATTGAACTGGTTAAGGCCAACGATTCTAGCCGTAGAAAAGGGAAAGCTGGTATTACAGCATAAGGTGAGGGAAGAAATGACCAATCCCATGGGAATCCTGCATGGCGGTATTACTGCTGCCATTATTGATGATGCCATCGGAGCGACACTGTTTGCCTACGACGAGCCCTATTATTATGTGACGATCAATCTTGTGGTGGATTATTTCGCCGCTGCGAAAGAAGAAGACCTGATCATTGCAGAAACTATAATGGTAAAGAAAGGCCGGCAAATTGCCAATGTCACCTGTGAGGTATGGAACGAAAGCAGAACACGGCTCATTGCAAAAGGATATAGCAATCTACTGCGGACGGAGAGAAGAAAACCCGAAGACAGTACAACAGATAAATAAAAATACAAGGGCATTAGCCTTAACAATATTAAATAAAATAAAAAAATAGGATGAAAAGAGTAGTCGTAACCGGTATGGGTGTTATTAGTCCATTAGGAAATTCTGTAGATGAATTGTGGAAGAATATCCTGGCAGGTAAGAGTGGAGTAGGACCAATCACAAAGTTTGATTCTACCAAATTTAAAACTCATTTTGCCTGTGAGGTCAAAGACTTTAATGCAGAAGATTACGTTGAGAAAAAAGAAATCAAAAAGTATGATGTCTATACTCAATATGCTATTGCAGCAAGTGATCAGGCGATTAAAGCTGCAGGACTTGATTTCTCTGCCATGTCTGAAGAAGACCGCTGTGAGGTAGGTGTGATCTGGGCAACTGGAAACGGAGGAATCGGTACTTTTGAACAGCAATTGAAAGAATATCACTTAGGTGATGGGACTCCAAGATTCAGCCCTTATTTTATTCCTAAAATGATTGTGGATATCGCGGCTGGAGTGATCTCTATACGTAACAGTCTGCATGGACCAAACTATTGTACAGTTTCCGCTTGTGCTTCTTCAAACACTGCAATTATCAGTGCCTTTGATACGATCAGATTAGGAAAAGCAAATATCATGATCGCAGGTGGTTCTGAGGCTGCTATCACGGATTCTTCTGTGGGAGGATTTAATGGTGCTCAGGCTTTGTCAAAAAGAAATGATGATCCTGAAAAAGCTTCACGCCCATTCGATAAAGACAGAGATGGCTTTGTGATTGCTGAAGGTGCTGCTGCCCTGATCCTGGAAGATTACGATTACGCAATTGCCAGAGGTGCTACTATTTATGGTGAGATGGTTGGTGGTGGTATGGCTGCTGATGCTTACCACTTAACGGGAACACATCCTCAGGGATTAGGTGCGGTTCAAGGTATGAAAAAAGCATTGAAGGATGCTGGAATTGAGCCTGAAAAAATTGATTATATAAATGCACACGCGACTTCAACAGGTCTTGGTGATTTAAGTGAATTGATCGGAATTAAAAAAGTATTCAATGACGCTCCGGTATTGATCAGCGGAACAAAATCTATGACAGGCCATTTGTTGGGTGCTGCAGGTGCAATTGAAAGTGTGATCAGTATCCTTTCTGCACAGCATGATATGGTTCCGGCTACTATAAATACAGAGAATTTGGATGAAGGGATGCCTGAAGGATTAAACATCGTTCTAGGAAAGTCAGTTGCTAAAAAGATCAACTACGTAATGAACAATACCTTTGGTTTTGGTGGCCATACAGCGACCTCAATCTTCAAAAAATACGAAGGTAAATAATAGCCCTGCTATATGAACTATAAAAAAAGAGCGTATCCAAAAGATACGCTCTTTTTTTATGCAAATAACTTACTTTGCCGTTTCCGTTCCTGTAATCACATGGACTTCGCGCTGCGGATATGGGATTCCAATGCTGTTTTTATCCAGTTCTTCTTTGATCAATTGAAAATTTCTGTGGTATACTGGCCAGAATTCCTTGTTTTCTGCCCAGGCACGGATAGTCAGGTTGATCGAGCTATCCGCTAAAGCAGTAACCAATACCTTAGGTTCAGGTTCTTTGAGGATCTGTGGGTCTGCAGCCAGCACTTTTATAATTTCATTTCTGGCCACATTGATGTCTGAATCGTAAGAAACACCAATCACGTATTCCAGCATCCTGGTGTCATTGTCGCTTAGATTGTTGATGACTGCATTGGCAAGAGGACCATTAGGAGCATATAAAGTGGTACCGTTCCCAGCCTTTAGGGTAGTATATAGGATGTCAATTTTAAGTACCGTACCACTGACGCCATTATTTGTAGATATCGCATGTCCCACTCTAAATGGTTTAAATAATAAGATCAGGACACCACCAGCAAAATTCGACAGACTGCCTTGTAAAGCTAACCCTACCGCCAGGCCTGCAGCACCTAGTACAGCCACGAAAGAGGTGGTTTGAATACCTAGTGTAGAAGCAACTGTTAATAACAACAGTACATAAAGTACAACTTTGATAATACTCAGTAAAAAACTAGACAGCGAGATGTCAATTCTTCCTTTTGTAAAACGATTGGTTAAAAAACGGAGTAGAAATTTTATGAGATAGAGGCCAACAAATAAAGTGATGAGCGCTGCTATAAAAGACGGTATACGAGCTATTAGGCCGTCTAAGAGATGATCCAGTGTGATTTCAATTTTGGACATATAATATATTTTAATGTAATTGCGTGGTAGCCACATTTATGATGCCATCAATGGGCTTGATTTTTGTAAAACTGCAAATTTGGCCTGAGAAAAGGTTTTTCAGCCACAGAATTACTACAGAATTAACTGGTAATTTAGAGATAAGATATATATAAAGATGTTGAGATTGAAGTGTAGCGTGTTGCTAATGTTGTGTTTTTCCTTAATAACCAAAGGCCAGTTGGCAGATTCATTAACAAATAAGAATAAGGTTAAAGTTGCCCCTTTTATCATTCCTGCAGTATTTATAGGCTACGGCCTGATGGCAAAAGGAGATAATTTCATTAGAGATCTTGACCGCAGTACGCAGGCGGAACTTCAGGAGGATCATCCGTTTTTTTCTAAAAGTGCCGATGATTTTATGCGTTATGTACCCGCATTAGCGGTATATGGCCTTAATCTGTCTGGCATAAAAGGCAAGAATAGCTACCTTGATGCAACAGGTAATTATGTCGTGTCTATGGGCATCATGACAGGAGTCGTGGCATTGGGAAAAAAAGGATCTCATCGGTTACGCCCTGATGAAAGCAGTTACGACTCTTTTCCTTCCGGACATGCGGCAACCGCTTTTTTAGCGGCAGAATTCTTAAAACAGGAATATCAGGATGTATCTCCATGGATTGGTTACGCAGGTTATGCGGTGGCCACTACTACAGGAATATTCAGACTTTATAATAATAAGCATTGGGTAAGTGATGTGGTGGCAGGTGCTGGTGTAGGTATCTTGTCTGCTAAGCTGGGTTATTTAGTCTACCCAAAGCTGAAAAGGCTGATTATGGGCCGAAAACAAAGCAATTTCAATGTGATGCCAGCCTATCAGCAAAAAACGCTTGGCTTTTCGATGTCGGGGACTTTTTAGGGATTAGCCCACTACAGAATTTCTACATATTTGAGTGTTAGCTTTAGTTAAACATTTGAATAATGAAAAAGCTACACTGTCTGTTAATTGCATTTTGTTTGCCCGGTTTTCTGTATGCCCAGGTTCAATCTACTGATTCCTTAGCCCTGCAGCGTGCCAGCGATCATCCTTTAAAAGTAAAGGCATTGATTATTCCTGCAGTATTTCTCACTTATGGAGCGCTGTCTTTTGGGAACAATCCGATCAGAGATCTGGATTTAACTACAAAAAGCGAACTTCAGGAAGACCATCCATTATTTGCGGCGCATCTGGATAATTACACGCAGTTTGCGCCGGCACTTGCGGTTTATGCACTAAATTTTGCTGGAATAAAAGGAAAGCATAGTCTGGTAGATGCGACAGGGATTTATGTATTGTCTACCGCCATTATGGGAGGAAGTGTATCCATCTTAAAGAAAACTTCCCACCGGTTAAGGCCAGATGGCAGCGGTTATAATTCCTTTCCTTCAGGACACACTGCTACTGCTTTTGCCGCAGCCGAATTTTTAAATCAAGAATATAAAGATGTTTCTCCCTGGTACGGCTATGCCGGATATGCGGTGGCGACGGCTACAGGTACATTGAGGATGTACAACAATAAACATTGGCTGAGTGATGTGGTTGCAGGTGCGGGAATCGGAATCCTATCTACCAAAATTGCCTATTACTTATATCCGCATGTAAAGAAACTCCTGATCGGAAAACAGACGCTGAGCTATAGTATGGTGCCGGTATATCAAGATAAAACAGTTGGTCTTTCTTTTCATGGAACGTTCTAAAACTAGTCTATATGCACTGATTGTGCTGCTGTTATTTTCAATTTCTGGAAAAGGACAATCTATTTCCGGGAAAGACCTGGATTACTTTATCCATCAGGGGCTGACTGCCAGTCCGGTTTTGAATGATTATAAAAACCAACAGCTCAGCAATCGGATAGATAGTTTAAGGTGGCGGGCCGGTTATCGCCCCCAGGTTACCGCAAGCTCAACAGGTTTATATGCGCCAGTGGTTAAAGGTTACGGTTATGATCAAGCACTTAGTAACGGGCAGAGCCTGGAGGCATTGCTGACTGTAAATTATATGCTGATAGGGAAAGGTCGAATCAATCAGCAACAAGAGCAATTAAAGATTCATCGCGATTCCATTAAATATGCGGCCAGTTGGTCGTTACTTGACCTAAAAAAGAACATTACGGATCAATATTTAAATGCTTACGCAAGTCAGGAGCAAATGGTGTTTAATGCGGAAGTTTATGAACTACTGAAAAAAGAAGAGGTGGTTCTGAAAAAACTTACCCGCGCAAATACGTATAAGCAATCTGAATATCTTACTTTCCTGGTCACCTTTCAACAGCAGCGATTAGCCTGTAAACAAGCAGAAATGCAGTTTAATAGTGACTATGTGATGTTAAATTACCTTTGTGGGATAATTGATACCGCTGTAAATCCAATAGAGGCCCCTGATATTAGTCCTGCTATTCCTGTGCGCGGCTCATTTTTTACTACACGCTACAAGTTAGACAGTCTAAAAAATGAAAATGATAAGATTGGGGTAGCGCTGAACTACAGACCCAAAGCCAGTATTTATGTAAATGGGGGGTATAATTCTTCATTTTTACTACAGCCCTACAAGAATTTCGGAACAAGTGCTGGTTTTACACTTTCTATCCCAATTTATGATGGGCATCAAAAAACGATGCAGCTGCAGCAGCTGAATATTCAGCAGGAAACCAGACTCGCTTATCAGGAGTTTTTTATCAGACAGCATCAACAGCAAGTTCATCTATTGCTGCAGCAGATCAAGGAAAATCAGGATTTGTATCCACAGCTTAACGAGCAGATCAGGTTTGCTAAAAGTTTGATCGAGGTAGATAGTCGGCTGCTGCATACCGGTGACCTTAGGATTGCCGATTATATCCTCGCGATTAACAATTACCTAACCGCTAAAAATCTGCTGCGTCAAACCTATATCAATGGCTTTAAGCTGATCAATCAATTCAATTATTGGAACAGATAATATGAAGAATGTAATAAAAAATATAGTTGCTGCTTGCCTCAGTCTATTGCTGGCTGCCTGTGGAACTCCGGCAAAAGATAATAGTCTGGTTGCTCAGGAACAGCAAACTATAGTAGAAATTACACTTCCTGCATATCAGGATATGACTTCGCATGTGGATTTAAATGCCAGTTCCAGCTATCTGGAAAAAAGCTATATCAAGGCCAGTATAAATGGATACCTAAAGGAAATGAAGGTCAAAATGGGGGATGCTGTTCGTAGTGGCCAGGTGTTATTCAGCCTGGTCACTAAAGAAGCGCAGGCCATTGGGAATTCCATTAATCGGCTTGATCCAGCATTTAAGTTTTCAGGCACCTCAAATATCCGGGCTGCAGCACCTGGTTTCATCACTATGCTGAACCATCAAAAGGGAGATTATGTGCCAGAAGGAGAGGTTCTTGCGGTTTTGAGTAATAAAAATAGCCTGGTGTTTTTATTGGATGCTCCTTATGCGATGAGACAAAGTTTAGTCAATAATGCTGTGGTAGCGCTGACTTTGCCAGACGGAGAGCAGTTGGCCGGAACGATTGGCCTTCCTTTGGCCAGTGTAGATTCTGTAGCGCAGACGCAGCGTTTTATCATTCATGTTGCTCCTGATCATACCATTCCAGAAAATCTCGTAGCCAGCGCAAGAATTGTCAATTTGTATCATCCCAATGCCTTGACGCTTCCAAAAACTGCGCTGCTGAGTAATGAAACGGAAGATGAATTTTGGGTAATGAAATTGAGTAACGACTCGACAGCCGTTAAGGTGGTTGTGAAAAAGGGGATCGATGATGGAAAACAGGTAGAAATCCTGTCGCCCAGCTTTGCAGCCAATGATCGGTTTGTATTGGGCGGTAATTATGGGCTTGCAGATACAGCGAAAGTTAAAATCAAGAAATAAGCTATGAATAACTTTTTCATCTCTCATAAGAAACCATTAATGGTGGTTTTGCTGCTGGTTCTTCTGGGGGGCGCTTTTTCCTATACCAGGATCAAAACGGCTTTATTTCCGGAAATTACTTTTCCAAAGATCAAGATCATTGCAGAAGGTCAGTTGCAGCCAGTCAATCAGATGATGCTGACAGTGACGCGGCCTTTGGAAAATGTAGTGAAACAGGTGCCGGATTTAAAGCTCATCAGAAGTGTAACGAGTAGGGGGACCTGCGAAATATCAGCCTACATGAACTGGAATGCCGACATCGATTTAAGTCAGCAAAGAATTGAATCGCAGATTGCTAAAATTAAAAACAGCCTTCCTCCAGAGTTGAACCTGACAGTAGAGAAGATGAATCCATCGATTCTTCCGGTTAGTGGTTATACATTGGAAAGCAGGATTAAATCCCCAATTGAACTGAAACAATTGGCAGATTATACCATTAAGCCATTTCTATTGCAGGTGGAAGGGGTTTCGGAAATCCGGGTCATCGGTGGGAAAACTAAGGAATACCGCGTAAAGCTAGAACCTTCAAAAATGACAGCGCTGGCGATTAGTCCCGATCAAATTGCCAATGCAATGACGCAAACCAACTTTGTGAAATCTAATGGTTATGTAGTGGATTTTAACTATTTATATTTATCAGTTACAGATGCTACGCTAAAGACAAAGGCAGATCTTGAAAATGTAATCGTCAGTAAAAAGGGCAATAGAGCAGTTAGATTGAAAGAGCTTGCGGAAATTAGCGCAGCCGAAGCGATTGAATATACCAGGGTGAATGCCAATGGGAAGCCAGGAATTTTGATTGCAGTCATCAAACAGCCAAATGCGAACCTGGTGGATCTTTCCGCGCAAATGGAACTGAAGGTTGCTGATTTGAGAAAAATTTTACCTCAGGGAGTGACAATAAAACCTTATTATCTGCAGGCTGATTTTGTGAATACTACAGTAAAAAGTGTGACTGACAGTTTGTGGATCGGTTTGGTATTGGCCATTGTAGTGGCCATCGTTTTTCTACGCTCCCTGAAACCCAGTCTCAGTATTTTGCTCACCATTCCTGTTACCCTCGGTTTAACACTCATCTCTTTGTACGCTATTGGTTACTCTTTCAATATCATGACACTAGGTGCAATTGCTGCGGCTATCGGATTGATTATCGATGATGCAATTGTGGTAGTTGAGCAGATTCACCGAACACATGAAGAGCATCCGGGAGCGCCAACTGATGTGCTGTTGAAAAAGGCAATCGCCTATCTCTTTCCGGCAATGCTGGGCTCCTCCATTAGCACCATCGTGATTTTTATTCCTTTTGTACTGATGACAGGTGTTGCAGGCGCTTATTTTCAGGTAATGACCAACACCATGGTCATCACACTGGTGTGTTCTTTTTTTGTAACCTGGATTGGTTTGCCAGTGATTTACCTATTACTCAGTAAAAAAGAAATCCCGATTTCAGAAAATGCAGCGGCGGAATTGCTGCAGGTGTCAGCCTTAAATCCCGCTGTTCCAGTAAGGGAGTCAAAGAACAGTGCCTGGATCAGCTATTTTATTCAAAGATCTTATTGGAGTTATGGATTTATTGGCTTGCTCCTATTGCTGATGCTGTTCCTGTTTCCTCGTTTAGAAACGGGGTTCTTACCGGAAATGGATGAAGGCAGTGTGGTGCTGGATTATAAAACACCTCCAGGTACTTCTTTGGAAGCGACGGATCGAATCCTGACTGAAGTGGAGCGGATGATTGTCAAGATTCCGGAGGTAGCTACTTATTCCCGGCGGACAGGTACGCAGATGGGCTTTTTTATTACAGAGCCTAATACCGGAGATTACCTGATTCAGTTAAAGAAAGATAGAAATAGGAGTACCGATGAAGTTATCGAAGAAATCAGACGTAAAATTGAACAGTCCCAGCCGGCTTTGACTGTAGATTTCGGACAGGTTATTGGTGATATGCTAGGTGATCTGATGAGCGCAACACAGCCGGTAGAACTTAAAATATTTGGAACAAATCAAAAAGTTCTTCAGCAGCTTTCAAAAAAAGTAGCGGATGTAGTGTCAAATGTAAAAGGGACGGCTGATGTTTTTGATGGGATCGTTATTGCTGGACCTTCTGTCGATATACGTCCTGATTATGCTGCTCTGGCACAATATGGGATTTCACCTGCTGAATTTCAGCTGCAGGTGCAGGCAGCCCTGGAAGGAAATGTGGTAGGCAGTATGTATGGATTGCAGCAAGTATACCCGATAAGAATGGTGTCCTTTAATGGGAAGAATCCAGGTGTTGAGCAAATCAGTCAAATGAATATATTTCTGGCTAACGGAAAGGTGTTACCCATTAGAATGCTGGCCAAAGTACAGACTAAAAGCGGTGAGGCAGAGCTGGAACGGGAAAACCTACAGTCTATTGGTTTGGTTTCTGCACGTCTGGATCAACGCGATCTGGGCAGCGTAATGGCCGATATTCAACAGCAGATTGGGGCTAAGATTCAGCTTCCAAATGGTTATTTTATTGAATATGGAGGTGCCTATGCGGAGCAGCGGCAGTCTTTTAAAGAGCTTTTTATGATCCTGATGCTTTCCAGTTTATTGGTTTTTAGTGTCATTCTATTCGTTTTTAAAGACTTTAAAATCGCCTTTCTTATTCTATTAATTGCTGTCCTCGGGGTTTCTGGGAGTTGCCTGGCCTTGTTTTTAACGCATACACCATTAAATGTAGGCAGTTATACAGGATTGATTATGGTGGTTGGGATTATCGCCGAGAACGCCATATTTACTTTTTTACAGTTTAAAGATTCGTTGAAGAGCAAAGGGCGGAATGAGGCAATAGTGTATGCAATTTCAACTAGATTGAGGCCTAAGGTGATGACGGCTCTAGGAGCTATTCTTGCTTTAAGTCCGCTGGCACTAGGTATAGGAGCTGGGGCGCAATTACATCAGCCGTTAGCTATTGCAATTATTGGTGGTTTTTTGGTAGCATTGCCTTTATTGCTGATTGTGCTGCCAAGTCTGATTAGTCGATTTTATCGGAATTGAGATAAATTTAAGGGGCCGAACTTCCCGGAACGGGCCCCTTTTACCGACATCCATCGAGTAGAATAAATTATAGTCCAAATATATAGATCTACCCAAGGCAAAAAAATGATCTTTATCACAATTTTGCTTTTTTACGTAAAATATTACTGTTTATTGTTGGTATTCAGTGTGTTGCTGTTTTTGTGTGCTGTGGTAGTTTTCAATTTCTATGGCGGAACTCCCCGCTGGCCAACTAATTTATGTTTGGCATTGGAACATTATTTTCTCCAGTTTTAAACTATTGGTTTATTTTTTAGTTTTTTATGTATGTTATTTATCAAATAATGATTATTTGTTTTCTGTATTTTTTCATTGTTGATCTAATATTTTGGTAAATCACATTTTTTTTAATGTTTTTATGCTATTAGTAGAGGCTTTAATTTAAGTGGCACGTCATTTTAATTTATACTGTTGTGTAGTATATTCCCCAATTAGGGGAAAAGATTACTTCTTTGTCTCGGTTAATGTGGAATTTTTTACACATTTTATATCTATTTTATTTAAATATTGTCCTTTTTGGATCTTAAATATTGTTTTATGATTTATGTATTTATTTGGCTCGGTTTTTATTAAAAATCCTGTTTTTTTTTATTCTGCATGGGAATATTATAGAAATTCTGTTTAATTTGGTAGTGATAAATAGAGTTAACCTTTAAGAAAATTTGCTGTTAGCCGATCATTTGGTAAGAAAGCGTACTTATTAAAGAATTGATTTCGCTTTGCAAGAATTCCTAAAAGGCCATACATCTACTTCAAATGTATGATGCTAAAAACGCTCCGACATCTGTTTAATTTGCTGACAAACAAACTATGCTGTCTGTTTATAGTTTGCTTGTTATTCAATTTTTCGGCTGTTTATGGGGAGGGAAGTAAGGATTTGTATCCAGCAAACGCAAAGGGCAACCGGGCATTTTTGAATTGTAATTCTACTCCTGAACCAAATGAGTCCTGGCCTTTTAAAACTAAGGGTACCCATTATGTTTACGCGAAAGCCGGAGAGATCATTGCAGTGGCCTCAAGTGCACAAGGGTACAAGAAAGGCATTATCACCCTCACTCCACCAGTTGGTGTTGCTAAATCTACAGCGGCGAACTCCTCCATTGGAAGAATTCCTAACCGGCTTGCTGAACTTGCAGGGCCTGCAACGGGAAGATCGACTGACAATGTAAACTGTTACAAGCCCTATACCGTAGAAGTTGATGAATCGACAGAAGGAATATGGAAAATTGAATTCCTGCCTCCATCAGGACTTAATGGGGAAGGTAAGCCACTTGTTCCAAAAATTTCAGCTAATGCTTCATGGAAACAATCAAGCGTAGATCCCATTCGCAGTGACGACAATATTGATGAGATTGCGGCTTGGGATGTTTCCGTAATGAAAAAAGGTGGGAGCGAATGGCTAAAAGGAAGAGTATATGCTAATGTATTGAACCTTCATCTCTATCAGGATTTTACTGAGGGAAGTGCTTATTATGTTAGCCATTATGTACTTACCAAGGATGGACGTGCTTATCGTGTAAATACCAATGGCAGTAATGGCGTAGCTTTTACCTTTTTCTCTAACAGCAATGGTTTTGCACGTAATTCTGTTCCTACTTATAAAAGTTTTGATAAGTCAAACCTTAATGACATTCTGGAGGTGACTCACAATCCAACCCTTGCTGATGTTGGAACGAATACGACCCATAAAATATTTTACAATAAGCCAAATCCAGATTTGCCTGCTAAGGCTAAAATAGGAGGTTTCCCAGAGCCGGAAACCTGGCTAAAGAATACAGCGGTTCGCCCTGAGATTACCAACCTTAAGATTATTGGTGCAGAAGGTAGCCCTGGTTTAGCCGGTAAGAATGGGGCTAGAATCCAATTTGAATCTAGTACAGTTGGCACTTACAGGATCACTATCCCGGTTAAAATAGGGAATGGCCCCATCGTTAATCGAGTGATTATTGGGGTCGCTAATACTGGTTTTAACTCTGTTTATTGGGATGGGAAAGATGGCAATGGAAATTATCTTTTGCCAGCCGCTATTGTGAGTACCCTAAAAACCAAACTGCAATCTGCTGAAGTACACTTTCCTTATATTGATATGGAAATTAATCCTAATGGATTAATTATTGAACTGACGAATAATACGACTGAATACCTTATCGAGGATACTTCTACGGATGAATCTATCTATAGCAGCCGAACTTATTGGGATGATTCTGATATTACTGGTGCAGGGACTTTTCTGGAATCTTCTAAGCCTCACATTAATAATGTGACTGGAAGTACTAAGGATGAGGTTGACGGAATGCATAAATGGGGAATTTATACCGGATCCGCTGGAGCAAATGGTACTAAAAATTCTGGCTCCGGACTCACCAGTTTTGGAAATACAAGGTCCATGGATACCTGGGCTTACATTCAGGGATCTGAAGTAGATAATCCTATCAATCTGACGGTAAAGGTGGCCGATCTGAAAGTTCTAAGCATTACGCCTGATCTCAGTTCATTCCTGTTGAATAAACAGATTACTTATACAGTTAAGGTAAAAAATGATGGCCCAAGCGATGTAACAGGAGCCACTTTTGCTTTTAAAAGTCCCACTGGATTCGAGATTGATCCTGCTGTTCCAGTTGGTTTTGATAAACCTGGATTGGTTAGGAATGCCTCCACAATTCCAGCGAAATTTACCGCAACAGTAGATCTTAATAATCAGGCTGAGTTAACGTTTACCATCACTGGGAAGATGACTGCGACCGCTATTGTTTATCCGATTTCTGCAGAGGCTAGTATGCTTCGCCCTGCGGATGTGACCGATCCAGATGCAACAAATCCAAATCCTGATGCTGTTGGGCCACCCACAGATCCTCATTTAGAATGTTTAAATGGAACTGCAGTAGAGGGTTGTAACAATATAAAGTATCATGATGTTAACCTGGTTGATATTTGTGCCGGCTCCGCGATTACTAATATTTCTTATGCGGGGGCTGCTGATCAAGTATCGGTGCTGATGCCTGTTGTGATTCCGGGTTTGACATTTACACCCAATACGGCCGGTAAATCGATGCTGGTTACTGGTATGCCGACTGCAGATGGAACTTTCACATTAGGAACCGTTAATAATGACAGGAAGAAAACGACTTATTTAATCCATGTAGCTGCAGTTCCTGTGGTGACGATTCCCCAAGATTTGGTAGCCTGTAAGACAAAAAATATCGTCATTGAATCGACAGCAACAGGAGTCGGTAATACCTATCAATGGCAGTATAAAGATGGGTCAAATGCATGGCAGGACTTCGTAGCATCGTCTACAGTTGTAGGACCAAAAACAGCAGCATTAACGCTTAAAAATGTACCATTAAGCTTCAATAATCGAAATATTAAGGTGATTGTGACTTCTCCTTTAGGCTGCAAATCGGAAGCGGTTAGTGTGTTGAAGGTTTCTGACTTGCCATTGGGTGTTTTGATCAATTACAACGATGAGGGTTTATTTTGCGAGGGAACCGCAGTAAAGCTTTCCGTGAATACGCCTCATCAAAAACAATGGTTTAAAGATGGGATTCTTGTGCAGGATGGGGGTGATTTTTATATGGCCTCTTCATCTGGATTATATTCAATCCTGTTAACCAACGAATTTGGTTGTTCGGAACCAGGTGTTAACAAGGTTCCCCTTACTTTCAATCCGGTACCAACAGTCTCAGCCATTACTATCGATGGTGATCCAGTCATTTGCAGTGGCGATCAGGTGAAATTATTAGTAACCAATGTTCCAAATGTTACCTATCAGTGGAAAAACTATGGTGCCAGTATTCCTGGAGCAACTAGTAGTTTTTATTATGCGACAGCTGCTGGTTATTATTCGGTTACAGTAAAGAATGCATCTGGATGTAATAATGTTTCAGATGTTGCTCAGGTTATAGTACGAGAACGAGCTGTTGCAGCGGATATTACAGCAGCAGACCAAACAATTTGTGCGGGGGGGACTGTGGTGTTGAGTGCAGAAAGCACGCTAGATGAACCAATCTTTACTTGGTACACTGATGCGCTTTTGCAACATGTGCTTACCGATTTAACAGTGAATCCTTCAGTTACCACTGATTACTTTGTCACAGTGAGAAGTTCAGACCTTTGCGATAATTCTGCTGCTGAAGCTAAAAAAGTAACAGTTTTTGTAAATACAATTCTTAAACCGGAAGTGACCATTGCAGAGCGCGAATTCTGCGAGGGTAGTCATACGGTATTGACTTCTTCGTCCTCAACTGGCAACCAGTGGTATAAAGATGGCACTGCAATAGCAGGCGCTACCAACCCAACTTTAGAAGTCTCGGAAAGTGGCACCTATACGGTAAAAATAAGTGCTAACGGTTGTACCAGCGAAGCCTCGGCAGATGCGGTGATCACGGTTCACCCGGTTCCTGTTAAACCAGATGTGACCATTGGAGCGCGCGAATTCTGCGAAGGTAGTCATACGATATTGACCTCTTCGTCCTCAACTGGCAACCAGTGGTATAATGATGGCATCGCAATAGCAGGAGCGACCAATCCAACTTTAGAAGTTTCGGAAAGTGGCACCTATACCCTAAAAGTAAGTGCAAACGGCTGTACCAGCGAAGCCTCAGCAGATGCGGTGATCAGGGTTCACCCGGTTCCTGTTAAGCCCGACGTGACCATTGGAGAGCGTGAATTCTGCGAAGGTAGTCATACGATATTGACCTCTTCGTCCTCAACTGGCAACCAGTGGTATAAAGATGGGGTGTTGCTAGTGGGTGAAATTAACCCCGAATTAACGGTAACGGCAAGTGGTAATTATACGTTAAAAGTAAGTGCAAACGGCTGTACCAGCGAAGCCTCAGCAGATGCGGTGATCAGGGTTCACCCAGTTCCTGTTAAGCCAGATGTAACTATTGCAGAGCGCGAATTCTGCGAAGGTAGTCATACGATATTGACCTCTTCGTCCTCAACTGGCAACCAGTGGTATAATGATGGCATCGCAATAGCAGGAGCGACCAATCCAACTTTAGAAGTTTCAGAAAGTGGCACCTATACGGTAAAAGTAACCTCGAATGGTTGCACCAGCGAAGCCTCAGCAGATGTGGTGATCACGGTTCACCCAATTCCTGTGAAGCCAGATGTGACCATTGCAGCGCGCGAATTCTGTGAGGGCAGTCATACGATATTGACCTCTTCGTCCTCTACTGGCAACCAGTGGTATAAAGATGGCATCGCAATAGCAGGAGCGACCAATTCAACTTTAGAAGTCTCGGAAAGTGGCACCTATACCCTAAAAGTAAGTGCTAACGGCTGTACCAGCGAAGCCTCAGCTGATGCGGTGATTACTGTTCACCCGGTTCCTGTTAAGCCAGATGTAACTATTGCAGAGCGCGAATTCTGTGAGGGCAGTCATACGATATTGACCTCTTCGTCCTCTACTGGCAACCAGTGGTATAAAGATGGCATCGCAATAGCAGGAGCGACCAATCCAACTTTAGGAGTCTCGGAAAGTGGCACTTATACGGTAAAAGTAAGTGCTAACGGCTGTACCAGCGAAGCCTCAGCAGATGCGGTGATTACCGTTCACCCAATCCCTGCTAAACCAGATGTGACTATTGCAGAACGTGAATTCTGTGAAGGAGGCAGAACCATATTGACCTCTTCGTCGGCTACTGGCAACCAGTGGTATAAAGACGGGGTATTGCTAGTGGGTGAAATTAACCCCGAATTAACGGTAACGGCAGGTGGTACTTATACGGTAAAAGTAAGTGCTAACGGCTGTACCAGCGAAGCCTCAGCAGATGCGGTGATTACCGTTCACCCAATCCCTGCTAAACCAGAGATGACCATTGCAGAACATGAGTTCTGTGAAGGTAGTCATACGATATTGACCTCTTCGTCCTCAACTGGCAACCAGTGGTATAAAGACGGTATCGCAATAGCAGGCGCGACAAACCCAACTTTAGAAGTTTCGGAAAGTGGCACTTATACGGTAAAAGTAACCTCGAACGGTTGCACCAGCGAAGCCTCAGCAGATGCGGTGATCAGGGTTCACCCGGTTCCTGTTAAGCCAGATGTGACCATTGCAGAACGTGAATTCTGCGAAGGTAGTCATACGATACTAAGCTCTTCGTCAGCTACCGGCAACCAGTGGTATAAAGATGGTACTGCAATAGCAGGAGCGACAAACCCAACTTTAGAAGTTTCGGAAAGTGGCACTTATACGGTAAAAGTAAGTGCAAACGGCTGTACCAGCGAAGCCTCGGCAGATGCGGTCATCACCGTTCACCCAATCCCTGTTAAGCCAGAGGTGACCATTGCAGAGCGTGAATTCTGTGAGGGTAGTCATACTTTATTGACTTCATCAGCAAGTCTAGGCAACCAGTGGTATAAAAATGGTACTGCAATAGCAGGAGCGACAAACCCAACTTTAGAAGTTTCGGAAAGTGGCACCTATACCCTAAAAGTAAGTGCCAATGGCTGTATCAGCGAAGCCTCAGCCGATGCGGTGATTACTGTTCACCCGGTTCCGGTTAAGCCAGAGGTGACCATTGCAGAGCGTGAGTTCTGTGAGGGTAGCCATACGATACTAACTTCTTCGTCAGCTACTGGCAACCAGTGGTATAAAGATGGTACTGCAATAGTAGGCGCGACAAACCCAACTTTAGAAGTTTCGGAAAGTGGAACCTATACGGTAAAAGTAAGTGCGAATGGTTGTACCAGCGAAGCTTCGGCAGATGCGGTGATCACCGTTCACCCGGTTCCTGTTAAACCAGATGTGACCATTGCAGAACGTGAGTTCTGTGAGGGTAGTCATACGATACTAAGCTCTTCGTCAGCTACTGGCAACCAGTGGTATAAAGATGGTACTGCAATAGCAGGAGCGACAAACCCAACTTTAGAAGTTTCGGAAAGCGGTATTTATACGGTAAAAGTAAGCGCGAACGGCTGTACCAGCGAAGCTTCGGCAGATGCGGTGATTACTGTTCACCCGGTTCCGGTTAAGCCAGATGTGACTATTGCAGAACGTGAATTCTGTGAAGGTAGTCATACGATACTAAGCTCTTCGTCAGCTACTGGCAACCAGTGGTATAAAGACGGAAGCCCAATCTCAGGCGCGACAAACCCAACTTTAGAAGTTTCGGAAAGCGGCATTTATACGGTAAAAGTAAGTGTCAATGGTTGTACCAGCGAAGCTTCGGCAGATGCGGTGATTACTGTTCACCCAATCCCTGTTAAGCCAGAGGTGACCATTGCAGAGCGTGAATTCTGTGAGGGCAGTCATACGATACTAAGCTCTTCGTCAGCTACTGGCAACCAGTGGTATAAAGATGGTACTGCAATAGCAGGAGCGACAAACCCAACTTTAGAAGTTTCGGAAAGCGGCACTTATACGGTAAAAGTAAGTGCGAATGGTTGTACCAGCGAAGCCTCAGCAGACGCGGTGATTACTGTTCACCCGGTTCCGGTTAAGCCAGATGTGACCATTGCAGAACGTGAGTTCTGTGAGGGTAGCCATACGATACTAAGCTCTTCGTCAGCTACCGGCAACCAGTGGTATAAAGACGGCACTGCAATAGCAGGCGCGACAAACCCAACTTTAGAAGTTTCGGAAAGCGGCACTTATATGGTAAAAGTAAGTGCCAATGGTTGTACCAGCGAAGCCTCGGTAGATGCGGTGATTACCGTTCACCCAATCCCTGCTAAACCAGATGTGACCATTGCAGAACGTGAGTTCTGTGAGGGCAGTCATACGATACTAAGCTCTTCGTCAGCTACCGGCAACCAGTGGTATAAAGACGGCACTGCAATAGCAGGCGCGATAAACCCAACTTTAGAAGTTTCGGAAAGCGGCACTTATACGGTAAAAGTAAGTGTCAATGGTTGTACCAGCGAAGCCTCGGCAGATGCGGTGATTACTGTTCACCCGGTTCCGGTTAAGCCAGAGGTGACCATTGCAGAGCGTGAATTCTGTGAAGGAGGCAGAACCATATTAACCTCTTCGTCAGCTACTGGTAACAAGTGGTATAAAAACGGCACTGCAATAGCAGGGGCGACAAACCCAACTTTAGAAGTTTCGGAAAGCGGTACTTATACGGTAAAAGTAAGTGCAAACGGCTGTACCAGCGAAGCCTCAGCAGATGCGGTGATTACTGTTCACCCGGTTCCGGTTAAGCCAGAGGTGACCATTGCAGAGCGTGAATTCTGTGAAGGAGGCAGAACCATATTGACCTCTTCGTCATCTACCGGCAACCAGTGGTATAAAAATGGCATTGCAATAGCAGGCGCGACAAACCCAACTTTAGAAGTTTCGGAAAGTGGTACTTATATGGTAAAAGTAAGTGTCAATGGTTGTACCAGCGAAGCCTCGGCAGATGCGGTGATTACTGTTCACCCGGTTCCGGTTAAGCCAGAGGTGACCATTGCAGAGCGTGAATTCTGTGAAGGAGGCAGAACCATATTAACCTCTTCGTCAGCTACTGGTAACCAGTGGTATAAAAACGGCACTGCAATAGCAGGGGCGACAAACCCAACTTTAGAAGTTTCGGAAAGCGGCACTTATACGGTAAAAGTAAGTGCAAACGGCTGTACCGGCGAAGCCTCAGCAGATGCGGTGATTACCGTTCACCCAATCCCTGCTAAACCAGATGTGACTATTGCAGAACGTGAATTCTGTGAAGGAGGCAGAACCATATTGACCTCTTCGTCATCTACCGGCAACCAGTGGTATAAAAATGGCATTGTAATAGCAGGCGCGACAAACCCAACTTTAGAAGTTTCGGAAAGCGGAACCTATACGGTAAAAGTAAGTGCAAATGGCTGTACCAGCGAAGTCTCAGCAGATGCGGTGATTACCGTTCACCCAATCCCTGCTAAACCAGATGTGACCATTGCAGAGCGTGAGTTCTGTGAAGGTAGTCATACTATACTAAGCTCTTCGTCAGCTACTGGCAACCAGTGGTATAAAGACGGCACTGCAATAGCAGGCGCGACAAACCCAACTTTAGAAGTTTCGGAAAGCGGAACCTATACCGTGAAAGTAAGTGCCAATGGTTGTACCAGCGAAACCTCAGCCGATGCGGTGATTACTGTGCACCCGGTTCCGGTTAAATCCGATGTGACTATTGCAGAACGTGAGTTCTGTGAGGGTAGCCATACGATACTAGGCTCTTCGTCAGCTACTGGCAACCAGTGGTATAAAGACGGCACTGCAATAGCAGGCGCGACAAACCCAACTTTAGAAGTTTCGGAAAGCGGCACTTATACGGTAAAAGTAAGTGCAAACGGCTGTACCAGCGAAGCCTCGGCAGATGCGGTCATCACCGTTCACCCGGTTCCGGTTAAGCCAGATGTGACCATTGCAGAGCGTGAATTCTGTGAGGGTAATCATACTTTATTGACTTCATCAGCAAGTCTAGGTAACCAGTGGTATAAAGATGGTACTGCAATCTCAGGCGCGACAAACCCAACTTTAGAAGTTTCGGAAAGTGGCACCTATACGGTAAAAATAAGTGCTAACGGCTGTACCAGCGAAGCCTCAGCAGATGCGGTGATCACGGTTCACCCGGTTCCGGTTAAGCCAGATGTGACCATTGCAGAGCGTGAATTCTGTGAGGGTAGCCATACGATATTGACTTCATCAGCAAGTCTAGGTAACCAGTGGTATAAAGATGGTACTGCAATCTCAGGCGCGACAAACCCAACTTTAGAAGTTTCAGAAAGTGGAACTTATACGGTAAAAGTAAGTGCAAACGGCTGTACCAGCGAAGCCTCGGTCGATGCGGTGATCACGGTTCACCCGGTTCCTGTGAAGCCAGACGTAACTATTGCAGAGCGTGAATTCTGTGAGGGTAGTCATACGATATTGACCTCTTCGTCCTCAACTGGCAATCAGTGGTATAAAGACGGCACCGCGATAGCAGGAGCGATCAATCCAACTTTAGAAGTTTCAGAAAGTGGCACCTATACGGTAAAAGTAACCTCGAATGGTTGTACCAGCGAAGCCTCAGCAGATGCGGTGATCACCGTTCACCCGGTTCCTGTGAAGCCAGATGTGACCATGGCAGAACGTGAATTCTGCGAGGGTAATCATACGATATTAACCTCTTCGTCCTCTACCGGAAACCAGTGGTATAAAGACGGCACCGCGATAGCAGGAGCGACCAATCCAACTTTAGAAGTTTCGGAAAGCGGTGCTTATACGGTAAAAGTAACATCGAATGGTTGTACCAGCGAAGCCTCAGCAGATGCGGTGATCACGGTTCACCCGGTTCCTGTGAAGCCAGATGTGACCATTGCAGAGCGTGAGTTCTGTGAGGGTAGTCATACGATATTGACCTCTTCGTCCTCTACTGGCAACCAGTGGTATAAAGATGGTATCGCAATAGCAGGGGCGACCAACCCAACTTTAGAAGTTTCGGAAAGTGGCACCTATACCCTAAAAGTAAGTGCTAACGGCTGTACCAGCGAAGCCTCAGCAGATGCGGTGATCACGGTTCATCCGGTTCCTGTGAAGCCAGAGGTGACCATTGCAGAACGTGAATTCTGCGAAGGCAGTCATACGATATTGACCTCTTCGTCATCTACTGGCAACCAGTGGTATAAAGATGGCACTGCGATAGCAGGTGCGACCAACCCAACTTTAGAAGTTTCAGAAAGTGGCACCTATACGGTAAAAGTAAGTACAAACGGCTGTACCAGTGAAGCCTCGGCAGATGCGGTCATTACCGTTCATCCGGTTCCTGTGAAGCCAGAGGTGACCATTGCAGAGCGCGAATTCTGCGAAGGCAGTCATACGATATTGAGCTCTTCGTTCTCTACTGGCAACCAGTGGTATAAAGACGGTATCGCAATAGCAGGAGCGACCAATCCAACTTTAGAAGTTTCGGAAAGTGGTACCTATACGGTAAAAGTAAGTGCTAACGGCTGTACCAGCGAAGCTTCGGCAGATGCGGTCATTACCGTTCATCCGGTTCCTGTTAAGCCAGATGTAACTATTGCAGAGCGCGAATTCTGCGAGGGTAGTCATACGATATTGACCTCTTCGTCCTCAACTGGCAATCAGTGGTATAAAGATGGTACTGCAATAGCAGGAGCGACCAACCCAACTTTAGAAGTTTCGGAAAGTGGCACCTATACGGTAAAAGTAAGTGCTAACGGCTGTACCAGCGAAGCTTCGGCAGATGCGGTGATCAGGGTTCATCCGGTTCCTGTGAAGCCAGATGTGACCATTGCAGAACGTGAATTCTGCGAGGGTAGTCATACGATATTGACCTCTTCGTCCTCAACTGGCAACCAGTGGTATAAAGACGGTATCGCAATAGCAGGAGCGACCAACCCAACTTTAGAAGTTTCAGAAAGTGGCACCTATACGGTAAAAGTAAGTGCTAACGGCTGTACCAGCGAAGCTTCTGCAGATGCGGTGATCAGGGTTCACCCGGTTCCTGTTAAGCCAGATGTAACTATTGCAGAGCGCGAATTCTGCGAAGGTAGTCATACGATATTGACCTCTTCGTCCTCAACTGGCAATCAGTGGTATAAAGATGGTATTGCAATAGCAGGAGCGACCAACCCAACTTTAGAAGTTTCGGAAAGCGGAACCTATACCCTAAAAGTAAGTGCTAACGGTTGCACCAGCGAAGCCTCAGCTGATGCGGTGATCACCGTTCACCCGGTTCCTGTGAAGCCAGATGTAACTATTGCAGAGCGCGAATTCTGTGAGGGCGGTCATACGTTATTGACCTCTTCGTCCTCAACTGGCAACCAGTGGTATAAAGACGGTATCGCAATAGCAGGAGCGACCAACCCAACTTTAGAAGTTTCGGAAAGTGGCACTTATACGGTAAAAGTAACCTCGAACGGTTGCACCAGCGAAGCCTCAGCTGATGCGGTGATCAGGGTTCACCCGGTTCCTGTTAAGCCAGATGTAACTATTGCAGAGCGCGAATTCTGCGAAGGTAGTCATACGATATTGACCTCTTCGTCCTCAACTGGCAACCAGTGGTATAAAGATGGTATTGCAGTAGCAGGAGCGACCAACCCAACTTTAGAAGTTTCGGAAAGCGGAACCTATACCCTAAAAGTAAGTGCTAACGGCTGTACCAGCGATGCCTCAGCAGATGCGGTCATCACGGTTCATTCAATTCCAAATACACCAACTATCAGCGCAACCGAACGTGAGTTCTGTGAGGGAGGGCATACACTACTGACTTCTTCCACAACTCAAGGCAACCAGTGGTATAAAGATGGTATTGCAATAGCAGGCGCGACAAACCCAACTTTAGAAGTCTCTCAAAGTGGAATTTACACCGTAAAAGTAACTTTGAACACTTGTAGCAGTCAAGCCTCAATCGCTATAAAAATCACCGTAAACCCGATTCCTGCTGCCCCAACTATCACCGCAACCAACCATGCAGTTTTCTGCGAAGGTGGCAATGTCGTCCTGACTTCTTCAGAAAACAACGGAAACCAATGGTACAAAAACGGTATCCTAATCCCTGGAGCTACGGGCAAAAACTATACTGCAACAACTCCTGGCGATTACTCACTAAACTTTACAAACTCAAACGGCTGTGCCAGTCCGATATCATTAGCAACTCCTGTTACTGAAGTTCAGTATCCGGAACAACCTCAGATTTCCCCGTCAAATGAAACGACTTTCTGCGAAGGAAGGGTAGTGATTCTTAGCTCATCAGAAAACATTGGAAACCAATGGTATAAAAACGGCATCCTGATTCCTGGTGCTACGGGTAAAACTTATAGTGTCAGTGAAATCGGCATATATACCGTTACCGTAACAAATACTGAAGGTTGCACCAGTGCAGTTTCAGCAACAACCACAGTGACGGTTAGCCCTGTCCCAAAAGGATTTGACGACACTGTTAGCCCGCTTAGCTGTGGTCAATCATCATTCAACTATCCGTTGCAAGCCAATATCAACAACAGGGCTAAAGGTGGAAACGCAATCCCATCTACCTTTAGCTGGACGGTGAACTCTCCGGTACTTGGTGCAGTAAATGGCGCTGGAAATACCATCATTACCGACCTTTACAATCCAACAGCCATTGCGCAGGTGGTCACTTATGTCGTTACGCCAAGAGGATTAGCCGGTGGCTGTGATGGAACTCCTTTTAAAATTACCATAACTGTTCCTGCTTGTATCGGTCTTTCAATTACGAAAACCGCCGACAAACACACCGTTTCTGCTGCCGGAGATCAGATAAACTATACGATTACAGTTAGAAATACTGGATCTGCAAGTCACCACAATGTGAACCTAAGCGATCCGCTAATTGCTGGAAATTTAAGACTCACAGGTGATAATGGCAATGGTGTTTTGGAAAGAGAAGAATCTTGGATTTATACTGGAACCTATACCGTTACCCAATCAGATCTAGATAGAAATGGGGTTCCGACAGCAAATATTGGTAAAATTCAGAATACGGCTACAGTACAAAGTACAGAACATCCATTGGTTGTTTCCGCTACCGCTGATGTTGCTATTGATCAGAACCCTAACATCAGTTTGGTGAAAACGGGACGCTTAAATACAGACTTGAAAACGATTACTTACACCTTTGTCATCAAGAATATCGGAAACGTCACCTTACATCACCTGGTTTTATCGGATCCGAAAATTCCAGGGGTCATTACACTTCCTGGAACCACCCTTGCGCCGAATGCTTCCATCACCCACCAGGAAAATTATACCATTACGGAAGATGAAAAGCTGAATGGTAACGTGAGAAATACTGCCCAGATCGATGGCCTTACAGAGATTGGGGAACAAGTATCAGATCTTTCTGGTACAAATGAGAGCAATGACATTCCTACTGATATAGATGTGAAGCGTTACCCTGCGGCAGTAGATGATTTTGCAAATACCAAAACTGATCAGGAGGTGATGGTAGCAGTGGCGAAAAATGACAAACCAAGTCTTTTCCCTTTGGATGTCAGTACCATCGAAGTACAGATGGCGCCTGCAAATGGTACCCTTCAAATGAATAAAGATGGTAAAATAGTTTACCTGCCAAAAAAAGGATATTCAGGTATAGAAAAGTTCAGTTATAAAATCCATGATGCAGTGGGAATATCTTCTAATGTGGCTATAGTAACAATCAATGTAGTGCCGCCAGATTTGGAAATACCAAACACATTTACGCCAAATGGAGATGGAAAAAATGATACTTTCCAGATTGTAGGAAGAGAAAATTATGAAAATATAGACCTGGCTGTTTTCAATCGCTGGGGTGATCAGGTTTACAAAAACAACAACTATAAAGATGAATGGGATGGGGCCGGCTTAAATGACGGAACATATTTCTATGTACTCAAACTGACAAAAGGAGGAGTTGTCACCTCCCGTAAAAGCTGGATTTTAATCAAAAGATAATGAACATTAAAAAACTGATCACTGTATTTATAGGTCTTTATTGCCTGCAGATTGGAAAAACCAATGCGCAGCAAAATATTCAGTTTACCCAGTATATATTCAATAGCCTGAGTGTGAATCCGGCTTATGCCGGGTATAAAGAAGAATGGTTTGTACAACTCGGATTGCGGGCGCAATGGTTGGGAATGGAGGGCGCACCGCAGACAGCAACCGCCTCAATTGATGGGATTTTAGATCCTCAGGATCGTAAAATGGGGGTGGGTTTCCAGATAACCACCGACAAAATCGGTGCGCAATCTTCCACTTCAGCAACGCTGAATTACGCTTTCCGATTACAATTAAACGGAGAAGATACACAGCGCTTAAGTTTTGGATTGGGCATAGGCGCAGCACAGTACAGTTTAAAAGGAGGGCTGTTAACCACGATTCAGCCCGGAGATGAGGCCCTGCCAGTTGGCAATCAAAGTGACATCGTGCCCGACTTACGTCTAGGTATCTTCTACAATTCAGACTATTGGTACCTTGGACTTTCTGCCCTGGATATCTTTTCAGGACCAGATAAAAGAAGAGACCAATCTTCCTCTTTAAATATTATTCGCAGCCGACATGCGTATATGATGGGCGGAGCCTTAATTAATGTTTCTCCAGAACTCAGAATCAGACCCAGCCTCCTGATCAAAGAAGACTTTAGAGGTCCAACCAGTGCCGACTTTAACACCATGTTGATCATTAACGATAAAGTTTGGATTGGTGGCTCTATCCGGACTGGATTTAATCTATGGAAAAAGCCCACATCCGGAATGTCATTGAGTAAAGAAAATTCCCTCTCAGGCATTATTCAGTTTTTTGTAAACGAACGCTTTAGAATCGGATATTCTTATGATCAGGTCACCAGTGCATTGGGAAGTAGTCAAAATGGCTCCCATGAAATCACCATGGGCTTGGCATTTGGCAAAGTGCCAAGGTCGTTTATCTGCCCAAGAGTATTTTAAATAAATGACTAGGCATCGGATAATGTTACCTAGTATTTCTGGTTCCACCCAGTGATATTGCCGCTGAGTGGGAGCGTCACCATGCTTTGGTGATCTATCTGATTACTTTGCACACTGTGGCTTTCTTTAGTATTGGTTCTTGTCGTTGTTTTAGTAAATAACGCATTGGATTCGGGACTTAAACTGTTTACTGAAATACTCAGCCGAGCGTTCTTATGAATCTTAAGTTCAGCCTCAGCACTGCTGATCTGATCTTTAGCCAATTCGGATAAATCGTTAAAATAAACCAGGTTTCGCTGAGGAACACATGCGCTGAAGAAGAGCATACACAACACTAGAATGTAGGTTTTTTTCATGAGGATACGGCTGAAGTATTATGATGACTAAAGTTATCTATTTAGAATTCAGTAGTATATGATTTTCTTTAAGTTGTAAGGAAATTGTTAATATGGGCGTCGTTATTGATAGTAATTTAATCAAGATCTGGTAGGAATTGACAGTTTGTAAAAGCAGAATTATAGAAACAACAAATGCAGTTATTTTTTCTACTTCATTAACGGAGTTAATTTGTAAGATGGTTTCAAAATTTTTATATTGGGATAACGCGATTGAAAAAATGATCGGTTTTAAAACTATTAGATCTATGTTTGACGAATTGAGTAAATACAAGCAGGGCAATTTCTTTTTTCAGGCAACGGACAGTTTAGTAGAAGTTTGCAATGTATCCTCGTATAATTATGGGCTATACCTGGTGTATGCGTTAAGAAAGGGGAGAGTGGAATTGGTTTATATCAATAAATCTGGTCCGCCGGAAAAATCAAAAGAGCTGAAACCCAATCCAGATATTGTGGACGACCTGCGGGAGAACCTGTTGAATGGTTTTCAGTTTGGGGAGATTGAACGTAAGAATTCCTGGCCTGTACAAATGATGATCGAAGACATAGAAGCTTTACACATCCATTGGTATGTGACTTATGATCATAAGAATAAGGACTTGCCTGCCACTATGAAATCGAAAATCCTGCAGATTTATCAGGGAATTTATGGTCAGCTACCCCGATGGAATCAAGTCTAATCCTTATTGGATATAGACGGTTTTAATGTTTACAAATTCACGAATACCAAAAGAACTGAGCTCTCTGCCATAACCACTTTGGTTGATTCCACCAAAGGGCAATCTTGAATCTGATTTTACCAGACTATTTACAAAGCAGGATCCTGCGTTCAATTTCTTTGCCGCAATTTCTTCGCCATGTGCTTTTGAAGCTGAAAATACTGCTGCTCCTAATCCAAACGGACTATCATTCGCAATCTTGATCGCATCTTCCTCATCCTTTGCCGTGAATATTAAAGCTACCGGACCAAAAAGTTCTTCCTCATACGCTGGCATTCCCTTCTTTATTCCAGTTAAAATAGTAGGGCTGTAAAACGCGTGTTCGCCTTTAAACTCAGGGATTTTCCCCCCAAGAACGCATTTTGCCCCAGCTTTTATATTGTCCATTACCTGTTGATGTAACTCATCACGCAGGTCTTTTCTGGCCATAGGGCCAAGGTCTGTCTGCTGATCATAGGGATCTCCGGTGATTTTTGACTGCATCTTTTTAAGGAAGATTTTCATGAAATCTTTTTCTATCTCTTTTACGAGAATGAATCTTTTTGCAGCTATACAACTCTGACCATTATTGATCAGCCTGCTTTGCATGCAGATTTCTGCGGCCTGTTCCAGATCGGCATCTGCCAGTACGATATAAGGATCGCTTCCACCCAATTCCAGTACTGTTTTTTTCAAATGATAACCTGCTTGCTGTGCAACTTGTTTGCCGGCTTCCGTACTCCCGGTTAAAGTAACCGCTTTAATGAAAGGATGGGCAATGGCCTGTTTTACAACTTTACTATTGATCAGTAAAACGTGGAAAAGATCTTTTGGAAAACCTGCTTCTTTAATGACTTCCTCGATGGCCAATGCGCAGCCGCTCACGTTGGAAGCATGTTTCAATACGCCCGCATTACCCGCCATTAGAGCAGGGGCTAAAAAACGAAACAATTGCCAGAAAGGAAAATTCCAGGGCATCACCGCAAGCACTACGCCCAATGGTTGAAAGCTGACATAACTTTTACTGGCTTCCGTAGCAATCAACTCGTCTTTTAGGAAATTAGCGCCATTAGAAGCATAAAAATCACATACAGCAGCACATTTTTCAATTTCGGCAATTCCTGCAGGTAATGGTTTTCCCATTTCTTTAGCCATTAAAGTAGCCAATTCCGTTTTACGTTTTAACAGCACTGCGGAAGTATTTCTAAGGAACTCAGCACGTACAGAAAAACGGGTTTCCTTCCATTTTAACCAGGCCTGATGTGTCTTTTCTATTTTCGTATTGACCTGCTTTTCTGTATCTTCTGTATAGGTTTTTATCGTTTTTCCATTGGTTGGGTTCACTGAGATCATACGCTTCTGCTTTTGTATTTAGATTATAACAGCAATTAAACAGGGGGAATTGTTTTATTATTTTTTCGACATGAATTTCCCTGAACTATTTGGGAAGATAAATAGTTTATGGCATTAAAAAAACGTTTTTTCTAAAATCAGGTATTTGTACCTGAGTTTTGTTCCGCAGGCTTTCCAGGTAAGTGTTCCAGCTGTTCTTTGAGGACTTTATATTCTTTTTCCAGCACTTTAAACGCTTTGTGATCCGGGCGATGGTGGTCATGGTCTGCAATTTGTTTTAAATAACTTTCAGCTGGTACTCATTGTCTTTGAGTTATACTAGTGGTTGACACTTTGTTTTTTTTATAATTAAAAGGTAGCTGAGCTGGCTTCATGAAGATTTTGGTAGGTCTACAGACTTGATTAGGCCCTATCAACCTTCAAGTAATCAACAATAAATACACAAGGAAAATAAACATCTTCATGATCCAGTCCTAAACTGATTCTTGCACAAATAAAGCGCTGGGGTGGTTTATCCAGGTTATAATACATAAGATAGACCAGAGTCATAAAATAAACCGGAATGGAAGCGATAGAAAAACAGAATATACTTTTTGAGCAAATTACCGAGGTCGTTAGCCTCGCCAGAAGAAAAGCATACCAGCAGAGCAATGCGATTTTGCTGCAAATGTATTGGCAAATTGGACAGCTCATTATAGAAGACGAGCAGGAAGGGAATGCAAAAGCGGCCTATGGTAAATCAGTATTGAAAAAACTAGCTCAGCAGCTTACGCTGGAGTTTGGAAAGGGGTTTGATGAGCGTAATTTGAACAATATGAGGGCATTTTATAATGCTTTTTCAATTTGGAATGCAGTGAGTACCAAATTAAGCTGGACTCACTACAGAATGATTAGCCGACTTGAAACCAATGATTTAAGAGCTGAGTACATTCGGTTTGCTGTTGAAGGAGGATGGCCACGCGCACCTGACAGCGAAATATCAGGTCGCTGTATGTGGGGCGGGTGCTGGAACCAGGGAAGGAGGAAGTTCCAAATGCTCAAGAACTCATCAAAGACCCTTATATCTTTGAGTTTTTAGGTTTGCCTATGGATACTAAAACTTCAGAAAGCTGAAATGTTTTGTATGGATTGACTGGAAAACAGATCAGCTTACCCACAGTGCAATTGTGGCACATGGATAGGTATGTCCGGATATACAATGACCTGAAAAAAGGAAAGGATGACCATCCAACTATTGGCGTTATACTTTGCTTGAGAAGGATGAAACTATCGCTAAATATTCTGTGCTGTCAGAAAATGAAAAGTTATTTGCCAGTAAATATCGATTGTACTTACCTAAAGAAGCTGAATTGAAGGAATTGATAAAGCAAGATCTCATCCGGCTAGAGCTAGATCAAATTATACCAGCTAAGTCATATAAAAATGACAAACAAATGAAGGCCTAAGTGGTTGATATCCTGAGTTTTCTTTGTGTGAATTATCGGATAGTAAAAGAAAGCATCCTATCAATTTAGGTAATAAAATTAGAGTAAATGAAAATTTTACCAGAAATGGGGAGGATTGCCCCAGTCTTTACCCCATTTATCAACGGTATTTTTTGGATTTTTGGAAATTGATGGAAATAATTCGTAAAACATCTTGTTTTCTTAAGGATTATTTGATAAGGTATTGTATTTTTGCATAAAAATTCAAATAAATGACTCGTAAGAATAGTAATTCGGAAAAAACTGCGGATGTTGTATTGATTGGAGCAGGAATAATGAGCGCCACATTAGGTGTATTACTTAAAGAACTGCAGCCGGATATCACCATAGAAATTTTTGAAAGACTGGATGTTGCTGCGGCAGAGAGTTCTGATGCCTGGAATAACGCCGGCACCGGGCATTCTGCATTTTGTGAGCTAAATTATACGCCACAATTAGCAGATGGTTCAGTAGAAACTGGAAAAGCGGTAGCTATTGCAGAATCTTTTGAAGTATCCAAGCAGTTTTGGTCGTTCCTGGTTAATCACAACCTGGTAGGATCACCCGAAACATTTATTAAGAGCATTCCACATGTAAGTTTTGTGTGGGGAGAGAAAAATGTTGCGTTTTTACGTGAACGTTTCGACAGATTACAGGAAAATCTTCTTTTCGAAGGAATGAAGTATTCTGAAAATCCTGATCAATTGAAAAAGTGGATGCCTTTAGTGATGGATCAACGTGATCCTAAAGAAAAAGTAGCTGCAACAAGAATGACCATGGGAACGGATGTGAATTTTGGGGCGTTAACCAGAATGATGTTCGACACGCTTCAGAAAATGGAGGGAGTAAGCATGCACTTTTCTCATGATGTGAAGAAACTAAAGCAAAAGAATGGGCTTTGGGAAGTGAAAGTGAAAGACGAAGCTACTGGTGATAAACGTGTAGTGAAAGCTAAATTTGTTTTCATCGGTGCTGGTGGTGGCTCATTGCCATTGTTAGAAAAATCTGATATTCCTGAAGGCAAAGGTTTTGGAGGCTTCCCGGTAAGTGGACAATGGTTGAAATGTATCAATCCAGATGTGATCGCCAGCCATGATGCCAAAGTATACGGAAAAGCTTCGGTTGGTGCGCCGCCGATGTCTGTACCTCATTTGGATACTCGAATGATCGACGGTAAAAAAGCATTACTTTTCGGTCCTTACGCAGGATTCTCTACGAGATTCCTGAAGAATGGATCTTTGATGGATCTTCCGATGTCGATTAAGGTGAACAATATCCGTCCAATGATTTCTGCCGGACTGGACAATTTACCGCTGACAAAATATTTAATCAATCAGGTACGTCAATCTCCGGAAGACCGTATGACGGCTTTAAGAGAGTATTTGCCAACTGCCAAAATGGAAGATTGGGAACTGGAAACTGCTGGTCAGCGTGTACAGGTGATCAAAAAGGATGAAGAACATGGTGGTATTTTGGAGTTTGGAACAGAGGTAGTTACCGCTGCTGATGGCTCTATAGCTGCTTTATTGGGCGCTTCACCAGGTGCATCTACTGCGGTTTCTATTATGATTACTTTAATGGAACGCTGCTTTGGAGAACAATTGAAAAGCAAAGAATGGCAGAAAAAATTGACTGCTATGATTCCTTCTTATGGCCATGCACTCAGCAAGAACATGAAAATGACCGAAGAAATTAGGTCGAATACCACAAAGACTTTAAATTTACGTGAAGCGGAATAGTGCTGATCTAATTACGGACTAGTATTTATTAAATACTGGCGTATTTTATATAGGTAAATGGCTTTTAGTGTAAAAACTAAAAGCCATTTATTTTTTCAGATCAGATTTATGGCGATTGCCGCTGGTCTATTATTGTAAATGATTATTTATTGAGCTTCTAAGATCCATTGTTGATTAGCAGTACCTGTAGTTCCGTTCATAGAATATAAAACAAGCCTTTGGCCATTGGTGCTGCTGCTGCCTGGATTATCCAGGATGTAATGACTGGACATATTACTCTGAATGACGTATTTATTGGTGCCCACAGATACCAGGTTCCATTGCTGGTTGATGGCATTGCTGATGGTATATTGGATCACATTTGAACCAATGGTTTGAGTTCCTCCAGAAATGTCTATAGCTTTATTACTGTTACTATTGATCAGCACAGTTGCCCCATTTTGTGAGCTTAATTTCCATTTTTGTTCTGCGCCTGTACTGCTGATCGATTGTACAATATAGGTGCTATTTGCAGTGCTGCTTCCTTCTACAGACAGGTATAATCCGCTGGATGCGTTTTTTAGTCTGTACCAGGTCGCAGGTGGATCGCCAGGAACCAGTGTCGAGCTGATTGCAGGAGCGACCTGGTTAAAAATATCAGTGATGGTTACCCTGGCCGTATAAGTTCCGCTCCCTGGCGTCACATTACTAAAGGTTGCAGTTCTTTTTTGAGGAAGCACTTCATTAATTGTATTGACTACTGTTCCGTTCGGGTCTAGTAATTCCACTTTTGAAGAGAATTGCGGTGTTTTTGTGGCGTTGTTGCTCCAGCTGATGTATACGGTATTTCCTGAGTAAATTGCAGAGACAGACTGGGATTCTCCAACGGTAATCACAGGTGCAGTGCCTTGATTGGTTTGTGCAGGGAGGGCTAAAGTACGGCCGGTACCAAAAGCGGCATCAGGTTGTACGGTACCCCCATGTTCCATAAAATAGGCATCTTCCGCCGCATCATATCCAGAATTAAAAGCACGGTCGTAAATGCCATTCCTACCCTCATCCCCAGCATTGGCACTGAAACTTCTGCTGGTATGTTTTTGCCATACATTGGTCGTACTTAAATTCCAGCAGTCTTTGAAAAAAGCTTTCCTGATGAAACTGCCATCGTAAGCTGGATTGCTGCCTGTCCAATTTTCGAGAAAGGAATCATTCCCAGCACCTAAAAAAGTGGTACGCTCTGGAATGGCAAGGGTAGAGGTGTGGAACCAGGTACCTGTGCTCATGTTCTGGATGAAGGTGCCAATAAACAGTTCTCCATTGAGTTTCCAGGATCTGATGGCAATATTGTACCAGGTATTGAGCGCCCATTGATAGGGATTAATGGTTTTGTAACCGTCACCTTCACCACCGAATCTGCTGCTAATGGTATTTGGTGCCGTATAGGCTACCCTGGAGAATACGCCACCTGCGGTATTCGGATCCCAGTGTGATGCAATCAGAATGTTTGGTGTGCCAAAAGAATTGTCTGGGGTTTGCTGTAAACCATTGTAGCCACCTGAGTAATTGTGAACAGAAAAATATTCTGCATTCGCGGATTCGGTAATCTTAATTTTGTGAATTTTTGCAATGGCATCTGAAGGGAAAGAAAAGAAAATGTGCTGCGATGGTGCGGCATTTTCTGTGCCTGCAAGCGCCAGGGTTTGATTCTGCTCCCGCTGTTGTTTTTCAATGCCTTCACTGAGCATAGACTTTTGACAGGAAGTAAGGGAGGTAAATAGAAAAAGCAGCAGTAAAACCGGCTTTGGAAAGAGATGGGTTAATTTCATAATGATTTGGTTTAGAGATTGATTTAATGCTCTATAAGTTCAGAAGAAGGTTTGATAATCAGTTGGTTTAGTGATGCGCAAACGGTTGTGTAAGCTGGTTTCCTCTGAATAATGATTCTAGGAAAGCAGCGCTTCTTTTTCTAAGCCCTGTCTCAGGACATGGTGTGACTTTCATTCCCCCATTTAAAATTTAAGAGATATTTTATGGCTTTTTATCTTTTTTGTAGCTATGCAAACGTTTGTGTAATCTATTATGAGGGTACTTGTTCAGTAAGCTTATCTTCCGAAACTTCAGTCAGGAGTTGGAAAGTATATGGTTGGGAAGATCAGATTTTTAAATTCGGACCTCCTTAACATAATCATAACATTAAATTAACTTGTTTATCCTAACAGGATTCGATTTTTCATCCCTTTTAGATATTATAAATCATCCAGTTTAACTACTGAAAATGAGCATTTTAATCTCTTTTTAATCTGATTTTAATCTCATGTTAAGCCTGCTTCGTGTTCATGTTAATTTAATATTAACGTGATCCAGCCAGAGTAGTTTTGATGGAAAATTTAAACCTAGAAAATGAAAAAAGAATTCAGCAATTATGTTGTTTACCTGGCGTTGATGTTCCTTGTGTTTATAGGACTTGGAGTTCAGGCTCAGGTAACGACCTCCAGCATGAATGGTAAGGTTCGTGATGGTAAAGGAATGGGGATCCCCGGTGCAAGCGTACTCATTTTACATCTGCCAACCGGCACAAAGTATGGTGCTGTAACGGGTAAGGATGGAGCATATCGGGTGAACAACCTAAATCCTGGCGGGCCATACCAAGTGACTGTTAGTTATGTAGGTTATAGCCCTCAGCAGCAAAAAGCAATTACACTAAACCTGGGTGTAGACCTGCGCCTGGATTTTATGCTGCCCGAAGAAGGTCAGCAATTGAATGAAGTAGTCGTAGCAGGTACTAAGGGAGGTGCAAAGGTGGGTGCAGGAACAAAAATCGGCCAGGAGCAGATTAAAACACTGCCTACAGTGAGCCGAAGCTTGACTGATTTAACACGATTAACCCCTCAGGGGAGTAAAGACAATTCCTTTGTAGGAACGAATTTCAGGTACAATAACGTTACGATTGATGGGGCCATTAATAATGACGCAATTGGATTCAGTCCTTCTTTGGGTGGGCAGAGTGGAAGTTCTGGTATGCCGGGCAGCAGCACACGTACTAACCCTGTTTCTCTGGATGCGATACAGGATGTACAGGTATTGCTGGCACCTTATGATGTTAAAATTGGAAACTTTACAGGAGGTAGCGTGAATGCGGTGACGCGTTCTGGTACCAATGATGTGAGTGGATCGGTGTATGGATACGGTAGAAATGCAGCGCTGATTGGCAGAAATAAAATCGGCGATAATGCCAGAGAACCTTCGGCCTTTTATGACTATCAAACAGGTTTTCGTCTGGGGCTTCCTATTATAAAAGATAAACTCTTTTTCTTTACAAATGAGGAGCTCACCAGAAGACAAGATCCTGTTATTTTAGGTGCCGGATCACCGGATATGAAGCTCATCACCTCTGATGAGGCTAAATCGATTACTGACCACATGATCAATGCGTATGGGATTGATCCAGGTACAGCCGGAAATTACAATATCTACTCCAAATCCAACAAGTTTTTTAACCGTTTAGATTGGAATATTGATGATAAAAATCAATTGACGATCCGCAACAACACCATCCGTTCAGAGGCGACGAATTTAGAAAGAGACCAGGCGAATTTCAGGTTCTCTGGGATCGACTTTAAGCAGACGAATAACCAGAGTTCTACAGTTGCAGAATTGAAAAGCAGGCTTTCAAATAACGCTTCCAATAGTTTGGTGGTTGGCTATTCTAATATTCATGATTTTAGAGATCCATTAGGAAACCCAGCAGTGCCGCAGATTGAGATCAGTTCTCGCGGGGGAACGATTTTCCTGGGTACCGACCGGGAAGCGAGTATCTTCAATATGAAACAAAAAACCTTTGAGTTTACAGACAATTTCACCTTTACAAAAGGAAAACACACCATCACATTTGGTACACATAATGAACTGTATAACATCACTTATGGTTTTGTAAATGCCTGGAATGGACGTGTGGCTTATGGTAGTATTGACGACTTTTTGAAAAACCAACCATCCCGGGTGCGTACCAATTACAACTACGCCAACAACAGCAGGGATTACATTATGGCCAATCCTCCCGCTGAATTTAAGTTGAACATGTACAGTGTTTATGGAGAAGATCAGTTCCAAATCACAGATAGATTTAAGCTGACTTATGGATTGAGGTTAGACCTTGCTGATTTACCAAATAAACAGCCTTTAAGTGATAAGACCATTAATGCACCTGCAGATCCTAATTATGGAATGACTTTTACCTATACAAAACCAAAAGACATTAAAAATGATTACCTCGGACAAGTTCAGGTGTCGCCAAGAATTGGCTTCAATTATGACATCAATGGTGATCAAAAAATGATTTTAAGAGGGGGAAGCGGATTGTTTACCGGAAGGGTTCCATTTGCCTGGTTAGGTTATGCGTATTATAATAATGGCGTTACTTTCGGTGCTTATGATCAAAAATACAATTATGACCCGGCAAAACCATTGGTTAAACCAGCTGCAGGATCTGATCCGATTAAAGATGCTTTAAATGGAAATGGAGAGGCAGGATATGTGGCGAAACAAGGAGTAAATGTGAATGATGCCAATGGCGCAACGCAGGTCGATCTGATCGACAATAATTTTAAAATGCCTAAAACATGGAGGTCAAGTTTAGCTTTTGATTATAAAACTGATGACTCCTGGAAGTTTACAGTAGAAGGGATTTTCACGAAAGTGATTCATGATCTGAAGTTTCAACAAGTGAATTTTACGGATAATCCAACTTATAATATCTATGATACGGAGCATCAGCAGCCTATTTATCCTAGTAGCAACAATAAAATTAACCCTGCTTATAGCAATGCGTATTTGCTGTCGAATACCAGTCAGGGATACAGATATAGTTTAACCGGACAAGTGACTAAGTCCTTTCCTTTTGGCCTGGATGTAATGGCAGCATATACTTACGGACAGTCGAAAGACATCACCAATGGGATTAGAAACTCGATGGAATCTAACTGGCAGTTGAATCAGGCTTTAAATCCTAATAATCCAGGACTTGCTTATTCTAATTTTGACATTCGCAACCGCATCGTGTCTACCGTTAATTTTAAACATGCCTGGGATAGCCGTAATAAATATACAGCCAACTTCTCCTTGTTCTTTAGCGCGCAATCCGGCTCCCCATATTCTTATGGATTCCTGAATACGACCATCAATGGTACTGGACAGAATGTGAGTTTAGTGTATGTTCCAAAAGCAGGAGAGACACCTCAGTTTTTCGCGAAAACACCGGATGGGATCCAGCAAGCGGCTGCATTTGATGCCTTTATCGACGGCGATCGCTATTTAAAAACCAGAAGAGGGTTATTTACAGAGCGTAATGGCGCACGTACCCCATGGAATGTACAGGCGGATTTTAGGTTTTCGCAAGACCTGATTGTTTCTGAAACAGCCGGGCATAAACACACGCTGACTTTCACTTACGACATTGTGAACTTAACGAACTTGCTGAATAAAAATTGGGGTGTTCAATATTTCTCTCCAAATACCTATAATTCTATGGCAAGTGTAGGTCTGAAAGCGGTGACTGCCGGAACTCCAACGAGTTATCCTATCTATACTTATGATGTGAATAATACGAGTACTTATGCGAAAGATTTCTTTGCTTCCAGATTCCAGATGCAATTTGGGTTGAGGTATAGTTTTTAGCTAAAACATTTTTAGTAGTTTCGTTATTTATAGATAAACTAATCACAAAAATATGACTTCAGTAAAAGCATACGCAGCTCATAAATCAGATAAACCATTGGAACCGTATCAATTAACTCGTCGGGAGCCGGGTGCGGATGATGTGGAGATCAAAATTTTATATAGTGGGGTGTGTCATTCAGACATCCATACGGCAAGAAATGAATGGGGAGGTACGATGTATCCTGTCGTTCCAGGCCATGAAATCGTAGGTAAAGTGAGCCGTGTAGGGGCTAATGTAAGTAAATTCAAAGTAGGGGATACAGTAGGTGTAGGCTGTTTTGTAGATTCTTGCGGTCATTGTAATAACTGTAAAGACCATCAGGAGCAGTATTGCGAAAACGGACATTCACAGACTTATAACTCTTTTGAGCAGGATAAGAAAACCATAACTTATGGCGGTTATTCCACACATATTGTGGTGACTCAAGGATTTGTATTGAGCGTTTCCGATAAGTTACCATTGGAAAAAGTGGCGCCATTGCTTTGTGCGGGGATTACTACTTATTCTCCTTTGAGACATTGGGGCGTGAAAAAAGGACATAAGCTGGCAGTCGTAGGCTTGGGTGGTTTAGGCCACATGGCTGTAAAACTTGCCGCTTCTATGGGTGCTGAAGTAACGATGCTGAGTCGTTCTCCGGAAAAAGCGAAAGATGCTGAAGAGTTAGGTGCGCATCATTTTGCATTGACTACAGAAAAAGAGACGATGAAAGGTCTGGCGAATACGTTTGATTTTATCATTGATACGGTTTCTGCAGAACATGATTACAACGAGTATCTTGCTTTATTGCGTACCAATGGAGTGATGATTTTGTTGGGTGTTCCTCCAACGCCTTCGGAAGTACATGCGGTTCAATTAATTTTTGGTCGCCGTAGTCTGGTAGGTTCTTTGGTGGGTGGTATCAAGGAAACACAGGAAATGTTAGATTATTGTGCGGAGCATGGCATCACTTCCGATGTGGAAATGATCAGAATGGATCAGATCAACGAGGCGTATGAGCGTACCCTGAAAGGTGATGTTCGTTATCGATTCGTGATTGATATGGCCACTATAGATTAATTGTTTTAGCGTTTTTTTGCGACCCGGTAAGTTAAGACTTACCGGGTTTTTTTATAAATTGTAGTAATTGTCCTGCAAACCAGTTTGGTGCCAAACAATTTGATAGTTAAAAACGTTAGCTTTTTACACATGGAAAAAATGCCTCGCTGGTCTAAAATTACGCTTAGAATATTTATTGGTTTAGTCGCTCTTGTTGCTCTCGTTTTTGTTGGACTCGGTTTGTATGTAAATGCAAATAAAAAGACGTTGCTGGCTACAATAACAGAACAATTAAATAAAAATCTCAATGGATCTTTAACCATTGGCAGTATGGACCCTACTTTTTTTAAAGGTTTTCCAGGGGTATCTATCAGTCTCAAAAATGTGGTAATTAAAGATAGTCTTTGGAAAGTACACCAGCATACCTTATTGGAGGCGCAGGATTTTGAAGTCTCAGTAAACACAATGGCCTTGTTAAGAGGAACTATTGAGATCAAAAAAATAGGTATTAATAATGCTAAAATAGACTTGTTTACCGATACTTCCGGATATAGCAACACCGCTGTTTTTGGAAAGAAAGATAAGAAAAAATCAGATTCGACTAAGGCGAGTACCGATGCTCAATTGAAACAATTCAGCTTAAATAATGTGAATTTTATTGTTGACAATAGAAAGGGCCATAAATTGTTTCATTTTGAAGTCGCCGATCTGGATGGAAAGATGGATTACTCCTTTTCAGGATGGGAAGCGAATTTGAAGTTAAAGACGCTGGCAAAGAGCATGGCCTTTAATACGAGAAGAGGCAGCTTTATCAAAGATAAGGTGCTGGAAGGTCCTTTTAAGATCAATTATGATGAAGATACAGGGATTATCCTGGTTGCTCCTAATCAGTTGAATATCGGAAAGGATCCTTTTATTATCGGTGCTAAATTTGATACCTCAAAAGAAAATACAACTTTTACCATTGACATTAAAGCGCCTTCCATTTTATGGAAAGATGCGGCCAATTTACTGGCACCAAATATTACAGAGAAACTGCTGATGTTTGATTTGAAAACACCAATAGATGCCAGTTGTATCCTAAACGGGGACATGGGGCCAGGTGGTGATCCGGAAATTAATGTGACGGCGATCGTAAAAGATAATGTTTTAAAAACTCCGGGAGCCATTATTGACAGCTGTAACTTTAAAGGCACCTTTACCAATAATTATGAAAAGGGTAAAGGTATTACTGATCCGAATTCAGCGATTAAATTGTATGGATTTAGAGGTTCCTATACAGAAATGCCTTTTTCAATTGATACGGTAATGATTCTTGATTTGGAGAAACCTATTGCTACAGGGGTATTCAAGTCGAAATTTGCTGTTGCGAAGCTGAATAAAGCAATTGGAACAGAAACATTGAGGTTTGGGAAAGGAACAGCAACAGTGAGGTTGGCTTATAAAGCCGATATCGTTGATTTTAAACTCCATAAACCACTGGTGACCGGGGTAGTTGACGTGGTGAATGCAGATGTAAGTTATGTGCCAAGGAAGTTGAATTTTACCAATACTGCGGTGTCCTTGAATTTCACTACGGATGATCTATTTATTAAAAATATTCGTTTGCAGAGTGGAAAGAGCATCGTAATGATGGATGGCCAGATTCGTAATTTCCTGAATTTATATTATAACGATCCAGAGAAGATCTTGCTGAACTGGCAGATTAGAAGTCCGCAGTTACATTTAGGAGAGTTTTTAGGTTTTCTGGGAACAAGAAAGCCAGCTAGAGCGTCGAAGAAATCTTCAAAAAATACCAGTTTCTCAGAAGATGTGAACGATTTATTTGAGAAGAGTAAGGTTGATATGCACTTAAGGGTAGCCAAAGTATATTATAATAAATTTGTTGGTACAGATGTTACCGCAGATTTGTTTCTTTCTGAAGCTGGCATTGGTATGAAAAATATTTCTGTGAAACATGGTGGAGGTGCGATGAAGGTAAATGGGAATATCTCCCAAAAAGGAAATATGAATCGTTTTTTGGTTAACACGACCTTAAGCAATGTAGATATTAAAAACTTCTTTTATTCTTTTGATAATTTCGGGATGACTACGCTGACTTCTAAAAACTTGAAAGGTTTTCTTTTTTCTAAGTCGACAATTGGCGGTTTGATTACGGATCAGGGAAGACTGGTGACCAATTCTTTAGGCGGTAATATTGTATTTGACTTAAAACAAGGGGCATTACTGCAATTTGAACCGGTAAAAAGTGTGGGTAAATTTGCTTTCCCTTTCAGGGATCTGGACAATATTACTTTTAGTAACCTGAATGGTAAGTTTGATGTTCGTGGGCCGCTGATTACGATTGCCCCAATGCAGATCAATACAAGTCTCCTGAATATGGACGTATCTGGAGTATATTCTATGTCGAAAGGGACGAATATTGCAGTAGATGTGCCGCTTAGGAATCCGAAAAAGGATGCGGATATCATCGATAAAAAGGAAATTCAGGAGCGCAGAATGAAGGGAATTGTACTTCATTTATTGGCAACTGATGGGGAAGATGGTAAGATTAAAATCAAGTTGAATAAAAACCGGAATAAAGATAAGTAGGTTCAATTTGTGATTCGTTTAATTAATTGCACTCTGTTTTCCTTGTTTTACGCTATAATGTGCTGAAATAAAAATTAAGTTGATCAAATATCTTGTAATAATACTCAAAATATGTTTATTATATAATTACTTACTTTTAAGGTAATTTGGTATCTTGTGCTTTATTGACAAGTACTAAAATGAAAAATATAGTCTTATTGATTTGTCTGTTGTTTATATTTCACAATATACATGCACAAATATGTGGAAGTCCAGGTAAAGATGGTGCAACAGGTTTTCGGAATAGAGTAATCAATACTTATTTCTCGCCGGCCACAGATATGGTCCTTCCCCAGGGTTCCAAGCAAATTATGCTCAATGGCGTAGATCTGTCTGGAGGTCTTTTCTTCGATAATTTTGGAACGACTCCGATTAGTCCTGGAGATTTGCTGATGGTGATTCAGATGCAGGATGCGACCATTAACTTTAGTGATGATGCGAGATATGGAAGCAATAATCCACTTTCAGGACCGGATGGGCGTGGAGGTACCGGCTTTACAGATTTGGGAAGCAGTGGTAAATATGAATATGTGCTGGCTATAAATTCGGTGACCCGGAATGGTGGTTTACTGATTTTTAAGGGCCTGGGAGCAGGTGATGGTACGGTAAATCAATATATAAGTGCAGCGCCTACTTTGTTCCGTGGTTCCAGAAGTTTTCAGGTCATCAGAGTCCCGCAATACGCAAACTTAACATTGGATTTAGATCGGGAAAGTGTCAATATGCCCCGGTTTAATGGGAAAGTTGGAGGCGTACTGGCTTTCAATGTTGCAGGTACGTTGAACTTAAATGGCCACAAAATAGATGCTTCTGTGAGTGGCTTTTTTGGAGGAGATAAAGCCCGTGGTTTTGAGCGCGCAGATGGTTATTATAATAGGAATGATGTTTATGCTCAGTTTTCTACCAGAGATCTTGCCGAAAGACACGCTGGTAAAGCAGATGGGGTTGCAGGTTCGCCAGCTTTTGGCTTTCCATTAGGAACCAGAGGGATAGGCGCGGCTGCGAATGCTGGTGGTGCCGGATACCTGAACCTTGCAGGCGGCGGCGGCGGTGGCAATGGTGGCGCTGGTGGCGTAGGCGGAAATGGCGCGGCTACCGGTGATCCCAGAGATGTTTTTCCAAATGGCGGGCGTCCAGGTTCTCCAGTTTATACGGTCAATGCGGATCTTGATAGATTGATTCCCGGAGGAGGAGGTGGTGGTGCAGACGTAAATGGTTATGATATTTTTAACATTACCGCGGCAGGTGGCGCGGCAGTGATGATCAATGCAGATCGCATCACTGGAACAGGTGCTATTATTTCAAACGGAGCGAGCATATTGGCGCCTTGGGCAAATCCAGGAGATTATAATGTGATCCTTTCCGGTTCGGGTGGCGGTGCTGGCGGAACTATTTTTGTCAATGAACTTCGTGGCGATTTACCGGCTAATGTGAGTATAGAAGCAAGAGGAGGGAATGGCCATAACATTGCTTTAAAGAATTCGGTGATGTTAACGAATGGGCCTGGTGGCGGTGGTGGTGGCGGACAGGTTTTCAACTCCCTGTCTCCTTCCAGGGCATCCACAAATGTAACCAAAGGTAGTGCTGGTATGGTTTATGAGACTGGCGACAAAAAATCTGCTGCTGATGGTCAGGATGGAAATACCCAGTCTTTTAGAAATAGTGATCTTCCCCGGCATTTAAGGTATAATGTTTGTTTTCCGGAGCTGTATACGAAGGTTGCTTTAAGCAATTTAACCGCTTTAAATTACCCAGGCAGTCAGTTAAATTATACCATCCGAACCAGAAATTTAGGACCTGCTACTGCTGTCGATGTTCAGCTGGAAATGAAACTGCCGCCAGGTTTTTCTTTTGTCTCCGCAAAAGCCAGTTATACCGGGGATTCCAGCGGACCGGAAACATTGGTTAATCTGGATCCTACGGCCAGACGTTTGCTGGTAGGGAATTTCAATTTGTTTCCAGGGGATGAGGTCGTGATTACACTGACTGCTAAAATTGCTTGTAACGTGATACCCGGTACTTATCATGCCAGTGCGCAGTCATTAGCCCCAGATCCTTTAAGAACTGCTGCTAATCCAGATCGCTTAGTGACTCCTGCGGTCAATGCTTTTCCAAATACATTTTTCAGTTACGAATCTTATCCAGATCCTGTTCCAGGCAGCAATTACAATGGAGACCTAGCAGCTTCAAGTGCTGAAGATGTAGTGGTCGTTATGGCTAATATTACTGGAAATGTGATTCAGGCACCACAAATTTCAGTATTCTGTTTGAAAGGAGATCCTGGAATTATTCAGGGGATGGAACCTTCCGGTGGCCCGGTTCCCTTCAGTTATCAATGGCAGCAATCATCCAATGGCCAGGATTTTACTAATATTATCGGGGCTATAACTGAGCATTTTGATCCGCCACTACTTACTGAATCTGTTTATTACCGGCGGAAAGTAGTGATGGGTGGATGTATAGACGTTCCAAATTTCAGCAATATTGTTCTGATGAAGGTCGAGCAGTCTTTACCTGTACCCGGTTTTCTGATGCCAGATGCTTGTGTGAATGATGGGGCGACCTATTTTAAGAATACTACTGTGCCTGATGATGATGATGCTTTGGGTATTTTGACTTACGTCTGGGATTTTGGAGATGTTTATTCTGGACCTGGTAATCCCAATACTTCAACAGATAAGAATGGTCGCCATTTGTTTAGCAGAAGCGGGGAATATACCATTACGCTGACTGTGAGCAGGGCTGGGATTTGTCCTCAGACGATAACCAGGGGTTTCCGGTTTAACGGCCTGCCTACAGCAAATTTCAGCATTCAGGGAAGTACGTATTGCAGCGGACAAGAATTGGCATTTGAGGACAGGGCTACTGTAGATTACGGGGAGATCACCAGAATTGAATGGTATTTTGATGATCAAAAACCTACTGAGGTGCAGGTAGATTTACAGCCGGAAAAACGCAATGCCGGAGTCAGGATTTTTAAACACCTGTATCCAGCTTTTCATAGTCCGGCAACCAGGACTGTGAGCGTTCGGATGGTGGTTTTTTCGGGTACTTCCTGCAGGGATGAAAAGTTAATGTCTTTTATTTTACAAGCGAGTCCTGAACTTACTTTTGATGCTTTGCCTGCCATTTGCAAGAATGCGGATCCATTTCAGCTGACCCAGGCAAAGGAGGTCAGGGGGACAGCAGGGGAAGGAAAATACTTAGGAAGGGGGGTTAATGCGCAGGGAGAATTCAGCCCTGAACTGGCTGGTCCGGGGACGTATTCAATCCAGTATATTTTTACCGCGGAGAATGGCTGCGTGGTAGAGAAAAGTCAGCAGATTACAGTACTTCCAGTACCAGTGGCGGATGCAGGTGCGGATATTTCTATGCTGGAAGGAGGAAGTCAGCAACTGGCATTGGATAGTAAGGTGCCCGCAGGAGGGGGGAACTCTGGATTGAGGTATAAATGGACTCCAGCCACTTTCCTGGATCGTGATGATGTAAGGAACCCAGTTTGCGCTCCAACTTTAGATCAGGTTTATACGCTGACTGTTACCGATGGGGAGAGTTGTGCCAGTACCGATCAGGTGAATGTTCGACTAATTAAAAACCCGCAGATTCCCAATACCTTTAGCCCAAATGGTGACGGGATTAATGACGACTGGAAGATAAAATACATGGAAAGTTATCCTCAAGCCACGATTGTCATTTTTAACAGGTTTGGGACCAAGGTGTTTAGCGGTGATGCAAAGTCAAAGCCCTGGGATGGCAAATTTAAAGGGAAGGATCTGCCAATAGGTACTTATTTTTATGTGATTGATCCGCATAACGGAAGAAAGACGCTTTCAGGATCAATTACAATTTTAAGGTAAGCGATGATTTGTGCCATTTGCCCCCTTAGGGGATTTCTTTATGCGCAACTTATATAGGTGATAAAGGGAGTTACGAAAACCCGGAATAGAGTGGGGCTAATTAAAGTTTTTATTGCCTTTTGATGGATAAAAGCATTGATGTTTCAGATTTGAAATACAGATTGTAGCTACGTTGGTTATAAAACATCACGTAGCTATTTTTTTATTTAAGGAAGCATAGATTTTATCAATCAATCTCGATTTCAAATATAGCCAGTACAATATTCTCATAATGCTTAGGCAGTACCTCGGAGGCTTCCGGGACAATGTTGCCTAAATAATTGAAACCGCATCTCTCATAATAAGCGATGAGCTTAGGGTTGTCTCCCCAGGTATCTAACCTAATGTATTTCTTTTCCTTTTTAGCACCATAAGCTTTGGCCCATTCAATGATGATGTTCACAAAATGATAACCCCTGAATGCTGGATTCGTCACAATTCGGTGGATATAGATGGAAGGATCCGCATCTTTTTCTTTCCAGATGAGTGGATCGTTGAAGTCGATGGCAAAAATGCAGGCTGTTTGTCCCTCGATGATGATTTTCCATTGTCTGCCTTCCTGAATTTCTTTTTCAATTAAGCTGCGTTCAAATCCTTGCCAGTGTTTTTTGAATACAGTTTTTTGATAAGCGATTGCATCATCATAAAGTTCAAAAATGCGATCAATATCGTTTGAGTTGGAAGGAATAATGGTAACGTCTTTTAACATTTTACTTAAATTGAATTAACCCTAAAAGTCGTAAATTTATTCTAAGCGCAATGGGTACAGATTTAATTATTTTACCCACACAGATTACAGAATTACAATTGAAAGCCAGGTTAAATTGATAAATTGCATAGTATCAAATGGTTTAAGATCAACTGAAATTGGTTGGTATGAATTGGTATAGAACAAGAGCCATAGTGTATACCTGCTATAGTATTAAACTTATAAACTCCATAAAACAATAAACTATGAAACGTAATGCAACAGCCGTTTGGAATGGCACAATCAAAGAAGGTGCTGGACACCTGAGCACAGATAGCAAAGTATTGGATCAGACACAATATTCTTTTAACAGCAGATTTGCTGATGGGATTGGTACGAATCCGGAAGAGCTGATGGCTGCGGCACATGCAGGCTGTTTTACGATGAAATTGAGCCTGGACTTAACAGAAGCGGGTTTTACGCCTGAGAATTTAGAGACTAAGGCTACGATTTCGCTAGACAATGGCGTGATCTCCAGTTCTCATTTGGTTTTAAAAGCAAGTGTTCCTGGTATTACTGATGAACAGTTTCAGGAAATTGCAAAGGGAGCAAAAGCGAATTGCCCAGTGAGCAAAGCTTATAATCTGGAAATTACTTTGGATGCGAGCTTAGTCTCTTGATAAATCGGCTATCTGGCCTATAAAACCGAAAACTGCTAAACGTAATTCCTTTACTTTTAGCAGTTTTCTTATTTTCTCCCTGTTTTATTTTAAAACATCATCCTTATTTTGAAAATATCATCACTAAACTGACTGTAGATAAAGTATTTGATGAGAAAAATAAGGTAAAATTTCTATTTTAGGACTTTTAATGGGGGATTCTTAAAATCATAAATGATTTTTCATTTCAAGAGAAAGCCATCAAAATCAATAGAAAACCATCACAATTTAATAGAAAACAACAAATTCAATAGAAATGAATAAGCCGATACTTGTTTTGAAATTAGGTACTGCCTCCATTACTACTCCAAAAGGGGAGTTGGATGAGGGTGTAATTGCTGATGTAGCGGCACAGGTTGCCCAACTTGCGGAAGGACATAGATTAATTCTGGTTTCTTCAGGTGCCGTTGCTGCTGGAAAGCAATACATTAAAAATTATAAAGGGAAAATATCCGAAAGGAAAGCTGCTGCGGCTATCGGGAACCCCATATTGTTAAATACCTATTCAAAACATTTTTACCCCTATGGCATTCAGATGGCTCAGAGTCTTTGTGAGCGTCGTCATTTCTCTAACAGAACGCAATTTTTACAACTCAAAGAAACCTATGAGGAACTGTGGAAGAATGGCGTCATTCCTATTGCAAATGAAAATGATGTAGTGAGTGATCTGGAATTGAGATTTTCTGATAATGATGAGCTGGCCACCTTGCTGGGCGTAGGTTTTGGCGCTTCACTGATCTTGCTGGGGACTTCCGTTCCTGGCGTATTGGATAAAGATGGAAAAGTGGTGGAGAAAATAGATTCCATCAATAACGAGGTGTTCTCCCTTGCCGATAAAAAAACTTCTGATCTTGGATTAGGAGGGATGGTGTCCAAGCTGACCTTTGCCCACCTGGCCTCTACTATGGGGATTAAAGTGGTCATATTTGGAATTAGAACCCCGAATGGTATTCTGGATGCGGTAGCCGAAAAAACCGGAACCGTATGTGCAGCTAAAAATTGCTCTATACCGGCCAGAAATAAATGGCTGGCGAGTGGAAGTCTGGTGACCGGCAGGTTAATGGTAGATGAGGGTGCTGTGGAGGCCATTAGAGCACGTAAAAGTTTACTGGCTGTGGGGGTGGCTGCTGTGATTGCCCCATTTGCAAATGGAGAAATATTTGAGCTGGTGGATGCTCAAATGAACATTGTTGGGGTAGCAAGGGCTAAAGCCTCCTCTGAAAATATTATAAACAATTTAAAACAACATAACCTGGAGATTGCCAACGCCAGTGATATCGTTATCTTATAAACAAACATGGAAGCTATAGAAAATCAGTTAATAAATGCTAAGAAAGCCAGGCATTCCATCGCTTCTTTAAGCGATGAAGGAAAGCAGGCATTGCTCCATCGTTTGGCAGCGGTAATCCTCGGGAATTCTACTCAGATTATTGAAGAAAATTTAAAAGACCTGGAAAAAATGTCTGATGCTGATCCTAAAAAGGATCGGTTGCTATTGAACGCCGATCGCATTTCAGGCCTGGCCAATAGTTTAAATGATGTCGCATTGTTGCAGGATCCAACCAATCAATTGATTTCCAGCAAGCAAATGGAGAACGGTCTACTGATTCAAAAGAAAACAGTAGCCTTAGGCGTAGTGGGTGTCATTTATGAATCCAGACCTAATGTGACGATCGATGTTGCTTCTTTATGTATCCGATCTGGAAATGTTTGTTTGCTACGTGGCGGACAAGATGCTTTTCATACCAATCTCTTTTTAGTTTCCTTGATTCAGGGAGTTTTGCTGGAATCAGGATTGGATAAAAATATTGTGCAGCAATTGCCAGCGGATAGGAAATATATCCTGGAAATCCTTCAGGCAGAAAAATATATTGATGTCATCATTCCACGTGGTTCCAATGAGCTCATTTCTTTCGTGCGTAAGAACGCTCTTGTGCCGGTTATTGAGACTGGAGCAGGGGTGTGTCATACTTACGTTGCGGAATCCGCAAAGTTGAATACAGCGGCTGAAATTGTTCAGAATGCCAAGGTTTCTCGTCCTTCCGTATGTAATGCATTAGATACTGTGTTAGTCGATAAAACAATTGCTGCAGACTTTTTAGAACTGCTGGCGCCGTTACTGTCCGAACATCAGGTAGAAGTTTTTGCGGACGACCTTGCTTTTAGCCTTTTAAAGGAGTCGGATTACCCGCATTTGGTTCATGCAGCAAGCGAAGATTTTGGAAGAGAATTTCTTGATTATAAGTGTTCTGTTAAGGTCGTGGAAAATATACAGGAAGCATTAGATCATATCTCCGAATATTCTTCGAAGCATTCTGAGGCCATCATCACGGAAAATGCAGCAGAAGCGGAACAATTTTTAGAAGCCGTAGATGCTGCCGTAGTTTACTGGAATGCCTCTACGCGCTTCACAGACGGACAAATGTTTGGATTAGGTGCTGAGATTGGAATTTCTACGCAGAAGCTTCATGCAAGAGGACCTTTCGCATTGGAGAAATTGGTCACAGAAAAATGGATCGTAAAAGGGGCTGGGCAAATAAGGAATTAACTTTGAGTTCCCCAATTCCCTGTTTGGGAAAAAAGAAGGACATTTTTTTTTCGCTTTCCTGCAAAAAATTGATTCCTATAGGTGTTTTTACGGGTAATTTAGCCTGGCTTGACTTTTGAATATTGTTCAGGAAAATTACTAGCTTTTCCATGCAGAACAATTTAAGTCAACCTCAACCCTTACTTTTAAAAATGTTGGGGGAAATCGAGGATTATGCGATTTTATTTCTTGATCAGCATGGATGTGTCAGCAGTTGGAACAAAGGAGCGGAGATGATCAAAGGATATACCGCTGAGGAGATGTTGGGCATGGATTTCAGGTTGTTTTATACCGAAGAAGCCAGAGTCAATAAAATACCTGATCATTTGCTGGAAGAGGCGGTATTGAATGGTAAAGCACATCATCGTGGTTGGCGCATCAAGAAAAATGGGGAGCAATTCTGGGCACATGTGACCATTACCACTGTTTATGATGACGAGAATGAGGTGATTGGCTTTTCTAAGTTTACCAGAGACCTTACGGATAAGCTGAACTCTGAAAAGGCCCTGAAGGAATATGCGAGGGTGCTGGAATTCAGAAATAAAGAACTGGAACAGTTTGTATATATTGCATCCCATGACTTGCAGGAGCCGCTATTGACCGTTAAAAACTTTACGGGCTTATTGAAGAAGGAGTATGGAGAACAGTTCGATGAGAACGGCGCTTTGTACCTGGATTACATCGCTGAATCCGCTGAAAAAATGAAACACCTGATCAAAGGTGTTTTAGATTATGCGCGTTTGGGGACTCATGAGCCAAAGGAATTATTGGATTGCAATGATTTAATGGCCGCGCTTCAGCAGGAGTTTGCTGAAGAAACTGACTTGTTCCATCTGGAAGTTGATTATGACAATTTACCGCGTGTTCCTGCTTATGAAAAGGCGTTGAAGCAGCTTTTTAGACACTTATTCAGCAATGCTTTAAAATTCCGGAAAAAAGAAGGTATATTGAAAATTCAGGTGACTGCCTCCTATGCCGAGCAGCATTGGAACTTTGAGTTTAGCGACAATGGAATCGGAATTGAAGAGCGCTATAAGGAAAAGATATTTTTGATTTTTCAACGTTTAAATAGTAAGGAAGAATATGTTGGACATGGCATTGGACTTTCTCATTGTAAAAAGATTGTGGAGCTCCATGGCGGGGAGATCTTTGTAAAATCCACCCCTAATGAGGGTAGTACGTTTTGTTTTAGCCTTAAAAATGATCGATAGCGTATGAAAAAATTTAAGGATCTTAATTGTGTATTGCTTGTTGATGACGACATTCCCACCAATTATATCCATCGGAAAATAGTTCAGAATACAAATATAGAAGTGAATATTATGGCGATTACCTCGGCGAGGGAAGCTTTGGATTATTTGACTTTTTCAGGTAAATATGCGAATGATGCAGGTATGCTGAGGCCTGGTCTCATCTTTCTGGATATCAATATGCCAGGTATGAGCGGCTGGGACTTTATGGAAGAATATCGGAAAATTGATGTCGCGCATAAATCGAAAACAATCGTTGTTATGCTGACTACTTCTTTGAATCCTGACGACGAACTGATGGCTTCTGCGAATGAAGAAATTAGGAATTACTTACATAAACCTTTAAATGAAGATGCCTTTGTTAAAATTGCAGGTAAATATTTTGAGGAGATTAACAATTAATTCTCTAGATTGCCTGTAAATTATATTACGAATGAAACCTCCATCTATTAAGGATATTGCAAAAAAAGCAGAAGTATCCATCACCACAGTCTCCTTTATCTTAAATGGCAAAGCCGAAAAGATGCGCATCAGCAAGGAGGTGATCAAACGCGTAGAAGGGATTATTCTTGAGCTAGGCTTTAAACCGAATCAGATCGCAAGAAGTCTGCGGACAGGGAATACCAAAACTATCGGTTTGATTGTAGAAGATATTTCCAATCCGTTTTTCTCGGCTATAGCCAGACGTATTGAGGATAAAGCATATAAAAAAGGCTATAAAATCACCTATTCCAGTACAGAGAATGACCCGGCAAAAGCGAGGGACTTAATTGAGATGTTTAAATCAAGAAAGGTCGATGCTTACATCATCGCACCGGTTCCTGGGATTGAAGAAGACATCAAACAGTTATTGGAAGATAAAATTCCGGTGGTTATTTTCGATAGGAATCTATCGGATCTTGATGTGAACTACGTGGTCGTAGATAACTTCAAGGGTGGTTATTCTGCCGCCGAATTTCTAATCAAGAAAGGAAGAAAGAACATTGCTTTCGTAACTGTAGATGTGGATGTGGACCAGATCAATAACCGTTATTTAGGTTATGAGCAGGCATTGAAAGACCATGGGATCCCTGTAAATGAGCAGACTTTGGTTCGAATTCCTTTCGATAGCACGGAAGAAGATACCAATGAGCGCTTAAAAGCCTTGTTTGAAGAAAATCCGAAGATTGACGCGGTGTTTTTCTCTACCAACTACCTTGCAGTAAGAGGCTTATTCTTCCTGAAGAAAATTAAGAAGCCTATTGATGATGGTTTTATGATTGTTGCTTATGATGATCAGGATGTTTTCAAGATCCATACACCTCCCATCAGTGTGGTTGATCAACCCATAGAACAGATCGCTGAAAAGATTATTGATATTATTCTTCAGGAACTGTCTGCGGATAGATCATTACCCCAAACTGAAAGAAGTAAGGTAATATTACCTACTAAATTTATAGAAAGATGATTTAGAGGCTTAAGCCTCTAAATCTTTCATGACTGCTTTAATCTTGTCGCCAAGTAGGGCGTCAGTTTCTTTAAAGCTTGCTTTGTCTTTTAAAGTGGTATTTACGCTGCAATAGAATTTAATCTTAGGCTCAGTTCCCGATGGTCTTGCAGAAACAATACTGCCATCTTCGGTGATAAACTGCAGTACATCTGATTTAGGGAAGTCTAGTTTTGTTTTCTCAGCCGTGCTCAGGTTAGTTTCAAAGCCCAGTTCATAATCTTTTAATAAAACTACTTTAGCACCTCCAAGTGTTGCTGGTGGGTTGCTTCTGAATTTCTCCATCATCGCTTTGATTTCTTCTGCACCAGTTTTTCCTTTTTTAGTGATCGATACCAGTTCTTCTTTATACAAGCCGTATTCTACATACATGTCTAACATGGCATTGTATAAACTGCTGCCTTTATCTTTGTAGAAAGCCGTCATTTCTGCAATGAAAGCACAGGAAACCACTGCATCTTTATCTCTAACCAATTCGCCGATCAGGTAACCATAACTTTCTTCACCACCACCGATAAAGGTTTTCTTACCTTCAAGGCTGGTCATCAGTTGACCGATAAATTTAAATCCGGTTAAGGTATTGTAGAAGGTTACGTTTTTCTTTTTAGCGATCTCTTCGATGATATTGGTCGTCACAATGGTTTTAACAATGTATTGATCACCGGTAAGTTTTCCTTTTTCTTCCCAGGCACTCAATAGATAGTTGATCAAAAGACTTCCCGTCTGATTACCGTTTAGCAATACGAATTGTCCGTCGTTATTTTTCACCGCGATACCTACTCTGTCTGCATCTGGATCTGTGGCCAAAACCAGGTCTGCATCAATTTCTTCCGCTTTTTTAAGGGCTAATGTCAGTGCTTCTTTTTCTTCAGGATTAGGATAAACCACCGTTGGGAAATTACCATCCGGAGTGCTTTGTTCTTCAACCAATGTCAGATTGGTAAAACCGAATTGCGCTAATGCTTGAGGTACTAAAGTAATTCCTGTACCATGAATAGGAGAGAAGACGATTTTAAGGTCTTTCTGACGTGCAATCGCTTCCGGTGAAACTGATAATTCAGTGATTTTATCCAAATATAACTGATCAATTTCTTCTCCAATCAGTTCAAAATTACTGTCGATTCGGTCAAACTTCACCTCATCAATATTTTTGATTTTGGCTACTTCATCCATCACCATGGTATCATCTGGGGAGGTAAACTGTCCGCCGTCAGCTCCATAAGCTTTGTATCCGTTATATTCTTTTGGGTTATGGGATGCAGTAAGCATCACGCCACTTTTGCAGCCTAATTCTCTGATTGCGAAAGAAAGTTCTGGTGTTGGTCTCAGTGCTTTGAAGAAATACACATGAATACCATTGGCCGTGAACACATCTGCAGTGATTCCAGCGAAATAATCTGAGTTATTGCGACTATCATGTGCAATGGCTACTTTGATTTTTTCATTAGGATATTTGTTGTTCAGGTAGTTGCAAAGCCCTTGTGTGGCCGTTCCAATGGTGTATTTGTTGATTCTGTTAGAACCGGCACCCATGATGCCGCGAAGGCCTCCTGTTCCGAACTCCAAACTTCTATAAAAAGAGTCGGTCAGCTCAGTAAAAGCTTCTTTATCTAATAGCTGTTGGATTTCTTCTTTCGTTTTACTGTCGTAATTGCCGTTAAGCCATTGATTGATGGTACTTAGGGTTGCTGCTTCTAATTGCATATGATTGTGTATGTCTTTTTAACTCTTGCAGGAATAAACGTTTAATCTTTCAGCTTGTTTTGTGAGAATAGGATTAAAATGTGCAATTCCAAATTTTATTTCGTGTATTTAGCGTTTATTATCGCCGATTTTTTTAATTTCACGGCCACTATACAAGTATATAGCCAATTTATCAAAAAATAAAATTCTTACCTCAATTAAATGAAGATATTAAAGTTTGGAGGAACTTCCGTAGGAAGCCCTGAGCGCATGAAAAAGTTGCTGGATATCATTAATCCGGCCGAAGAGCAAATTGTGGTCCTATCAGCCGTGTCTGGTACAACCAATAGTTTAGTGGAAATTTCAGGCAAACTTTTAAAGGAGGATAAACAGGTGGCGTTAAGCTTAATTAACGCATTGAACCAGAAATATAATGAGTTCATTATTGAACTATTGCCTGAAGGAGAGTTTCGCGAACAGGGACAAGAAGTAGTGGAATACCATTTTGGTTTCCTGGCTTCTTTAGTGAATGATATTTTCACCCCAATTGAAGAGAAAGTAGTGCTGGCACAAGGAGAACTATTGTCGACTACTTTATACCATATTTACCTGAAATCGATCGGTGTACCATCGGTATTGCTTCCTGCATTAGATTTCATGAAAACTGACGAAGATAATGAGCCGGATGTTCCGTATAGCACGAAACATTTAACGCCTTTATTGGAGCAGCATAAAGGAAATAAATTGTTCATCACTCAAGGTTTTATCTGTAGAAACAGCTTTGGTGAGGTCGATAACCTGCGTCGTGGTGGAAGTGATTATACAGCTTCTTTAATCGGCGCTGCCATCCTTGCGGAAGAAGTTCAGATCTGGACGGATATCGATGGGATGCACAACAATGATCCTAGGATTGTTAAAGGGACCAAGCCAATCTCTCACCTTTCTTTTGATGAAGCTGCGGAGCTTGCTTATTTCGGGGCAAAGATTTTACACCCGCAATCGGTATTCCCTGCACAGAAATATAAAATTCCAGTAAGGTTATTGAATACGATGGAGCCTTCTGCTGCCGGTACTTTAATCTCTGCAGAAAGTGAAAAAGGAAAGATCAAATCAATCGCTGCTAAAGATGGCATCACTGCGATTAAAATTCATTCCAGCCGTATGCTATTGGCTTATGGTTTCTTAAGAAGAGTTTTTGAGATCTTTGAACGTTATAAGACTCCAATTGATATGATCACTACTTCAGAAGTAGCGGTTTCCTTAACAATTGATTTTACCGATAACCTGGATAAGATTGTAGAAGAACTTCATGCTTTCGGTTCCGTGGAAATTGATAAGAACCAAAGTATTGTTTGTGTAGTTGGTGATTTCAGTGCGCAAACGCACGGTTTTGCCTCAAGAGTTTTAGATTCTATCAAACATATTCCAATCAGAATGATTTCTTATGGAGGCAGCAATTATAACATCTCTTTATTGATCAATACTGATGACAAGACGGAAGCCTTAAAAAGCTTGCACAACCGTTTATTTGAATAAGGGAGGGCTTACCTCTTTCTTAGCCAGATCATAACGGCAACAAGAATAACAACGAGTAGGATAAAGAGTTTGACTCTTCTATCGTACTCGTTTCTACTCAATCTGTTGTTCTTGAAATCGACGTAATTGCCGAAATAAATAAAACTCAGCACAACAATAAAAAATATAATCAGATACTTGAACATTATGTTTTCCGAAAAAGATATAGCACGTTTCGCGAATTTAGAAACACCCTTTTATTATTACGACCTTAACCTGCTGCAAAATACATTGAATGATTGTGCAGCGGCGGCAAAGGTATATAATTTTCATGTGCACTATGCTATGAAAGCAAATTTCAATCCTGCTGTTTTACAAAAAATTAAGGCGGTAGGTTTTGGTGCCGACTGTGTAAGCGGTGGTGAAGTGAGCAAGGCGATTGAAGTAGGCTTTGATCAGAAGCAGGTCGTGTTTGCAGGTGTTGGAAAGTCAGACAGAGAAATCAATGAGGCTTTAGACCAGGATATTTTTTGCTTCAATGTAGAGTCTATCCAGGAATTGGAAGTAATTAATGAACTGGCTGGCAAGAAAGGGAAGGTAGCAAGAGTAGCCATCCGTATCAACCCAAATGTAGATGCACACACGCATCATAACATCACTACAGGATTAGATGAGAACAAATTTGGTGTAAATTCCTGGGATTTGCCTGCCTGTGTGGATACTTTGAAAGAGAGTGCTAACCTTGAGTTTATTGGTGTGCATTTCCATATCGGTTCTCAAATTACCAATCTTGACGTTTACAAAAACCTATGTGTGCGCGTAAATGAATTTGCTACCTGGTTTGAAGAACGTGGGTTTATTGTGAAGGTGTTAAATGTTGGTGGTGGTTTAGGTATTGATTACCACAATCCAGAACAGCAGATTCCTGATTTCGCAGCTTATTTTAAAGTATTCCAGGAGTTTTTAGAGGTACGGTCTAATCAAGAGGTTCATTTTGAATTGGGAAGAGCATTGGTTGGACAATCCGCTTCTTTGATCAGCAGAGTGCTTTATGTGAAAAATGGGAAGAAAAAGAACTTCATCATTTTAGATGCGGGAATGACGGAATTGATGAGACCTGCTTTATATCAGGCTTACCATAAAATTGAGAACATTTCTAAAATCGATGTGCCAACTGCAGTTAAATATGATGTAGTGGGGCCAATCTGTGAAAGTACAGACTGTTTTGGTAAAGAAGTAGAGCTTGCGGAAACTTTCCGTGGAGATTTGATTGCTTTACGTAGCACAGGTGCTTACGGAGAGGTAATGGCATCGCATTACAATTTAAGAGAGAACATCGTTTCTGTTTACGATACAGCAGGATAATCTACCTTTATATATTAAAAAAGCTTGTTGAAACGCTGGAGATTCCATGGTTTCAACAAGCTTTTTTTATGGGCTTTCCTGGGCTTACCCGGGATGCGCGCCCAAGTCTATTTTAATGCTTAGTCTTCTTCGAAAAAGTCGATCAGGCCTCCAAAGTAATATTCTGTTAATCCTGCAGTGAAGTCGTCATAGTCTTCATCAGGGATATTGGTCTGTACGAACTCAAGAGAAGTACCTTTTTTATCTTCATGGAATTTAATGGTCACAATAGAAGGTTCATTGTCTTCGCCGAAATACCATTGCTGAACGATTTTTTTGCCAGGTTCAAATTCCAGGTTTTTACCTACGATATCGCCATCCCAGAATGAAAATTCCGTGCCTGGTTCTTCTGTGAATTCCACTTCTGCGCCAGTCCAGAGTTGGATGCTTTGTGCTTTTGTCATCGCTAAATACACTTCTTCAGGAGGTGCAGGCAGCTGGTAATATTTTTTAAATGTCTTCATGTTCAATAATTTCTTTTGTTGTGGTGTTAGGTTGCTGCTGGTAATGATGCGTAGCGGCCGTCATCCATGCTAATTCGGGATAGGTAAATACAAATGTTTCTCTGACTCTGCTGGATTTATAAAGGTATAGTATCCATAAAATACAGTAGGTGATCCCTGATGAGATGGTCAGGATTTTGTTCTCCATTAACTGGATTTTTGTCTGAGTTAACAATAAATAAATGCCAATGTTTAGAATTAAAAAGCAAATATATCCAATTAAGAAGGAAATGTATAGCTGTGGGAAGCTTTTACGTCTCTTAAAGAATAGAAAAATTCCAAGGATGGATGCACATAATAAGACAACTGATAGCATTATAGTCAAGATAAATATCGCTTTCGTCCCATAGTTCAGTAAGTTAGGTTGTGTATCCAGGGCTTCCCAGATCTCTGGTGACCATATTGGCGTGATTACGATACTCGCTAAAATCTGGAACGGAACAAAGACAACATAAATGGCTAGGAGCATTAGCCATCCCTTTAATGCCGGTGCCGCTGCAATTTCATCCAGATTAAAAGCATATTTTTTCTCATATATCCTGACCATGGAGATGGCGGAAATGATTGCCGTAACGAGGAATAATATAGCCAGGTATGGATTGTATTCTGCTGCATCTGTCTTGGTTTTTTCTCTGCTGATAAAGTAGTTCAGCTGTTCTTCTACAGTTTTCTTGTCTTTGACATATTTTTTCAGCTCAGTACCTTCGATGTAATCTTTCTTATTCTTAAATAGGTAGGTTAGCGTCAGGAGTTTTCCTTCTTGCTTGCCATTGCTTTCAAAATGAAAGTAGTCATTGTCGAGTTTGAAAGGTTCGATGGTCATACTCCATTGTTCAGGCGTGGTGATACTAAGTGTTTGTTCGACATTTACAGGAGATTTCAGCGAAATCGGTGCCGTTCTGGATTTAGCCGGCAGGTCACGCATTTGATCGCCAATGATGTCGGCCAGGAATGGGATGTAGTGTGATCCTTTATCGTCCAGCATCCACATGTCGCTGATTTCATAGCTTTCTGTAAGTTCTATAGTATTCGTACTTTCATTGTCCTTTACGCTAAGAGGTGCCTTTATTTCTGTGTTGGGGTAAAGTTTACCATAATATTCTAAATAGGATTTCTCCAGGTCGTCAATCCCTGATCCTGCTATTTCTGAACGGATGTCATCGGCATAATTTCCAGTGTATTTAGTTTTGACGATGAGACTGGTCTTATTGTTTTCTGTAGTATCCGGTAAGTTGAAAATGAGGTTTGTGGCTAACTTTCCTGTGGCATTGCTATTGACTTGCTGCAGCGTATTGATGCCTCTTTTTAGAACCAGTACTTTTCCATAATCAGGGAAATACAGTTGATCAATAGGGCCTCTCTGATAAGAAATTGTAGGGTCAATCCATATCTTTTTTGCGCCCAGCTCTACCAGAAGCACTACGTGGTTGAAGGCAAAAGGGCTTGGTAAATATTCATCTGTTTTAATGGTCCTGTTGGTGTTGGCATAGGCCATATAGGCTTTGATGCCGATCGGATTTAGCAGGTGCAGCAGGAGCAAGGATTTGTCTTTACAATCACCATAACGCTGCTGCAGTACTTTTTCCGGTGAATTTGGCTTATGTGAATATTGTCCGACTTCAATTCCCATGTATCGGATTTCATCCTGAACAAATCTGGTGGCCAGTTCCAGGTATTTCTTTGGGTTCTGATTTGATTTTTGTTGGAGTTCTTTTACTTTTTTATCTAATAATGCAGTGCTGATGGCGGAATAGTCATTAATGGAGAGCCCCCAGTCGACTACATCTGACCAGTTTTTAAAGGTGCTTACCTGTGTTCTTTTTAATGGGTTATACCAGGATGGTTCAAATGGTGTGGTTCTATGCGTTTTTGACAATTTATTGTCCCACTCGTAAATCCTAATTCCATCTTTCTCGGTCATCTTTGGAGCAGTATTAAAGTTGAAATTCTTAAGGAAAAGCGGTATGTTTTGATCGATAATGAGGTTCGTGTAATGGTGTCCTATACTGCTGGATCCTTCGAAGTAAAACTGGTTTGCATAGTTTTTACCAATAATAGGATTGTCGCCTTTGATGGTGTATGCATATTCTATTCGATCACCTTTTCTGATGTCATCCAGCACTAAAAAAGCATCATAGGTTCCGTTATAGATAAACTTAGACAAGTCTTTTTCTGTTTGTAGTACTTTGAATTTATGAGAGGCTAAAAGATTTTTCGGCTGGTTATTTCTCCAGAGGATGACCCTATGAAAAATGAGCTTCTGGTAATCAGGTTCATAGGTGACAGCGACTTCTGAGCCGTTTTGTACCCCGGCATCGGAAACTATCTCCCGAATAATGTGGGTATATTCTTCTTGTAAACCGACCTGGTTTTGGTTCTCATAAAGAGAAATAAAGTAGCCATCAGAGATGTCCTTATCTGCTGGGGTAGCTCCTTTATTGTTTGTAGTGACGGTCCAGGAAGGAGATTGGGTCTGTATAGAAAAGTTCTTTCCCTGGCTATAAGTTTGTGTTATAGAAATAATGCTTAAAAACGCGATAATCAACGTTTTTAAGCATTTGTTGGAGCGTGAAGAGGGCATTTAATATAGATTTTATAAGGTTTATTTGAAGGCGTTTAATCCGGTAACATCCATTCCTGTAATCAGGAGGTGAATGTCGTGGGTTCCTTCGTAGGTAACCACAGATTCCAGATTCATCATGTGTCTCATGATCGAATATTCGCCGGTAATTCCCATCCCTCCAAGCATCTGACGTGCATTTCGGGCAATATCCAATGCAATTTCTACACTGTTTCTTTTGGCCATGGAGATCTGTTCTGCTGTAGCACGGTTTTCACTTTTAAGCACACCTAAACGCCATACTAAAAGTTGTGCTTTGGTGATCTCTGTTACCATTTCTGCTAGTTTCTTTTGTTGTAATTGGAATCCTCCGATAGGTTTTCCAAACTGTACACGTTCTTTGGAGTAGCGCAAAGCAGTATCATAACAATCCATCGCTGCGCCTAATGCTCCCCAAGCGATGCCATAACGTGCCTGGTTTAAGCAGCCTAGTGGTCCTTTTAATCCAGTGATGTCAGGGAAAATATTTTCTTTAGGCACTTTAACATTGTCGAATACCAGCTCGCCAGTTGCGGAAGCCCTTAAGCTCCACTTGTTATGCGTTTCTGGTGTGGTAAAACCTTCCATTCCTCGTTCTACAACTAAACCTCTGATTTTGCCAGACTCGTCTTTTGCCCAGACTACTGCGATGTCTGCAAATGGCGCATTGGAAATCCACATTTTTGCCCCGTTTAGCAGATAATGATCTCCTTTATCTTTTATATTGGTCACCATTCCACCAGGATTAGAGCCATGATCTGGTTCTGTGAGTCCAAAGCAGCCCATTAACTCGCCTGTGGCTAATTTCGGTAAATATTTTTTACGTTGTTCTTCGGTGCCATAAGCAAAGATCGGATACATGACCAATGAGCCTTGTACGGAGGCGGTAGACCTGATTCCAGAGTCTCCACGCTCAATTTCCTGCATTAATATGCCGTATGCGATGTAATCTAAACCTGCACCACCATATTCCACAGGAATAGTCGGGCCAAAAGCGCCAATCTCTCCTAATCCTTTGATCAGATGTTTCGGGAATTCTGCTCTTTGTGCGTAATCTTCGATGATTGGGCTGACTTCTCTTTTTACCCAGTCTCTTGCGGAAGAACGGATCAATTTATGTTCTTCACTTAGTAATTCATCTAACTGATAGTAGTCAGGAGCTTCGTAGAGGTCTTTTTTTGCAGATTTACTCATAGGTCAGGAGATATTTGGTCTTTGTTGTCCGCTTGATTTTTTAATCAGGCTGATTTCAAAGTTAATGATTTCGAGGAATGATTTAATAATTTAAAGGAATGGCTGGTAATAACGGTTCAAAGATTTAATTTTGTCAAATGAGCAATGCTAAAAGCTATATTCAAACGGTTGCGTTAAGAGATGTAAAATGTTATGCTTTTCACGGGTATTATCCTGAGGAGCAGTTAACTGGAATTTATTTCATGGTAGATGTTGTAGTTACTTTTATTCATACAGGTGATACAGAGAATTTGAATCATACGGTGAATTATGAAGTGCTGAACACTATTTTGCTGGAAGAGATGGCAAATACACAGAAAATGCTGGAAACGGTGGTACGAAGAATTTTAGATCGCGTGATCGATAACTATCCATTTGTACGCACAGGGAAAGTAGGGATTCGAAAAATGAATCCTCCTATGCCTGGTGAAATCGGCCATTCTTTTGTGGAATTGAGTTATGAAGCGCCTCAATAACCGCATTTATATTTATCTATTATTTTCTTAAAAAGCCTAAACCTATATCACCATGGAATTTACTAAAATTACTGTCGACTTGCTGGACCTGATCAAAGCTGCTGTTGGTGCAGACAGTGTTTTTACTGATGAAGAAACTTTGAGTATCTATTGTCATGATGAGACCGAAGACTTGAAATACTATCCGGAAGTGGTGGTGAAACCAAAAGATACCGAATCTGTATCTGCCTTGCTGAAAATTTGCCATCAATACCTGGTTCCTGTTACCCCTAGAGGTGGCGGAACGGGCTTAAGTGGTGCTGCCTTACCTATTTTTGGCGGCGTATTGTTGTCTATGGAGCGCTTTAAAAAGATCATTGATATTGATACCGAGAATCTTCAGGCCATTGTAGAACCAGGCGTGATTACACAGGAATTTATGGATGCAGTGGCGGAGAAAGGCTTGCTTTATCCGATTGATCCCTCGAGTAAAGGTTCATGTTTTATAGGTGGCAATGTAGCCCATGGTTCAGGCGGACCAAGGGTAGTTAAATATGGCACGATCAGAGAATATATATTAAACCTGGAAGTGGTTTTGCCTAACGGTGAAATCATCTGGACAGGTGCAAATACGCTTAAATATGCTTCTGGCTATAACCTGACACAGTTGATGATTGGTTCTGAGGGAACTTTGGCTGTGGTCACTAAGATCGTCACCAAATTGATTCCCAGATCAGAAAATAATGTGCTGATGCTGGCTTCATTTGCAGAAAATGAACAGGCATGTGCTGCAGTATCTGCTATTTTCCGTGCGGAAGTGATTCCTTCTGCCCTGGAATTCATGGAGCGAAGAGGAGTGGAGTGGGTGATTGAATTCGATCAGATCAAGTTTGACCTAAAAGATGGCATCAATGCTTTTCTGCTGATAGAATTTGATGGGAATGATATGGACAGTATTTTCAAAGATTGCGAGAAGGTAAATGCGGTATTGGAGCAGTTTGGTTGTACAGATGTGCTTTTTGCAGATACCGCTCAGCAAAAAGAAGAATTATGGCGTATGAGGAGGATTATGCCAGAATCGGTGAAATCTAATTCTATCTATAAAGAAGAAGATACGGTGGTTCCTCGGGCAGCTTTGCCGAAATTGATCAATGGCATCAAGGAGATCGGTTCCAGGTATGGTTTCGAAAGTGTGTGCTACGGCCACGCTGGTGATGGAAATCTACATGTGAATATTATTAAAGCCGGAATGAGCGATGAAGATTGGCATACTAAACTTAAAGAGGGTATCGTAGAGATTTTTGAATTGACGAGCGCTTTGGGGGGTACGATTTCGGGCGAACATGGGATCGGTTTGGTACAAAAAGACTTCATGTTGATTAAATATTCAGAAGTACACTTGAATTTAATGAGGGGGATTAAACAGGTGTTTGATCCTGCAGGAATTCTAAATCCAGGAAAGATATTTTAACGATTTACTGTTGGTTAAGGACCTATCGGCGACTGTATGAAATCAGGCTTTGTGAAACCTGCTAATTTCATTGAGTAGCGAATGATATAATAATAGCGTCTTGCTTTTAATCTTTCAAAGAAATTTAAAAGCAAGACGCTATTTTTTTACAATGCTTAATTTCCTAAAGCTGTTCAAATGAGATCATTTTTGTTCTTTCATTATCAGGAATAGCGGAGGAGGTTTTAGTGCTATAATCAAATGCGACGCATACTGTTTTTCCCTTACTGCAGATGACTTCTTCTCCATGCACCAATTTGACCAGTAAATATTCCAGGTCGAAACTGCTTTTTCCTATTCTTGACGTTCTTACATACATGCTGATTTTATCCTCTGGGTAGATTGGGCTGTGGTAGTCCAACTCTGCTTTGGCGATGACTACTCCGGTTTTCCTCCAATCCCATTTTACGGCCGTATTCCAATACTTTACTCTGGCCATTTCCAAATAGGTAAAGTACACAGCATTATTCACGTGGCCCATCATATCGAAATCTGCAAAACGAGTTTCTATCTGCGTTTTATACTTAAAACTGTCGAAATGGTTGACTACGTCTGTCTTTTTGTCTGTGTTTTTTGTTTTCTTGCGCCAAAATGTCTTAAATATCATAGATAATTGGATTGGTATAAGTGTTGATTATATCGAAGTATAAAATTAAAACTTAAAATAAAAGGAGAATAAGCGATGACACTAGTAAATTTTAATAACAGAACCAGAAACACTGCACCTTATTTTAACAATGTATTTGATTCTTTGTTCAGTGAGGCGTTAAATAAAAACTTAACGATCAATAAGATTCCAGGAGTAAACATTTTGGAAACCGCTGAAGAATACAAAATTGAATTGGCTGCACCTGGTTTAACTAAAGAAGATTTTCAAATCAACCTAAAGAAAGATACTTTGTCGGTATGGGCAGAGAAAAAGGTTGCGGAGACAGACGAGAAAAAAGATTATACACGCAAAGAGTTTGATTACTTCTCTTTTGCAAGATCATTTGTGTTGCCTGAAAGTATTGATGCAGAGAAAATTACTGCGGAATATACCAATGGAATTTTAAACATCACAATTGGTAAAAAAGACGAATCAAAATCTGCTGCGAAAGAGATTAAAGTTTCTTAATTAAGAAGCAGAAGAGTTTTCATAATAAGTTTGGTTTAAGGTTGGGGACGCACCGGGGGGTGCGTCCCTTTTTTTTGCCTAAAAATCAGGCCGAAAAAAAAGCGTGTGCCTTTTGGACACACGCTGTATAATCTGTTTGGGATCCGGTTTTAAACGTAACCCAGGATTTTTAACACTTGTTTACTGTTTTGTTCTTCTCCGAACACTTCAAAGTTGAAAGTCTCATCTCTGTTTCTACGGATAATTACATGCTTCGGACTTGGCAATAAGCAATGGTGAATGCCACCATAACCGCTCAGTACTTCCTGATAAGCTCCGGTATTGAAGAAGCCCAGGTATTGTACTTTACGTGTTTTAGGCATAAATACACTGTTCATGTGTGCTTCCTGATTGTAATAATCCTGGCCATCACAAGTGATACCTCCTAAGTTGACACGCTCATATTCAGCATCCCAGTTATTGATCGGCAATAAAATGTATTTCTGGTTTAAGGCCCAAACGTCTGGAAGGTTGGTGATGAATGAACCATCCAGCATCAGCCATTTCTCTCTGTCGTTCTGTTGTTTACGTCCTAATACTTTGTATAAGATACCAGATGCTTCTGCAACGGTGTATTTTCCAAATTCAGTAATGATATCTGGTTCTACTACATCGTGCTCAGCACAGATTTCTTTAATCCTTTTTACGATCTCATTTACCATGTATTCGTAATCGAAATCAAATACTAAAGAGTCTTTAAATGGCATACCACCACCGATATCTAAAGTATCCAGTTCAGGATTGATCTTTTTGAACTTGCAATATAAAGTCACATATTTTTCAAGTTCGTTCCAGTAATATGGAGAATCTGTAATACCTGAATTGATAAAGAAGTGTAATAGTTTTACTCTGAAGTTTGGATTTGCAGAGATCTTATTGTTGTAAAACTCAATCACATCTTCCATACGTACACCCAGTCTTGAAGTATAAAACTGTGAGTCTGGTTGTTCTTCAGCAGCGATACGGATACCCAGGTTACAAGGTGTATCTAATTCTACCTCATCATCAAAAAGGTTAAATTCCTCTTTATTGTCCAATACTGGAATGATGTTTTTATATCCGTCGTGCAACATATCGATGATATATTGTTTGTACTGATAAGTTTTAAATCCATTACAGATCACTGTAATGTCTTTGGTTAGGGCACCTTTTTTCTCCAATGCCTCAATCATAGGCATATCAAATGCTGATGAGGTTTCCAGGTGAATGCCATTCTTTAAGGCTTCTTCAACAATGTGCCTGAAGTGCGAACTTTTAGTACAGTAACAATACTTATAGTCCCCACGGTAATTGTTCTTGATGATAGCCGTTTGAAATAATAATTTGGCTTGTTGGATTTTCTTAGTTATCATTGGGAGATAAGTGAAACGTAATGGCGTACCATAGGTTTCAATCATTTCCATCAGATTGAGATCTTGAAAATACAATTCGTCGTCTATAACGCTGTAACCTTCCTGAGGGAAACCAACACTTAGATCAAGAAATTCGGAGTAACTCTGCATTTTTTATATTTTTGAACAATTATTTAAAGGGGTAGCTAATTAAATGAGTTAATTTTCGGCTCAAAGATAATCACTTTATAAAATACACTTGTATTTTTTTTTATGACTAAGACTTTAAAAATTATTGAGGTAAAATCCGAGATCGGCGCCGGTACACGGGGAGCTAGTTTAGGAGTGGATGCAATTAAGATTGCAGCGTTGGATTTTGGGAGTAGATTCTTCAAAAAACATAAATCTATAGAAGTGCCAAATGAGAACCATTTGTTGCTTGAAGGCACCGGCAGCCCGTATGCGAAGCGGATTTCCGGGATATTGACGATGGTAGAGCGGGTGAGTGATCAGGTGCGGACTACCTTAGAAGAGAAAGAGTTTCCGGTAGTTTTATCGGGAGATCATAGTACTGCAGCGGGTACGATTGCGGGGATAAAAGCGGCTTTTCCAAAGTCGAAATTAGGGGTAATTTGGATCGATGCGCATGCAGATATCCATTCTCCATACACTACACCCTCCGGAAATATGCACGGAATGCCCTTAGCGATGTCACTTGACGAAGATAATTTAGAGTCGAAAGTGAACAAGCTGGATCAGGAAACGATCAACTACTGGTTTCAGCTAAAAAACGTCGGAAATATAGCACCTAAGATTAATTATCGCGATCTTGTGCTGATTTCTGCGCGGGATATGGAGAAGCCGGAAGAATACTTGCTGAAGAAAAATAAAGTCAAGATCTTTACGACGGCTGACGTCCGGAAAAGAGGGGTAGAACGGACAGTGATTGATACCTTGGTGTATCTTGATCATTGTGATCTCATTTATGTTTCATTTGACGTGGATTCTATGGATCCTACGGCATCCAGAGGGACGGGGACACCGGTTGCTCAAGGGTTGACAGAAAGAGAAGCGGGCAAGCTGATGTCTGGCCTGATCACCAATCAGAAAGTATGCTGCTTCGAGATTGTAGAAGTGAATCCAACTCTCGACAGGGAGAATCAAATGGCAGAACATGCCTTTGAAATTTTAATTAAAGCGACGAACGCTTTTAGAAACGAGTAAATTATGAATATCGAACAACATATCACCACAGCAACGATTGCTGCGGTAAAGCAATTATACGGTCAGGACCTTCCTGAAAACCAAGTAAGTTTACAAGATACCAGAGCTGAATTTGAGGGACAGATCACTATTGTGGTTTTTCCTATCGTGCGTTTCTCAAAAAAATCTCCGGAAGTAACGGCAGCGGAACTTGGAGCATACCTGGTAGCAAACATAGAAGAAGTTACTGCATTTAACGTAATTAAGGGATTTCTTAACTTATCAGTAGCCGACAGCTATTGGTTAAGCCTTTTCAATCAGGAGCTTTTGAGCCCTGAATTTGGTGCAATTGCGCCGAATGGCAAAAAGGTGATGGTGGAATATTCATCGCCTAATACCAACAAACCTTTACATTTAGGACACGTTAGAAACAACCTGTTAGGTTATTCTGTGGCAGAATTGCTAAAAGCAAGCGGTCATGAAGTGATCAAAGTGAACCTGGTAAACGACCGTGGTATCCATATCTGTAAGTCCATGCTGGCCTGGCAGAAATGGGGAAATGGCGAAACTCCGGACAGTTCAGGCTTAAAAGGGGATCACCTGGTGGGAAAATACTATGTAATCTTTGATAAAGAGTATAAAAAAGAAATTGAGGCTTTAAAAGAAGCTGGTCAGACAGAAGAGGAAGCGAAGAAGAATGCCCCATTGATTTTAGAAGCACAAAAAATGCTTCAGGATTGGGAAGCAGGAGATGAGGCTGTAATTAGCTTATGGAAAACGATGAACAGCTGGGTTTATGCTGGTTTTGAAGTGAGTTATAAAAACCTTGGTGTTGATTTCGACAAGTACTATTATGAGAGTAATACCTATTTGTTAGGAAAAGGAACGGTAGAAGAAGGTTTGGAAAAAGGCGTGTTCTTTAAAAAACCAGATGGTTCTGTATGGATCGACTTAACTGCTGATGGCTTAGACCAGAAATTGGTTTTACGTGCAGACGGTACTTCGGTATACATCACTCAGGATTTGGGTACTGCTCAAATGAAACATGACGATTTCGGAATGGATGAGTCGATTTATGTAGTAGGAAATGAGCAGGATTACCACTTCAAGGTATTGTTCCTGATTTTAGAAAAACTAGGTAAAACCTGGGCTAAAGGGTTACACCACTTGTCGTACGGTATGGTGGATCTGCCAAGCGGCAAGATGAAATCGAGAGAAGGTACAGTGGTAGATGCAGATGATCTTGTTGCAGAGATGATCGAGACTGCGAAACAGAAAACTGAAGCGCTAGGAAAAGTAAACGATTTTAGTGAAGAAGAAAAAAGCGCTTTATATAACAATATTGGTTTGGGGGCTTTAAAGTATTTTCTGCTGAAAGTAGAGCCTAAGAAACGATTGTTATTTGATCCTTCGGAGTCTATCGATTTCCAGGGAAATACAGGTCCTTTTATTCAATACACTCATGCGCGTATCAAATCTCTGTTAAACAAAGCAGGTTATGATGCAGGAAAAGGGGCTGCTGAAGTAGCGATTACAGCTACAGAACGCGAAATGATCATGTTATTGGCTAAATATCCTGCAGAGATTGTTGCTGCAGCGAAAGTGTTTAGTCCGGCAAGTTTGGCAAATTACCTGTATGAGGTGGCTAAGATGTTCAATAAATTCTACCATGAGGTTCCACCGATTGTGAAAGAAGAAGATGAAGCGTTGAAGCATCACCGTTTAAGCATTAGTGCGGTTACCGCGAACATTCTTAAAGCTGGTATGAAAATCTTAGGAATCACAGTTCCAGAAAGAATGTAAATCTCATTTTAACTTGATAAAAAAGGTCCTGAGCGTGATGTTCAGGACCTTTTTCTTTTATTCAGTAGGGTGTTTAAAACTTTATTATTTTTCATCTTGCAGCTGCTGCAGGATATTGGACATTTCGTAGGCCTTGTTGATCCGCGGCTGTATTATCCAAACGCCTATGAGCGGATAAATAATGGTGCAATCCAATAAGTCGTAGTCGCTGCGGGTTATAGGGCGTTGTAATTCCACTCCTTTTAGCGTTTTGATCATAAAGTAGGTGGATTGGATCAGACAGATGGCGGGATACACCAGAATTAACCCTATCAAGACGGCTAGGGCAAAGAAACCAGAGCCTCCATTTCCTTCGGTCTCCCGATACAAGGCAATTGCTAAGAGGATGAAGGGCGGGAAGAATGCGAAGCCGACCTTCCTTTTGAAACTTTTAATGCTCGTCGTTACGGTGGCTGGCAATAGTGGATACAGATTTATGGTAGTAAAATATATCCATCCACAAAATAAAGTGAGCAGATAAATTAAAGAGCATAGCTCAATCCAATAGCCACTGGAGCCAGGTGTTCTGAAGGGACGGAAAAGATAGGGCAATACGTAAGGTGCTACGAATAAAGCAAAGAGTTGCCAATGTTTTAAGTCGAGTATCCAGCGAGCGTTTTTGTTCTGTTCCATTTTTTCTTTCGGAATGATAGATTCAAAGTTTAGAATGAGGTGTTGGTGCAGGAGTTATTTTTGAGTTCCTGTCGAAGTGGGTACGCTTTTCTTTTTCCTGAAAGAGGCAAAGGTCATTGGGCTTTTTGAAGGTCTTTCATCACCAAATAATACGCCCCATTGCTTAAACATCACTGTTCTGTCGAAGATAACTTTTAATACGGCAATGATCGGCATGGATAGGAACATTCCTGATACACCGGCTATACTTCCACCTATGACAACTCCTAAAATGGCAAATAGCGCGTTTATTTTTACTTTCGATCCTACAATTCTAGGCATCAGGATGTTGTTGTCCAGGAACTGAACTCCGGCAATAACAGCAAGCACAGTAATGACCGGCCATAATTCTGTAGAGGAAGTCAGGGTCAGTAAAACACCGATAATGTTCCCAATTAATGCCCCTACATAAGGGATCAAGTTTAAGATCGCGAAAATAACACCGATTAGCAAGGCGTGTTTAATGCCGAAAAGTAACAGAAGTCCTCCTAGTAAAATGGTCATATAGGTCACTTGAATCAGAAGGCCCACCAGGTAGTTTTTGATGATAGATTCGGTTTCATAAATGGCTTCTTTCACCTTTGGGTGATGATCTGTCTTGAACCACATGAATACAAAGCGCAATAAAATGTCTTTGTAAAATAGCATCAGGTAAATGTAGATCGGCAATAGACCGACAAATACAAACAGTGAACTTAAGGTTACTGCTGCTCCACTGGCTGCTTTACCGCCCATTGCCAGAAGGTCATCACTTTTTTTGGTAATGAACTTCATTTGCTCGGTTGTAGAGATATGGCTGATGCTGCCGAACCATTCGCTGAGCGTTTTTAAATGTGCGTTTACATTGGATTTAATTTGTGGGAAGTCGTATGCCAGAACACCTACCTGCGCGGAGAAGAACCATACGATAGCCCCAACAAAGATGACCACTAAAAGGATCGGCAAAATGATGGCTACTATTTCCGGGACTTTGTATTTTCTTAAAAATCGAAATACGGGTAGGAGCATGATGCTGATGAAGAAGGCCATGATGACCGGCATGATGATGTCTTTTCCAATGACAAGTATGGTTCCTACAAGAACGATTCCGAGGAGTTCAATGGATCTTTTAACGGTAAGGGGCATGTCTTTCATAAGCGTCTGGCTAAATTAATAGGTCACATCAATGCAAAAAGCTCAGATTTGAGCTTGTTTTGATGAACCAGTAAGGATTTAATTGTAGTTTATTTGTTTTTTCAAAAACTAAACACGGTAAGGTATGAAATGTTTGGCTAGTTTTGTAAATAATCAAAACACAGAATATTTCTTCTTATGATCAGTAATGAAACTATAGTTGCCTTATCTACTCCTCAAGGAATCGGTGCGATCGGTGTAATTCGTCTTTCAGGTAAGGATGCGATCACGATCACGAACTCCGTTTTTAGTAAGGATTTGCTAAAACAAGATTCCCATACCTTACACTTTGGCTTGATCAAAGATGGTGATGTGGTGATTGATGAGGTCGTAGTCGCGCTATTTGTAGCTCCAAAGTCTTATACAAAAGAAAATGTGGTGGAAATTAGCTGCCATGGTTCAAATTATATCATTCAGCAGATCATTTCTTTGTTGATTAGAAAAGGTGCTTCGGCGGCTAAACCAGGAGAATTTACTTTAAGGGCGTTTTTAAATGGTTCTTTAGACTTATCGCAGGCAGAAGCTGTAGCAGATTTGATTTCTTCGGATTCTCAGGCCGCGCATAGCGTGGCGATGAACCAGCTTAGAGGTGGTTTTAGTACGGAATTGAATGTGTTAAGAGAACAATTGATTCATTTTGCTTCTATGATTGAATTGGAACTTGACTTCTCTGAAGAGGATGTGGAGTTTGCAAATAGAGATCAGCTGCAGGAATTGATCAATAAGATCACATTGGTGATTAATAAACTGATCCGCTCGTTTGAGTTAGGAAACGTGATTAAAGAAGGGATCAACACGGTTATCGCCGGTAGGCCGAATGCAGGAAAATCAACTCTTTTAAATGCGCTGTTAAATGAAGATCGTGCAATTGTAAGTGAAATTGCCGGAACTACACGCGATACGATTGAAGAGGTTTTGAATATCAATGGGATTAATTTCAGATTGATTGATACTGCAGGGATTAGAGAAGCGACAGACACGATTGAAGCGATCGGAGTAGAGAAAACGATGCAGAAGATTAGCCAGTCGGCAGTACTGGTTTATCTTTTTGATGTAGTGAATCTTTCTGCGAGTGAAATCAGAGACGATATTCAAAGTTTACACAAACCAGGAATTGCTTTTATCGCAGTCGCGAATAAAATTGATCTTTCATTTACAGATCGAGTGAAGGAACTTGGTCTTCCTTCAGATATTAATTTTATTTCTATTTCGGCGAAGGAAAATCAGCAGATTGAAGAGTTGAAACAGTTGCTTTATGATACCGCAGTAGGAGATAAGCTGTCTACGAACCACACAATGGTGACGAATATAAGACACGTGGAAGCGTTGCAGAAAACCAGAACGGCGCTGGATAGTGTAGTGAGAGGTTTGACGAATCCGGTGACTTCAGATTTCTTAGCTATGGATATCAAGCAAGCGTTATATTATTTAGGGGAGATTACTGGGCAAGTGACTACGGATGATTTGCTGGAGAATATCTTTAGCAAGTTTTGTATCGGCAAATAATCAGGGTAAATAACGCATACTTACGACAAATAATGACAACTAAGTAGCTTATTGTTAATAAGTTATGTGTATTTCTTTTGTCCATATTTTTGGATATATGCTTTTGTTTTTCTGACTTTTGTAGCGCATTTGTAGCTTTTCTCATCTAAAAATCTTGTGAAAAATTCACCTGGTAAATGATGGCGACTAAGGACATCTAATGACACTTAATGACTCTTATCGGCGCTTAATGGCACTTAAAAAAGGAGAGTTAACTACAGGTGTTATTAGTGGAATTAGATCGAAAAGAGGCGCTGCATTTGCGTTAAACAACCTTAGGATGAGTTCGAATATTAAAGTCAAAAGAATTTGTGAGTTTTGTGGAAATAGCTTCCTGGCAAGGACTACTGTAACTAGATTTTGTAGCCATATCTGTAACAGCAGGTATGGCAAACGAAAAGTCCGGGAGGAGAAGATTCAAGCTTCTGAAAAACAAGTTGTAGCAACTGTAGTTGCTACTGCTAAGGATATAGTTGTTGCTGAATTTTTAACTGTCAGGGAAGCTGCTAGATTATTGAATATTTCCATCAGAGGTATTTATAACATTATTCAAACGGGTAGAATAAAAGCAGTAAGATTGACTCCACGAAAAACTTTGATCAAAAGGATTGATATTGATCAAATGCTGGCTCTTGCTGAATTTAAGGTACCTGTTCTAAAGGCACGTAAAAAGAATCCGCATCCGAAGTATTGTTACTCTATCACTGAGGCGCAGCAGGTGCTTAATTTTTCTGAGAAGGCCTTGTGGGATCTGCTGAAGAGAAATAATATTCCGAAATATCGTGATGGTAAGTTTAGTTACGTGTTGAAGTCTGATCTAAACAATTTTTCTAACCAAAACGATTAAGTTATGGCTAAAGTAAAAATGAGGTTGAGAACTATCGTGAATAATAGGAAAAGCATAATACTTGATTATTCACCATCCCTTAAAAATCCCTCTACCGGTAAACTTCATCGGTTTGAAACGCTAAAACTGTTTATCTATGATAGTCCTGTAGATCAATGGGAGCGGCAACATAATAAGGAAACAATGGTGCTGGCTCGTAGTATTTGTGCGCAACGTCAATTGGATATACAGAATCGAAGGTTTGGTTTTATTTCAGACGCCAGAAAAGACGGTAGCTTTATCGATTTTTTTAAAATTGAAGCCCGTAAAAAGCAACATTCTGTTTCAGATAGCTGGGGGATGAGCTTACGTTATTTTTGCGCCTTTGCTGGCCATGATTTGAAGTTTCCTGAGCTCAATGATTACTTGTGTGAGGATTATAAAAATTATTTACTCAGTGGGCCTGGTATCAGTAGGACTGAAAGGCCTATCTCAAAAAATACAGCTGTAAGCTATTATGCTAAGCTTAGACATATTTTAAGAATCGCCTATAAAAAGGGCTTAATTCCCCAGGATCTACATGCGATTGTTAAGCCGATTACTCCTAAGGAGACGCATAGAGAAAGGCTTAGCCTTGAGGAATTCCAACACTTAGCGGATACACCTGCTGATTCAGATTTAATGAAAATGGCTTCGCTTTTTTCAGGGCTTACTGGTTTGAGATTTTCTGATGTAGCGACTTTGAAGTGGTCAGAGCTTCGCGGAACTCCCGGAAAATACGAGCTTCAGTTCTCGCAGGAAAAAACAGATGCAGCGGAGGTGATGCCGATCTCAGACCAGGCGGTCTCCATGATGGGGATTCAGAATACAGAAAATATTTTTGTTTTTCAAGGTTTAAGGTATTCCAGAATGAAGACTTTTTTTAAACATTGGTTGACAAAAGCAGGTATCAGAAAGAATATTACGTTTCATAGTTTTCGCCATACTTTCGCAACATTACAATTGGAGCTTGGAACTGATATTTATACGGTTTCTAAAATGCTAGGTCATAAAGCATTTAAGAATACGGAAATTTATGCAAAAATTGTAGACAAGACTAAGCGTAATGCCGCAGATAAGGTGATGCTCAATATCCCAGAAGAAACTGTGGAGGTTGAAAAGGATGAAGTCTTAGCGCCGAAATCATTTAAGTTTATTGTGCATCGAAATGAATAAGGAGAAGCCAAAGAACTAGCAGTAGGTTGCTGCTGTATTAGGACCATAAATATAATTCCACCTTAATTCTCAATTTGCGATCTGCGAATTGAGAATTATTACGTCTATTTACTTCTGTGATAGGGATAGCGATTGTGATTATTGGCTATCATTGCATACATTGGTTTGTTATCACAAAGAATTAACTTTGATGCTTTTTAACAGAACGACTCATTTTCTAAATTTTAATTTAAATGTTTGAAGTGTTTTTTTCTCATATTCAGGAAAAGGTGTCACTGACTGAGGTTCAGAAGGATATCCTTAAAACTTTTTTTACCCCTAAAAAACTAAGGAAAAAACAGTATTTGCTTCAACAGGGGGATGTCTGTAAATACCTGTCATTCGTAGAAAAGGGTTTGCTCAGGTCTTATAATGTTGATGAAAAGGGCGTAGAACATATAAATATGTTTGCATTGGAGGGCTGGTGGTCATCAGATATACATAGCTTCTTTACTCGTGAAAATGCTGCTATTAATATTGAGGCCATTGAGGATACTGAAATTTTAATGATATCGCCGGAGTCGTTTGAGGAAATGACTTTACAAGTTCCTATTATGGATCGTTACTTTCGTATCCTTTTTCAAAATAGCCTTTTTACCAAGGAGCGCAGGTTAATTAGTTCAATTACCCATACCGCAGAGGAAAAATACATGAAATTTGTTGAAAGTAATCCAACACTTGTTCAAAGGCTTCCTCAAAATCTGATCGCTTCATACCTCGGCTTTGCCCCTGAAACCTTAAGTCGAATCAAGAAGAATATCGCAATGCGAAAGTAATTGAATTGACTGGTGTCAAGTCAATTTTATGACTTAGATCAAGTGGCCTCTTTTTTTTTACCGGTAACTTTGGGTCATGTCAAATACAAAAATTCCAAGAATACTTATCACCGGGGCAACCGGTCAGGTGGGTAGTAAAACAATAGATTTTCTGCTTTCTAATAGTGAAATTGAAATTATTGCGGCTGTACGCTCACAACAAAAGGCAGGTGCTTTTGATGTGAGAGGAATTGCTACAGTTATTTTTGATTTTGATGATGAGGGTACACATCTCCCTGCGCTAAAAAACATCGATAGTGTATTTGTTGTTACCGGTTATACGGTTGATATGCTACGCCAGAGTAAAACTTTCCTGGATAACGCAAAAAAAGCAGGTGTTCAGCATGTTGTTCATCTAGGTGCTTGTGGTCGTGATGATACTACGGTTGCACATTGGGCATGGCATCAGTTGATCGAACGATATATAGAATGGTCTGGATTTTCTTTTACGCATTTACGCCCCGAAACATTTATGCAGAACATATTGAGTTATGGCGGTAAGAAATCGATTGAAAATGGGGTCATTCACGCTTATGTTGAAGGTGCGCGTTTAAGTTGGGTGGATGTAGAAGACGTAGCGAAGGTGGCTGCTGAAGCTTTAATACATCCTGAAATTCATGCAGGGCAGACTTATAGGTTAGGCTATGATGCGGTAACATTTCATGAATTGGCCTTGATGATGACTGCTATCGTTGGAAAGCCGTTCCACTATGAACCACTTTCTCCTGAAGTTTTTTTAAAGTCGATGATCAGTGCAGGTGCTGAAATGGCTTATATGAGGTGTGTATATGATCACTGGAAGCGTTATGCTGCAGGAACTATTCCCGGTGCCGATGACACTTTCAATAACTTCCATGAGATTACCGGTAGCCAACCAACTAGATGGGCTGATTTTATTGAAAAGCATAAAGTTGAACTTGACTACTAACTAATTTGTTAGTGTTTTTACTAAAGGATATGCCGATAATGATCTTTAAAGGTCAGCCTTCAGAAAGTGTGCTGGAAACCCAGGTGGAGTTATCCCTGATGAGTAAATGTGAGCAGGTAGTCCATCCAGGATCATGCAACGATTGGTTTGTCATTAAAAGCACATTCGGTTAGCTTAATAGCTATTTAGGGGGTTAATATACTGGAGCACAAGAAAATTAAATTTGCGAAGCTATATTTGCGACATGAATTTACCTATGCGGATCAACTTTGATGAGAAGGACTATACCTACCTTATTTTAACCAAAGGAATTACAAAGCTAACTACTGAAATTCACATTAACCTAAATGATAAGGAGTATCAGTTGGTTTACAATTCAAAAGGGGATTGGGACGCTGTTGATGCCACTGTGAACGATCATCCTGGACTACTTAAAGCGATAGGTAGAAATATCAAACTTCGTTATAGGTTGTGAAAATAGAAATTGATAGTGCTCAGTAAGACTTTGTGTTGCTAGAGCCATTGGTTCATTTAACCTAATTATCCTAATTGTGTTAATTCTCGAGCGGTGTAATACATAAATATTGATTGGCTGGAACCAAGGCTATTGCTTGGATATCGTGGCTAAGGGAGCAGTAATCATATCCATTTTCCCTCCAGCCATAATCAAAGCAAAATTTCCAGTATTCTCCGAAAGTATCACGCTGTATACTTGTGAAAAATCTAAAGTTGAATCCTTTTGCTAATAGTTCTTGCCTGGAAATTCCTTCAGTACTACTTTGTTCACTGAATTCAGCTGGTTGGTAAGTCTTTAAGATTTCATGGTTGTTTTTGATGATTTTGAATATTTCTGGAAGATTATCGTATTCCTGAAAGCGCTCAGCTTTACGTCTGTTGCTGTTGAAGGTGTTTTTGCAATAGGTGTCACAAAATCTTTTGTCTGTTCTTCCGACAATCAGCTCCCCGCAGTTTTCGCAGCATTTCTTTTCTATTTGGTTTGCATGATTCATAGAACGTGTTGATTGGTAATTCTTAATAAACGATTTTATCGGATAATTGTTTGCTGCATCAGCTAGTAGATGGGCCGATCAGATAATTTAAAAATGAGTCTGTTAATCTTCTTTTACTTTGGAGTTTTGTAATGGATTAACACAAAACGTTATGAAAAACAAAACCATAGTATCTGAAAGTTTCTCTAATTCAAATAAGCATTACTTCCTTGATTTTAAAGTCGCGGACAATCACACGAACTATATTCAGATCACTAGAAGTGATCAAATGCAGGATGGTTCATATACCCGCAATCAGGTCATTGTCTTTGAAGAGGATTTCTATTTTTTAATTCAGGCTTTTTCCTCTCTATTTCAAAGTGCTGCTCATCATGATCAGCAGAATGTAACGATCAAAGATCTATTTCATGAAAAAAAGCGGGGGCAGGCTAATGGCATTAAAAGCTGGGATCCTGAGTTGAGGCCAAGAGATAAATTGTTCAATAATGGTGTTTCTGTTATGGATGATGCTGAACTATTGGCGATTTTGATTCACTCTGGTACTCCCAGTGAAAGCGCGGTGGATTTGTCTTCTCGGATATTGGAAAGTATTGATGATCAAATCAGCAAGCTTGCGGAGTTATCACATCGTGATTTATGCTGTTTCAATGGTATGGGGCTGGCTAAATCCTGTAGTATTATGGCTGCAATGGAGTTGGGGAAACGTGCATTTGCCAAGTAGATCTTACACAAGAGGCTTTAAGTTCTCATAGGCTTGTAAGCCACTAATTGTTTTTTTGTTGATCATGGTATTTAAGGATGTTTAAAATTTTCCCTATGCTTTTTGTTGGCAAATTTCTCAACAATTCTCTAGCAAGGCAAGAATAAACCTTCGGTTTTCAGGAAAAAATCTTCCCTGTTCGCTGCGCTTACGAGGTTTTTTTTCTGAAAATTCTTGCCTTGCTATGGAATTGATTAAGGAGCGGGGGCTTATCAAAAAGCAAGGAAAGCTCTTGCCGACTGATTCTATAAAAGAGATAAGACCATGAAGAAAAAAAACAGTAGGAGTCCACCTGTTGCAGTATTCTGCGGGGAAGGGAATCGGCGCGGAGGTTCATGTTGAATGTTCCCGAGTTTGGCAAATCCATTATTTATCATTAATCAGAATAATAACATTTAGAATTATGGCACATCATCTTAATTATAACGAGCAGACAGAAAAACACAGCTTTTTTACAGTGAAACAAAAAGCCTGGCATAAACTAGGGCAGCTGATTGAGGATTATCCGACAAGTGCTGAGGCGATCGTTCATGCGGGCCTAGATTATGCGGTTGAGAAAAGGCCCTTATTTAGCTTGAATGCTGAGGAGCTGGAGAAGTACAAAAATCCGGATGCTGATGACTTTTTCGATCAGATCCAGCCGGATATTATAGTTCCAGATTATTTCGCTAATGTGCGTACTGATACACAGGCTGTACTGGGGGTGGTGGGTAAGGATTATACCGTGGTTCAGAATACTGATGCTTTTGCATTTTTTGATAGTATTGTGGGCGGGGCTGATGGGATATTGTATGAGACTGCTGGTGCTCTGGGTAAAGGGGAGCGTATTTTTATTACGGCTAAACTTCCTGATTATATACGCGTGGGCAAGGATGATTGCATCGAAAAGTATTTGTTTTTAACCACTTCTCACGATGGTTATGGTAGTGTTACTGCTGCTTTTACGCCGGTTAGAATTGTTTGTCAGAATACTTTGAATGCTGCATTGAATCATCAAACCAATTGCATTAAAATAAGACATACATCCAGTGCGAAGGATCGTTTAAAACAGGCACATCAGCTGCTGGGTATAAGTAACCTTTTGGCTGTTGAGCTACAGGAGGTTTTTAATCAATGGTCTAAAATCCAGATCAATGATCATTTGGTGAAACGGCTTGTTCAGATTGCAATGGCACCCAATAAGCAGACACTTGAGCATTTAGCAGATCATCAGCAAGATCAGCTTTCTAGTATTTATACCAATGTAGTCAGTAATGTGATGGAGTATGCGTTTTGCAGTCCTACTCAACAGGACCAAAGTACTAGGGGCACATTGTATGGAGCTTACAATGCGGTAACAGGATATTTTCAGAATGTTAGGGGTTATAAGGATGAGCAAAGCAAGTTTAAATGCATCATGGATGGGGCCGGAGCCCAAAGGTCTCAGGTTGCATTTAATCTTTGTATGGAATTTGCCCGATCGGGAGCAAGTTCACTGAGTTAATTATAAAGGGGAAGTAGATGCTTCCCCTTTAGTTATTGCTTGTATGATTCAAGCGGCAACTTGAAAAGCCGGCGACTCTAGGATGATGCTTGTAATGATGCGCCTGATCATGGTTAAGGTTATTTGCCTGAAAAAGGAACACCCTAAAACAATCATAAAGAAAAACCACCCTGAAGCTTCAGAGTGATGCTTTTCTTTATCTAATTCCTTAATTTGTGTCCATATGTTTTATTTTTCAATTGCCGAAGGAAAATTGTTTATATTCGTGGTTAAATATAAGCCTGCCTATTACTAGGTTAGATGTAATCCACAGGTAGATATGTTAGTCTGTAAAAATGCGACACGACTTAAATCTAAAACCATGGGTAATGAAATCTCAACACTTAAGGATTTACAATTTGATTGTAAATTAAAAGCAATGAATGTTAAAGCAGCATCTGATACTGCTGTTAATGATGGGTTTAATAATGAATGGGTATTAAATAATTACATGGTTTGCATCAGCGAATGTGAACTGAGTACTAAAACCTTATTGGACCATCTCCATCAATCCTCAGATATTAAAGGCGAGACACAAAGTGACAGCTGTTAATCTTCAAAGACAATGACATCATAATTTTAGGGGCGTGATGAATTGGGGGTATACCAGCATGGTATACTCCCTTTTTCAAATGAAGTTTTTATGCTTATCACGAATTTTAATTCGTTCTTCTGCTTCGCTTTTTAGCTCTGCAATCGTTTTTTTTCTTGAGGCCAGGATCCATTTTTTTAGTTCAGTTTTATTAAAGTATAGTCTTTTTCCAGGCTTACTTACCGGGATTTCTTGCCGGCTTACTTTCGTGTATAAAGCAGATACGGTTACTTTTAGGAATTCAGCGGCCTCAGTTATGCTCAGCAGCTGGTTCTCTTGCTGTTCTTTTGGCTGTAATTCATGAAGCATTTCTTCCATCCTTTCTATTTTCTCAAATAACTGACGGACGACTTCAGGAAGTTTGTCGAAGCTGAATGGTTCCATATTTGAATAGAATTTACCAATGGTAACGTTTTGTAACCAGAAGAAATCCCATATGGGATAGATGTTTCAACCAGTATTTTAGACAACAGGAGAATAGCAGCGAAGTATATTGCAAGACAAAGCTCAATGACTGTTATTAATTGCTGTTAAAGAAGGTTTTGCTGAGCCTGATAGCGGTGCTCTGGCTTGTTGCTGATGTGCTTTTTAAAAGAAGTATTTTGTCAATCTGGACTTTTAAGGGGAAAGTGTGTTTTTTGATTCCATAAGTTTGTGTGCTGAACCCGAAACTAGACAGAAGTTTCTGGATAAATTGAATGTAGGTATAGTTGGTTTCCTTACTAGTGCCCTTTTTAACTTCAACTCTTTGGCTAACTTCAGCCAGTTTGCCGAAACATGCAGCATAATTCTTTGGTTACTGCGATGTAGCTTGAGAAAGGCATGGAATAAAATATCATAAAAGATGTCTTTAGTTATTTGCTCAGACGCTAATATAATTTAAATCGGTTTTTTAGTTTTTCATAGTGATTCATGTATTTTCCACATTTATAGATAACCTTCTTTGTCTTCTTATCAAAAATGCAGACAATTTCATTATATCCCTTCATACAGAGATAAGTCCCTGGCATCTTTTCCTTGTTTTCAGCTTCTACAAGATTATAATTACCCGATGTATTTTTATAAATTATATTAAGCATAGCTATACAAAGGTAATAAGTGGCTAATTAGTATTAATACTGTTTTTATTTAAAAAAATACGTATTGGATTGCACTAATTACTTAAGGGATATCTTGTATAGGATATCGAATTGCAACCATAAAGTAGACATTTGGTTAAGCTGCAATATTTTGTTTGTTTAAGTTTATTCTAAATTCCTATGGAGAGAGGTGCCCAGTGTAGAATGTAGTCTTTTAGGGTTGTACCAAGTTTCAATATATTGGAAAACGATGCGCGCTGCGTGCGCTTTGTCAGTCAAACTGTGCTGATTTTACACATTTAGCTTTTTTGCCTTGAAGTAGCGCTCTGCTACTGCGTTGTCCCCGCAATTCCCTTTCCTACTGTACTGCTGGTGATAAAAAGATTACATAAACTATATAATATAGGTGACTGCATGTTTTTTTTCCTGGGCTATGGCTATATCCTCAGGGCTGGCTTTGATGCTTTGCTGTTGTAGTTCTGCTGCGGGTTCATATTGTAATCCTATATAAATAGGAAAATGGTCGGAGTTAAAATTTGGTAGCCTTTTTATTTTATGAAGTTTGAAATCCGTAGATATAAAAGCATGATCTAGTGGAAAGCGCATGATGGGATAATGGGCATGGAAGGAATTATAAAATCCACGTCCGCGTCTGGGATCAAGTAAGCCGCTCATTTTAAGAAATAATTCTGTAGTATAGCTCCAGGCTACATCATTCATATCTCCAATCACAATGACAGGATCAGAACAGGCTTTAGCCATATCTGCAATAAGCAGCAGTTCTTTGTCGCGCTCGGTTGATCTTGGATTTTCATTGGGCACTGGTGGAGTAGGGTGTAAAGCATATAGCTGTATGATTTGGCCACAGGGTAATTTAATTTTTGTATGGATGGATGGGATGTCCTGTTCCACAAGAAATTTTAGCTCCGGGCTGAGCAGTTCATACTTTGAGTAAAGTATCATTCCATAGGTGTTTTCCTGAGGTACACGATAATGGAACGGATGTGTTTTTTGAAGGCTGATCGTCTGCTGCTCCCAGATTTTATTAGTTTCCAATAATAAGATCAGGTCTGCTTCATTTTTGTTTAAAACGTCAAGACAGCCTTGAAAGTTGGTGTTATCTTGAAATACATTTGAGATGATTATGCGGATACTCTGACCGGAAATATAGTTCTTACTCCATAAAATGTGTTTTTTCCCTAATGGAGTAAAAGGGATAATTTGATAGCCTAAAAAAGCCAGATTCAGCGATAGTAAGCCTACCAGCATCCATTGTGGTAGAAAGTATTCAGTAAAAAAGACAATAACGAGAATTAAGGTAGCTGCTGTTGCAACAAATTTTTGCAATCTTGGATAGTCGAATACTCTGAATGTCCAATAATCATTTCTGATTAAAGAAAGCAAGGAAAACGACAAAAGAATGCAACTGAGAAAAAGTAAAAAAATATTCATGTGTGTTTTTTAACCAAAAAAATACTGGTGTGTTGACAATTATTATGCCTACTTACTTTGTAGTAAACATAATGTTGAAGTTTATAAACCCTACCTGAGTAGTTTTTAAAGAAGTTTTTGGATTTTTTCGATCAGTAAATTAATATCAAAAGGTTTGGGCAGATAGTCATCTGCCCCTGTTTTTTTTGCAATTGCCGCTCCATCAGTGCTGGCTGAGTACATAATTACCGGCAGCTTTTGGAATTTTGGATCTGATCGAAGGTTTTTTAGTACCTGATCACCTGAAAGTAAGGGCATCCAAATGTCCAGTATTAGAATATCAGGTTTTTCCCTTTCCATGGCTTTAATCAATTTCATGCTGTTTGCTTCTGTGCAAACACGGTAACCAAAATCCTCTACAATTAGTTCCATCATTTCAAGAATGCCTTTATCGTCATCACAAATCATTACTTTCTTATCCATTTATTTAAGGTTTTGTAGGGTTTAACGGTAGGGTGAAGCTAAATAGGGAACCTGTTCCAGGTTTACTCTCTGCCCATAAGGTACCTTGGTGGTTTTTGATGATCTGCTCGCAGATATACAGACCAATGCCCATTCCAGGATAGTTTTTGTTGAATTTCACCTATTCGGTAAAATCGCTGGAAGATTTTCTTCAATTCGTCTTCCTTAATCCCCATTCCATGGTCTTTCACAGAAACTTTAATAAAATTACTGACTCTGGAGATATGGACTTCAACGATATTAGATTCTGGTGAATATTTAATGGCATTGCTGATCAGGTTGGTTAGTACCTGGATGAGATGAGATTCATCACCATAATAACAGATGCCTGTTTTACCTTTAATGGTAATTTGGTGGCATGGACTGGCGGATTGAATACCCTCTATGGTATCCAGGATCATTTTGTCAAAATCAAATTGTTCCTTATGCAATTCGATATTACCGCTTTGTATTCTGGAAACGTCCAGCAGCTCGGACAACAGTTGGTTCAGGCGACCTACATAGCTGCCTGTCTTGTTGACTACTGTTCTGAATTTATCTGAAGCATTTTCAGGCATAAGCCTTTGGATCATCTGCATGTAACCAACAACGGTGGTTAAAGGTGTTTTAAGTTCGTGACTTGCAATGGACAGAAAATCATCTTTGCGCTGCTCAATGGCCTTCCGCTCAGTAATATCCTCTATGGCTAGTAAAATCCGGTCTTTGAATTGTCCTTCTAACTCTACCCGGTGGGCGTTGAGCAGCATCAATTTCCTACCTATGTGCGGAAATTCGTATTCTACTTCATAATCTAACACCGGATTGTTATTGGGAAGGATTTCTTCCATCATGGTTTTAAGTTCAGGTATGTTCCATTGCCCATTACCCAGTTGATATAACAGTTTTCCTTTTGTGTCATTTATGGAGACTTTAAAGGTACTCAGAAAATGCTGATTGGCGCTTAGCACATGATAATTTTTATCCATTACAATCAGGCTTTCGCGAATGGTTTCAACAATGCTAGATAAATATTCTTCACTTTGTTGTAGCATTTGGGTTCGCTCGGCTACTTTCTGCTCAATTTCTTTAAAATTCATTTCCAGCGCATGTTCTGCTATTTTCCTTTTGCTGATGTCGTTTTGAATTCCTATGAAATGGGTGATTTGACCCGAGGCATCTTTTACTGCAGAGATATGCAGTTCATTGTAGAATAGCTTTCCTTGTTTATTGTAGTTTCGAATTTCTACTACACAGTTTTCTCCTGCAGTTAAAGCCTTTTTTATCGTAAAACGTGCCTGTTGATCTCTATCCTGATCTTGCAGGAAACGACAATTATGTCCTATGATCTCTGCGCGGCTGTAACCTGAAATTTCTTCAAAAGCAGGGTTACAGAAAACTATCGGATTATCGGGTAACAGGTTATCGGTAATTACAATTCCTGTATTGGCCGCCTCCAGTACCTTGACCAGAATAAGCGACTCGGGTATAATATGATTTAAATTCAAGTGGAGTCAAAATTTTAGGAATAATAACTCCATTGATGTCTATTTTGTTTAACCTGATTAAAAATTAGGGTGATTTTTTGAATGTTTTTAATTTTGCTAAATTTTGTAATTTCCCCCTTAAGGTTGTATTCCCAAGTATCATAGCCGCTATTTTAGTTATTTTTAAACTTTATGGGTATAGGGATGTTCTGTGGGGTAGATAGTTGATTTCCAATTCTTTTTATTTAACTCCAAAGCCTATGCCGTATGTAAATGACAGTGTTTTGCTGTCATATGCTGAAAATCAACAGCTATTAAACCTATTGCCGATTCCTGTAGCTGTTTTAAAAGGTGAATTATTGACTATTGGCTTTGCCAATGAGGCCATGTTTGATTTCTGGAAACGTGACCAGGCTATTCCAACCCTGGGGCTACCCTTAGTCATAGCCTTTCCTATGATTGATGCTGTTATTTTAGCACAGCTTCAGCAGGTTTTTCATACCGGGGAGAGTTTTAAAGATCAGCAGGTCCTAATGCGCTTTAAGAGCCAGAGCGGGGAGCTGTTTTCCAGGTTTATCGATTATACTTTTCATGCTACTATTTCTGAACATGGCCTTGTCAATGGAATTCTGGTGAGCATACAGGATGTTAGCGATCAGGTATTTTCCAAACAATTGCTGCAGGATACCTCCCGAAAGCTAGAGGTCTCTAAATATGAACTGGCCTCCAGTAAGGAAGAATGCTTTATGCTCAGTAAGATTGCTAAGCTGGGAACCTGGAAGTTGTGTTGTGAACACAAAGTGCTGAGCTTTTCTGAAAGAGGTGCCATACTACATGGTTTTAGTGCAGGGCAGGTTTCGCTAAACACAGTCCTTGAGCTGATTCAGGAAGATTACCGGGATTCAGTTGCTCAGATCTTGGAGGAATTTATGGAATTGGAAAAATCATTTAAAATAGAGTATCCGATCAGGCCTGTGAATTCAGTACAAACACTCTGGTTTCGTTTAACTGGTTGGGTAGTCAGGGATTTAAGTGGTGGACTTGTGCTGTTTAGGGGAATAGTTATGGACATTACTAGTCAAAAATTGGAGCTGACACGTAAAAGTGAGTTTATCGGTATGGCCAGTCATGAGCTAAAAACGCCCCTTACTTCCCTCACTGGACTACTACAGTTATTGGGCAGGAAAGTAAAAGTCAACAAGGATGACAATCTGGATCAAATGATGGTGCTGGCCATGTCACAGGTTCGAAAAATGACGGGTATGGTGAATGGTTTTGTGAGTATTTCGCGTTTGGAATCTGATAATTTTATATTGGAATTGAGCGATTTTGATTTGCAAGAATTATTGCTGGAGCATCTGAATGAAGTTCGGCTGTCAGCAGCCCTGCACACTTTTGTTTTTAACGGTATTCAGCCGATTATCCTCAGAGCTGATCGGTTAAAGATTGGGATTTTGGTGGCCAATTTATTGGCTAATGCCATTAAATATACTCCTGCTTACAAAACGATTACCATAAGCTGTTTTGAAGAATCAGGTTACGTCCAGGTAAGTGTCACAGACCAAGGCTGCGGAATTGCGGATATTGATAAAAGTAGAATTTTTGAGCTTTTTAGCCAGATAGAAAATTCAAAGATAAAGAATGCTGCTGGTTTTGGAATAGGATTATATCTATGTGCAGAAATCGTAAGCGCCCATCAAGGTGAAATCTGGATGGAGGATAATGAGCATAATGGTTGTGTTTTTCACTTTAAATTGCCTACTTCTTTCTAATTTATTGCAGTGGGTCTCTTCTAACACTGCAGCTATTAGTTTGTAGGTGTTCTTTTATCGGCTTTTGACTTCACAAATAATGCTAGCTTTTTATCTTAGGAAGAAAAATAGGATTTTAATTTTCTTTAATATCTATTAAAAAGCTTTGGTTGCTGGATAGACCAAATAATTAATTCAATAACTTCTAATAGCATTAATTCATTTTCCTTGGTATGTAATTTGCATAAGGGAGCTGGTTAAACTTAATTGGTTTTGCTAAAAATAGACTATAAAACATCAAATTTTTTTAGGTTGATGAGGTGTTTTATTTTTTAATCTCAGATAAAGTTGGGTTGCTGCTGCTGTCTTAAGATAAGGACTTAAGAACTTGTTTTTGTTTGTTGAAAACAGGTGTTCAGCATACACACCATGTCTTGTGAGTTGAAATACAATAATTTATTGAATTCACGAACTAAGGATTCTGGTGGCATACGCCAGGCCAAAAGCTAAAATATGGCTTAGCTTATTCATTTAGAATGAATAAGCGGCTGAAATGATTATGCAGAGTTTATAGGCGATCGTCATGATCGCTATTGATCTGGCATTTGTTAAAGAAATATTATGGTAGAGCTGATAAATAAATAGGTGATTTGTGTGAACAAATATGAAAAGATTTATAGAGAAATTTAAAGCAATCCGCAACAACGAAGCCGGACTGCTTAACCGCGGAAGAATCACAATCCTTATGCAATTGCTGATTGCTTTTTCCTTCCAGAGCATGGTATTACTGGTTATATATTACTTTCAGGAGCCCAGTATCCTTGGTTATAGGGTTAGCTTATTATTACTGCTATTTATCCTGGGTTTGATTTTAATATTCACAGAGGTCTGCTGGAAAAAGGTAGGGCATTATTTTATTTTTTGCCTGACCTGTTTTGTTTGGTCGAATATGTTATTACTGCAGGATGGAATAAATATAGTGACTGTGCAGTACGTTCTGATTATTGTATCGGGTGGTTATTATATCCTGGGGTTTCGATGGGGATTGGCTTACTCATTAGTCAACACTCTGTCTTTGGTGGCGTTATTTTTTATCAAAGAGCTTACTCAAATTGACTTTTTAGTTGGGAATCTTTCTGTAAGTTTTTATGAATATAGTTTTGCTTTAGTGTTTAACTTTTTACTGCTTATTTTTATTCATCATTATTTTTTTCGTGCATTTAAGAAGACCAGCCGTAAGGAGCGGCTGTTGAATGCCAATCTTAAAAAATCGCTGGTTTCGGCGGAAAAGATGGCGGCAGCGAAAACTAATTTCCTGGCTACCATGTCTCATGAACTTCGCACCCCTTTGAATGCAGTGATTGGGATAACTAATATATTACTGGAAGACAATCCTAGTGATCGACAAAGGGAAAATCTGGATATCTTAAGTTTTTCAGCAGAAAACCTGATGTCAACGATTAATAATATCCTGAGCTTTAATCGCCTGGATGCTGGAATGGAACAGCTGGAAAGTACGAGTTTTCGCCTGGACCTTTTATTAAGTAATGTGTATGGCGCGCTAAAATTGCGGATTTTGGATAGTAATTTAGTCTTTGAGCTTGATATGGATGATCGGATTAAGGAGAAATTAGTGATGGGGGATCAGATCCGGTTGACTCAAATATTTTTTAACCTTGCCGGAAATGCAATAAAATTCACAAAATCAGGATTTGTTAAAATTAAGGCCGTTGTGGTATCGGCTGATTCAGCTATGCTTCGCATTAGATTTGAAATTGAAGATTCTGGGATCGGAATTCCTGAAACGCAGCAAGCTCGTGTTTTTGAACCTTATTTTCGCGCTGAACATCAAATCTCTGAGCAGTTCCAGGGTACTGGTCTTGGCTTAAGTATTGCCCGAAGGCTTGTGGAGCTTCATGGAGGTGTATTGAGCTTTAAATCTGAACAGGGGCTGGGAACGTTCTTTAGTTTTGAACTGTCCTTTGCTGAGCTTGTTAATGATGAGCCTCAGGTTATGCCGGATGAATTCAGTACTGAAATTGGGCATTTGCGAATTTTGATTGCTGAGGATAATCCTGTAAACGTGATGGTATTGCAGAAAACGCTGACCAGATGGGGGCTGGTTGCTGATGTTGCAGCAAATGGCGAGCTTGCCCTGGACGCTGTAATAGCGAACCCTTATGACTTAATACTTATGGACATTAATATGCCTGTGATGAGTGGTTTTGATGCCAGTAGGAGGATTCGTGAGTTGAGCGATCCACAAAAAAGTCAGGTCTGTATCATTGCACTTACTGCTTCAATCGGGATGTCTTTAGAGGAGCATCCTGAGCTGCGTTATTTGGATGATTTTTTGCTGAAACCATTTTCTGTTGAGCAGCTAAAACAAAAGCTAGAGCAAAGTGTAAAAATGGGACAGAGTAATTACCAGGCTTAGCAGCAATTTATTTAAATCACATCTAGATCGAAATAGAATGTGGAGCCATTTTCTCCCTCACTGATGACGCTTATTTGACCCCTGTGTGCTTTTATGATCTCCTGAGAGAGGTATAAGCCCATGCCAAAACCGTCTATGTTTCTCGCTTTTTTATGATTTGATCTTGAAAAACGCTTGAACAGTTCTTGTTGATTTTTAAGAGAAATACCTATGCCGTAATCCTGAACTGATAGCCTTACAGTTTTTTTGCTATCATCTACCTGTAGATTAAGGTTTATGATGTCCGCATCAGGTGAGTATTTTATGGCATTAGTTATCAGATTGGTGATCACCTGAGCGATGCGGCTGCGATCTGCCATTACCCTGACGTCGCTGATTTCCTGCAGGATGATTTGATGGTTTGCATTTTCGGTTATTTCAGCAGCGATCTCCAGGACCAGTTCTAACAATACAAAAGGCGCTTTATTCAGGCTAATATTTCCGGCGTTAAAGGCGGAAACATCCAGCAGCAGCGAGGTGAGCTTATTGAGGTGGTCTGATTGATGAAGAATGCGTTTGAGAATTTTGCTGACCCGATCATTGCTTTTTTCTTTTAGTTCCAGACCTAGTAATTGTGTATAGGAGCGGATCACTGAAATGGGGGTTTTGAGTTCATGGCTGGCGATGTTCATGAAATCTTCTTTAGCCTGTTCGAGTTTTCGTGCTGATGTGACGTCTTCAAATGTCAGGAGAAATTGGCCGATTGATTTGAAAGTTTGAAAAACCTTTCGGCTGGAAACCAGTAATATATGTTCTTCATCAGTCTGTTTTTGAGGCTGAATTAGTTCGAGGTTTTCAAAGCTGTCATAACTTTGCATTTGCTCTTTTAGCGCCTGGGGGTCGAGCGATCTGGACAGCACCTCGAACAGGTTTAGGTTTTCGACTTCCTGCTTGTCTAAATTGAATAAATTAAAAAATGATTTACTTGCAGAATTAATGCTCAAGTCAGCATTTAAAATGAGGATGGGTTCTTTAGAGGTCTCAACAATACTTTGTGCATATTTTCTGGCTTCTAAAACCTCTTCTTCTGCCTGCTTGCGGTTACTTAGGTTTCTAAGAATTTTGGTGAAGCCAATATGGTTCTGGTCATTGTCATATAATGGAAAAACTAGTCCGCTGGCCCAAAACAAACTTCCATCTTTTCTTTGATGATAACGCTCGTCCTGACCTCTTCCTTTTTCCATTGCTTCTGTGAATTCATGCTCTGGAATTTCATTCTTGCGATCCTCATCTGTGAAGATGATCCTGGCAGACTGGCCGCATATTTCCTGTTCAACATAGCCGAGCACATTTTCTGCTCCTTTATTCCAACTAGTTACAATTCCATGTTTATCAGTAGTAAATACTCCATAATCTTCCAGGCTTTCTAAGATGTTTTTATGAAAATCTAGGCTGAATTGCGGATAGTTTATTGTGCTCATAGCTGTTTTTATAAAGGAAGGCTGAAATGGCCATAAAATGTCCATTTTCTGCAAAAATACCGTTTTTATTTGATTCTTTCCGCAGCAGCTGATTTTGAGTCTTTGGCGATTTGGACTACTAAAATTTATTTGGGTTCTTCTGGATGGGTTAAAATGCTTCTTCAAGCTTGATCAGATACTTAATTGAACTTCAGGCGGAGTCGGTTCCAGCGGTATCCACAACCTGGTTGTTTCAGCGAACATTTTACCAGCATTTTGCGCATTGACCCCAAAGGGCAGCAACATGATGATAGAAATCTAAGTGTCTTTTCAAAAATTTTTGCCTGCTAAACAAGTTTGGAATTGAATTGTTTTACGTATATCAACTACATGCAAGATCCTGTCACCATAAAAAAACGATCTTTATATAAGTAAAATTCCAATAAAAATTATTCCTATAAGCCAATTTACCGCTTTTTAGCAATTAAGGTTCTTAGCAATATAAAAATGTTGATGATACTTTATTAATACAAGGATCTGAGGGGCGATTTCTGAAATAAATTGTGCCTGTTAAAACAGAACAAAAATGGTCTATTCTAGATTTATTTTTAGGATAGGTTTAGCTTGACCCTGGGTATTTAAGTGAATTTTCTGATGAGGGTGGTTAGTTATTGCTTTTTTTTATATGTTAGCGGAAATTGACTTTTGAGGTTTACGGTTACCTATTGAATATCCTGAATTTTTTTTGCCATTTATAATTAATCAACAATCACACCTGTAAATCGAAGCAAAATGAAGGGTAAAATTGATCCTATCAGTCTTGACAATCTATTCGAAAAGTCGCCTTTGCCAATGTGGGTTTTTGACATCAAAACTTTTTTCTTTTTAGAGGTTAATCTGGCGGCTGTAATGAAGTATGGCTATAGTAAAAAGGAATTTTTGAATATGAAAATTACCGATATCAGTCCTGCGGAGGATTTGGTTCTGGTAAATGATATAGTTCGGGAGGACGATCACAGTGAAGAATTTTATAAAACAGTTTTCCGGCATCTTAAGAAAAACGGCGAGCTTATTTTTGTTGAAATTGAAAGTAGTTTAATTGATTTCAATGGGCTTAAGGCTAGGCTAGTGCTGGCTCAAGACATTACCAGTAGAATCATTGCAGAGCAGCAACTGGCTTTAAGTGAACAGCGATTTAAGGCCCTGGTTCAAGAAGGGTCTGATTTGATTGCTATTGTTGATTTGGAGTTGAACTATAAATATGTAAGCCCAACCTCCTTGAGAATACTGGGAATTGAGTCGACTACTTTTATAGGTAAAAATGCTTTGGATTTCATTCACCCTGATGATGTTGATCAAGTCGTTAAAGAAGCTGAAAAATTAAAAACAACTCAGCAGCTGCTGTTTTCTCCATTCCGTTTTAAGAATATCGCAGGAGAATGGAGGTGGATCGAAACCCGTGCAACGAACCTGATTGAAGATGTATCTATTTTAGGGATTGTTTGTAATTCCAGAGACATTACCGACAGAGTGGAGCACGAAAACCTAGTTTTTGAGAGTGTAGAACGCTATAAGATCGTAGCAAGAGCTACCAGAGATGCCATCTGGGATTTTAATTTTAAAACCAAGAAAATCAGCTGGAATCTTGGACTCAGTGAAATTTTGAAATACGAGTCGGCTAGTTTACTGACGGACGGCTCCTGGTGGGAGAACAATATTCATCCTTATGACCGTCCAAGGGTAATGGAAAAGATCGAAATGCAAATTCAACAAGGGATTGTATTTTGGAAGGATGAATACCGGTTTTTGTGTGGTGATGGTGTTTACCGCGATATCATGGACCGTGGATACATTGGATTTGACAAGAATCAAAATGCTTATAGAATGATTGGAGCAATGCAAGATATTACCGAGAATAAAAAGCAAATGAGAGCTATTGAAGAGCAGAACAATAAACTCAAGGAAATCGCCTGGTTACAGTCCCATGCGGTACGTGCTCCTTTAACAAAAATAATGGCGCTGGTAAATCTACTGCAATACAATTGTCTAGATCAGGAGAGTGAGGAGCTAATAAAACACCTCGCCAAATCCTCAGTCGAACTAGATGAGGTGGTCACCTCTATAACCAATAAAATAACCAAGAGCTCATAAAGTGTCTAGGTTGCAACTTAATTAAAAGCGTTCAACAACTGCTTGTTTTTAGCAATACTGAGTAGCTACTTGGATTTAGGTGGATTGGATTTTGGACCTTTCGTGTATATTATATTGCTAAATTATTTGAAATTAAGTTGCAGCAAATGTTTAATTTACATTCTTTCAGCTCTAAATTGTATATGCTCAACAAGCTGTTACCGCCGGTTCTTATTTAAATTTATCTAAATCATACTGCCGTTGAAACGAATTATTAATAGTGTAAAGGATTATTGGCATTCAGACACCAGCTTTATCACATTATTGGTAATGCTCTTTTTTATGGTATTTATTATGCCCATTTTGCTAGAGGGAGCAGTAGTAGATATTTTGGTTTTAAATATGTTATTCCTCGCACTCTACTTTATTGGGATTTTTTCAAGCGAAGATAGGTGGAACATATATTTATCGTCATTTCTGTTCTTGGCGCATTTGATTTTGCTCATGATTAGATTTGACGATACGCCTAAGGAATACTATTTAGTGGAGCGTTTAGTTGGGCTTGTGAATATGAGTTTGTTCATTTTTATTAATGTTAGGCTGTTGTTTCGAAATGCAGAGCGTAATGTCTTCAGAGTGATAGGAGCAGTGAATGTTTATCTCTTATTTGCCTTAATGGGCGCGTTTGCTTTTGAGATTTTAAAAATTCAAACCGGTAAATCAATTGCCGGGAATATAAATTTGCATAATAACGATACTGATTATGCTGTTTATGTTTATTACAGCCTGGTATCGTTAACTACAGTTGGTTATGGCGATATTTATCCTGATGGAATGGCCTCACGTATGCTTTCAGTTTTGCTTTCTGCAGTAGGGATATTATATCCTGCCGTGGTTATTGCCAGGTTGGTTACCAATAATATGGTGAGTAACAAAAAGGTTTAGTGGCGATCGATGTAGCTAAAATTAAGATGCTTGAGGGTATTAATATTATAGCTGATGTTGCCTGCGAGCTAGGATTTAAGTACCCACAGCATTTCTATCAGACTGCTGAAAAATGGGTTCGCAGCACATCGCAGCAGTACAGAAGTCTCAACAAAGCTGGCGGGTATGGATTCGAACCTGGTGCTAAAATTAACGTTTTTACATCATCTGTTGGCTTTTGTAATTCAACTCCTCGAATAACGCGCGGTTTTCTTAAGAATATTTTAGTTGCAGTCGCTAAATCTAAATATATGTTTTTTTATAAGGGCTATTATCATATTTAATTGACCCGTTAATAATTTAAAAAAGTTAACTTTAATAAATAGCTTTTTTAAAGCTTAATAAAGAATGCTGGTAGTCGAGAACGAAATATCTTTCTCAATTCCCAACTTGACACACTAATGAAAAAGGTTGTTCAAAAAGTCGGAGTTTGATTTGTTGAAATAATGATTGGAATTGCAACAATAAAATGGACATTGGGTTAAGCTGCAATATTTTGTTTATTTAAGTTTTGACCAAATTCCTGTGGGGACATGTACCCCAAAGCTGAATGTAGCCTTTTGCGATTATACCATGTTTCTATATACTCAAATACGACGAGTGCTGCCTGCTCTTTGTTAATAAACTTATGTTGGTATATACATTCCGTTTTAAGTGTTTTAAAGAAGCTCTCAGCGACTGCATTGTCCCAACAATTACCCTTTCTGCTCATACTCCTGATGATCAAGGCATTTTTCTCCAATATGCCCTTAAATTCATTACAGGCGTACTGAACCCCGCGATCAGAGTGGAAAATAAGCTCTTGAATGATAGGTCTGTTTTTTTGTGCCATTTTAAATGCTGGTATTGTTGTATCTATAGCCTTCATTGTTGTGCTTAATGCCCAGCCGACCACTTTTCTGTCACCCAGATCTATAACGGTGGTCAAATATAGCCAGCCCTGCTTTGTTCTAATGTAGGTGATGTCCGATACCCAAACTGCACCTAATATTCCTGGCTTAAAATCACGGCCCAACCTATTTTCCGGTACTGGGAACTTATGGTTGGAATCAGTGGTCACTTTGAATTTCTTCTTTACGATACTTCTCAAATTCGCTTTTCTCATCATTCTGGCAACTCTTGGTCTGGACACTTTTATGTTCTTTTTATGAAGTTCCTGAGTGATCCGAGGACTTCCGTATATTTTTTTACTGTTTTCAAAAGCCTGAAGAATCTCGGTTTCAAGCATGTTGTTTTCAATACTTCGGTTTGAGGGAATATTCTTTAACCAGCTATAAAAACCACCCCGACTTACCTTTAATACTAAACACATTTTCCCGACAGGAAATAACGTACTATGATCCGTTATGAACCTGAATATTTGCTGTCGCTCCTGGAGAAAATGCTGATGGCCTTCTTTAATATATCTCGCTCCATTTGTGTTTCACGAAGTTCTTTTTCCAATCGGGCTAACTTTTGTTCGGTTTCCGTTAGTATTACTTTCCCATTCCCTGGAAAACTAGTGCTCTGTTTGTTTGACAATTCCTTCCTCCAACGATACAATAAAGAGACTTGGATATCTAACTCTTTGGCAAGGGCTGTCAAATCGTTACGGCTGTTACTCAGTTCAACACTCATCAGCTTGAACTCTTTTGGATACGCTTTTCTTTCTCGGGACATAATTTCTGTTAAGTTATGAATTCTCTTAACTTACTGTCTATTCAAATGTACTAACTCCAGATCTACATTCTATGTAGCCACTCTGCAAAAATAGGTTTATTTCTAATTCAGCTAATTTATAAGTTATGAAATACGTATTCACTATTATTCTATTAACAATGGCTAGCATGGCATTAGGACAGCCTAGAGCTATACTGATTAATAATGTAGAAATTTTTAACGGTAAAGATGAGAAAACCATCATCGGAAATGTATTGATCGAAGCTAATCTGATAAAAACCGTTTCTACCAGCCCTATTGCTATAATTCAAAGCACAAATACGCAAATTATTGATGGCAAGGGTAAGTTTTTAATGCCAGGATTAATCGATGCACACATTCACTTAACAATGGAATCAATTCCATTACAGCTTGCAATGATATCAGATATAGGATATGTTAACCTTGTTGCAGCAGATGCAGCCAAGAAACAACTATTTCGTGGATTCACGACAGGGCGTGACATGGGAGGAGCCTCATTTAGCCTCATGAAAGCGATAGATCAGGGAATAATTAATGGGCCTCGTATTTATCCAAGCGGTGCTACCATCTCCCAAACCGGTGGACATGGTGACTTTGGAATGCCTACAGATGTGCCAAAGCATACAGGCGCACCGTTAAATTATATGGAAAAATCTGGTATGACGATCATTGCTGATGGTGCCGATCAGGTTTTAATGCGGGCAAGGGAACAATTGCGTTTGGGTGCCACCCAAATCAAAGTTATGGCCGGCGGTGGTGTGGCCTCTAGCTATGATCCTTTGGACGTGTCCCAGTTTACAGAGGCAGAAATTAAGGCAGCTGTGGATGCAGCCGATAATTGGGGAACCTATGTCGCTGTGCATGCATATACACCAAAGGCTATTGTGGCGGCCGTACATGCCGGTGTAAAGTGCATAGAACACGCGCAATTGATGGATGATGCGACAGCGAAACTCCTTGCACAAAAGGGGGTATGGTTATCATTGCAGCCGTTTTTGGATGATGCTGATGCCAATCCCCAGCCTGAAGGATCAGAGAACAGAAAAAAGCAGTTGGAAATGACCAAAGGAACAGACAATGCATACGCGCTCGCAAAAAAATATAATATAAAAACAGCCTGGGGCACCGATTGCCTTTTTGATGCAAAACTGGCTACAAGGCAAGGTGCACAGCTTGCCAAACTTGTACGTTGGTACAAACCCTTCGAAATCTTAAGAATGGCTACTTCCACCAATGCGGAGTTGCTTGCTTTATGTGGTAAGCGTAACCCATATTCTGAAGGAAAACTTGGTGTTATTGAACAAGGCGCTTATGCTGACTTGCTACTAGTGGATGGAAACCCTATAAAAAATATAAAATTAATAGAAAATCCTGAAAAGAACTTCATTATCATTATGAAAAACGGCATTATTTATAAGAATATGGTTTCGAATAAGGACTAAAAGCTCTGCAGTCCAGGTGTTGCTATAACTGTGCTTTTGGGATTTATGGGCAGTTTTTGTATTGCAGAAAAGCAAAGTTCTTAGTTCAGTACATTGGAAAGTTAAGTCTCCTAATTCTGAAAAGGTCTCTTATTAAAAAAATGCGACAGTTGATGTAAAGTTTCCATAGTATCTGCTTTTTTATGCAATAGTGACTATTAATTTGAAAACAGAATTCCATATGGGTAAATAGATTAAAGGATCATCAAAAGCTTAAGATGAAGTAGTTCGTGATCACAGCCATGTGAATAAATAAGGGTAATTATTTTTCCTTCTCGATTTGTCGAAGTAAATAAAAGGGGTAAAGTTTATTTATCCCTTTTTAGTGTTAGTAAATCATCTCGACGATCACCGACGGCGTTGAACTCGTTCTGGTATCCCACACCCACGCGGATCACTTCGACGAACCTGCGGGCCAGTTATTATCAAAGACCGTCAAGTTGATTAATCAGCCTGCTGACCGGGACTTCTTTCAGCAAAAGGGGTTTTCGGGTGCTTAGACACTTGAGCAAAAGACCAGTTGGAAAAATATTGGTATTGAGGGGGTCAATGGTGAACATGGTTCCGGTAAAGTTTTGGAAATGATGGGTAAAACCTCAGGTTTCGTATTAACAGCAAAGAACCAACCCACCATTTATATCATGGGTGATGCTATTTGGACAGAACAGATCCGAAAAAATATCGACAGGATCAAGCCAGATTTCATCATCGTAATTTCCGGTGGTGCAAGAATCCAAGGTTTCGAGGAATTGCCGATCAGCAGCAGACCATGGCACTTATAGCTGCTAGTGGAAGTGCTAAAGTAATTGCTGTGCATATGGATGCATTGGATCATTGTCGTACCACAAGGGCCTCTCTTAGAAAAAAGGCGGAAGAATTTGGAGTTGCAAATGACAAGCTGATTATCCTGGAAGATGCAGAGCTTTTTGATTTGTCGAAGTAAATTCAGCGGGGTAATTGATTTACCCCTTTTTTAGTTTAGTAAGTTTAAAACTTATTCGAGGTTTTGTAGCCCAAACGTGGCAAACTGATCCAAGATGGGCAAGTGAATATGGAGGCTTACATGGATTAAAAACATATTATCATTTTAAGCAGTTGTACATTATAAATGTAATTCTACATATATACGTAATCCCGACTGATACTATTAATATTTACAGCTATACCAGAGGATTTAATGATTTCGCACTGAGAATTAATTTTGTTGTTATGAAAGGGTTAAATTGCTCCACTGACTTTATTGATAAGGATAATCCCTTACTAATTGCAGAAATGAGCAGCTCTTGATCGCTAAATGAGGTAATAGAGGCGATTTTTAAACCATAGGTCGGAAAATAGTGTTTAAATAATATTTTGTCTGGGGCAACCAGATTTATTCCGCCACCATCGGTGTTGATCCATAAAATACGTTCTTTTTATCATAGAGACGCTGTACTTTTTTTTCGTCTCATATTTTAAGGGACCAAGTTATCCAGGTTACAAAACAAATAACTTGTTTATATATCCTTTTGGAAGACATTAAATGGTATAGATTTGCCCATAACCTTAAGTGCGACAACACCATGCGGCGGTACTACAAATTGTTGCGATTTTAAGCTCATCCAGCCTGTTTCCTGGTGCTTCCATAAATCTCTTATTTTATATAATCTATCTGCATCAATGCCTATACTATCCAATTCAAATGTGATTTCTTGTTTCTTATCAGATCTGTTAAATAAAACCACAGCTACCTCTCCGCTCATTGTCGATATAAGCGGCTTTGCCCACACCTCCAGTTTATCATTTTTTTTTAACCTGCGTGCTTGGTAACCTAATTTATCCTGGTTCAATGCGATAATTTCCTTATTGCTGACTAACGCTAAGGTTTTGTTGGATATGGTTCTCAGGTCATTTCCAAGAAGCAGGGGAGAGTTCATTACACTCCACATGGTGAAATGGGACCGATCTTCATCATCACTCATACCTCGTCCTACCTGCAACATATCCATGTCATTTATATGACCGGGAGAACTGAATTTCCATAGGTCAGCATTTTTATCAATAATATGCAGAATGGAGTTAAAATCATTGCTGATGTCTCCAGAAATGCGCCAGGAATCAGCAATTTCTACCGCCCATTTACCAGGGAATTGCCAACGGCAAATGTTAAACAAAACATTACTGCTTATTGATTTGATGCGATTAGATAATTGAGTATACCTCATTTCATCATTTAAACCAAGTTTTTCTCCTCCACACCAGTCTATCTTTATAAAATCATATCCCCATGTTCTGAGCATTAGATTTAAATCTTGTTCATCATGCCCATACATTCCTGAACCTACTCCTATGGTGTCTTTATCCCAGATTGAAGCACAGGTGTTTATTCCTGCGTCAGAATAGATGCCTGCCTTTAGACCTTTGCTATGAATGTAATCTGCTAGTACCTTCATTCCTGAAGGGAAGCGCTTAGGGTGGGTTAATAGGTTACCCTTAGCATCTCTGCCTGCGAAAAAGCCATCATCAATATTTATAAAATTGTAGCCTGCATCTTTTAGCTTGGTTGAAACCATTTTGTCTGCTTGGGCTTTAATGATATTTTCATCAATAGCAACCCTGAAGTTATTCCAACTAGACCATCCCATCATGGGAGTTTTTCGCTTTGAAATATTTTCCTGGGCGGAAGATGAGTTACTGAATAAATTAAAAATGCTCAATAGTATAAGTAGTATTCCTTGTTTTGTTAATGTTGCCTGCATAAATTGAGTTGGGTGTAAAACAGCAAGGTAAGTATTAATCATAAAGTTTATGATATTTAATGAGATAAAGGAGTTATCAAAATTCATTAAAATACTTCACTTTGGTAACTTCATGGATAGAAATTGATTTATTAAGAATAATAAATCAATCTTCGTGATTAAGTATAATATTAAGGCCATTTAATGGTAAGTCTTTTTTAAAATTTGAAGTTTAATGAATAATTATTCCAGAAAATCCGTAATTCAGGGTGTTATGGTGGTGTGTGTACTTGTTATTTTTTTTAGGTTGCTTTTTATGCAGCTCATCGATGATTCTTACTATAAAGCGGCAACAGAAAATGTCTTGCGTAAAAAGGTTCTTTATCCAAATAGGGGTAATATAAGGTATAGAGGGGGGCAAATTATGGTTAGGAATAAACCTGTTTACGATATTATGGTTATTCCCTCTAAGATGAAAAATATTGACACTGCTAAGTTTTGCCGTTTGTTAAATATTAATTTCGAGCAATTTGAGCATCAGGTGAATAAGGCAAAGAATTTCTCTCCTTATAAAGCCTCAATTTTTAAAAAGGAAATCACATTAGAAGCTTATAGTAGTTTACAAGAACAACTCAATCAGTTTAGTGGGTTTTGGGCCGAAAGACGGACAATTCGTGTTTATCCTGATAGCGTTGCAGCTCAATTTTTGGGATATGTAAACCAGGTTACCGAACGGGATATTCATTACGATGATCGTTTTTATCGTCCTGGCGATTTTATAGGTGTGAGCGGGGTAGAGCGTTTTTATGAACAACAGCTTAGGGGAAAACGTGGTGTTAAAAATGTAATGGTAGATGCATTTAATCGACCCAAAGGTGAATTTAAAGACGGTGAATATGATACCGTTTCGACGGCTGGACAGGATTTGGTTTCTTCCCTTGACCAAGGAATTCAAAAACTTGCAGAGAAATTCATGAATAATAAAATCGGCAGCATAGTGGCTATTGAACCCAGTACTGGTGAAGTTTTAGCTTTTGTAAGCAGCCCGTCTTATGACCCGAACTTAATGTCAGGACTAGAAAAAGGAAATAATTATATGGAGTTATTGAATAATTCCAATCACCCTTTGTTCATTAGACCTATCCAGGCGCAGTATCCTCCGGGTTCAGTGTTTAAAGTGGTGAGTGCTTTGGTGGCACAACAAGCCGGTTTAATCAATGAACATACAGTTTTTAATTGCCAGGGTGGATATCGTTATGGTAAGAAAGGGTTTATGGGGTGTACTCATGTGCATGGACCAATAAATCTTTCTCAATCTATTCAAACTTCTTGCAATACCTATTTCGGTTATATTTATTCTGGAATGATTGACAAACAAGGTATTGGTGCTGTGGATGCTTATGATAAATGGAGATCTTCTATTATGAAATTTGGTATAGGTAAGGCGCTGGGGATAGATCTGCAAAATGAAAAACCAGGTTCGTTACCTTCTTCAGCTTTCTATACTAAACGATTCGGAAGCCATAACTGGACTTCGTCATACAATATGTCTCTTTCAATTGGACAAGGAGAGATGGGAATAACCACTATGCAAATGGCTAATATCATGGCTATTGTTGCCAACAGAGGATTTTATTACAGACCTCATTTGATAAAGGGCATCGGTACACAAGATTTGAATAATCCTAAATTTAAGGAGCGACTTTCAGTTGATGTCAATTCGGAGTACTTCGAGCCAGTCATCCAAGGGATGAGCCTTGCCGTTAATAATCCTGGTGGTACTGCCTACTCAGCAAGAATAAATGGCATTGAAATGTGTGGGAAAACAGGAACGGTTCAAAATTCACATGGGAAAAATCATGCTGCATTTTTAGCTTTTGCCCCTAGAAAGAATCCCAAAATTGCAATTGCAGTGTTTGTAGAAAATGCCGGATATGGAAGTGTTTGGGCTGCCCCTATTGGAAGTATGATCGTGGAGAAATATTTAAGGGATAGTATATCTATTCAATCCTCTATTCAGTCAAGGATTATAAATGGTAATTTATTGCCTGATTCTTAAGTTGCTCTAAAAAACTTAGGCGTAAAAAGTCCTGTAAAAAGCGCCCTAAAAGTGTAGCACGGTTTTCTAAATAATCAAAATTATCATGGATTAAGACGATATCTACCACATGGATTACTTCATTTTTTAGATCAACCTTTGAGATTGTTACCGTCTTTTAATATATGTTTATTTTCTTTTATCCATACCTAGATTTTTCCACCTTCTCAGTATTCAGTTCTGCTTTTCCATTTCCTATTTTGATGGCTGTTGCTATGGCTTTGCTATCCATCATTCCCTGAATGACATGATAGGTTAAACATAAAATTCCACAACACTTTTAGCGTTAATCCATTTAAAGATAGCGAAAGTCAATACTCAAAGTTTGAGTATTGGCAGTATATCACTGGTTGATCATAAAAAATTTTAATTGACAAATATGTGTGAATAGTGACTCTCATAAAGGGAACACTTTTTGGTTTAACGACCACTTTAAATTTCAATAGAAGTGGCAATTTTTATTTTGCAATACGTGTAAAATTGAAATTAGTTTTAATGGGTTTTAATAACTTTTTACTTGAAACATTTTGATACGTAAAATGTTAATGTTCTTGTTTGTTTAATAAGATCATTGTTGATACTAAAATTTATTGTCATATAAATCATTAGAGATAATATGACACACTGTAAGTGATTCGTATTGAGACTAACCCTAGGATTCCTGAAAAAAACAGAACAGCTAGGTTTTGAATCCAGGAATTACCAATTAATAAAGATTTCGCATGATCCTACTCACTAAGCTGCAGCTGATCAGTCGCAACTTGGTCATGATCGATACTGGGCAGACTTATAGAGAAGGAAGGATGAAAAATTAATATACAAAACGAGATTTAATAAAGTAAAGGGTGAAATAAATAATGGATGCAATAAAAAATTGGAACGATGAAGCCTAATTAAATAATTACTACCAATCCGAATATCTCTCGGGAATAGGTGTAGAAAGTTTTAAAAACAAACTTATGAACATAGAAAATTTCAAATATCTTTTTATCATTTGTGGTGTTATTCTAATGATAATTCTGACGTTTGACTTCTCAATAAAAGAAAATAACAAAGACTTGATCAAATCCTTTAAAAAGAAATCTAAAGTTTTTGTTCTCCAAACAAAAGAAATTAGACTTATTGATAGCGTCAAGACAATTGACGATAAATCCTATTTCTTTGTTCAAGGAAGAGGATACACCTTTGGTCAATTAAAAATAATTGATAAATGATGGCATCAAAGAAACAAGTTGTTGAACTGTATGATGCATCAAATAACATTAACCAGATATGTACTTAATTAAAAAGCTACCTTTACTAAGTATTTAGAACTATGAATGGTATACAACATTTTCATGCAATTAAAGAACTATTAGGTGATTCAAGAACGTATTATCTTATAGCAGTAGATATGGACTCTAAATACAGTTATCTTAATAGGCATTACACCGAAGCTTTTCAAACTATTCATGGTGATCTTGTAGGTAAGCATTATGCTATAACTATGCACGAAGAAGATCAACAAATTTGTCAAGCTGTTTCAGAAAAAGCATTCTTGCATAGAGAATCAGTTTTTCCTGCAACCTTACGTAAGCATGATGGTAACGGTGGTTTTATTATTACAAAATGGGAATATAAGGCAATGTTCAATGACCATGATTTACCTATTGGGATCTTTTGTATTGGTCATGATATCACTGAGTTAATGCAGGTTAGTGGAAAGCTCCACGAGATTAAGATCAGTCATTCTCATTCAATTCGCCGATATGTAGCAAATCTGTTGGGGCTTGGGAAATTAATACAAGAGGCTACAGACTTGATAGATGTTAAAGATGCTGCAAAAATGATTGTTCAAAGTGTTACAGATCTTGACAAAGTTGTTAAAGAAGTTCATAGGAATGTATCTTCAGATACCTAAAGCAAACGCTCAGTTAAAAAAATTTTTGTGGAACCAAACTTAGGTATACATATAAATGGGGTAGGCCCACAAGTATTTTGATCTGGTGATGGAAAAATAGTGAATTTTGAAGATAGGAAACTTTCAATTTTAAAGGATGACTAGGAAAGGTGATATTTTGATCCGACCTGCACCTATGCTGGCTGTATCGTTCAGTTCATTACTGCTGAACAAAGCTGGGATTGCCCCTGTCTGGGAGGCCGGTTTGATATTTCAGGAAAGGTGATTACCGGTAGCCAACCAACTAAATGGGCTGATTTTATTAAAAAGCATAAGCCTGGACTAGCCTACTAACTCCAAAAAAAGTTCAATATTTTAAAAGGTATTCCTGGACTAATTTCGAGGTGATGAAGTGATCCTGCAAATAAGTTAGTCCCTTTGGCGTGAGATAGGCATAGAATTCAGTGTTTTCTTTTTGTATTCTAATGTATCCGGCCCTTCTTAGCCTGGCAAAGCCCGCAATTGGAATTAGGAAAGATTTGGGTACTCGAAGTCTACCTTTTTCATTAATTATCATTAGAACATTTTGTATTGCCTCCATTTTTATACGTATTCAGTTATTTCAGTTCAACCTATACCTAGGGGTAACGCGATTACTCCATTTTTGTTTTTTTTATATTAAATAATTCAGAGATAAAAAGTGCTTCTTCGATTTTTTCTTTTTAAAACAAGATAACAGCGAATTTAAAGTTAGGGGATATTATTTTGTGTAACAGAAGGAACTTCAATTGAAACAATCATTCTTGACACCTGTTTTATTGATGTACTCCATTTAAAATCTTATTTATGAAAACAAAAACTTCAAAAGCAGTAAAGCATTTAAAAAAAGTAAGTCGAAAAAAAGAAATCAGTTTTACTTCTGTGAATTTAACAAATACTCAAATTGTGAATACAACTATGGAGGGAAATTTAGAAGATGCTTTTATGCAGGATTTATCGAATGAGATCCGTTCCGGTAATCATGAACTTTGGAGGATGTGGTGCTAAATAAATCCTGAAGGAAATTTAAATATTTAATTTGTTTTAGTCAATTTTATCATTTTTATTTGAATTTATCTGATAATCAGTATGATAATGTGCTTATATATTTTAAAAAAAACATCTATAAAAGCGGTCTTAAAAAAAAAATACACATTAGTCATATATCAGAAAGTACTTTACCCAAGGAAATGCGTTGGCTTTGCTTGTTTTTAAAGGCTTATTTTAAAATTTTTTTATTCAGTTGGTTTTTATTTATAAAACGTGCCTATGATTGATGTTAAACTTATTGCTCTCAAATCCCTTTGGTTAGAATTCAAAGACTATTTAAGCATCCGCATCGAGATTTTTAAATTTAGTGCTCTAGAGAAAGGATCAAAGTTAATCGCTGATGTATTGTCCAGTACGTTTTTGTTTTTTATGGTGATGCTCACCTTTCTGCTCTGTATGGTTACTTTCACTTTTTACTTGTCAAGCTTATTTAATAGTTATGCTAAAGGGTTTGGAATAACTGCGCTGTTTTTTATGATGTTAGCTTGTTTGGTGGTTTGGAAAAAAGATACTTTTGAAAAATTATTTGCGGGAATCGTGGTGAAAAGGTATTTTAACAAACACTGTATTAATGAACAAGAAATAGATGCTGGGGACATTCCAGTTTCGAAGAAACAATTTAAATCGCTGGTTAGGAATTAGACAGAAGAACACCATAACTGATGAGGTATTAATTCAGGCTTTATATATACTTTGTATGTAAAATGAAATTATCGGTGCTTTGGAAACCACAAAAAATTCGCAAATAAATGGATGATAGGAAAGCTCTGAAAGAGACACTAAATGGGCGGAATTTACCAAAACTAGAATTTATTCAGTTAATCAAGCAGCAGGAAAAGTTGATCTCGGAATACCAGGGCCTAGAGGAACAAGGAGCGATACTGGCTGCAATTGTAGATTCTTCTGATGATGCGATCATAAGTAAGGATTTAAATGGCATGGTAACTAGTTGGAACAAATCTGCAGAACGAATATTTGGTTATAGCGCTGCTGAAATGATTGGAAAATCAATATTGACTTTAATTCCACAGGACAGGCTTGAGGAAGAACCAGCAATTTTAATACGCATTAATCAGGGTGAAAGGGTGGACCATTTTCATACCAAACGCCTAAGAAAAGATGGTGGATTTTTGAGGTATCGCTAACCATTTCGCCAATTAAAAACGGTGTAGGCAAAATAATAGGGGTTTCAAAAATAGCTAGAGATATTACTTATTTGAAACAAGCTGAAACAAACAGTGCTATACTTTCTGCTATTATTGCCTCAAGTGATGATGCAATTATTAGTAAAGACCTCAATAGTATCATTACAAGTTGGAACCCATCAGCAGAACGGATTTTTGGATATTCAGCAGCTGAAATGATTGGAGAGTCTATATTAAAACTCATTCCCCAGGATAGAAAAAGTGAGGAATCAATGATTCTAAGTAAATTGATAACAGGAGAACGTGTTCAGAATTTTGAGACTAAAAGGCTAAACAAGGCTGGAGGTCTCATTGATGTATCGTTGACCATTTCTCCGATAAAGAATAGCCAGGGACAAATAACGGGGCTCTCTAAGATTGCCCGGGACATTACCGATAAAAAACTTGAAGAACAACGTAAACATGATTTCATTGGTATCGTCAGCCATGAACTTAAAACTCCGCTTACTTCTTTGAAAAGTTATATACAACTGGCCATGGTCAAAGCGCAGGGGCTTGAGCATCAATTCATTTTGAACGTGCTGACAAGAGCCGAAATACAGACAGTTAAAATGACGACAATGATCCATGATTTTTTAAATATTTCCAGGCTTGAACATGGTAAAATGACCTTATCATTAAGTCAGTTTTCTTTAAAAGAACTGATGGAAGAAACCATCTCAGAAGCCATTATTTTAGCGCCCAATCACCTGCTGGAATACAGTGGCTGTCCAGATGTTGAACTTTGTGCTGACAGAAATAAAATAGCTCAGGTGTTGACTAATTTATTGAATAATGCTGTAAAATACTCAGGTTCTGGTACTACTGTGAAAATAATTTGCTAATTGATCAATAAGCAATTGCGTTTTAACATTGCAGATCAAGGCGTAGGAATTTCAAAGGCTGATCAGTTACGTTTATTTGAACGTTTTTATAGAGTCAATGATCAACAGACCATGCAGGTTTCTGGATTTGGAATCGGCCTTTATCTCGTTGCTGAAGTTCTCAAGTTACATGGAAGTTCCATAAAATTAGATAGTAAGCTTGGTGAAGGTTCGGTATTCTCGTTCTCACTTCCGCTAGCTTAGATCAAGGACACTGAAAAAGAAAGCACTTTAGGAAGGGAACTTTGATTATAAAGATCATCTTAACTATAATCTTTCCTGATCTTTTAAATTAATTAGCAAAAGAGATTATGGATTTCATTGTTTTTTGATGAGGGGAGAATGATGGATGAGTTAGAGTAATGGTTTTATTAGTTAGCCAGTCAAGATCTACCTGAAGTTAGTTTAGCTCATATCCGCCATTTAAATATTTAGTTATAATTTGTATCTTTGGAGGAAATCCCTAATTTATGAATAATCTAGAGCAAGGTAACGAAGAAGCCACTAATGCAGAAATTAGCGAGGATTTACTTAAGAAATCTGCTGATTTGAAAGAAAGGGCTGCTGAATTGAAAAAGAAAATGGAACAGACTCAAAAGGCCTCTATCGAAGTACTTCAGTCTAAAGATCCTAAGCCATAATTAAATACTGGCCCCGTTATCAGGGCCAGCATTGGTCTAATCAACAGTAAGTCCTGCAAATTCTTTAAAGTCAGTCTCTTCTGCATAAGTTTTAAAGCGCTGAATATCTTCCTTAATCATGCGCTCAAAGATACCATTGAATACTTTGGTGATCCCTCTGCCAACAGTACCTGCTGGTGGGAAATAGTCAATTTCAATGTGTAATTCGGTGCCAGTGCCGTTTAATGTTTCTTTGAATTCTACTTTTCCTGCATTCACGATCATGGCATCCTCCAGGGACTGCCAACCTAAGTATGTTCCAGTTTCTTCACGGGTGATCTCTGCTTTCCAATTGAGGTCTACCAGGCCTCCAGGAGTGTTTGCTATCCACAATGAAATACTTTCATTAATCTCCTCCACACTTTTCAAATGAGTCATGAATTTGGGTAGATTGGATAGGTCTCGCCAAAATGCATAGACTTTATCTTTCGGAGCATTAACTACAATATTTTCTGTGATGCTAATTGCTCCCGGGTCGGTGGTGTCTTTGTTGAGTTTTTTATAAATTGGGCATACTCCTGAGACGCCTCGGTATAACATCAGTCCCGCAGCAGCAGAACCCTGTAACCCGAGCATTGGGCTTTTGCCAATGTTTTTTAAACTTTTGTAAAGTAACCATCCTCCAGCTATCATCGAAATGATTCTTTCTCCTTTGTCAATATTCTCATTTCCTGTGGTATTCAATCCAACTGAGGTTACGCGATCCAAAATTTGATGAGTCAATTCGTTTTTCATTTCTTATTAATTTACAATGTAATTGTGAAAAGAATCCTCTTAGTGTTTAGCTAAGAGGAGTTATAGGTTCATTTATTCTGATGCAGCTTGTTCGTTGATAAAGCTTTCAGCAACAGTTGTCAAAGCGACGTCAGTGGCTTTTTCATTGTCAAGGGTGGTCTGCAGGAGCTCAGCTATATCGCTATGTCCCATATTTTGTGCAAAGACTACTAGTGTACCATAAGTGGCAATTTCATAATGCTCAACCTTTTGAGCGGCAAGGATTAGTCCTGCATCACGGATAAGCGTGCCTGCATCGGTATCTTCAATTATGCTATCTGCCTCTTTCAATAGACCTTCCATTGCATCACATTTTTTAGCCTGGGCTTTTTCCTCGAGTAGTTCGAATACTTTTTCCAGGGTACTGATGTGGTTATTGGTTTCGTCGGTATGCTTTTCAAAAGCTGTCGCCAATTCAGGACTGGTAGCTGCTTTTTTCATTTTTGGTAATGCCTTTACAAGGTGTTTTTCAGCCCAGTAAATATCTTTTAGTTCATCTACGAAAAAATCATGAAACTCTGAATTTTCCATTTTCCCTGTTTTTGTTTTTGTCTGGGCTTTTGTGCCAATTTTTGTTGTAGTTGCCATAGCTTTTGTTTTTTGATAGGTGTATGTTTTTGAAGTGAATATCTTTTTTACACAATCCAGGGACAATAACCAGCGGGGTTCTAATTTGTTTTTTTGATGTTTTATTATTGGGAAACTTAAGGCCGTTACTGATTTCAGAGCGCTCAAAGTAACCGTTTGGTTATTACGGTTAGGGACCATTCCTTTGATAATAAAAATTTGTTAGGCTGAAAGGTTTTAATGAACTGCTGTAAATCTGGGCTATTGGTTTCTTGATTTTTCATGGTAGTGTTTTTCTGCTCTAAATGGGATGGGGCTGGATGTATGGTGTGGGTTATAAATCCAATTGTATTATTTTAATGTATTTACACTTTCAAGGCTAAGGAGTTAAGATGATTTTTACCTTATTTTAAATAAGGTAGAAGTTTATTGATCAGCTTTTTGTTGTGGGTAACAATAAAGGCAGTTAATATTAGTGTTTAAGGAACGAGGTATAATCAAAAGTTTTTATACGCCAATATTTAACAGCGTCTAAGGTTTCTAATCGAACTGGCATTGCCCAACATCATCGCTGATTTTTAACACCTGGTCTAAACTTTATTTTTGCGAGTTTGTTCTAATTTAAAAATCTATTTATCTATGGAAACAAATAACGAAATTATTAACGACCTGAAAGGATTGGTTAATATTGTGAACGACGGAAAAGAAGGTTATGAATCTGCAAGTGAGGCTACAGATAGCATTGAGCTACAGGGGTTGTTTTTAAAATACTCTGCTCAGCGTGCTGGGTATGCTATGGAGCTGAAAGATCATATCGCTTTGCACGGAGGTGATTCTGAAAATGAATCGGGTGGTATTTTGGGTGCATTACACCGTACCTGGATTGATATTAAACAGGCATTGAGCAGTAAAGAAGATGTGGCGATTTTAAGCGCGATTGAGACTGGAGAGAAAGCGGCGATTGAAAAGTATGACCAGGCATTGGAGGATTATCAGTCACATGCGGACCATATTGAATTATTGCAAAGGCAGCGTACTGGGATCCTGGAGGCACTTAAAGAAATTGAAACTTACCATCAGCGATTAATCAGATAGGATGGTTTATTTTTATGTCAATGCTTCTGAATGATATTTACCTGGAGCGATCCGGGTTTTATTGTTTATTTTATGGCTAAAAAAAGTGCTGGTATACTGTTGTATAGGTTTGCAGGAAAGTTGAAGGTCTTATTGGTTCATCCGGGCGGTCCGTTTTTCCGAAATAAAGATAAAGGCAGCTGGACAGTGCCTAAGGGAGAGGTGATGACTGGTGAGCAGCCATTTGAAGCTGCCCTGCTGATGGTGTAAGGACGGTTACAGCGCGAAGGGCAGGTAGCCCATGTGATCGTCAGTAAGTGTTTTGATTTTACCAAGATGCTGGGCAAACTTGTGTAACGTGAGGCGGAGGATTTGCCAGTGTTGACTTTAGCTAGAGGAGATGAGAAATCTGCGCCTTATTCTTCTGGGGATAAAAGATCTAAAAGGGCTGAGCAAGCTCCAAAAGATGCTTTTCACGGTGGCAGGAATTTTAAATAGTGGTATTGACTAATTTAATGAAGATTTACCAGTAGTCTGGCGCCTGAAATGGCCCATTAATAGCTATTTATAGGGTTTGAACGCCGGGGCACAAGAAAAGTAAATTTGCGAAGCTATATTTACGGCATGAATTTACCTATGCGGATCAACTTTGATGAGAAGGACTATACCTACCTTATCTTAACTAAAGGAATTACAAAACTAACTACTGAAATTCAGATTAACCTGAATGATAAGGAGTATCAGCTGGTTTGTAATTCAAAAGGGGATTGGGATGCTGTTGATGCAACTGTAAACGATAACCCTGGACTGCTTAAAGCCATAGGTAGAAACATCAAACTCCGCTACCGGTTGTAATTTACTGGACTTTAATTAGTCTACTGGGGATTGCCCGGGCTGAGTACAGAAAATACTTTTTCAAACCTTTCCGCATTAAATTTAATACTGACCCGGAATGTATAGCCACCATAGTGAATTTCTTTGATGAAATCCTGGAAAACAGGTTTGATAAATTCAATGAATTTTGCACTATAAGCTTCAAAATCAGGTTCTATGAATTTCTCTTGATAGGCTTCATTGAATTCATAAAAATTGAAATTTATCGCATGTTCAGTGACATCTACAAATCTGGTTTTGTAGGTAATGTTGGAGTTTAATGCTGAATTAAGGCGAATGTAAGTGATGATTTTATACTGTAAAAGATCGATTGTATATGCTAAAGCTCTTGCTGCCATGATTAAAGAATTAGATTACAAGTATGCTAAAAATATTAGTAATTAGTGTCGATTATTTTTCTTTTTAACTAGAGAGCTTATAAAATCAAATTAGGATTAATCGATTATCTACCCTAACAATTATCCCAATTGATCAGGGCATTGATTTAGTGTTTAACATTATAGGTAGCAGGATTGTTCTTGAAATGTTAAATGAAGTTTTTGTGCTTGTCACGAATTTTGATGCGTTCCGCAGCTTCAGTTCTAAGCTCTAAAATAGTTTTTCTTCTTGAGGCCAGGATCCATTTTTTTAGTTCAGTTTTATTGAAATAGAGTCTTTTTCCCGGTTTACTGACAGGGATTTCCTGCCGGCTAACTTTGGTGTATAAGGCTGGTACAGATACTTTTAAGAATTCTGCGGCCTCAGTGATGCTGAGCAGTTGGTTTTCTTGCTGTTCTTTGGGTTGTAATTCATGCAGCAGTTCTTCCATTCGTTCAATTTTCTCAAATAACTGACGAACGACTTCCGGGAGTTTGTCAAAACTAAATGGTTCCATGGGCTGAGGTCTATATCTAATCTTAGATTCATCACAATAATGGTTTTTTAGAATGGCAAGAAATCCCATGTGGGATAAATTCCATAAGTTTTATGACATGATGAATAATGAGATATCAGTTCTTGTATCGTTTGGAATTTAAAGAACCTGAATTTTATGTTTCTGATTGTTCTGAGTGATCATCTTAGAAATCAATAGTGTTGAACAATAGTTTTTTTTACCAATTGGTGATTAAAATTTCTTCCTGCTTTTTGTAGGCAAATTTCTCAACAATTCCCTAACCGACAAGGCTAAACCCTTCGGGTTTTCTGGAAAAAATCTTCCCTGCTTGCTACGCTCACGAGGTTTTTTTTCTGAAAAGCCTTGTCTTGCTATGGAATTGTTTAGGAGCGGGGGCTTATCAAAAAGTCAGAAGGCTGCTGCCGACTGATTATCTAAAACGATTTGTTCGTTCTAGTGCTTCTGGGGCTTATTCGGATAAAAAGATGTAGTATCTGCACTCGCTCAGTCTCATCCAATATGCTGCACTTATAGGGTGTAATATTGGTCCAAATTTAAAAATTTCAGGCTCTCTCGCTACGATGTTGGTAATTACTAGCGCAAGGCGAAAAATTGGGAGGTCTTGATTTCTTTAAGGTCGGCATTTGGGCTACACCATTGCTGTTGCTGGTGGCAGTAACCGCTATATTTATCTTATATATTAAGTTTGTGATTGACATTATTTAGATATTCCATACTTTAAGTAATGAAATAGCATTTCCATCAAATTGTAAAAATGATAATGATCTTTTTAACAATTTTTCTTTGATCAGTAGAACACCTTACCTGTGACAGGGATAGGTGAAAGTCTCTTGTGTTGGTATGAAAGCCAAGTCGGATCTATCTTTTCTAATGTCCTAATCCGCTTGGATTTTCATTCCTTCATCCACATTTTTAGTGCATAGTGGTGGGTATTGTCAATTAGCCTATAGCTGGAGGGTATTTGTTTTAATGAACCATGGTAGGTAACTAACCTGGTGCCTGATGGCCTTTGATCTAACTGCTGATAAACATAGTTTGTATAGTAGCTATATAATAGGGCATTTGCTTCAATATTTTTATCAATACCCAGATCTGGCTTGATGTTTTCATAAAAGGAATTGAAAAAATAAAAAGAATCAAATAAGTCAAAATCCAACGCGGTTATATTATTGTGTATGAATTTTACATTTGGTAGCTCCAGTGTGTTTTTTACTGATTCGGCTAAATTAAATAAATCATTACGTTGCTCAACTCCATAAAACAAAGTTTCCGGTTCAAAGAAACCTGCCACGAGGCAAAACTTCCCGACGCCACTTCCAATATCCAGGACTTTCGAGTTTGGTCCGGATAGATATTCACTGGATTTTTTAGCAATTTCCAGTGGAGTCCAATGCATTTCTGATAGGTTTTGAATGCGCCTGGGGTATAAATAAATCGAAGCTGGTGTCTTTATCAAAATACACTACATTAAGAGAGTCAGTGTGCATTTAATGCGGTATTGGCTCCAATTAGACTTTTATAGGCTTCAGCTGTTAACAAGGATTCCTTTTCTATGGCTGTACTTACGAAAATCTTGATCAACCAGGTACTATATGGGTCTAGGTTTACTAACTCTGGTTTCTTTTCAACATCCGGGTTTACAGCAACAACTTTTCCGGTAACAGGCATAAATAAATCTGATACTGTTTTAACCGCTTCAACAGTGCCAAAAATATCTTCTTTGTGAACGGTCGAATTTAAAGTGGGGATATCTACATAAACAATGTCACCAAGTTCATTTTGAGCAAAATCGGTAATGCCAATTAAAGCATATTGGTCATCAAAACTAATCCATTCATGGTCTTTAGTGTAAAACAAATTGTTTGGGTATTCCATAGGGTGTTTGTTGTTAGTTAAGTTTATTGTTCTTTGTATTTTTTAAAGTTTTTGGCGAATTCATCAGCTAAGATTTTAGCGGCGATTTGATATTCGTTTTTATCAGCCCAGGTGTTTTCGGGGCTTAACAGATTTGAAGGAACTCCAGGACAGCTCATAGGGATTGCCAAGTCAAAAAGCTGGTGTGTTTTAAATTCGACATGCTCTAACTGTCCATTTAAGACAGCTGTAACCATAGCCCGGGTATATTCCAGTTTAATGCGTTCTCCGATTCCATAACTGCCACCGGTCCAGCCTGTATTAATCAACCATACTTTGATGGCTGTACTTTTAAGCTTTTCACCCAACATTGAAGCGTATCTGACCGGATGTAGTGGTAAAAAAGGCTTTCCGAAACATGCGGAAAAAGTAATCTGAGGTTCCTTAATTCCAACTTCCGTTCCCGCAACTTTTGAAGTATATCCAGAAATGAAATGGTACATGGCCTGTCGTACATTCAACTTTGAAATTGGTGGTAGCACACCAAAAGCATCTGCGGTCAGAAAAAATATGTTTTCAGGTGGTTTTCCTACACTAGGCTCAACTATATTCTCTATGGAATCAATAGGGTAGGCTGCTCTTGTATTTTCGGTAATAGAGGTATCCGTATAGTTTACGACTTGATGGTTTGGATAAAAGCATACGTTCTCTAATAAAGTACCAAACTTAATGGCATTAAAGATTTGTGGTTCTTTTTCAGGACTTAAATCGACACACTTTGCATAACATCCACCTTCTAAATTAAAAACAGAATTGGCATCCCATCCATGCTCATCATCGCCAATTAACTTCCTGTCCGGATCTGCCGAAAGTGTTGTTTTTCCTGTCCCGGATAGTCCAAAGAAAATAGCGGTATCCCCCCGTTCACCAACGTTTGCACTACAATGCATGGGTAATACATTTCTTTCTTGTGGTAAAATGTAGTTTAACACTGTAAATACCGCTTTTTTGATCTCCCCAGTATAGGCAGTTCCACCTATGAGAATGACTTTTTTCTTGAAATTGATCACCGTGAAATTTTCAGACCGGATGTCATTCTCTTTTGGGTTTGCCTTAAAGCCAGGTGCTGATAATATTACCCAATCCTCGCTGAATTCTGATAATTCATAAGTATTCGGTCTTAAGAAAAGATTGTAAGCAAAAAGGCTTTGCCAGGCGTGTTCTGTTACAACCCTTATTTTAAGTCTGTAGTCTTTAGCTGCACATGCAAATACATCTCTAACATAAACATCCCGACTTGATAAATAAAGCGTCACTTTCTTATAAAGACATTCATAGGATTGCTCAGATAGCTTATGGTTAACTTCTCCCCACCAGATGTTGTTTTCAGTCAGCTCCTCTGCTACGATATACTTGTCTTTTGGTGATCGTCCGGTAAACTTACCGGTATTGCAGGCCAAGGCACCTGCTGATGTGAGTTCACATTGATGATCACGAATTGAGTTGATAATTAAATCAAATGTAGAAATGTTCCAATAGCCGGATCTATCTCCATTAATGCCTAAATACGTTAATGAACGTTTTTCCCTGGTTTTCATAAAATGATTCATTTTTTTAAAGGAGTGGCTGATTAAGACAGTTGAAGTTGATTGTCGTATTTTCCAGCAGTTAGATTAAGTTTAATTTGTTTAAATACTTCCACAGTCCGCCCAACCTCTTCTGTGGTATGATTAGCTGTTGGAATTAACCTTAGAATGATCATTCCTTTTGGAACTACCGGATAGACTACTAACGAACAAAATATATCGTGGGTTTCCCTAAGGTCCCTCACCAATGCTGTTGCCTGGTCAATAGAACCAGTTAAGTAAACTGGTGTTACAGGAGATTGTGTATTGCCAATTTCCAGTCCTGCTTGTTTAAGTCCATTTTGTAGTTGTTTAGTGATCTCCCACAATTGAGTTCTGAGTTCTGGTTTTTCTTTAATCAAACTAAGTCGTTGATGTAGGCCGTATACCAGTGGCATCGGTAGCGCTTTGGCATAAATTTGAGAGCGCATATTGTATTTTAAATACTGTATAATTTCTTTTTTTCCAGAAACAAAAGCGCCAATAGCAGCGAATGATTTCGCAAAAGTGGCAAAATAAAGATCAATCTCATTCTGAACACCCTGAGCTTCACCGGTTCCGGCTCCAGTTGCACCCATTACACCAATACCATGAGCATCATCAACAAGGAAAGTAAAATCATACTGTTTTTTAAAGGCGCTGATTTCTTTTAATTTCCCGGTATCTCCACGCATACCAAAGACACCTTCGGTAATGACAAGAATTCCGCCTTTGTTCTGATCAGTTAGTTTTTTAGCCCTAATGAGTTGTTTTTCAAAATCTTGAATGTCATTGTGCTTGTAAACAAAACGTTTACCAATATGTAACCTTAAACCATCTATGATGCATGCATGTGATTCAGAATCATAAACCACGACATCATGACGGTCAAGTAGACTATCAATGATCGATAACATACCCTGATAGCCATAGTTAAGTAAAAATGTTTCCTCCTTTTTCACAAAGGAGGAAAGTTTTTCTTCCAGCATTTCATGGAGTATGGTGTTACCTGTCATCATTCTTGCACCCATTGGATAGGCGAGCCCATATTGTTTTGCACCTTCTTCATCCGCTTTCCTTACTTCGGTACAATTTGCCAAACCCAGGTAATTATTCAAACTCCAAACTAGTTTCTGTTTCCCGTTAAAAAACATTTGGTTCCCTAACTCACCTTCCAGTTTTGGGTAGGCGAAATACCCATGTGCATAATGTGCATGTTCTCCTAAAGGGCCGGGTTTTAATAAGTTCTTTTCTAATAAATTCATTATTTCAATTTTGTATGGATTGCTATTTATCAGTTGCTTGACTGATACTTGTCCGGGTGTTCCCGGATTTTTAGAAATACTTTTGTGAATCGGGTAGGTCTTCTTTTGAAGACCGGTTTGATTCTTTGATGTTGATAGCTATTTTTATTTATGCTCATTATGCTGTCTTTAGATTTTGTAATGATGGTTAGGGCTATGAAAGCTTAAACCATCAGGTATAAATCTTTTAATAGATATTGCCTTTTAAGGAAGATTGTCATGAGATGGGTCAATAAAAGAATAGAATTTAATCACATGCAAATCTATTGGTTAGATCAGAGTGTTTTACAGTAAGAAATCATAGATGAGGGTGATACTTATCAGTTTATAAAATAACCGGATCATTTTTCATGGCCTTCTTTTTTGATAGTTGCATGAAATAACTGGATTATCCCTACATTGGCTCGCTCTAGACATTTGCAATTTTTTACATAGCTTGCCAACAACATAATTTTCTATACGTGTAATAGGAGTAAAAGCTGTCATTGAAAATGCAATAAATAACAGCCATGTTAAGACACCTGGGGGCAAAACGTACGCCTCAACATAACCTTAAATTAGCAACTTTACTGGGACTAACCGCAGGATTCGTTAACGCAGAGGGATTTCTGGGCTTTGCAGTATTGACTACGAATGTTACCGGACATGCCGCTTTATTGGCTGAAAAAATTGCCCTTGCAGATTGGCATACTGCTCAGGTTGTTGCCTTATGGATGTTCCTTTTTTTAGCAGGTGCCTTCATTTCAAGCTTAATTCTTTCATTGACGGGGCATAACCAACGCTTTTCTTATTTCATTGCTATTTTTATTGAAATTATTATCCTTCTTTTTTCTGCGTTATATGGTCATCGATATGATGGAACTTTAGTTGCTAAAGAGATCTTTGCTGGCAGTCTGCTTTTTGCAATGGGCTTACAGAATTCTTTGGTATCTATGATTTCTGGTTCGATGGTAAGAACTACGCACCTGACCGGAACGTTTACTGATCTTGGTATAGAGTTAGCACAGTTGTTTAATAAAAGTAAACATGATCATCCAGCTCTTATCGCTAAGATAAAGCTTCGATTGGTCATTATATTTTTTTTTATGACAGGTGCAGTTGTTGGTGCATACCTTTTTCATCATTTCGGGTTTAAGTCTTTTTTTGCACCGATAAGCATTTTGATATATGCATTATTCTACGATATTTTTAGAATTAAGGCAAAACGATACTACCAAAAAACGGCAAATGCGATGAAGGGTCATTGAGCACCTGAGTATTTCCTAAACTTCCTCATTAGAATATTAAAAGATGATTATTATCAGTGTAGGTACTGATATCTTTCTGTGAAATAAGTACTTAATAAGGCTAATTTTACATCATGGAAATCATTAGACTCCATATTTAATTACAGGAATATGAGTGAAAAGGAAATACCTTCAAATGAAGATTCATTTTGGGCGAAGTATAAAAGTTTCGCAAGTACAGAGCTTTTAATGTACTTGATAATGATAATTGGAATTTTTCTTGGATTGATCATCCTGCTGTAAAGCCCCTTGTTTTTAAAAGTCATTCATTTTTCACGCTATTTTATCCTAATTATAATGGATACTGATCAGTATAATCTTATGGATTACGGTTTGTTGCCTTTGAACTATTACGTTGATGATTCAGTGTTCGATAGCTTTTTCCCGGAACGGATAAAAAAGATATCAAAAGTCCATTGGACCCCCTTGGCTATAGCAAAAAAAGCGGCTTCATTTTTAGCTCCGGTTCCCGGATCTAAAATCCTGGATATTGGGAGTGGCATCGGTAAGTTTTGTATTGCCGCCGCACATGCTCATCCTGATTCAGAGTTTCATGGTGTGGAACAGAGGAAAGATCTGTTTGATATGGCTATTGAAGCACAGCGAAGAACTGAGCTCGGTAATGTCCGGTTTCTTCATGGTAATTTTACAGAATCGAATCTCAGATACTATGATAGCATTTACTTTTACAATGCATTTGCTGAAAATTTAATCGACGTTGCGCGTATAGATGAGTCTATTGACTACTCTCCGGGTTTGTATGCCTATTATTCTAATTATTTATGCAAGGCCCTGGAAAATATGGCCAGCGGAACAAGGCTGGTTACCTACCATGGATATGTACATCATATTCCTTTAGGATATGAGCTGGTTGAACAAGATCTCAATAAACCTTTGAGAATGTGGATTAAAAAATAAAACTGTTTAATAAAAACAATATCAAAATGACTTTAGAAAATTATTCCTCCACAGTTTTAAAACAACTTGCTGAAGCACAAAATTACCCACAAGTGGAGACGATTATTACTGATGCTGTAAACCAGCTTGCAAATAAAAGTTATCCTGTTATTGAATACGTGAATGAACTGGAAAGGAAAATAGAGAATTTATCTCCATTAGTTTTAAGCAGTACCCAGTTTAGTTGCTATAGATATGCGCTTGTGTATCTGCATAATTATGTTGTGTTTCCAGAATAGGATCTTCACGATATGTAAATGATAAATGATATGGAAATTAAAAAAATTAAAGTTGTAAACCCCATCGTTGAGCTTGATGGAGATGAAATGACACGTGTAATCTGGAGATTTATTAAGGAAAAACTGATTCTTCCTTATCTGGAACTTGACATTAGGTATTTTGACCTTAGTATTGAACACCGTAATACAACATCAGATCAGGTAACCATTCATGCGGCTGAAGCAATTAAGAGATATGGCGTAGGGATTAAGTGTGCTACAATAACGCCGGATGAGGATCGTGTCAAAGAGTTTAAGCTTAAACAAATGTGGAAATCGCCTAATGGAACGATTAGGAACATTCTTGATGGAACCGTATTCCGCGAACCTATAGTTATTGACAACATCCCTAGACTAGTTTCAAACTGGACCAACCCGATCTGTATAGGACGACACGCATTTGGAGACCAGTACCGTGCTACCGATTTTTTAACCAAGGGCAGCGGAAAACTGACGATTACATTTAAACCAGACGATGGAAGTGCGGAAGAGTCGCATGAGGTATACAATTATCAGGGAGATGGAATTGCAATGGCCATGTACAATATAGATGAAAGTATTTATGGCTTTGCAAGGGCTTGTTTTAATCAGTCCCTGACAAAAAAATGGCCACTTTACCTTTCTACAAAGAATACAATACTGAAAAAATACGACGGTAGGTTTAAGGATGTTTTTCAGGAAATTTATGAAAATGAATTTCAGGATATGTTTTCTGCGGCGGGTATTACCTATGAACATCGTCTGATTGATGATATGGTTGCCTCTGCTTTAAAATGGAATGGTAATTTTGTTTGGGCATGTAAAAATTATGATGGTGATGTGCAGTCTGATGCTGTAGCTCAGGGTTTTGGTTCATTAGGTCTGATGACCTCCGTTCTGATTACTCCAGATGGAAAAACGATGGAAGCTGAAGCGGCCCATGGTACCGTTACCCGGCATTACCGTGAACATCAGCTTGGGAAACCCACATCAACAAATCCTATTGCCTCTATTTTTGCCTGGACAAGGGGATTAGCGTTTCGGGGCAAGTTGGACGACAATAAGGAACTGATACAGTTTTGTGCTATGCTGGAAGAGGTTTGTGTGGAGACTATTAAATCGGGTAAGATGACCAAGGATCTGGCAGTCTGTATTCATGGGACAACAGTAGAACACGGAAAAGATTATCTATACACCGTGGAGTTTTTAGCTGAATTAGATGGAAATCTTAGAAATAAGTTTGAACGACAATGAATAAATCACAGTCCTACGCATTAAGACATGCAAAATGTCCAAGATGTAGAGTAGGAAATATGTTTTCTAATAGTATGTACGGATTTCATGTTCAGCACATGAACGATTGCTGTTCAAATTGTCATTACCGGTTTGAGCGTGAGCCAGGTTATTTTTATGCCTCGATGTTTATCAGCTATGGAATGAATGTAGTAGAAATGCTGCTGGTTTGTCTGCTAACCTATGGCGTTACCGCAGACCTTTCCTCTTTTTGGTTGTACGGTGGCGTACTTATGAGCGGAATTGTCATCTTGGGACCTTTTAATTTTAGATATTCAAGGGTTATTCTACTCTATTGGTTGACTCCGGGAGTAAGATATGAAAACAAATGATAGGATCCATCCACATGCATGTGATAGGCTGATTGTAAATCAATTGTACAAATCATATGTATGTATCAGGTTTATTATGTTGTATCTTTGCGGGATGAGCTTATCAGGCATTTTTCCGATTGATAAATGGAGTTTTACTACTCAATCTATTGTGTCTATCCTTTCAGCCGAAGACTATAGCTTTTTGATTGGTCGCCAGGGAGAACAGAGATATCAAAAAGGAGAAATTATTTTTAGAGAGGGTGTAGTACCTTATGGAATATTTTTTATTCATCAGGGTAAGGTTAAAAAATATAAGGTTGATCCTGGCGGAAAAGAGCAGATTATTTATGTTGCCAATAAAGGGGAGCTGATTGGTTATCATGCTGTTTTATCTGAAGAACGGTATCCTGACTTTGCTGCTGCGATGGAAGATAGTATGATCAGTTTTATCCCTAAGGATGACTTCTTAACGGTTTTAAATACCTCTCCGATATTTGCAAATCGCTTACTGAAATCTTTGAGTCATGAATACTCAGTTCTTGCTAATAATATTTCTGTCTTTGCGCAGCGTAGTGCAGTCGAAAGACTGGCAATTGCGCTGATTGTAATGCGTGAAAAGTTTAAAATTGAGACTGAAGAAGGCAAAGAAATAATTATTGATATTTCTAGGACTGATCTGGCTAATATTGCCGGTATCGCAAAGGAAAATGTAATTAGGTTGTTAAAGGAGTTTAAAACAGAAGAAATCATTGAAACCGAAGGTAGGAAGATTCGGGTTATAGATATCGAAAAGCTCATCGCCCGCTCCAACTACAAATAATCACTATCCATTATATTATTATTCAATTGTGTCTGCTTAATTTTTTTAGGACTTTAAGGGGCCTCTGGTATTTTAGAATTAATCGATTTAAGCGCACATCAAGTGGTCACTGGTTGAAAGGAAGTAGGAAGTTTATAACCTAATAATTAAGGATACCTGAACCGTAATAAATACCTATCTGTAAAACTATTTAAGTAATCGGCTACAAAATAATGTCCTTGTCATACTCCTGTTAGCGGGACCCTTAGACCAAAAACTGATCCTGCTATTAGATAACTTGGGATAAACTTGTCGATCCTAAACGATGGGGTATATGGAATAATCATATAATGATCAGTAAGGAACAATAATTCAACTTGATGTAAATCAGTGTGATCTATGATGTTGATCATTATCAGCGAATTTTCATTATCTACATTTGATGATACAACAGTGATAAGCGTATGTTCAATTTATTTTCACGCGAAATTCCATAAAAAAACTATTATGACAACAATTAAAAACATACATCCTTTAAGTGCTGTAGTTCTTTTCGACCTTCTAAAAAGGGAATTTCCAGATTATATCAACACTAAATTAGATGCTATGCTGAATATAGACTTCGTCCATGTTTATAATGAGATCAATGTGCTGTTTCCTGATATAATTGCTGGAACTGCTTTAACAATTAGTGTGTCAGATCAGGAGATTACAATAACTGACAATGGACCTGATAATGACTTTAAAACCGCTTTACTTGAAGAGCATTTAACCAATTTTATCCAGATGAAAGCAGGTTAATCGTTGGACCAAATAAATGGCCTGTAAAAAATTATTTGTTAGTTGACCAAATACTAAAAGGGAGCTAATGCTTGCAGTTATTAGAAATTATGAGAAAATTGAAAAAAAAGGTGGTATTCATCACCGGAGGAAATTCAGGTATTGGAAAAGCTGCTGCTCTTGAAGCTGCACGAGAAGGAGCGATAATTGTTGTGGCTGACCTTGAAAACAAGGATCACCTGGAAACGGTTAATGAAATAAAGGCATTAGGAGCCAGATGTATGTTTGTTCCAATTGATGTGTCAGATGTGGAAAGCGTTAAATTGGCTATCCTTACGACTGTGGCAGAATTTGGAAGATTGGATGTAGCTTTTAATAATGCAGGTATTGGCGGAACTTATTCCGGGATACATGATATGCCTGAGGCTACTTGGGACAGGTTGATCGCGGTAAATTTAACTGGCCAGTTTTATTGCGTAAAATATGAACTGCAGCAGTTTTTGAAGCAGGGTGGAGGGGTAATTGTAAATATGTCCTCGCTTGGTGGATTGAAAGCAGAACACGGTTTAGTACCATACACAGCAGCCAAACATGGCGTTTTAGGCATTACCAAAAATATAGCGGTTCAATATGCTGCACAAAATATCAGAGCGAATGCACTTTGTCCATATTATGTGGAAACTCCATTATTGGCTGAGGCTCCAGAAGCCATTCACCAAGCCTGGATTGATGGAACCCCCTCTAAGCGTCTTTGTACACCTGAAGAAGTGGCTAAAGCATTTATTTATCTAGCCTGTGATGACTCCAGTTATTGTAATGGGACACAAATTATTCTGGATGGCGGAGTAATGGCTTAGTTAGTTCTTCATTTTCGCAAGCCTTTCCAGATCCAGTACAGTAATGGTTATCCCTTCACGTTCTATTAATTTTTCGTTACGGAAATCTGATAGGGTTCTGCTTACCGTTTCGGTAGCCATACAGGCCATTGCTGCTAAGTCTTCACGGGTAATGCTGAAAACGTCTTTTTTGATAATCTGTTGATGGTACAGGCGAAGAATGGCTCCAGCCATTTTTTTTCGGACGGAATCATAAGCCAGCTGGAGGAGTTGTTCCTCTTTTTCCCGGTTGTCATTGGATAAAAGATGAATGAACTTTCTCGCTACTTCAGGATAAAGGTTGATGACTTTTTCAAGTTCTTCCATAGGGATCAAACTGAGTGTGCTATCCTCCACTGCTGTAGCAGTATCACTATAGGTGCTTTTTCCTAAAATGGCATTGATGCCCAGGTAATCTCCGGTCGCATACATACCGGTCATCAATTCACGACCATCCATTGAAAGTTTAATGGTTTTGATCTTACCCTGGATGATCAGGTAAAGGCCTTTGCTATGATCTGCCTCATAGTAAACAACTTGGTTTTTTCTGAATTCACGGCTTTTGTGGCCTGTTATGATCTTAGTGAATTCTGCCAGGCCATCGGTTTTGGCTACCAGCACTTTGAAATCATTAGCCATGTTTTGATTTTGGAGCTGAAGATGGGCTTTTTTTCTTAATCTGACATCTATGGCATTAAGTAGTTCAATGTCATCAAAAGGTTTGGTTAGGTAATCATCTGCGCCCATTTCCATTCCCTTGCGCAGGTCATTGTGCTCGGCTTTGGCTGTTAGAAAAATGAAAGGAATTGCTGAGGTTTCTGTGTATTTATTGAGCATATATAATACCCCGTATCCGTCAAGTTCAGGCATCATGATATCGCAGAGAATGATGTCTGGAATGTGTTTTAACGCCATTTCTACGCCAATCTTTCCATTGTCAGCTTCAAAAACCGTGTATTTGGCCATTTCCAGGATTTCAACTATGTTTCCCCTTATGGCGTCGTGATCTTCAATGATCAATATTTTTTTGTTCATGATTGGGGAAATGTGAGGGTGAAAAGTGTACCTCGGTTAATTCTGCTTTTGAAATCTACTTTGCCATTCATCAGCTCAGTATACCTGGAAAGTATACTTAATCCAAGCCCATTGCCAGAGATCTTTCCCGTGTTATGTGCCCGGAAAAATGGCTCGCAAAGATGTCTCTGGTCGTCTAAGGGTATTCCAATGCCATTGTCACAAATTCTGATGCTGCAATTATTTTCATTGATCTTGGTATAGAATTGTATAGAACTTTCTTCCCCGGAGTATTTTATCGCATTGTCAATAAGTATAACGATGCAGTTTTTTAACAAGGTCTGATCCAATGTGATCATAAATTCTGGGCCCCTATGTACATATACTATCTTTTGTCCACCTTTTAAAGCGATCTGCATCTCTTCAGCGATTTCTGCAGCGAAATCAGCCAAATTAAAATAACTGAATTTAGCTTGTACTTTCCCGGTATCCAGTTTTTCCAGGGATAGGAAGTCATTGAGGATTGCAGTAACATTCAGTACAGCATCTTTTATTTTGTCTACGTGTTTGCTGATGTTTGGATTGTCAAAAGGAAGTGCATGTCGTTCAATAAGTGATGCAGAAAGCTGTACCATACTCAAAGGTGTTCGGAATTCATGTGATGCAATAGAAACGAACCGACTTTTAAGCTTTCCTAATTCTTGTTCTTTTGCCAGGGATAAGTTTAGTTCCTTTTGGGTTTGTTCCAAAGTAAAAACAGTATTGTGCAAATTTTCCAGGGATAAATTCAATTCAACCTTGGTTTTTTCCAATGCTTCAACCGTTTCCCGAAGGGAAAGCGTTCGTTCCTGCACCTGATCTTCGAGTAAAGCGGCATAATCCTGGAGTTGTGATTCGGCTTCTTTTTCCCTGCTCAGGTCATGAATAAAACCAGCATAAATAATTCTTCCTGAGTATTTAACTTCACTGACGCCCAGACGAAAAGGAAATGTACTGCCATTCTTTTTTAAGCCTGTTAATTCTCTGCCAATACCAATAATGCTGGCTTTAGCAGTTTTTTTATAATGAAAGAGGTAACCGTTATGATTTGTCCGGTCTGGTTGTGGCATGAGCATGGAGACGTTTTTTCCAAGAACTTCCTGTTCAGTATAGCTAAATAGTCTACAGGCTGAGGGATTAATGGACTCAATTATTCCCTGGTCATCTATGGTAATCAGACCGTCTATCGCATTATCGATGATCGCTTTAAGCAGAACGGTATTTTCCATAAAATTGGTGGTTACAGATTATTAAACCTGTGCTATAATGACAATCTGAAGGCCATTTTGTTTTAATTAGCTGTTGGCTGATGATGGGGGTCACGATTTCCCTGGTGTTTGATCATGTCATAGCAATAGCTCAATGCCGAGATTTGAATTCAGACAATTGTCGATCAACTCAGATTCGCGATTGATTCCCTATAATAAATGCATCATTCAAATACCATCGGTGGTTATATTCTTGTACTCAATTCGGGTTCTTCGAGTCTTAAATTTAGTCTGTATCATCAACATAGTATGGAGCTGGAGTGGTCTGGATCTATAACTGGAATTGGTGATCAACAAGCTAAATTGCTGATAAGTGATTCGGCAGGTAAACTTTTACTGAGCAAAGAGGCACCTTATCTTAATTTGGAGATTGCTGCGGCCGAGTTGATAAATAGGTTAGATTCATTATCAGCTCGCTTTCCGATTCAGCATATTGGATATCGGTTGGTACAGGGTGGTCCTATACATAGAATGCCTGAGGTAATCAACGAAGATCTGATTAAGGTTCTTGAGTCCTACACTTATCTTGCTCCAAATCATCTGCCTGAGGAAATTCAGCTAATTCGCATTTTTCGAGAATCATATCAAAAAGCGATCCATATAGCCTGTTTTGATACATGTTTTCATCAAAATATGCCCTCCGTTGCTAAGTTTTATGCTTTGCCCCGGGCTTTTAGAGATCAGGGGTTGATGCGTTATGGCTTTCATGGCCTTTCTTATGAATTCATTATGCAGGAGCTTGGCAATAAAACTAAGGATATTGAGCAAAAGAAAATAATTATTGCCCATTTGGGCAACGGTGCAAGTATGGCTGCGGTTTCCGGGGGATAGGCCAGGAAACAACGATGGGGATGAGTCCGATAGGTGGCTTGGTGATGAGCACACGATCAGGTGATCTGGATCCGGGAGTAATCTTGTTTTTTTTAAGGAAATACGAAATGACACCTGCACAATTAGATGGATTGTTCAGCAACTCTTCAGGGCTGAAAGCAATCGCTGGTACAGGGAATATGAAGGAGTTGATCAATAGGCGGTTTTCAGATCCTCAGGCTCAGGAAGCCATTGATGTATTCTGTTACCAGGCGAAAAGGCAAATTGCTGCACTCGCTGCAGGTTTAGGAGGATTGGATATTTTGATTTTTACAGGAGGTATTGGAGAAAATGCTCCCCTTATCCGGGAACAAATCTGCAGGGACATGGTATTTATGGGCATCAAGCTAGACCCTGCTCTCCATCAGACCTCAGAGGATATCATTTCTACTTTAGATAGTACTGTTAGTGTTCAGGTGATCAAAACAAATGAAGCCTGGATGATTGCAAAACATATAGACCATATCATCAATACTAATTTAAAAAACTAATTTATGGATACCCTATCAGAGCAGCATCTTAAAAAAATACACGCCTATTGGCAGGCGGTTAACTATCTTTCTGCCGGGCAGATCTATTTACAGGCTAATCCATTGTTGAAAAGGCCATTAAAGCCTGAGGATATCAAACCCCGTTTATTAGGTCACTGGGGTACTTCTCCGGGTTTAAATCTAGTATATGTACACCTGAACAGGCTGATCAAAGCGCGTAATGCTGAGCTGCTTTATGTTTGCGGACCTGGCCATGGTGCACCGGCAGTGGTAGCGCATACTTATCTGGAAGGAACTTATTCGGAGGTTTTTCCTTCCGTTAGTCAGGATGAAGCAGGTATGCTGAAGTTATTCAGGCAGTTTTCTACACCGGGTGGGATACCAAGTCATGTCAGTGCGCATACACCAGGCTCCATCCACGAGGGGGAGAACTAGGATATTCTTTGATGCATGCTTTTGGAGCAGTGTATGATTATCCTAATTTAATTGCAGTATGCGTAATTGGTGACGGTGAGGCAGAGACCGGACCACTTGCTGCCAGCTGGAATTCAAAAGCTTTCCTGAATCCGGTAGGAGACGGTGCAGTGCTGCCCATCTTACATTTGAATGGTTATAAAATATCAGGACCCACCGTTTTTGCCCGTATGGATGATCAATCTTTAAAAGAATTGTTCAGCGGATATGGATATGAGGTATTCTTTGTTGAAGGAGATGATCCCATGAAGGTACACCGCCAGATGGCCTCAACGCTGGATGTAGTCTATAAGAAAATAAAAGAGATACAGTTGAATGCCCGCGAAGATGGAATCATTCATGACTTTAAATGGCCAATGATGATCTTAAGGACTCCAAAAGGTTGGACAGGTCCTAAATCATGGAAAGGTGTACCTATTGAAGGAACATTTAGAGCGCATCAGGTACCCTTGGCTGGCGTGAAAGAGGATTCAGCAAAATTAAAGATGCTGGAGGACTGGATGCGCAGTTACGAACCTGAAAAATTATTTACGGCTCAGGGAAACCTGATTCCGGAATTGGCAGAACTGGCTCCTGTAGGCCATCAACGCATGAGCGCATCGCTATATGCAAATGGTGGGATGTTACTTCAGGAACTGATCCTTCCGGACTTTAAAGATTATGCCCTTGAATTAGCTCTCCCCACTGAACTTGAGGCAGAAAGCACCCGTAATCTGGGTAAGTATCTTCGCGACGTCATAAAGCTAAATAATAAACATCAGAACTTCCGGTTGTTCTGTCCGGACGAAACCAGCTCGAATCGTTTGGAAGCTGTCTTTGAGGCTACCAACCGCTGTTTTATGGAGAAGACAATCCCGATCGATGAAAAACTTGCTCCAGATGGACGTGTAATGGAAGTTTTAAGTGAACACCTGTGTGAGGGATGGCTTGAAGGATATATTTTAACGGGCAGACATGGACTCTTCCCCTGTTATGAGGCATTTGTAACCATAGTCGATTCTATGGTCAGCCAGCATGCCAAATGGCTGAAAACTACTGCTGAACTTCCCTGGAGAAAGCCTATCGCTTCATTGAATTATTTACTGACTTCACATGTTTGGAGGCAGGATAATAATGGTTACAGTCATCAGGGGCCTGGTTTTATTGATACGGTTGTTAATAAAAAGAGTACGGTTATCAGAATTTACTTTCCACCAGATGCGAATACTTTACTTTCTGTCATGGATCATTGTCTGCGGAGTAAGAATTATGTCAATGTGGTGATTGCGGGTAAACAGCCAGAGCTTCAGTGGTTAAATATGGAGCAGGCGATTGAACACTGCGCCAGAGGTGCATCTAACTGGGAATGGGCTGGCAACGAAAATGGTAGTTTTCCTGATGTCATCTTAGGTTGTGCAGGTGATGTGCCAACGCTTGAAGCAGTTGCGGCAGTTTCCATCTTAAATGAACATCTGCCCAAGCTTAAAGTACGCCTGGTGAATGTGGTAGATTTAATGGGCCTGTCTCCTAGGGCTTACCATACGCATGGGATGAGTAAGGAGCAGTTTAAGCTACTTTTTACAGATAGTGCACCGGTCATCTTTGCCTTTCATGGTTATGTACGCATCATTCATGATTTGGTTCATGGTAGACCCGATCCTGCACGGTTTCATGTTCGGGGTTTTATGGAAGAGGGGACAACAACAACTCCTTTTGATATGGTCGTATTGAACCAGATGAGCCGCTATCATCTGGCGATGGAAGCAGTGCGTAGAGTACCTGCAATGCAGGAGCATGTAAATGATTTCGTTCACTTCTGTGAAGCAAAACTAGCTGAACATAGCGCATACATCTGTAAAAATCTGGATGATATGCCTGAAATCAAAAACTGGAAATGGAAAATGAAATAACCTATCCCCTGGAAAGAAGTTATGCGCTAAGTGTCGCTGAGGTGTGCAAGGCGCTAAACACCGATGAGACCTCAGGGATTATACATGCAGAAGCCGAAAAACGAGCCTTGAAATTTGGGTTAAATATTTATCAAAGCCAAAAAAAGAAAAGCATCTGGATGATGCTTATCGGACAGTTTAGCAGCCCAATTGTGTATTTGTTATTTGTCGCTGCCTTCGCATCCATGTATTTTGGAAATGCGATAGAAGCTATTTCTATCCTGGTGGTTATTTTTCTGAATGCGCTCATTGGTTTTTTTATGGAGTTGCAGGCCCGGACGTCGATGCGTGCATTAAAAAAAATGGATCAGGTCTTTTCCAAAGTGATCCGGCATGGGAAGACCAAAGAGTTGCCAGCAGAACAAATCGTTCCAGGAGATCTGATGGTGCTGGAAGCGGGGGATATGATCCCGGCCGATGGGCGGATAGTTCAGTTCAATCAATTGCAATGTGATGAATCTCCTCTTACTGGTGAATCTTTTCCTGCACTGAAGCAACTTGAAGCCATAAATGGAGCGGTTGAACTGGCAGACAGGATCAACATGGTTTTTAAGGGAACTGCTGTAATGAATGGCAATGCTAAAGTGGTCGTTACCGGCACTGGAGAAAATACCGAGTTGGGGAGAATTACCTCGATGGTGGATCGCCCAGAGGCGACCACTACACCACTGGATTTGAAGATTAATAAGTTAACTAAAAAGTTGATTTGGATTACTTTAGTGATGACTGGGCTATTTTCTCTTTCGGCGGTGCTGGAAGGAAAGTCTTGGTTATTGATTCTTGAAACTTCAATTGCCCTGGCGGTAGCTGCTTTTCCTGAAGGACTGCCTATCGTTGCCACCGTTGCTTTGGCCTATGGGATGTTGCTTATGGCCAGAAAAAATGCAATTGTTAAAAAACTGTCTGCAGTTGAGACTCTTGGTGGGGTAAATGTAATTTTCACAGATAAAACAGGCACTTTAACAGAAAATAAGATCTACGTGGAATTACTTGGCTTTCCAGATGAAGTTTTGCAGGTAGCTATTGAAAAAGGAGTGTTGAAATATTTGAACGGTTTAGGTCAAAGCGGCGGGGAGAATTTTGAAAAGCTGATCCTGATCGGAGCTTTATGCAACGATGCATCGTTGGAAGATAAAGAAAGCGGAAAAAAGGCTGTCGGAGATCCGGTAGAGGTAGCCTTACTTTATTTGACGGAAGCTTCAGGTGTCTCTTCGGAGCAGCTGATCGCTGAATATCCAAGACTTGCCGAAACTCCTTTCAATGCTGAAACTAAAATGATGGTTACACTAAATGAACATCAAAATGGGGATTTTGTTGCTGCCAAAGGTGCTGTTGAAAGTATACTCGAAAGGTGTACCCAGATTCAATCTGGTAAAGAAAAGCTACCCTTAACTCCGGCTCAACGAACCGGCATAATTTCAGCTGCTGAAAAGATTTCGGCTGATGGGCTGCGTGTATTGGCTTTTGGATATAGAGAGGCTCCAGAAATTTCAAAGGAGCATTATCTTGAGGAATTGGTATATGTAGGTATGGTTGGTTTTTTGGATCCACCAAGGTTAGCTGTTAAGGGCGCTATTGCGACCTGCCGGGTAGCCGGAATTAAAACGGTGATGATTACGGGAGATCATCCCATGACTGCATTGAATATTGCGATGAAAACCGGTATCGCTACTAAGGATGATCAGGAAGTGATCAAGGGAAGTGAATTGCCAGATATGAAATCACTTAGCAAACAATGGCGTAAGAAAATTCTTTCCGCAGTGGTTTTTGCCAGAACTACGCCCAGGCAAAAACTGGAAATCGTAGAAGTGTATCAAAAAGCGGGGTATCTGGTTGCGATGACTGGAGATGGGGTAAATGATGCGCCCGCACTTAAACAAGCGGATATTGGGATTGCGATGGGATTAAGGGGCACTCAGGTTGCTAAGGAAACAGCGAGCATTGTGCTGAAAGATGATTCTTTTGTTTCCATAGCAAGGGCAGTCGCTCATGGCAGGGAGATATTTCAGAACATACAACGCTTTGTAATTTATCTCGTTTCCTGTAACCTGAGTGAGATTTTTATTGTTACACTTTTAGGTTTTCTGGCACCTCAAACCATATTACTTCCCTTACAGATTCTTTTTTTGAATATGGTCACTGATGTCTTTCCAGCACTTGCGTTAGGCCTTGGAAAGGGAGATCCGACAGTGATGGAGAAATCACCAAGAGATCCAAAACTAGATATCATCTCGAATAAAAACTGGCTGATCATCGTGCTGTATGCAACGCTGATCACTGGATCGGTAGTCTTGGCGGTATTCTATTGCCGTGCATTTGTATCAAATGATCCTAAGGTGCTTAACAATATTGCTTTTATTACGCTGGCCTTTGCTCAGCTCTTTCATGTTTTCAACATGTCTTCTAATCACTCTGGAATATGGTCAAACGAAGTCACTAAAAACAGGTTTGTATGGCTGGCACTGTTGTTATGTTTCTTCCTGATATTTTTGGTTTACTTATTTCCACAGACACACGTTGCACTCAATTTATCTATATTTTCTATTGATGCATGGATGGTAGCCATTATGGCCAGTTTGCTTCCTTTGGTTGTGGTTCAGATTTATAAGATCCTTTGGGGAAAGAGAAAAAGTACTTCCCCGTAAGGTTGGACTGATCTGATGACGAGTGTCTTATGTGGAGATGATTCATATCATTTGAGATGCCCCCAATTACACAGACCTTTAGACTTTATCTATCTAAAATAGCTATGAATATGAATGACTTACTTGAAAATCAAAACGCTTAGTTCGAGAATTTGGGTAGATGGATATTTTGCAGAAAAGATTTGCAAGAGGCGCAATTGATCTTACGGAGTATCAGCGAAATGAGACTGTTCAGGAAAATGACCCTTCTTACTAGCAACAGTTATACAATTAAAATAAATAATCTACATTATGGCTATTCAAACCATTAACCCTTTTAATAATGAACTTATTAAAAGTTTTCCCGAAATGTCTCCGGAATTGGTGGCAGAGGAAATTTCTATCGCTGATGAAACCTTCCAAAGCTGGCGTAAAACCAGTTATGCACAGCGGGCAGAACTTTTACATGGTGTCGCAAAATTGATGCGTGAGCAAAAAGACCAACTGTCTAAATTGATCACATTGGAGATGGGTAAGTTACTTGCTCAAAGCTATGGGGAGATTGAACTCAGCGCTGATATTATTGATTATTACGCTATAAATGGGGAAGCCTTTCTAAGTGACCAAAAATTGGAAACTGAATTTGGTGAAGCTTATATTAAGAGTACTCCTATTGGTGTCCTGCTTGGGGTTGAACCATGGAATTTTCCTTTTTATCAGGTCGCTCGTTTTGCTGCACCTAACATTATGGCAGGTAATGTCGTGTTAGTTAAGCATGCTTCGAATGTTCCTCAATGCGCGTTGGCCATTCAGGAATTGTTTGCAGAGGCTGGGGCACCCAAAGGATTATATACTAATTTATTTGTTAGTGGAAGCCGTATAGATGACGTGGTCGCAGATCCCAGGATTAAAGGTGTTGCCCTTACCGGAAGTGAAATTGCTGGCGCAAGTATCGCGGCTGCTGCCGGGAAATATTTAAAGAAGTCGGTACTTGAACTTGGTGGCAGCGACGCTTTTATTGTTTTGGAAGACGCTGATCTGGATAAGGCCGTTGACTGGGCTGTTGTTGGGCGGATGAACAATACCGGCCAATGTTGTGTGGCCTCTAAGCGGATTATTGTTCTGGAAGCAGTTGCTGATGAGTTTTTGGATAAATTCAAGGCCAAACTGGGTGGCTTGAAAGTTGGAGATCCAATGGATGAGGCAACAGAACTGGGGCCATTAAGCTCAGAAGGAGCCGTTATAGAGTTAATAGAACAAGTACAGCGAAGTGTCAGGGCTGGTGCAAAGGTATTGCTGGGTGGTAAACTAATTAATCGAAAAGGTGCATTTATTGAGGCTACCATTTTGGGTGATGTTAAACCTGGAATGGCTGCATATCATGAAGAATTATTCGGTCCGGTTGCTTCGTTTTACAGGGTGAACAATGAGCAGGAGGCGATTGATCTGGCCAATGACTCGCCTTTTGGATTGGGTGGGAGTATCTTTACCAATGATATAGAACGGGGAAAGCGTTTGGCCGAACAGATTGACACCGGAATGGTATTTATCAACCATCCAACCTGGACTCAGCCTGACTTGCCTTTTGGCGGGACTAAAGGATCAGGATATGGAAGGGAGTTGTCTAGTCTTGGTATACAAGAATTTGTCAATAAAAAATTGATTCGGGTCAGCAAATTAACAGACCCTTTTTAGTCGTCCGCTGAGATGCTTAGACATTTTGGGACTAAAAGAACTTATAAACATAACCTTTGGGTCGCTGTTTTATTAAGTTTTGTGGCCGGATTTGTGAATGCAGCTGGATTTTTAGGATTCTTTGCCTTAACTACAAACGTAACCGGTCATGCTGCATTATTTGCTGAACAGATTGCATCTCGAGATTGGAACAATGCAGGAACGGTTGCTATCTGGATGTTATTGTTTCTTATCGGGGCATGGTGTTCAAGTTTGATTGTTACCAGGATTGGTCATCATGAACGGTTTTCTTTTGCAATTCCTATTTTTATAGAATTGGTCATTTTGATATTTTGTGCCATTTATGGGAGCAGTAATGATTTGTTTTTTCCTAAAAATTTTTTCGTTGGCTGCCTTCTTTTTACTATGGGTTTGCAAAACGCTTTGGTTTCTGTGATCTCCGGATCAGTGGTACGTACAACTCATTTAACCGGAACTTTTACTGATCTTGGAATTGAATTAGCCCAATTGAAACTGGGTAATCCAGAAGGACAACAGGAGCTGGTTTCTAAAATCAAATTACGATTGTCAATCATACTTTTCTTTATGATTGGAGCACTGTCAGGTGCTTATTTGTTTCGTTACCTAAACTTCAAGGCTTTTTTACTTCCATGCTTTGTTTTGTGTTTTACTTTGTTTTTTGATATTTTTCGTTTGCGTGTTAAGCGGTATTATACTAACCTAATACATCATATAACCGAGAAATTGTAATTCCTTTAAACTAAACGTCTCATTGGGATTGATGAGCATCATGCTAATCGCGTATACAAATCATCTATAAATGTTTAAGGGAATCCGAACTTTAAGGTAGATAAACTCTAATGATATGACCAACTTAAAAAAAAGTGAAACGTTATCGACAGTAGCTTTGATGACCGATAATTTCTGGGATGATGAGGCTTTTGCCAGTTCTGATGAGCCTAAATATGCTGTAAACATACAGGATAAAATAGGCAGGTATAAGCTTGAGTTTTCAGCTCCGGGCTTTAAAAAGAATGACTTCAGGATTACTACTGACAATGGCATGTTGACAGTTACTGCAGAGTCAAGCAGGGCAGAAAAGGAAAGTGATGAAAACTATATCCGCAAGGAGTTCTCCCATTCCTCATTTACAGGATCCTTTCGCCTCCCTGAAAATGTTCTTGAAGATCATATTTCTGCTAAATACCATAATGGGCTGTTTACGATTAACTTAAAAAAATCAGATAAGGGCGTACTGCTTAAAAAAAGACAGATTAAGATCCATTAGCTAGATAAGCTTATTCATTTAGGACGTCGAAATTTTAACATAAGCTATGTCTAAACTTATTTTACTACGTCATGGTCAGTCGCTATGGAACCTGGAGAACAGATTTACCGGCGAAATGGATATTGACTTAACAGATCAAGGGGAACAGGAGGCAACAAGTGCAGGAATACTATTGAAGGATTTCTGCATTAATGTTGCTTTCACTTCGATGCTTAAAAGAGCAATCCATACGCTCGAAATTGTTCTTAAAGAAATCGATGGTGTAGTTCCGATTGTAAAGTCGTCGGCACTGAATGAAAGAAACTATGGAGACCTGCAAGGACTTAACAAGTCAGATGTCAAAAAATATACGGTATTGCAAAGGTGCTCTTGTGGAGAAGAAGCTTTAGGACAAGACCCCCTGGGGGTGAAAGTTTGAAGGATACTCTTGACCGTGTTGTGCCCTTTTATCAGAAGGAAATTTTGCCAGTGTTAAAGCAGGGTAAAACTATTCTGATCGTTGCTCATGGCAATAGTCTGAGAGCATTGACGATGTACCTGGAGAATCTGAATGAACAGGAAGTTTCAATGCTGAACATCGCCACAGGAATTCCTCACGTTTATGATTTCTCGGTTGATATGCATCTGACCGGGAAAGTTTACCTCTAAACGTAAGAAAATAAAAAAAACACCTTTGGGTTTCTCAAAGGTGTTTTTTAAAATAAATGCTTATTGTGTCAGGTTCAATGGAGTCATTGCATTAATGTTGATTTCATAAATGGCAAGTTGCGTTAGCTCGTCATCGATGTGTTTTTCGTTGACTTCAGATTCATAAAAGACATTTGCGAATTCCGCAAGCCCTATCAGTTTAGCAAATGCTGCCGCTGTTCCATAATTGCTGATCTTAAAATGACATATGGATTGGATCCCGGCAAGTATGCAGGCATCCTTGATTTCAGGATTTTTGCAGGCTTCCAGTTTCTCATCGATAGATTTGATGAAAGCCAACATGATCGTGTTTGTCCTGGTAACCGAAAGAATCTTTTCTTGTTCAAGAAAAGTATCCATCCTTTGCAGGTGCTGACTGGTAAAACTGATATATTTTTTTAAAATCATCTTAAGTTGCATGGAACTGGAGATGTTTGCCCATTCGAGGAGTTTTCTTTTCAATTCAGTTTCTGCACTTGAAAAATGTGAGGTGTTCAGGTCGAGTAGATCCTGAAGATTATTGATACTTAGTTTTGCTTCCATTTTTTGTTTTTTAAGATACCTAAGCTAAGTCGATTGCTTCTTTTGGTCGATGATGACGGTCATCAGAAGTGATGTTTCTGCGCAAGGAAATACCAATTCCTATTGATCAACTTTACAAAACAATGAACAGGATATGAAAAACCTATTGGTACTTACTGATTTTTCCAAGCCCGCAAAACATGCGGCAGCCTATGCCTATAGCTTGGCTAAGCAAATACAAGCGAACATCATACTATGTAATGTGGTTATTATTCCGGCAGAGGTTCCTCAGGCGGGGCTTATAGTTTGGCCCCTGGAAGAATCTGATGTTCTTTTAAAGGAAAGTGAAGTAGAATTAAAGAAGCTAAAGCTGCAATTGGAAAAAATGGGCGATAACCAGAGTCCCAATTCTGAGATCAGCTTCAGAAGTGATCCGGGAATTCTACTGGATGTGGTAAGGGACATATCTGCCGAAACTAAGATCGATTTTGTAATGATGGCTACACATGGTGCAGGTTTTAGTGGACTGCTAATGGGAAATCATAGCAGAAGTTTGATTGATGATATTGGCTCACCACTCTTTATTATTCCAGCAATGGCTAAAATTGCCCCAATCCGAAAGATCGCTTTTGCTACTGATTTTGTAGATCCCGATAACGAAATGAAATTTATCCGGGAGCTGATTGTATTGGCCTCTTCACTTAAAGCGGAAATATTTATCACACATGTATATAAAGAAAATGAGGCTAGTCCAGAACTTTATAAGTCTGTTCAGGAAATTATGCTGAATATCTCCTGTGAAAATGATTATCCAAAAATTTATTATAAGGCTATTAAAAACGTGAATAAAAAACAAGGATTGGATTGGTTAATGATTCATGGTGAGATGGACCTGCTAGTTATGGTTCACCATGCTCAAGGTTTCTTAGATAGAATGATTCGGGGAAGTCTGACCCAAAAAATGGCAGGGGAACTGACAATTCCGTTACTCGTGTTCAAGAAGGCTCCTTCGCCTGAGTTAATTTAACAATTAACTCTACCTTTACGTACAATATTTCTTTCTGAAGCCTTTTCTTCTTTTGTCCGTCAGTTAATCCGCTGGCGTTTTTGAATAAACATCACCAATATTTTAATCCATGAAAAAAATAATGTTTTCTAACCTTGTGAGGTTATGAATGAACCTGAATATATTATTGCCATTGGCGCTTCTGCTGGTGGACTGGAAGAAATCAACTCTTTCTTTGATCATACGCCATTAGATGGAGTGTCCTATATTGTTGTTCAACATCTTTCAGCTTCTTTTAAAAGCAGAATGGTTGTAGTCCTGGCTAAATGGATTTGGCCTTGGACTCTATTTAACGGCTGAAATTATTAAAAGACATGGTGGTAGGGTATGGGTAGATAGTGAAATTAATCGTGGTTCATCTTTTTTCTTTAATCTTCCTGTTTTACCCCAGGCTTGAGTCTGAAAGTCCTGCAGAAGTTTCCCCGAAGGTTTATTTAATTTAGTCATAGGCGAAAACTACTGGAGCCTGAATGTTAAAAGTGCTGCTATCAGTTCATTTAAGCTAACAGAGGCGCAGGCTATTTGTTCATCTGCTGCTCCATAATAGATATAGAGCGTATCACCAAAGATAGCTGTGCCTGAAGGAAAACAGACACTATCCACTTCACCAGTTAATTCCCATATTGTTTCAGGTTTAAACAGAGGATATGGCAAACGGGCAATCTCTATACCAGGGTTTTCCAGATCCAGCATGGCTGCGCATGCAGAATATACATATCCATTTGCGGTGTCATGTACTCCGTGGTAAATCACCAGCCAGCCTTCTGTTGTTTCTATTGGTGGACAACCACCTCCGATATAGCTTATTTCATGGTCATATCTTGGAGCCAAAACGATATTGTTGTTGAAGTTTAACAGGTAATTTTTCCAGAACAACTCATTCAGCTCTGAAAGCTCATTTACACAGGCAATTTGTATATCAGGTTTGATACGGTGAAGAAAATAAAGTTGATTTTTTATTCTTCTGGGGAAAAAACACACATCCTTATCCCAAACCAGAAGTCTTGTGTTCATGGTAATTATGGTCTTGTCATGAGCAAACCTGGAATACTTTTCATTAAGCTTACCCGTATTTTCTGCAAGTGCTTTGAATTCAGGAAACGAAATCATAGGTACAATGATGCCATGTCTTTCAAATGTTTTTAAATCCAGCGAGGTTGCCAGAGCGCCCAATGCATTGAATCCATCAAAAGCAGTATAGGTTAGATAGTAGCATTCGTCGATTTTTACGATCCTCGGGTCTTCGATTCCCCTGGATTCGTTGTCATCTATTGGGATGAGCACCGGAAGATCATTTCTTTGAATAACTTCCAATGGGCCATTTAGCTCGCAAAAGCCAATGGTTGAGTAATTGTTTTTAGCCACCGCCCTGTAAAACATATAAACCCGCTCACCTTCTTTTATGATAGCGGGATTAAGCACACCTTGACATTCAAAGTCTAGGTTGGTTTTTCTTAAAATAACACCTTCTTTTTTTATTAGTATCAAAATGTCTGGATTTAATGGTCTGTTAATTACTCACCGGAATTACAATTAGTGTTTTTTTGGAGTGCCTGATCACATCTTCGGCAACACTCCCCAGCAGTAAATGGGGTAATCCTTTTCTACCATGTGTACCCATAACGATGATATCGGCTCCCCATTTATCGGCTGTTTCTAAAATAACTTTATAAGGAATGCCTTTTTCCACGAAGCTTTTGATTGGAAAACCATTGAATATCTTTTCAATTACATTGAGTTGGCTGCGGTTTAGATTGTGCTCCATCATGTCCTCCAGCTCCCTGGTTGTAGGAGAATCCTCATCCGCTGTGCTCTCTGGATCTATAATACTGATCAGGGCGATTTCAGAATTGAACTGTTTAGCCAGTTGTAGGCCACTGAGGGCAACGAGTTCAGCACTTGGATTGTTGTCAATTGCGATTAGGATTTTATGAAATTCCATTTGATCTGATTTTATTATTATGATTTATGCTGTGAAATCCGGAGTATTATCTTTGCTGAGCAGCTTTTAGCATTTCCTCCTGTTCTTTTTTCTTTTGTAGGTCAAGTTTTCTAAAATATCCCCTGAATAGAAAGTTATGTTTTAACGCTTCCATGTTCTGATTGAATCCATCTGTTCCTTTTTGAAGATTTTCCATGGTAAGGCTTATATTTTTGGCCATTAAAGAGTCTTTCAATAGGGTGTTAACAGTCCCTTTTCCATTGGTCAGGTCATGATTCAAGTCTTTTACCATTGTGTTCAGTTGTATGGTCATGCTGTTAGCATTGACACTAGCAGCCCTGATTTGTACAACCGCATCCTTAAGTGTACCGGCCATTAAAGTATCGGTCAGTAAAAGACCGGCAGTTCCCTTGCCTTTTCTGATGTCGTTTACCAGATGGTTTAGTCCTATTGTCATTTTATTGGCGTTTAAGGTCATTTTGTAGATGTTTTCCAGGGATGACTTCAAACTGATGCCTATGGATTCATCGTTGATTAATTTTAAAATTGCACTGCTGTCTATTCGCAGAACCGTGCCTTTTAAAACTTCTGATATATTGGCTACATTGTTATTGGTCTGCGCTAATTTTTCAATAATTTCATCCATGTTAGCCATATTTTTTGCCTGCAACAAATCACCTTCTTCGACCTTTTGACTCGTTCCTTTAACCGGACTGATATTAACGACTTTATTACCCATGAGCCCTTCAGTTCCGACAGCTGCTACCGCATTCTTATGAATAAATGATTTTACTTTGCTATTGATCTGCATGATGACCTCAATGGTACTGTCGTTGATTAGTTCAATTTCTTTAACAGTCCCGGCCTGCAAGCCGGAGAAGAGTACATTGTTGCCTTTTGTTAATCCATTTAAATTGGAGAACCGGACCTTCAGTTTGAAGTCATTCCCGAATATATTGTTGTTCTTTCCAATGATAAAAAATGCGAATATCATCAGTACTAATCCTGACAACACAAATGCACCGAGTTTGATATTATTTACTTTTTGATTTCCCATGCTGTTTTATTCGAAAAATTGTTTAATGTTTTCATCAGTCGATTGCTTCAATTCCTCAAATGTTCCTTTGATGTAACATTTACCTTCCAATAGGAGTACAACCAGATCTGCCGTGTTTTTTACGCAGTTCATATCGTGCGAGATGATGATGGAAGAGGTATGGTTCTTCTTTTGGAGTTTAAGGATAAGATTTTCTATTTCCCTTGAGGTAACCGGATCCAGGCCTGTTGTTGGCTCATCATAAAGAATGACTTCTGGTCGTAAGATCATCGTTCTAGCGAGGGCAACACGCTTAAGCATTCCCCCTGATAACTCAGATGGCATCATATCTATAGTGTGTAGCAGATCTACATTTTCCAATGCCTCCTTCACCAGTCTTTCGACTTCTTCTTTACTGATGTCAACCCAGTGCCTGAGTAAGGGGAATTCCAAATTTTCGCGGATAGTCATCGAATCATAAAGCGCATTGCTTTGAAACAGAAACCCGATTTTGGACCTGGCCTGATCCAGTTCATCTTCAGTCATCTGGGATATATTTTCCTTAAAGACATGAATACTTCCACTATCAGATTGTAATAAGCCAATGATGCATTTGATCAGTACAGATTTACCTGAGCCCGATTTTCCCAATATCACCACATTACTGCCTTTTTCTACCGTCAGATTAAATCCATCTAATATTTTTTTGTCTCCAAAAGCCTTAACTAGATCTTTAATGACGATTACCTGTTCGTTCGTTGCTACTTCCATGATTGATTAATTAAGCCCTAATAATTCGGTGATTTGGACAGCTAGTAAGTCAATGATAAAAATCATTACAGAGGATAAAACTACCGCTGAATTTGCTGAGATTCCAACTCCTTGCGTACCTTTTGTTGAATTGAAACCTTTATAACAGCCGACAATACCTACTGCAAAACCAAAAAATAAAGTTTTAATAATAGCTGGTAACACATCACTGAAATCCAGGCTTTTAAAAACCTGTAGAAAGAACAGATCAAAACTGGTTACTGATCTAATATTTACACCCAGATATGCACCGAATAAAGAAATGGCATCCCCAAGAATGGTTAGAAGTGGCAGCATTAATGTAGTAGCTAAAACCCGTGTAGCAACCAGGTATTTAAAAGGTTTAATCCCACTAACAGTCATGGCGTCAATCTGCTCAGTCACTTTCATCGAACCAAGCTCAGCTCCAATACTACTACCAATCTTCCCGGCAAAAATCAAAGCCGTAATAACCGGCCCAATTTCCCTGACAATTGCTAAACCAACCATCACTGGTAACTGTGATTCAACTCCATAATCCACCAGGGATGGCCTTAACTGCATAGTAAGTACCAGCCCCATAATAAAGGCAGTGAGCCCGACTAAGGGTAAGGAACGGTAGCCAATGGTATAACATTGATTAAAAAACTCCTTATTCTCATATCTGGGTTTTATTCCTACCGAAAAGAAACGTCCTGTGAAACGTGCTATATTCCCGGTTTCATCCAGAAAGTTTTTGAAGCGAATGACTAATGACATATTGATAAAGGTAAAGGATGTCGAAATGTCCAGCCATGACGGCAATCCGTAACCAAGTGATCTTCATCATCCTGCCTGGTGACCCAGGTCATTTAGCAATCAGGATCTACTATACACTTTTGTATGAGTAGCTTGTATGGCCTGTTCAGTAAATAGTGGATAAATGAAAATGAAATTAAATGAGCAGGTGTCATCGGATGAGAATGAGTTTTTGAATAAGCTTCATAAAATTGTAGCTGAAACCATTAAAGAAGAAGATCTTATCCTGAATAACCTACTACATCCGGCAAAAGATGTGCTTTCAGGAGGTCAAAAGCTTTCCGATCAGGTAGCCCGATTTGGCGGTAGCTGGAGGTTCATTATTTTTTTTGGAATTATCTTGACGCTTTGGATTATTTATAATGTTACAGCTATGGGTAGCAAAGCTTTTGATCCTTATCCATTTATCCTAATGAATCTGATTCTTTCTTGCATTGCTGCCTTACAGGCACCAATCATTATGATGAGTCAAAACCGTAAGGAAGAGAAAGACCGGATGAGAAGTGAGAACGATTACTTGATTAATCTTAAAGCTGAAATGGGTATTCGCAGTTTACACCAGAAAATGGATTTATTACTTGGCGAGCAGATTAAACGATTGTATGATCTTCAGGCCATCCAAATCAAAAAGTTGGATGAAGTAGTGAACAAGTTAGATGTAAATCAACGGCTTCATTGATGGTGGTCATTGCCGAACTGACAGATAATCAGAACATTTGGATATGAAAATTGTAGCTGCTATTTTATGCTGGATGACCATGTTAATTGGTATGCCATCTTTCGTTTACGGTCAGGGAAAATCCATTTCAAAGGAATTGTCTGCACAGTTAAAGAGTCAGACCAGACAATCAAAACTTTACTATCCTAAATCTGTGAATCGTTATTATCATCAAAATGGTTTTCAGTTGATGTGGATTAAAAGTAAAGATCAAGCCAAACAAACCTGGGAAGCAATGATGCTATTGGATTGTGTGCTACAGTTCGGGTTATCTCACGCTGATTACCATCCGAAAGAGTTGATATATGACGAGTTACGCACGATGATCAATAGCCCCGAAAAAGTATCTGTTGGGGAGCAAGCACGTTTTGATGTGCTGTTAACCGATGCCATAATTACCTTAATCAATCATCTTCATTACGGCAAGTTAAATCCTGACTTTTCGGCAAAAAAAATAGATGGTGTAACTAAAACCACAGGATTTAATGCAGTTCTTGAACTCACAAAAGCTCGTCTGGAATCTGATTTTATGACTGCAATATTAACTGCTCAACCAAAATCTAAAGCTTATGTGAGTCTGCAAAGTTACATGCGGCTCATTAAAGGTCAATACGTAGGTGATTGTTACGAAATACCTGAATCAGCTGTCAGGAAAGTGGCCATCAATATGGAACGTTTGCGCTGGGAAGAGTCTTATATAAAGCGTAACGGATATAAAAAAGTGCCTTACCTAACGTGTGAGATAAAAGACGGGTTACCGGTTTTTTACGAAGATGTCCGTCATCTCGATGAATCTCTGGAGGCTGCGATGTATCAGACAAACAAACATCAGCCATTAAAAAGAAGCGTACCAGCGCTTCCGGATATACATTTTAAAAAGGAAAGATGAAAACAATATTAGTAACTACCGATTTTTCTGCACCATCGCAAACTGCGGCTCATTACGCCATGTATCTGGCAAATGCGATGAAAGCACATCTCATTTTGTGCCACGCAATTCAAATTCCGCCTATGGCCACTGTTGCCTCACAAGTATCAGATCCCTTGAATAATTATTCTGTTATTCATGATGAAGCTGTTGAACAAATTGAATTTCAAGCCCTGGGTTTAAGGGAGCAGAAGGAAGACGATGGCCTAATCACCCCCGTTGACTGCCTTGTCGCTCGTGGTTCGGTAACTGATGTGGTGAATGATGTAGTCAAAAATAGGGAGATCAGCTTAGTGGTGATGGGGATGTTTGGTGCAGGAGCTATCAACAGATTTATTCTAGGGAGCAATAGTCAGAATTTGATTGATAATAGGGCAGGGTTTCCAGTACTGTTGGTTCCTTTTAAAAAGTTTCCAGAATCAATTCATAAGATTGCTTTTGCAAGCGACTTAAGTGATGGTGATATCGAACTGATCCATTCACTAGTCAGCTTTGCGCGCCCCTTTAATGCAGAAATTCTGATCGTTCATATTAGCGGAGCAAACGTTGATCAAATTCAAATAGGCAACTTTTTAAATGAAGTGATGGGAAAGGTTAACTATCATAAAATATACTACCGTCATGTTGAGGATAAGGATATCAATAGGGGGCTAAGCTGGATTGCCAAGAATGGATTTATTGATGTGTTCGCCATGGTCCATCGTAAAAAGAGCTTTCCTGATAACCTATTTAGCAGCAGTCAAACACAAAAGCTCTCCAGGAGCATCGACATTCCACTACTTGTTTTTTCTGAAAATGAGCGTCCGGTATTTTAGTTAAACAGACATGTGTTCGATCAAGTTATAAACAAAAGTATAGATGGATAAATCTGAAATAGTTTTCCTTAGTGGCCCACATTCGCGTTGGACTGAGCTTAAGTTTACATTTAGAATTATGATGGAAATGATTAAGGGATTCCGTGCACTTCATTTCATCGGCCCCTGCGTCACAGTATTTGGTTCTGCCCGCTTTAAAGAAGATCATCCCTACTATGAACTTACCAGAAAGGCGGGTGCAGCATTTGCGCATTTGGGGTTTACCATTCTTACCGGTGGTGGCCCGGGATTAATGGAAGCAGCTAATCGTAGGGCCAAAGAGGCTGGCGGTCGTTCTGATGGCTGTAATATGAGCTGATAGCTCATATTGAGCGAATGAAAGCCAATGCTACTATTGGTGCAGGTGATCCGCATTTGTTTTTGGTCACAGATAGTATAGAGGAGGCTGTTGCTTTGATCGTTGAAAAAAGCATTAAACAATATGGGCTTCGTCCAGAAAATAAAGTGAAACCTTTCAAATGGCTTTTCGAGCGCAAGTGATGAGTGTCAGTTCCATTGATGATGCTTATCATCTCTTTCCGACGCATTATTAAGGAGATTTGCTAATAATAAACCATATTCCAGGAATTATGAAGACACTACTTTTATTGACCGATTTTTCAACCGATGGAAACCATGCGGCTGAATACGGTTATAACCTTGCAAAGGTTTTAAATGCCGATGTGGTTATATGCAATGCCGTTACCATTCCTGCCCAGCTTGCTGAGGTCGGAGACATCGACTGGCCATTAAATGGATATGATGGCGTTATTGACGATAGTGATGAGGAACTAAAAAAGCTAAAGAAACATTTTGAACATACTGATCATAGCTCAGGTTTTCACCCGCAGATCAGCACCATGAATCAAGCGGGGAGACTCGCTGACGTGGTGGAGAATGTAATGAATAGTTGTAATGCAGACATGATGGTAATGGGTACCCACCGAAAAGGAATTTCTCATTTTTTGTTAGATAATAATTGTAGAAATATGATTAATTCAACAACTTGTCCACTGCTCCTGATTCCTCCTCATACACCTTTCCGGGATTTCGGAAAAATAGCTTTCGCTACAAATTTTGAACATCCACAGCAAGATGTTGAGGATATTTGTAATCTAATATCGCTGGCAAGTGTATTTGGTTCAGATATTTTGATGACCCATGTCCATATTGCGCTTACTCAAAGTGTAGATCATCAACTTATAGCAAATGAATTGCTCACTGGCATAATCCAGAAAGCCAATTATCCAAATATTTTCTATAGATCTGTTGAAAACGAAGATACCAGAACAGGCCTCGATCTATTCTTTGACGATGAGCAAATTGGCTTATTGGTTATGGTACATCGTCCACACGATTTTATAGATGTTATTTTGAGAGGTAGTCGTACGCAGAAAATGGCAGCAAGAATTACTATTCCATTACTTGTTCTACCAGATGGCAACAAATCATAGCTGTAAAGTAACTTAGAAAAATCTTTTTATATCATCTTCTTTGTTAACGTTTAGTGCTGGAAGAACAATGATCGCTAATTCAACTGCACGGACATTTTGAATGCCAGAGGCTATTCGCCATGCGGAAAATTTTTTTGATGAAGAATTTACAGTGCCCATCATAGTCACAATCCCATCCTTAACCACAATATTTAGCTCAGTTTGATTTAGAATAGGCTCGCCTTGCATGGCGAGTATTACCTCGTTTCTAATTTCTTCATCAGTTTTCATTTGTATATGGGTAATGTTATTTTAGATGCCTGAAAGTTCAGTTTTATTAAATTCAATAGATTTGATAGTGCCTTTAAAGTATTCATAATCGCTATTGTCTGTATTCCAGATCGCACTGAATTTAGTAGGAAATCTGATACCATCTTTTAGCATATAATCATTGGCAGTTGCCGTCCAGCTGGTTTTTTGATATTTATTGTTTTTTTTTGTGAAATATCTGTCTTGTGTGACAAATCGTGTACATTCACCATTTTGATTGAAGTGAAAAATTCCGCTTACTGAAATACCGTTGTAATTGATTGTTCCTTTTATACTTGAAGCATCAATAACTTCCCATGTAATGTATTTTTGCATAGCATAGTGCGGAATAATCATCGTTTCGGCAAGGATTGTAACTAGTTCTGATGCATCTATTTCTTTCCCTGTAGTGTTACTGATGGGAATTATTTTTATCAGTTTAATTGACATACGACCATGTGCGTCTATGTAAAGATCAAGGGCTTCCAGTGGAAGTAATCCAAAAATGCTGATCTTCATGTAGACTAATCTTACAGGTTGCGACAGAAAATTCACCTGGTAGCAACGCATAGGACTCCATTTTGCCTTAGGGCTAAGTTTGAGCATGGTGTCGTTCCATTTAATATGAGCAAATTCGATCTTTTCAAATCCAGTATAGCCAGATTGATGGATGAATTTTTGCAGCAATTCTGGCAAATTATTAAAATCGTTTAAAAGGGCAGAGGGCGCATATGCAGATTGCTGGCCTACTGAATTGATTGCTTTTAAAAATGTGTGTCTTAGGCTTTCCATTGCTAAACGATTGTTTTTTAGTATTTACGCCCTGAGAAATTCTACTTCCGGTACGATAACCACAGGACATCTGGCCTTACTTACTACTGCGGTGATTTCTGTTCCAAAAAGGATATCATCGTTGTGTGCTTTAAATCCACTCATTACAAGCATTAGAATGTTTTTTCTTTCATCTATAATACTGCAAACATTGTCCGTAAAACTTCCACCTTCACTCAAGTAATCAATTTGAGGTTTGAAATTACTTCCATATGCTTTTAAGGAGATGTTTAAACGGTTCATCTCTTTTTCCAGATTTGATTTGCTGGTTTCGGCCAATAGTCCATAATTTGTGATTTGCAAACATTCGGATTCAGTGGCTGGGATGTAGTAGGAGTGATATAATAATATTTTTGTCTTTAATTGGCTGGCTAGAAACAAGGCGTAATCTGCAGCATTTAAAGCACTATTTGTAAAATCGGTTAGTACAAGTATAGTTTTTGTTTGATCGGTGGCTTCCATGATACTTTGGGTAGTTTTAAGTTGAATCGGATATTAATCGTGTGCGATGTGTTTCAGCAATTCATTTTTAGTTTCATGAAAAGTCAACAATATGTTTTCCATTTCGCGCTTCAAAAGCTGGTGTTCTTCAATTAAACTTAACTTAATTTCCTTTATAGGTCCATAAGTTAAAGGCGCTAGTCTTTTTTGCAAGTGAATAAGCTGGAGTTTTAGTTTTACTAAATGTTGTTCCAATGAACTAAACAGGAGCGCGTGTTTCCTGTTCACTTCAGGTTCCAGTGGGTTCTGACTTAGGTTTTTCAGAATCTCTGATTCCTCACTAATGAATTGTAGATCAGTTGACCATTGTTTTGTGATCAGGAATAGTTCCTGTAATTCTGCGCTCAATGCATTGTCTTCTATTGTCGTAGTCATGATTTTAGGTTTATATACAAAGGTTCCGCTAATAATCTGTTAAAACCTTGATGACTATCAGTGTTTTACATGATAGGGGTCAGTTTGGCAATTGATGAATTACTTCCCTTGCCTGATGAGTATCATGTTAAAGCCTGATGCTGCTTTAAATCCTGACGGGGACTACCATAAAGCTCCTTCTATATTGCTAAAAGGTAGATTTGATAAATAGGTTATGCAAGATTATTAGAAGATAATGCTCAAAATTATGATACCTAAAACCATGAAAGCAGCGGTGATCCATGCATTCGGACAGCCTTTGTGAATTGAAGAACTACCGGTCAGAGTAGCTGCTGAAAAAGAAATACTGGTTTGTATCAACCATTACTATGATTTAGATCATTTAGGATGCCGTATTCAATTTTTATATTTATAGTTCTTATAGTGAGTGTGTTGTAAATTAAGTCAATATGGATAAAATAATTGTCACGACTGATCAGTCTGTAAATTCAAAATCTGCTATACGTTTTGCCATTAACATGGCCAGAACTAGGAAAGCAGAATTAGTTATCTTGCACGTTTATCATGTATTGAGACCTTTTATATGGTCTGAAAATGCTTATCAGGTTTACAAACAGTCTTTTGTAAATCAAACCAAGAAGGAGATCACTGTGTTTGTAGATAAAATCCTCAAATCGATGAATTTGTCGGGACTAAACTTTGAGCTAGTCATGATTGATGATGATGATGTTACAGAAGGGGTTTTAAAATTTACAGCTCAGTATCCTTGTGACTATATCTGCATCGCCAGCAGAGGAGCCGGGACCATAAAAAAAATATTTGGAACTCACACCTCCAAACTGATCGCCCGGTCAAAAGTACCTGTAATTTGCATCCCTTCTAGCTACCGCAACAGGCCTTGCAAGCGAGTGCTTTACGCTACAGATATGAAGAATTATGAACTTGAACTTTCTAAATTAATAACTTTTGTAAAGCCAATTGATGCACATCTGAGGATGATTCACCTTGCTTCCAATAATGAACTTGTTGTAGATAAAGCGTCAGTTGAGTTAAGTATTCAAAAGAAATTGAACTATAAAGTTGAAGTAATCAATCGGGAATGGAATATTTTACATACCACACTCCAGGATATTAGTACGGAAGTAAAGCGCTATAAGCCATCAATAATTGCATTCTTTACCCATCAAAAACGATCCATTATAGAGAAATTAGTACTTCCTTCAAATGCTGAAGAATGTAGCTTTTATAGTAAAATACCCATCATTTCCTTTAAAAAGGAATGATGGGTATTTGTTTATTAAATACATATGTATTCTTTCTGTAACCTTCAGTAGGGGGAATTGATTTGTCTAATGATAATGCTTCCTTACTTTTCGCCACCATAATAATGCAACAGTTGTGGGTATTAAAAAACAATTTCAATGGAATTAGTAGATATAAAAGGTTTAAGCACACAAGAAGTGATCACTGCACGCAAGTTGCATGGAAGTAATTCATTTAATCATAAAGAGCAGAATGGTTTTTTGAATGCTTTAAAAGGGGTGTTGAAAGAACCAATGGTCATTTTATTGCTTGTGGCATCCGCCATTTATTTTATCAATGGAAATGTTGGTGATGGGGTTTTTCTGGCGATTGCCATAGTTTTAATCGCATTAATTTCATTGTACCAGGACTCAAGAAGTCGAAATGCCTTAGCACAGCTCAAAAAATTAACAGAGCCAGATTGTAAAGTGATCAGAGATGGACAGGTTCAGGAAGTTAAAAGTGAAGATCTGGTGGTAGGGGATTATCTGATGATTGAGGAAGGTACATTCATAGCAGCAGATGGGATTATTGAGCAGTCTAATGATTTTTCTGTCAATGAATCAATCCTTACCGGTGAATCTATGCCTGTTTATAAGGACCATACTCAGGTAGATAATTGCGTATACTCAGGGACCACTGTATCAGGCGGCCTGGCTATCGTCAAAGTAACTGCAATTGGAAATGAAACCAAATTGGGGGAAATTGGTAAAAGTCTTGAACAAATTAAGGAAGAGAAAACCCCACTGGAACTGCAGATCGGCAATTTTGTAGAAAAAATGGTTCTTGCAGGTGCTGTTGTTTTTGCTATAGTCTGGGCAATAAATTTTTATAATTCCGGAAATGCAATTGATAGTTTGATGAAGGCATTAACCATTGCTATGAGTGTGCTACCCGAAGAAATTCCGGTAGCTTTCAGCACTTTTATGGCCCTTGGCGCCTGGAGATTAATGAAAATGGGGATTGTCGTGAAACAAATGAAAACAGTGGAAACACTGGGCAGTGCTACGGTGATCTGTACAGATAAAACAGGAACCATAACAGAAAATAAGATGACCCTGGTAGGGCTTTATGCAAGCCAGGAGCAAAAGATCTCAAGTCCTGATGGCGAACTTAGTTTAGAAGAGAAATTGCTGATTAGAACAGCAATGTGGGCGAGTGAACCGATTCCATTTGATCCTATGGAGGTCGCCTTACATGAGGCCTATGTAAAAACTTCAACTTTGGATGAAAGGCCTCAATTTAAAATGAGGCATGAGTATCCCTTTAGCGGAAAGCCTCCAATGATGACCCATATTTTTCAAAATGAGCTTGGGGATCGGGTGGTGGCTGCAAAAGGAGCCCCCGAAGCCTTATTAAATGTATCTGATTTAGATGTTGAGCAGCGGAAGGGGATTGAAGATGCCATCAAAGCATTAGCCAATAATGGTTATCGCATATTGGGCGTTGGAGAAGCCGCTTTTGCAGGCGAGCATTTTCCAGAGCAACAACAGGATTTTAGCTTTAAATTTAAAGGACTTGTTGCTTTTTATGATCCACCAAAGAAAAACATTCAGTCCGTTTTTGAGGGGTTTTATGCTGCCGGGATAGACGTGAAGATTGTAACCGGTGATAATGCAGCTACAACCTGTGCAATTGCCCGTCAGGTAGGTTTTCGGGGGGCTGATAATAGCATAAGTGGGGACGAACTAATGGCATTGACAGCTAGTGAATTAAAACAAAGGGTAATGGATACCTCTATTTTTACAAGGATGTTTCCCGAAGCTAAACTTAAGATCATCAATGCACTTAAAGAAAACAATGAAATTGTTGCGATGACTGGAGATGGGGTAAATGATGGACCTGCACTTAAGGCTGCCCATATTGGGATAGCTATGGGAAAAAAGGGAACTGAAATTGCTAAACAGGCCGCATCACTTGTATTGGCCGATGATGACCTTCAAAAAATGGTTATTGCCGTTGGGATGGGCAGGCGAATCTATGCAAATCTCAAAAAAGCAATACAGTACATCATATCAATCCATATTCCTATTATTCTTACCGTGTTTGTTCCTTTAGCGCTAGGCTGGATTTATCCAAATATCTTTTCTCCTGTACATATCATTTTTTTAGAGCTCATCATGGGGCCAACCTGTTCAATTATCTATGAAAATGAGCCGATGGAGAAAAACACCATGTTACAAAAACCCAGGCCCTTTACCAGTACTTTTTTTAATAGTAAAGAATTATTGACCAGTTTGATACAGGGGCTGATGATTGCAGTTGGAACCTTATTTACATACCAATATGCAGTTTACTTTGATTTGGGTGAAAATACAACAAGGACTATGGTTTTTATGGTGTTAATTGCAGCAAATATCTTTTTAACCTTAATCAATCGCTCATTTTATTACAGCATCATAGCTACATTGAAATATAAAAATAATTTGGTTCTTGGAATTATTATGGTAACCATCGCTATTTGTGGCTTGTTGATCTACAATAAGTTCTTATCAAACTTCTTTGAATTCCATGCCCTTACTTTGACGCAAATAGGGTTAAGTATAGGTATTGGATTCCTTAGCGTAATTTGGTTTGAGCTTATTAAATGTTGGAAAAGGAAAAACTATGTTGTTTTTACCCCAAACAAATAACCAACAGCTGCAGTCATTAACATGGCAGCAGTTCCCCAAAAGCAAATCCTCAGCACAGCTTTTCTCCGGTTTGAGCCACCCGCCTTTGCCGCCATGATTGCTGATAGTGCTAAAAACAGGATGGCGAAACCATACTGATAAATGACCATTAGTTTTATCGGTGCAAATATGGAAACCAGCAGAGGAAGCAGGCCACCTATAGTGAACGAGGCTGCTGAGGCGAATGCAGCCTGCATCGGTTTTGCCTGGGTGATATCATTTATACCCAGTTCGTCCTTTGCATGTGCACCCAGCGCATCGTGGGCGGTAAGCTGGATGGCCACCTGCATGGCCAAATTTTCATCAAGCCCCCTATGCTCATAGATTTTTGCCAATTCCTGCAGCTCTAGCTCAGGGGTTTCTGCCAGTTCCATTTTTTCTCTGCTCAGGTCAGCAACTTCAAGATCTGATTGGGAGCTCACCGATACGTATTCTCCGGCAGCCATAGATAACGCCCCTGCAACCAGACCTGCTACAGCAGCCAGGACAATGGGCTCACGGGTGGTACTAGCTGCAGCAATGCCTATAGCCAGACTTGTGGTCGACAGGATGCCATCGTTGGCACCTAACACTGCAGCCCTAAGCCAGCCACTTCTGTTGGTATAGTGGTCTTCCAATTCCATAGGATACTTTATTTTCGTGATGAGATTAATTAATGGTTTTCTGAAATTCCTTTGCCCATGTGATCAGCTTGTCTTTATCCTGTGCAGAAAGTATAGCTGTTCGGTGTATCAAGGTGTAAGAATTTAATGGCATTTCATCCTTTTCAATCATTTCAGCTACTTCATTCAGTTTTTTCTTTTTCTTTTTAACATCATAGCTATTAAATTCATCAAAGTTTAATTCTTCCTTACCATCATTGACATGGCTTTGCTGCCACCAGGCAAACGGTTGGATATTGCTATACCAGGGATAGACCGTTGTATTGGAATGGCAATCATAACAGCTTCTTCGAAGAAGTGCCCCAATCTCTTTAGGAACAGTGTAATGTGCATCAATGGCCTCCGGACCATGTAAGGTCGAGATGTTTTTAGCTGGCCTGGAAAATTGTATGGCTACCATTAATACGGCGATAGTTAAAAGTACTTTTCTGAACATAACTTGTTAATTAAAGATATTAAACATTAAGATACTAAATAATCAGTTCACTACTTGCGTAGTATTCATTTTAAAAACTTCCGCTCAAATAAAACCCTGCATTCCCATTTTGGTAAGTGGGCATAAAACTAAAAGCAGATTCCTTTCTTCCAAATAAGAGCTTTTTTGCTTCAGGATAAAGTAGATAGCTTAACTTTGTAGACAAAATTCCGAATCCCGCTCCAGCAACTACATCACTTAACCAGTGCCGGTTGTTGTACATTCTCAAAGCACCTGTTCCGGTTGCAATGGCAAAACCGGCATAAGTCATCCATGGATAGCGATCCCCATATTCCTGTTTTAGGAATTCTGCAGATGCAAATGTTGTGGCGGTATGTCCTGAAGGAAATGAATTGACCGATGAGTTGTCAGGTCTCTCTCGTTTGCTGAGGTGCTTCAAAGTAGTAACTGAGCCGGTCATGATGGCCATTGACATCAGATAAATGCCTGTAGCATCACCAATATGGTGTCTACCTTTTATTCCTGCCAGGTTCATTCCAAAGACAATCGCTGCTGGAGCGTACTGCAGGTAGTTATCTGCATGTTCAGCAAATAATGGATGATCCTCCTGCAGTTCGTTTTTCGTTGTCAGGTCGAGACTTCTGATCGGGTTTTTTCCTGCAAGGGATATCAATCCGTAACCAATGAAAATTGTAGGAATGATGAAAGAAGTCACTTTTGGACTATAATCTGATACTGCTAAGGTGTCCTTGGTTTGAGCTGTACATACAAATGGAATGAAGAGAATAGGAAATGACAGGGTTAACAGCGGCTTTAGTAACCTTTGTATATTCATGGTTGGATTGCGTTAAATGTAAGAACTAGTTTCAACCTAATCATTTTAACCAGGTTTTCCTATTGATAGGAGGTCTAATTTTTGCAATTCCTGTAGGTTTAAGTGCTGTCAGCCAAATACACCAGGTGGTGGGAACTAAGGTTAATGTGAATATAGGGAAGTATGTTAACTCTACCGAAGTGCTCTTTGAATTGGTTAATCCCTCAGATATTCACCTTGCTCTGAAAGAAAGAGATTTACATCAGCTTTACATAGGTCAGCAACTACTTGCCTATACCAATAATGAGGTAGAAAAAAAACGAAAATGTACTATTTTACTGATTGGTAAAGACCTTTCTACTGATGGAAATGCTGACGTTAATTGTCATTTTGAAACTTATGATAAATCCTTAGTGCCAGGTACTTTTATTAATGCCGTGGTACAAGTGAAAAATGTGAGTTCAACTGCTGTTCCTAGCGAAGCGTTAGGCCAGTTTGAAGGAAAACAGTTTTTATTCCTGGTAAAAGATAAAAACACTTTTGAATTCAAGGAGGTTAAGGTAGGAGAGAATGAGGGTGCTTTACTGCTGTTGGATTACCGGATGGCTTAGATTTTAAAACCGCTAAGATTGTGGTTAAAGGCGCTTATTCTTTGCTAATGATGATGAAAAATAAGGAGGAATAAATGAAATTGAATTAGGCTTGTTTTGTATGGTATACGTTTACTATGCTTTTCCTCCATTAATCATGTCAGATACAATCCCCTTGCTTTCTTTTCTTTCGGCAAGCAGCACACCTATAATATGTACAGCAATAAATATCAGGATCAAATACATGCAAAAACCATGAAAGTCTTTGATGCTATGGCTTGTTGCTTTGCTAATCCCTAATTCCTGATCGAAAGCCATTAATAATCCCGTTATGGCCATAATGGCTAGAAGTAAGTAAAAGCAAAGATATAATGATTTAACGGTAAGGTCATGTAGGGCTAAAGTTGACTTTTGACTTCTGCTGCGATAAGTCTGGTAGGCATCTTTTAGGCTGGAAAAAAAACGTTGTCGGCCAGGTTGATAAAATTCAGCAATTAACCTGAACAGGAATAGTGCGGCAAGTGCATAACCAAAATAGATATGGATAGCCCAAACTTGATCTTCCAGTCCATGTGCTACACTTTTAGCCTGCTGTGCGGTGACAGATACCCCTGATTCCTGTAGTTGCTGTTGCACATAGCTCGTATTGCTTTTTACATCAAATAAGGTAGAGTTTAACAATACAGTCAATAATGAGCCAGTGATGACTAATAGGTTTAGCCAATGCCAAAGCCTCACAGGTCCGCTATGTTTTTTAATCTCACCTGGATGGTCTATATCTTTTCTTAAGGGGGCAATGGTAGCCATGTTGATTGCGTTTAAAAGCATCTGGATTTGATGTTCCAGATGCCCTGGGTTTTTATTTTACTTTTAAATTTAAGCTGATGATATTAGAAACCAGTCCGGTAGATCTGCTATAATGTCCGTATCTCAATTCCAGCATATTTAAGTGCTGCCAGCCAAATACACCATGTGGTGGTGCTAGTCTGATGCCCGCTCCATAGAAATCACTGTTTAATGTAGACAAGTCATAATCGCTGGTAAAATACTGGGCTGATGGATCATGCTGCCCATAAGGAGCAAAGTATTTTGTCCCTGTTTGGTTATTGTAGCGGTAAAATGGACTTATAGAGATAAAAGAAGTCAGTTTTACCGGAACTTCTATTTCTGCAGTATGTGCCCTGATGCCCCAATTATCCATGAAATACCGGTAATAAGCCCGGATGATCACCTGATCGGTAGCAAAGTAATTTAATCTTGCAGCAATAGGAAGTTTATAGCGTTGATCAGGTAAGTTCTCTGCTCTTAAGGAACCATCGGTAAAATAAACGCGTTGATATTTGGTCGCCAGCAGACCTTTTTGGTAGGCGGGTTCAACAATAATCATTGCCTGAAGCTTCTGATTGATGACTTGTGAAAGGGAGAACGATGCGCTGAAGGAATTCCGGGGACTAGATCCTTCGCTTCTGGATTCATGGCCATTGCCAAGACTCGCTGCAGATCTCAGTTCAATAGGTAGAATGACCTTCCAGGTATCTAAAAATGCCTGCAATTTGAAGTCAAACTGGGTGTTTTTATCTTTTGATAATCGGGTAACGTTAAATCCTGCACCTAAGGACTGGTAATCATATTCCGTAGAAAAGGATCCTGTAAAACCAAATGCATTTCCTGTTTTTTCATTGCTGTGTGTCCAGTTTAAGGAAGGGTAAACGCGAGTATCTGCCATAGAGGCCGAGGAGATCGTACTCGGGTCTATTTTATCAGATGAGGCGGAAGTATAATGGTCTACACCCAGCTCAAACAAAAAAGTGTTTTTATTTCCGGCCTTATTTAACTTGGACAACTGCAGGTCAATCGTGTTCGCAAAATCGCTGAGTTTCTCTGTTCCAATCCCTCCGGTTACCGCAGAATTATTGCCATTCTGATGATAATATGCAGATACCAGATTGATCTCATCGATCTTCAGCTTGCGACTTTGGTAGTTGGTCGTGTCTGAGGGGGTCGGTTTAATCTTAATTTGTCCTTGTGCGCCTAATACGCCAGCGAACAGCATGAGTACATGCAGATAGATTTTTCTCATGATTTCAGTTAATTACAACCACAGCCACCACCACTTTTGCCACCATTGGCACCAGAACCGCCTTCCCGGTACAATTGGAAACTTTGTTCAAATTTCTGCACCTTTCGGGAGGACAAGGCCATTTCAGAATCATTTAACTTGCTTTTCTGGTAAGGTTTTACTGTGGCGCAGGCGCTCAGCATACTCAGGGCGAAAAAGCTCACACCCAATAGTACAGATCGGTCAAAGGACGTTTTCATATCAGTGTTTTACATTAATATTCTTGGAAGTATATAACCTGTCATGGTCATCTATGATGATACAGGCTACTTGTTGTAATTGGTTGATCAGGTCAAGCCCAACCTGAACCCCCATAACGATCACCGGGGTCGCCAGTGCATCGGCCAGTTCGGCACTAGGACAAAGAATACTGACACTTTTAATTCCAGTAACCGGTAAACCAGTCTTTGGGTCAATGGTATGGGAATACCTTTTGCCATTAATGGTGGCATATTTTTCGTAATTACCGGAAGTGGCAATCGCCATGTTGCTGATGTTAAGGGCAGAGAAAGGACGGTCACTTTGATCCGGATCGGCTATGCCGATGGTCCAATCTTTATCTTCTGATTGGCTGCCCCAGGTCACGAGGTCGCCAGCAGCATTAACAATACCACTTTTGATTCCAAGATTTTGTAATACCTGTTTAGCCCGGTCTGCAGCATAACCTTTTCCTATACCTCCAAAACCGATACGCATGTCCTCATTTTTTAACATCACTGTAGAATGGGGAACATCAACAATTACATGCTGGTAGTTAATCAAACTGACCGACTGCAACGCCGTTTCCGCGTCAGGCAGGGAGGTCATACTGGTATCAAAATTCCACAGGCTTTTATCAATTGAGCCGTAGGTAATGTCAAATGCACCTTGGGTAAGTTCTGATATTTTTACTGCACGCTGGATCAGCTGGATCATTTCTGGATCAACTTTTACAGGTTTTATTCCTGCATATTGATTGATCAGACTAGTCTGGCTGCTTTCTTGAAAAGTGCTGAATAAGGCCTCGATCCGGCTAACCTCTGCTATGGCTGCATCAATGGATTTCTGTCCTGATTCCTCCTTGTCAGCGACGACTGTGAACTCAAAACGGTTTCCCATTAGTTTTAGCACGCGCTTATAAGTTGCCATAGTTTCCATAAAGCGTTTTATCTGGTTTTAATCTCCGATACAAATTTTTCAGCGGCCACGTTTGGATAACCATCCCAAGATTTGAGGATTTTTCCATTTTCATCTAGTAAAATGGTATAAGGGAATTTTCCCTCAGGGTTATATTGCTCGGCCAAAGATTCGTTCTTTTTGATTTGCGCTGCAGGTAATTGGTTTTTCTTTTGTCTGGGAAAATCGGCTCTTACCAGTACCAGGTTTTCTTTGGCATAAGCCTCAAATACCTCTGATTCCAGAATTTCTTTTCTTAAACGGATACAAGGGCCACACCAGTCAGATCCTGAAAAATTAATTAAGATCTGTTTATGTGAAGTTTTAGCCTGTTGTTGTGCCTCATTAAAATTTTCATTCCAGATTAAAGTGCTTGGAATGATGCCTAGGAAAAAGATCAATAATAGTTTCATCGTGTTAGCTGTAAATTCTTAGTGAAGTTCCTGTGAGTTGGGTGTGATAAGTCGTTAATGCTCTGGAAGCAGGACCATTCGTAACGGTACCGCTTTCTGAGAAAGTTGCGCCATGGTTGGCACAATAAAATCTGGAAGCACTAGGCTGATAGATTAAGCCATAGCTTTCGTGAGTGCAGGACCGCTGGGCAGCCACAAATGAGCCAGAAGTAGTACGTGCAACAATGACGCCATTGGAAACTAAATGCCCTCCGTTATTACTGAGTCCTGCATTTGCGGGTAAGTTCAGGTCTAAAGTGAAATCAATGCCAGTTGGACCTGAAGTGTCCCCTGAAGGTGCATTTGAACTTTTGGCACATCCTGCACAATTGATGAATGCAAATGTTGCGGCTGATAATCCTATACTGGCTAAAAAATCTTTTCTATCCATAATTTTACCTCCTAAATTATGAAGCTAATATCTATGGCAATTCTGAAGACATTGTGAAGTTGAGTGTTAAATTATGTTAATTTAATCAAATCGTTATTTTTAACTAGGGTTATTAAATTCAATTTTGAAGTAGTGTTGACCCTCCTGATACTCGTAAGCCAGTGTGTAACTTTGTCTCAGGCATACCTGTTTTAGAATGGCCAGGCCCAAACCAGTTCCTTCTGATGCATTGTCCTTGTAAAACCGTTCAAAGATCTTAACCGGGTCTAAGCGCGCTTGGGTGCTGGTATTCGAAAATAGAAGGCTGGAGGGAGTTAGTACAATCTTTATAAATCCACCAACATAATTATGCCTGATTGCATTACTGAAGAGGTTGTTAATGAGCATCTCTACCATTGAACGGTTGGCGTAAATGGAAAGCTTGCTGATCTCTGTGTTTACATTCAGATTTCTCTTTTGAATAAAATCCTGAAAGTAATTGATTCGCTCATAAAGTAATGCTTCAAGGTCGATTTTTTCCTTGTCTTGAAGTTGATTGTTATCGATCTTAACCAATAATAACAGAGATTGATTTAATTTGGTCAGTTTAGAGGTCGCCTTATATAAGTCTGCCAGGATCTCACTTTCTTCTTTATTTAAAGTGTTAGATTGTAGCATGGTGTCTAGCTTAGAGTTAATCACAGCTAAAGGAGTCATCATTTCATGAGAAGCATTTTCAGTAAATAACTTAATTTCCTTATAATCTGATTTCACTTTCAAGGAGACGTCAAGCACGGCTTTATTCAACTCTTTAAATTCATCAATGTTGGTTTCAATAGGTTTAAAAACTTCTTCCTGGTTGATGTTAAATGCTTTAATGTTTGTTAGAATTTGTCTGAAGGGGATCCACATTTTTTTAATCAGTACTCGGTTTACCAACCATAAAATTAGTAATAGTACTATTACAGGCAGTAAAATTATGAGGACAATGCTTTTTATTTGTTCTTCCCGTTCAAACTTAGAGGCAATAATCTTCAGCTCATAAGGCTGTCCATTTAAAACCATTTGTGTCATCAGGTAACGACCGGACTCCTTATGTTTTTTCTTCGGGTTATAAAAGTTGGTGTCGGCAAAAAACTTACGCTGGTCTTCCAGTTTTTTAATCTTTTTATATTCCACGATTACATCATCGAAACCATCAGGAGAGGGCAGAATGTTTTTCACATGCGCAAAATCTCTAACTTCCAGGAGCTCCTCATATAGATGATCTTCCATCTGTCTGTTGAGGTATTGACCAAGTGTTTGATAAAACAGAAAGCCTATGACTAATAACCCTGAAAGGGTAATGACGGATAAGATCCGGTTATAGCTGCTAAATAATTTCATGTTTCGCAGAATTTATAGCCTATTCCATAAACAGACTGGAAATAATCTTTACAGCCAGCATCTGTTAATTTCTTTCTCACATTTTTAATATGAGTATAAATGAAATCAAAACTGTCTGCCATATCTGCTTCATCACCCCAGATGTGTACCACAGCTGCAGATTTGGAAATCACCTTATTTTTGTTCGTCACAAAATACAATAGAAGATCAAACTCCTTTCTAGTTAAATATACCAGCTTATTATTTACTTTGAGCTCCTTAGAAATCGTGTCGATCTCCAGCTCATTAAACTGAACAAGGCTGTTTCCGTTAAAATTCCTACGTCTTACAATGGCCATAATCCTTGCGTATAGTTCTGACAAGTGAAAGGGTTTGATCAGGTAATCATCTGCACCCATACTTAGGCCTGCGATTTTTTGATCTAAGGAGTTACGTGCAGAAATGATAAGAACACCATCCGATTTATTCACTTTTTTAAGGTATTTTAATAGCTGAAGCCCTTCTCCATCGGGAAGCGTTAAGTCAAGTAAAACACAGTCATAGTCGTAAAGGGATAGCTTTTGATAACCTTGCTCATAGCTGGAAGCCCAATCACAAATATTTCCTTCAGCAGTCAAATACTGATCAATACTTTTCCTTAATCCTTCCTCGTCTTCAACAATTAGAAATTTCATCAAGTAAATATGGTGTTTAATTCTGAAGACTCTTTGAAGTTAAAGCATTTGCCATGTTAATCACTGCAATGATAAAATAGCGCTGTTAAATTTTGAATTCATCATTGATTTAGATCAATAATGAATTGCATAAAGCAGGAAAAGAAGGTAGGAAGACAGCGTACCTTTAAACCCTTACCTCATCAAGTTCTGATTTAAATTATGTTTACGTTACCTTACTTAGAAATTTGTGCTGAAATTTTCGATAGAAAGTATAAAAACAGGCTTCTGCAAAAGCTGAATATTATGCAGGATAGTTGTATCAATGTTTCCATTGCAGCGCTAAATGAAAATCTTGTAGGTCATGAATTGAAAAAAGTTTGGCGTGACGGGTTTTCATTATGCTTTCAGTTCAAGAATCATTCGGTCTTGGAAATCAACTTATCCAATTCGACAGAATTTCAAATTATCATGCAAAATCAGGAGGTCACTGCTGGATTATTAGACTTTAGTTTTAGTGGTGGACAAATTATTAGTGTCAAGGATTGTCAGCAACTGAGTAGGTTTGATCTGAACCCGGTTGCTTTGGCTGTTCCTGATGTTTTATCTAAGGAAATGTCAGTGGACTACCTCATGAACTTGTTTTCTGAAACAGAAGTCGAGGTCAAATCCTTGTTAATCGATCAGAAAGTAATTAGGGGAATAGATCAAGCCTATGCGGATGAAATTCTTTGGTTTGCCAATATTTCTCCTTTTTCAATTGTAAGTAGGATTCCAAAGACTGAAGTTAGAATTCTTCATAAAACAATTAAGTACGTTTTACAAGACCTGATCAAGCAAGCAAGGAAGTTAGACTTGTTCAACGATAAACAAAAAGGCCTTGATTTATTAATGATTCATAATGCCAAGAAAAAATGTAGTCCAACAGGGAAGGTGATTAAAATGAAAATGAATGCTCAATTAACCACGTATTATACTGATGAGCAAACGCTTTTTGTATAAAAAGTCAAATTTAAATTAAAGAATACCTGTTTGTTTTTTCTTATTGATCTGGGTTTTTTTAAGAAAGACAGAATGAATAAATCAATATATTTCAGGTTTACTTTTTATTCATGTAGTAGGAGAGTTCACCTTGGCATTTCAACTGTTTTTCCCATATGGGAAACCAGGGCTCTTAAAAGCTGAATCTTTGGGTAAACAATACCTAAAAAAATGAATAGAGAAACCACTGTTATGGGATTCTTTCCTGCTTTGGAAGCGGGTTATGAACCAAAGAATTATTCTTTCTACAAAGAGCACGTACCTATCGGAAATTACCTTGCTAAACTTGACTTTATGTTATGGTCTAAGACTTTTATGGCCATCAATTGCTTCTTTACGATTAAAGATTCCGGAAAGAAGATCAGTCTTTCGGTTTATAAGAAACCAGGTGAGGACGATTTGTATTTAGCTGGTGAAACTGAAATTCGATTCGTTCCTTTTGGAGCTTTAATGCAACTGTCCGTAGAATCAAATTTGAATGGCAAGCCTGTTTTGAAGAACGCCATTGTTGAAGGGAATTTGGCCGGTAATTGAACTAGGTTTCATTCAATTTACGGGAATGTATTGCAGTGAATTTTGTACTATCTGATTGCCTTTTCTCTTCCATGAAAAGTGTCTTGTCCTAAAATGGGTTTACACCCAAAAAGGACAAAAAAATGGAAAAAAAAGAAAGAGCCAAACAGCGGCCAGGCATGTATTTCAGTACTCAGCAGAAGCACACTATCGTCAAGGCATTCCTTGAAGGCGGTAAGTCCAAACAGGCGATCTGGAAGGAATTTACGGGAAGCCATCGGGAATGCGGCAAAATTTTGAAGTTTATGCGGCAATTGGGTTACATTGACGACAGTGTCAAGAAAAAACCTATTTCATTCTATATGAAGGATAAACCTAGTACAAATAAACTCGTTGAATTGCCTGAAAAAGATGAAAGAGATGCAGAAATAAGGCAATTAAAATTGCAGCTGGAGGATAGCCAGATTCGAGAACAAGCCTACCTAGTGATGATAGAACTAGCGGAACGTGAGCTGAAAATTAACATTAGAAAAAAGTCATTCACCAAGTAATCTTTGAAATGAAAGACAGAAACAAGCGGAAAAGCCTTGCACGCATCTGTCGAATACTTGGAATGACCAGGCAAGCCTATTATCAGCATTGGTGGCATAACCAGGCTATCACCATAGAACAAGAGCTAGTATTAAAAAAAGTTATTGAGATGAGAAAAGATCATAGACATATGGGAACAAGAAAGCTTTATGAGCTGATTCAACCGTTTCTTTTGGAACATCAGATAAAAATGGGACGGGATGCCTTATTTGATCTATTATCAACGCCTGGTTTGTTGGTAAAGAGGTACAAGCGGAGAATATCAACAACTAATTCCTTTCACATGTACCGAAAATTTCCAAATCTAATAAAGGGTTTTGTGCCTGGGGCGGCAAACCGCTTATGGGTAAGTGACATTACTTACTGGAAGATAAATGATAAGTTTTTGTATATCAGCTTCATTACGGATGCCTTTTCAAGAAAGATTATTGGATATAATGTTGCCGACAACCTTTTGGCTGTAGAAACGGTTAAGGCCTTGAAAATGGCATTATCTAATGCAGAGAACATCGAATTCCTCTGTCATCATTCAGACCGCGGCTTACAGTACTGCTGCAATGAGTATATACAGACGCTGGAGGAAAGTACGGTGCAAATAAGTATGACTGAAAGCGGAGATCCAAGGGATAATGCCATTGCCGAACGTGTTAACGGAATTATAAAAAACGAATACTTAAGCAGCTATAGCGTTAACAATTTGGAAGAAGGGAAACAGGTTCTGGACTTTGTAATCAAGCTCTACAATGAGGAAAGGCCCCATATGAGCATAGGAAATCTAACTCCTGATCAGGTTCATGCTGGAAGCATATTACCCCAGCGATTATGGAAGAATTATTACCACAAAAACAGTACTATTGTAAATCCTATTCAGGACTACGATGCTGCTGTAAATCTAATGCAGGATCAAGAATAAAAAATCGTAAACGTATTTTAGGACGAGTCAAAGGAGCAAGCGGAAGTTAGGCAGCGCCTTACTTTACCCCCTTGGCGCTATCGCTGAGGGGGTTTAGAATATACTCCGGGTATATTTCTCGTTCTTTATGCACGCTAAAACCTTTAAAACAATATGTACGATGGATATATCCAAAAGCAAAAGCGTTAAAAGAAACAGGCCTGCTGAGAAATCTATACGCTTCCCGATATCAGTGCACAACGAACTGTTGAAGCTTTCTGAGAAGTTCGGGCGAAGCCAGAGCCGGCTGTTTGTGCAAATGGTGGAGTACTTTTACCGTAGTGGAAAAGATCCGCTAGACATAGGGGATGAACAGCTTAAAAAAGCATTGTCCAGAAATCATGATGCTTATGTCAGTTTTATCAAATCCCAGGAAAAGGTATTACTGATACCCATGCGTGTGGAGATGGAACGCATGATCAAAAATCAGGAACAAATTGTAAGCTTTTTTAATGATCAGGTATTAAAGGCAAACCAATTATTACTTGAGAACCAGGATGTTCATTTGAGGCGAATTGATGAGTCTATAGCTATGATTAAAGTGCTATACGAGGTTAAAGAAATCAAAAGGATACTTCAGCAAAAATTTCTGATCATACTGGATACTTATATCAAAAACAGGGAAAATTTGGGAAGCTTCAAAACCAAAGAAAAAAACGAGCTGGCTGAACTGGCAAGAAAACAAATCGAAACGCTGTAAAAATCAGTCTTATGTTTATCAACATTACTGATAGTGATAAGGGAAATAATAAAGGTAGCTGTGGGGAGTTGGTGCATTACCTGGATAAGGAAAATAGAATGTCAAAAGACCTAAAGCCTGAACTGTGGTTTAATGGTACAAGCGATGCCATTCCATCCTATTTGGTTAAACACAATCTGGATCAGAACATTGCAAAGCTATGTAAGGATGATGCTAAGTTTTTTCTAATCAACATCAGTCCTTCACAGAAAGAGATCAGTTACCTCCAATCGCTTTATGGAGAAAAAGGAGTGGAGAATGCTTTAAAGGAATATGCGGCTGAGGTAATGAATGAATATGCCTGTAATTTTAAAAGGCCGGGCGTTAATGGTGAAAAAGACCTATTGTGGTATGCAAAGTTGGAACACTACCGCTATTATGGCTACAATGATCCCCAGGTTAAGGATGGTACTGTAAAAAAAGGAAGCATAAAGCCCGGGCAGCAGCTTCATGTCCAGGTCATTGTAAGCCGCAAGGATATCACCAATCTCATCAGACTCAGTCCCATGAATACCTCGAAAGGTAAAAATGTGGCCCATTCGCTGAAGCTTGGCCAGTTTGACCGATCGGCTTTTAAAGCATCGGGAGAAAGACTGTTTGATCAGCAGTTTGGATTTGATCGTGGTCTAAAGGAAACATTTGAGTACGCTAATATTCAAAAGAATGGTACGCTTCAACAGCGATTAGAAATTGTGCAGGGAAAAGAAAGAATTCCTGAACAGGCAAATACAAGTGATAAATCTAAGAAACCAACGCTTGAATTAAAACTGGAGCTGCCTAGTTATCTACAGCCAGTCCGGTCAACAAATTTCCTGGAAATTGCTTTGGCAAAAAGTCATGATGATCCGTCAATGAGTATCAAAAGAAAGAAGCGTCGCAAAAAACGAAATGACCAGCAGCAAGAGCTGGGGCTATAAAAATTTCACCAATAAAATATCTGCTTATGAATACCGGAGAGGATCTTACTGCCTTAAGGAAGATTGTAGACTTTACCCGCTACATCAGCATTTTTATACTAAGCTTGCATTTTTACTTGAGTTGTTATGTCGCTTTTGAAAGCTGGGGCTGGACTTCGCAGATTACCAATAGAATTATTGCGAATATTGCCAAAACATGGGTTTTTAGTGGTTTTATTGTCGCTAAGTTCTTAGCATTAATTTGCCTTATTATTTCAGTTTTTGGTATAAAAGGGAAGATCGACGAGGCTATCCGCATTCGGAAGATTGTAGTCTATTTGATGGTCGGGGTATTTCTATATTTTTCAAGCGTAGGTTGTTTTTACCTTAATGCAGCGGCTGAGCTGGTCACAGTTACCTATATAGGCTCAACGCTGCTCGGCTATTTGTTAATATTATCGGGGGGCAGTAGGTTGTCCAGACTAATAAAAGATAGGCTGAATACGGATGTTTTTAATTCAGAAAATGAAACTTTCCCTCAGCAGGAACAGCTGCTGGAGAATGAATACTCTATTAATTTACCGGCAAAATATCGGTTAAAAGATCAAATCAGAGCTAGCTGGATCAATATCATCAATCCATTCAGAGGGATTCTCATTGCTGGGAGTCCTGGAGCAGGAAAAAGTTATTTTGTGATTCGTCACATCATAGATCAGCACCTGGCTAAGGGCTTCAGTATGTTCGTTTACGATTTCAAATACGATGATCTTTCCAAAATTACTTATAATAAGCTACTAAAGTACTATCCCAGGTACCAGATCAAGCCTAAATTTTACATCATTAATTTCGATGATCTGAGCCGTACACACCGATGTAATCCACTGGATCCGGTGAGCATGGAGGACATCACAGATGCAACAGAAGCCTCCAGAACCATTATGATGGGACTGAACAGGGATTGGATCAAAAAGCAGGGAGATTTCTTTGTGGAATCTCCCATCAATTTTTTAACCTCCATCATTTGGTACCTGCGATGTTATGAAAATGGGAAGTACTGTACGCTGCCTCATGTGATTGAACTGATGCAGGTAAATTATGATCAGCTTTTTGCGATTCTGGTGACTTGTGAGGAGATTCAGGTGCTGATCAATCCGTTTATTTCAGCTTATCAAAACAATGCCAAAGCTCAATTGGAAGGCCAGATTGCCAGCGCTAAGATAGGTCTAGCCAGGTTAGCCTCACCTCAGCTCTATTATGTGCTCAGCGGTAATGATTTTACCCTGGATTTGAATAATCCTCTGGAACCAAAGATAGTTTGTATGGGTAATAATCCCCAAAAGCAGCAGACTTATGGAGCAGTTCTTTCTTTATACATATCAAAGATGATCAAACTCGTTAACCGAAAAGGACAGTTAAAATCTAGTTTAGTCTTCGACGAATTCCCTTCGATTTTTCTAAATGGTACCGATTCCTTATTGGCAACCTGCAGATCAAATTTGATCAGTGTGAGTTTGGCGGTTCAGAGCCTGGAACAAATTCGGAAGGATTATGGCACTGAGCAGGCAGCGGTGATTACTGGTATTGTTGGAAATATCATTTCTGGGCAGGTCACAGGCGATACTGCCAAAAAATTCAGTGAGAATTTTGGTAGGATCATGCAGGACCGGGAAACTAAGAGTTTTAGTAGCACTGAGCTCTCGATATCTAAGTCCTTACAACTCGAATCTGCGATACCTGCCTCTAAAATTGCGACCCTTTCATCTGGTGAGTTTGTGGGGATACTTTCAGATAATCCTGATCAGAAAATGAAACTAAAGATGTTCCATTGTGAAATTCAAAATGACCACAAGGCCATTAAACAGGAGGAGGCAGTTTACCAGATGATACCAGTAGTAGAAAATGTAACTTCCTTTGATGTAGAACAGGTGTACCAGAAAATTAAAACGCAGATAAGGGATTTAGTGGCTACTGAACTTCAGAAGTTAACTGATCAGCCGAGTGCTGTAGATAAAGAGCCTGAGGAAAAACAAGAAGTTAAGGCGGTAGTTAACAGACCAAAGCGGCAAAATAAACCAAAGAAATCCTTAGATCAGATCAACCCAATTTGAGCTTTAAATCGTGCAGTAATAAATTCCGGCAGGTTGTTTTCAGTTGTTAATCTCGATGAGATATGGATTTAAGTATAAAGGTCAGAATGTAAAAAATTTAAATGTCACTGCTGTAAAAAACAGGTACAAAAGCCTGGTTAATTGATATTTTGGCCTAAAGAAATCGAGCTCTTCAGGCCAAAATGATTAATTCAGGTTTAAAAACGATAAACACTCGAATGATGTTTTTAAACAAAAACAGTATTGCTAATTACCCCTATAAGTGGAGTAACCATAAGGGGATAAAGTGATAGGTACATGGTAATGTTTATCGTCCCTGATTTCAAAAACAACTTCGATGAAGGGATAAAAGGAGGCTGTGTTTTTTTGCTTAAAATAATCCGCAATTAGAAAAGTAAGCTTAAATATTCCATTTTCAGATTTATTGGTTTCCAGAAAATCTTTAATTCTGCCATTCTCATCGGTTTTCTTTTGGTCTAAGGATAACCATTTTTTGCTTTTCTCATCTAGCTTTTCAAGTTTAACAGGTACTCCTGCTGCAGGAAGTCCTGTAGAGACATCAAGGATATGACTTGACAATTGATAGCTGGGCTGCTGTGCGTAACCGGTACTAGAGAATAAGGCTAGCACCATTCCTATAACCATTTTTTTTATATACATAATTTTAAAATTTAGTGATCATCAAATGTTTTACCTGGCGATTAGATTAAGGCTTAAGATCTGTGCCGCTCTTGCAATCAGGTCGTCGTTTTCAGGACTTCCTCCGCCTGCTACACCGACTGCTCCAATTAATTTGTCATTGTAATAAATGGGAACTCCACCTCCCAGCAGCAAAAGTTCTGGTAGTTGGGCTAAATTTTCAGTCGAAGCTGTCATTTTTGCGTTTTTAGCTAGCAGAAGTGTAGCCGTTTTAGTAGAAACAGCGGTAAATGCTTTTCGTCTGGCTGCTTCGGTATTGTGAGGACCTACACCATCTCCGCGATTTATTACAATGATTTGTCCAGCCAGGTCAACAATGGCAACGGATACCACTCTATTTATTTCATGGGCCTTTGTGCTGACTAAACTGCTCAATTCAGTTGCAGCAAGTAAGGTTAGCTGGTCTATTTTGATCACATACGAATCTTTTGGGCCTGGACTTAAATTTTGGGTACCATCCTTTGGCAGAACTGTATTTTGCTTGGTTTGTCCAAAGCAGAATATGGGTATAAATAGGAATAGTTTTAGATATTTTTTCATGGTACCTTTTTTCTCAAAGTTACATTTGGGACTTGAGCAGAACGTTGACATAGGTCAACGTTTTTAAATCTTTCGTTTAACGCGGCTTAAGGTGGATGGAGACATGCCTAGGTAGGAGGCTGCCATTTTATTGGATACCCTGGAAAGAATTTTAGGATAGTAGTTGTTGATCCACTTCACTTTTTCTATAGCATCAAAACCCTGGAAGCCATAGATTCTCTTTTGCGCGGTAATAAATCCCAGCTCTAAGATATTTCGGTATACCTTAGCAAATTCAGGGATGGTATCCACTAAGTGATAAAAATCTGCTCTTTTTATGGTTAACAATTCAGATTTTTCAGTGGTTTGTAAGTACTCTTGTGCAGGCTGCTGATCGATTAGACTGGGTAAAGCCGTTCCAAATCCACCCTCAAAAGCAAAAAAACGAGTAGTTTCCTGGCCTGCTTTATTGATCGTGAAAACTCTAATACAACCTTTGTTCACAAAATAATGGTGTTTACATACTTCATGGTAGCTAAGTAGTATCTGGTTCGGTTTGGTGCTGATCAGCCTAAACTTACTAAATATAAGTTCCAGGCTCTGCTGATCTAATTCGCTTTGTTTTCTAAGGTATTTCTCCAATAGTTTGAACATATCCATAGTAGGTTAATTGAGAAACCATGTCGCAAATTATTAAACTTATTTGAACTCTGAAGATAGGGTTTGAAAAATGAAAATGTTTTGGATTTTCCAATAACCAATAAAAGGATTTGTTTCCCCTAATCAATTATTAAACTATTCTTTTAACTGAAATGAGCTTAATTGAAAGTGATCATAAATTATTTGCTTAGCTGTTTTGTTGTAAATAATTGATTATTAGGTTTTTGTTAAAAATAACTCTTGATAATTAAATATATACTACTTACATTAGTGTGTCTGTTTTGTTAAAATCAGACACACGTTATTTGTCAATGCTAACCTCATAGGACCATGGAATATTCTAAACTAAGTTTTAAGGATTTTGAAAATATTCCAGGCCTTAATATGATGGAAAGGGCAATTTCCTTTAATAGTTATCTAAATTTTCTGGATGATAAAGGCCATCTTAATTACCGCCTTGAAAATTCATCAGGATGCGGTCCCGAACTTAGTTTGAATTTAAAAGGCGAGGTTAATGACAAAAGGTATGTGAACTTTGTGTCTAATGATTATTTAGGTTTCACCCAGCATCCTAAAGTTAAACATGCAGCTATGCAGGCTATCGAGCAATATGGAACAGGCGCTGGAGCATCTCCAGCGATAGGTGGGCATTTTTGTTTTCATCAGCAGTTAGAGGACAAAGTAGCCTCTTTTTTTAAGCGTAAGGCGGCAATGCTTTACACTACCGGATATACTGCAAATAGCGCAACAATTCAATCTTTATTAAAAAAGAAGACATTGCGATATTGGATATGGCTGTACATGCGAGCGTGTACGAAGGCTGCCTGAATACCAATGTAAAGACTTTTGTGCATAATAACCTGGAACAGTTGGAGGATGTCTTAAAAAGAGTGAAGGACCAGTACCGAACAAAATTGGTAGTTATTGATGGTGTATATTCTCAGGATGGTGATCTGGCACCGCTCAAAGAAATGGTAGCATTGGTACGAAAATACGACGCCTTCATTTTGGTGGATGATGCGCATGGAATAGGAGTGCTTGGAAATACCGGTCGTGGCTTGATTGAAGATTGCGGGCTTTTTGGCGAGATTGACCTCATTACAGGGACGTTTAGCAAAGCCTTTGCTAGCCTTGGCGGTTATGTGGTCGGGGATCCGGAACTGATTCGTTTCCTGAAATTTCAGTCCCGTCAGCACCTTTTTTCTGCAACCATGCCGCCAGCTTCTGCCATGACGGTAATTGCTGCGATGGATGTTTTAGAAAAAGAGCCTCAGTGGATGTCCAGACTTTGGAACAATATACGCTACTTTAAAAAAGGTTTATTGGATTTGGGATTTGATATTGGAGATACTGCCTCAGCAATAATTCCTGTTAAGCTGGGTGATCCTGCACTAACAGCTGAGGCCGTCAAAATGCTACTGAAGGCGGGAGTGTACACCAACTGTATCATCTATCCTGCGGTGTCCAAAAAAGATGCAAGAATTAGAATGGCATTAATGGCTACCCATACCACCGAGCAACTGGACAAGGCTTTAAATGCCTTTGAGTTTATGGATAAAAAACTTAAAATTTCCCGGATATATGACAAAGATACCAGATGAAAAAAAAGAAGTAAAAAATGTTAAGGATAGGGTTTTAACTGAGCGTAAATTGATTGCCGCTATTGGTGTGATTTTAAAGGAAGATGGATACCGGGGCCTGGGATTGAACCGGATCGCTAAAACTGCGGGAGTAAATAAAAATTTGATCTACCGGTATTTTGGAGATGTGGATACCTTGGTGGAAACTTATATTAGAGAGAAAGACTTTTGGCTGGCTGATAATAAAGAGTTTCCTGAGGTCTTTCATCCTCAGGCTAACAAGGAACAGATTGTTGGTAGTATTGCTGAGCTACTGGAGAATCAGCTCAACTTTTTTTATAACAGTGAAGAGATGCAGCACATTATTCTGTCTGAAATATCTGAGGATAGCAGCATTTTAAAGCGGCTCAGTAGTTTAAGAGAAAGCATGGCTGAGCCATTTTTCTCTTATACGGATAAGTATTTTGAGAAATCTGAGCTGAATTTCCGGGCATTATCCGCTATAATGACTTCAGGTATTTACTATATGGTACTTCAATCCAAAAAAAATGAAGCTATTAATTGCGGGATTAACATCAGAACTGAACAAGGAAGAGAAATGATTTCCAAAACGATCCGGCAAATGTTAGCATGGTCTTTTAATGATTAAAAAGGTCGATCAGATGTAGATGGATCCTAACTGCTTGAAATATAATATAAATGAAAGGATATGATAAAAACGCTGAATAATGATAAGAAACACGTTGTGGCCATCTTAGCTAAGGCATTTGAGCATAACCTGAGTGTGAATTATATGCTAAAGCAAGATCATTTACGTTTCCAGCGGCTTACTGAGCTGATGGATTACGCTTTCAGGGTGTGTACGGCTTATGGGAAAGTTTTTGTTTCTGCAGATGGTCGCGCCTGTGCTTTGGTCATGCTTCCGGATAAAAAAATGTGTTCGCTAAGTATGTTGTTTTGGGATCTGAAACTGATTTTTAGGGTAATTGGTGTTAGCCAGTTGTTTAAAATAATGAAAAGGGAATCCTTAGTTAAACATTCCAAGCCTATTGTAAAGATGTATTACCTCTGGTTTATTGGGGTGCATCCCCGGGCTCAGAATCTGGGGCTTGGTACTGAATTACTGGAGGCTTTAATTGCGGATGCCAGGGCGATGAAAAGGCCAATTTTTTTGGAAACTTCAGTTTTGAAAAATGTGCCTTGGTATGAAAAATTTGGATTTGAGATTTATCATGAAATCAACCTTGGTTATAAATTATACTTCATGAAAATGGAAACTTAAACAATATCATATTATAAATGATCTGCTATGGTAGTTTTTGGCTCCGAGATGCATGTGATCACTTATGTTTTTGTGATCTTCGAATTAATGATGCTGGCTGTTCAGCTGTATCGTTATTTGTCCTGCCCTGAGGATAAGTCCTTACTATGGTATTTGATCTTATTGGGACTGTTGATTTTTTATAATGTGAGTTCTGGTCTTTTTCCTGATCCTGAATTTTCATTTTCTATCGTTACGCAGAATATCATCGCCTATGGTGCTGGATTTTTGATGGCTGCTTATTTCCCCTTTTATTTCTATAAAAGTTTCGATTTGAAATTGTTGCGTTTTCAGGCTTTTTATGGGGTGCATCTATTTTTATTACTGCCTTACTGCTTGTTTTTTGTGCTGATTTATGGTAAGAGTGGTGATCTCAACTTTGCACTTGGTTATGGACTAATTATTCCTTTTGGTTATTCTGTTTACATGATGTGGGCAATCTTTGTAGCAATCAAGGCCAAGTTTAAATCCAGGCAAGCTTCCATTTATTGTTCTGACAGTGTCGAGCTGATTGCGGTGTATTGCGCGGTGTTGCCTTGGGCTTGTTTGAGTTTATTCGCTTATTTTAACATCAGTCAATGGATAGAGGTGCTGGTCACTAATTGTGGATTTTTGTTACTGACCATATTGTTTATGGCACAGTCGGTTTTAAAAGCGAGGGTAGAAGAAGAACAAAAAATGACTGGCTATGTGAATAAGCAGCACAAATTTTTGAAGCGCTGCGATAATTTTGGACTCACGCCGCGTGAAAAAAAGATTGCCGAGCTGCTTTGTACTGGACTCATGTACAAAGAGATTGCTGTTCAGGAATTTATTTCTGAAAAGACTGTTGATACGCACATTAGACATATTTTTTTTAAAACCGGGGTGAATAAAAAGATTGAACTCATGCAAAAATTGGGTTTTGCCGATGAGTTCATGTTATCCCATAACCCTTTGTACTCATGAATCCTGTAACTGATGAATCTTTCGATAACTTGATCCGAATCTTGGAGCAGTACCTTGCACTGAACCACAGTTTTCGGACGATGTTGAGAAGTAAGTTGCAGGAAACTACCTATAAAAAGGGAAGTAGGATATTGAATTTCCATGAGAAGCAAAAGATCGCTTGGTTTATGCTGGATGGGCTTGCCAGGGAGATCAGGGTAAATGGGGAGACTTTTGAAGAAAAAACTATGTGGTTTTGGTCTGAAAAGAGCTTTTTATATACGACCCCAGGTTTTTTTAGCCAGCAACCATCTGAATGTACCATCGAAATATTAAAAGATTCTAGGATGTTGTTGATTAGTTATCAGGATTGGACTGATTTGAAGGAAGACTTTAAAGAAACGGAGTTTATTACTGAAAAGATCAGGGGAACTTATGATAAACTCAGACAGGAGCATATCGATGATATCAAAAACTTAAATACGGTGGATCGTTATCTGAAGCATAAAGCAGTTTTACTTCAGTTATTGGCGGCTACTAAGTTAAAATATGTTGCAGAGTATATGAGTATGTCTGCCGATAGGCTTGGCAAGCTCAGAAAGAATTATTAATTGTGATTTTTAAATTAGGAATTGGAATAATGTCTTTGTTTTATAAATTGCTCTTGAAATTAATATCCTTCTTCTGCCTTCGGACAATCCGAATGAAGCGGCTAATGTTGGAGTTTTAAAATTCTAACTTTATTTTTCCATATTCCTTTTCTATTTGTTTATTTCCCCATTGCTTTAGCTAATTATAAAGGGGATTAATTCCTGTCCAACAGATGTTAACTAATATTCAACCTAGAGAGATACCTTTTGGTAAACTTTTCTGTTTACTAACTTGTCATCTTTAATTTTCTTAGCGTTTGCTTTATTGAACAGTAAGGTTTTAAGAATTGATTCCATTATTATTGAGCTATCTGGAATAATAAACAGAGGGTGTATTTATATATTCAAAAATTATCCTAGAAGGGGTAATTCTACTCCTGTTAAGGAATAATATAGATTCTGTAGTTGGTGAATATTGTTTATATGATTTCTATATATAGGGACATCGACTTGTTCCTTAGTGGTCCATATATGAAATGAATTGCTAAAAAGCCTGATTTCTAATTCTCCATTTTCAGGTAAAAGAATAAGTGAATCTTTAAAGCCAAACTTATCAAGCCAGATTTTTGTCAATGGGATGGGGTAAAGCTGGATTGGCATAACTTGGAATGGCCTAATTTCAGAGTGAATGCGGTGGTTTTGACTTAAATAGGTGATATGCTTTGTATCTATACCAATAACGATCACAGGAAGATGATGCCCATTTTCAACCTCTGTTTGTGAATAAACCAGATTTCCAATTCTTAGCTCATTTGCTTTCATTTCCGTATTCTTAGTTGATCATCATAGTGCGTAATCGCTTTTTAACCTCTTTCAATAACATAAAAACAAATTGTTTATGATCTTCACTGATAAAGGCGTGTTTTTCCACTCTTTTCGTTAGTTCATCAAACCTAGTTTGTGCCTCATCAGATTCGTAATCAAAATTCACAAATTCATATAATAAGGTCACTTTAGGATCTTCTTCAATTTTGATATTGCCAATTGAAACTTGGTGATCAAAGTCGACAGAAGTGAAGCCATCCCTTGATCTGTCGAAATCCGAGATGTAAAATTTATATACTTTTCGAAGCGTGTCCCTTTTATCCTTGTTGGAGTAGCGTCCATCCTCTCTGCAGGCATTAATTGTGTTCTTTATTAATATCGCCTCTTCAGGTGTAAAAATGGATCTTCCTTTCATGATTTTAAAATTTTTCGTGGGAATGGTAAGGATGATTTTGAAAGTAAAAATGTAAATTACTTTAATGATTTTATTTTTATAAATCTAATAAATTTAATTCATCACCTGTGATAGCGTGGTAAAGATTTTGCAGCTCGTGGACGTTACTGATATTTAATCCTGACTCGATCAATTCATTTTCGCTATTAAACGGATGAATATTATAGGTATTTGATTCTAGACAAATCTCCAGCTCGTATTCCGATGGTAAAGTGATCTTTGAATCTGTAAATCCAAAACCTTCCAGCCAGCTGCTTGATAAAGGGATCGGGGTAATTTCCTTAGGTATAATGCGAAAAGGTTTAAGTTCACAGAAGTACTGATGCTTTTCACTGACATAGGAGACATGATCAGCATCAATATCAACAACTAAAACTGGGTTACGGCCATAGGTTGCAGTAGTACTTGTGGTATAAACGATATTTCCTTTTCTTAATTCATTTAATTTCATGCTTCGAATAACTATTTTCGGCTACATGAACAACTGTGAATAGAAATCGTTTTCGATAATGAAATTTTATTCGAACTCAGGAACCAATATTATCTCACCTTGCCATTTGTCCCGTTATCTCTCCTGATTTTAATTTTTGATGAAATCCGGTTTTGGCCGGATTTTTTTTAGTTATAAACCCTTTTTTTTAGTGGTATTCACCGCATTTATTTTTACGGATAGTTCACAACTTAGGGTTGTAGAATTTATGTTTTATAAAAAGAAAGGAGAGCGGTGACAAAGAGTCTTAAAGTTTTGTGGACCAAAGGTCTACTGTGGAGGATTCCACAATTAATAATATTTTGAATGATCAAACCTATTACAATGGATATTACAACCGCTAGCAAGTGTAGTTTTTGGCTTACAGCGCGTAGCAAAGAAAGAATTGCTTTTTTAATAATTCTTGTTTGTTTATTCCTGTTTCTAATTTCTGCGTTTAGCAAAATTGAAGACCATGAAAGCTTCAAAAGTGGCTTAGCTAAAGTTAAGCTTATTGGTACTTATGCCACCTTGATCTCCTGGATGGTGCCCATATCAGAAATAGTAGTTTCATTGCTACTGATCATCCCTAAAACTTATAAATGGGGATTATATGGTTTTGTCAGTCTAATGGTTGTTTTTACGGCTTACATTCTGAGTATGTTACTCTGGGAAGAAAAGTTGCCTTGTCATTGCAATCTGATCATTCAAAATTTAAGCTGGACAGCACATTTGTGGTTTAATATGGGATTTATTGCTCTTGCCCTGTGTGCACTATGGCTAATGAAAAAACAACATTCTTAAAAATTTAAAAAAACACGTTATGAATACGATAACTTCAAACATCAAAAAAATCGCTTTGAGCCTTCTGGTAGTTGGTTTGGCGGTGGGATTTAGTGCATTTAATTACACTAAAAAATCAGACAATACCATACACCGATTCTACAATAAAAGTGGATCTAGTACTCCATTAAATAAAGCAAACTATGTCTATTATCCTAGCACAGATTTTTGTGAGCAATCTTTAACAATTTGTTCTGAACAGTGGGATACCGGTTCAATAACCCCACCGGCGACTGGCCAACAATTAAGCACAATTCCTAGTGCTACATTAGTTGGTAATTCCTTACCTGGAGAATTTATCAGCCCAAATTAGGACCATAATGTTAAATAATATAGGGGGAAAATCCCCCTATATTTAAGAATAGAATGAATTAATTTGAATTCAAGGCTTTTTTTATAATTGATATTAAATCATTAGGATCATTTTTACCCAAATCTTTGAAATTATTATTGTAAATTTTTCCTTCTCTATCGATTAGAATAGAATGAGGGTATGCTGTGATTTTTAATTGCTTTATTAAGGGATGGTTTCCACCAAGGCCACTGGTGTACAGATTGATTGCACTTTCTGATGTATATAGTTTGCTTTCAAGACTCTTTAACCATTGTTGTCTATTGCCATCTATAGAGATAGTCACAAAGGAAACATCTGTAGTGTTTTTAAAGTATTCTTTTGCAACCGATACGGTATTTTTATTATAGCTGATGCAATTGCTACAACCTGTATAATAAAAATCAATAAATAATACCTTTCCCCTGAAGTCACTAAGTTTTGCGATTTTGTTCTCTTTGTCTGGTAATTCGAATGGGTATAATAATGAGCCTATATTTAGAATTGTTAATGCGTCTAGCATTTTCAGGTAAGCAGGTGTTTCGATAATTTCATTTGCTTCGGCCAATATTTTCTTTGCTTCGATATTTGACAAAGAAGAATAGTTTTTTATTAAGTAAGCGGTGATTAATTTGTCTCTAAGCTGCCCTTTATATTTTGCATAGATTAATTCATGGACAGGCTTGTCTTTATAAAGAAATATGCTTTCTTTTCTTAGTTTTTCTAATGTTGTATTTGTAAAAGCTATAGAATTAATACCTGTTTCTTTAGAAATGCCATTAAATAGCCTATTTAATTTGCTGTTGTTGAAATGTTCTCTAACTAGATCTCTATCAGTTTTAGTGTAGAATTCATTTATTGATGTGGAGATAAATTTTAATTCATGTTTCATATTGGTTGAAATGAGGTCAATCTTGACTAAATCAAAAATATGCGACGGAATTTTATGACGGTAAGTTTCCAGAAAATCTAATTGTTTAGTGGTAATGTAATCTTCAATATTTATCTCATTTTGTGAGATTTCTAGTATTGTTGCTGCATTTCTGGCTTTCTCATTTCCTGGCAATCTGTAAAAATTTTCTGTATATACCTGTTTCAATGAATCTAGGCTATACCGGCATTGGTATTTATTTGAACCTCTACCTGAGAATTGGACCTGGTATTCATAAGTAGGTTTTCCTAAATCTGTCACACTAGATAACTTCAATGTGCCATTGTGATGAATGTCGACATGAATCTGATCACCCTGCTCTATTCTATACATATCTATTATTGGTATAGGTTGGCCATTTAGTTCATCTTTGCTCAATATTATGTAGTCGTTTGTTTTTACCGAATCTATCTGGAATGCAAATCTTCCATTTTTTAGTTTAGTGCTAAACACCCTATATGGCTCTCGGTACTTATTACTAGAGGCCACGATATCTGTCCATAAATACAATTTGACTGTTCCATTTTGATCTACATTTGTAAATTTACCCGTTAGGATTAACCGATCCTCAATTGTCTTTTTTTCAGTTTTACTGTAAGATTTTGACAGATTGAATAATGAAATTGCTGTAAAAATCACATAATATATTATTGTTTGTGTTTTCATTTTTGTTTTTTTTAAAATCTGTTATTTTGTTCTATTCCACTAATTAATATTTCATTCAAATCGATTGGGAATGTATATTTCGGGTCATTGGGCAAGAGCTGATAGGTTTGTCCGTTTAAAACTCTGGTGAGGGTTGTTTGCCGGTTATTTTCCTGGTTTAATCGCCTTAGGTCAGTCCAACGTAATCCTCTAAAACATAGTTCTTTCCTTCTTTCTTCAAGCACTTTGGAAATTGCCAGTTCTTTATCAGTAGTATTAAATTCAACATAAGCGGATTCCTTATTCCAGCGTTTTTTTACTAAGGTGTTTAGGTCTTCCAGTGCATCCTTTAAATTACCAGCTCTTGAATTACATTCTGATCTAATGAGCAGTACTTCATCCACCGCTAGACCTGAAAAGAAAAAACGGCTACCATCGTAGGATCCTTTAAATGAGGTATTAGACACTGATTTTTCAAAAAACAGCTTTAATCTTAGGTCATTCGAATTGTAAAGTGATAATAACTCTTGAGTTACATTTAGGTTCGCGCTGGAAAACAGAGTCGCTCCACCTAATCTTGTTTGATAAATTATCTCATCATTCAGCTGTGGAATAGGGTATGTGCTGGCCGAATTAAGTGTGTTATAATCGATAACCTTATTATACAGCGCTAAACAGGCAGTGGCGTTAACTAAGGCAGCGGCATAGTTACCCATACTCAAATAAACTCTTGCCAGCATCGCATAGCATGCTGGCTTTGAAGGGCGGGTTTTGTAGGATATGGTTGATGGTAAAAGAGTAATAGCTTCTATTAAATCAGTAATGATTCTGTCGTAAGTGCTCTTTACAGTAGCCCTTTTTGAGCGTTCGTTAATATTTGAGTTTAACCTTAGTGGAATTCCCAAATCAGTATCAGATCGGTCCGAATAGGGCTTGCAATACTGTTGAGCAAGGACATAAAAGTTATAGGCTCTGTAAAATAGGGCACTTCCTTTTACATTATCCCAATTACTTTTGTTTAAAGAACTTTGTTCAATAGTTGCTATGCCTTCAAGGGCTAAATTGGCATTCAATATGCGTTGATAAGCGCTTTGCCAGTTAACATCTGCACCTCCATAGAAATCAGTAGTTGCAGACCAGATATATGAGTTTCGGTATGCTACAGAAAAAGTTAAAAATGAATTGTTAGAGACCTGGAAGTCTCCGGAACTGGTTTCCGAATAAGCACCCGATTCATTTTGATTCATAAGTGCCGAGTTATCCAGTAAGGCCTGGAAATCTTCAATAATGGTTGGTACCACTAATGAATTAGTAGGCTTAGCATCCAGCCAGTCTTTTTTACAGGATGTGAAAAAGAGCCCAATTAAGGTAATGAGTATGTATTTCATGTTTTCCATAATAATATTATAAGTCAGTTTTTAAACCTAAAGCAATCGTTCGTGTGTAAGGAATGCCGCCATAAGCGAAATCTGGATCTAATCCTTTTTTATTGGCTCTCCAAAGGATTCCTAAATTATTGGCATAAATGGAAATTTGGAGTTTTCTGATAGGGGACTTAAAGGTTCGATTGGGATTGATGAGCTCATAACTTAAGCTTATATCTTGCAACCTAATGTGATCCCCTTTTTCAATAGTCGCTTCTGAATAGCTATAAAAAAAACCTCTCTGGGATGAGACAGGGTAAATCATAGATGGGATTGAGGTGGTTCTTTCGTCTCCTGGTTTTTGCCATCTTGAGGTATAGTCCTTATGGCCGGGACCCCCTGATAAAAGCTCATCGTAATTGATGGAAGATCTTCTGAAGAAATAACCTGATTTAAAACTGATGTTCAACAAAAAGGAAAAGCGTTTATAATTGAAAAGATTACTAACGCCACCAAAGTAAACAGGTCTGGATGGTCCTTCATACACAATGTCATTTATGCTTCCAGGATTAAGTAAATCCCTATAGTTTTTGCTTACTTCATTATTGACAAAACCTTGTGGGTCTCCGGTATTTGGATCTAAACCCGCCCATTTATAGGAGTACAGGCTATAAACGGGTTTACCAACATAGGGAAGGATACCGCCATTACTTGTAGGGAAGTTACCAAATGAGGTAACCGTTTTTTGGTCATAACGCGTAACTTTATCTGTTGCTTTGCTAAAGTTTAACACTGTTGTCCATGTTAAACTTCCTTTAAGATTTTTTGAATTTAGCTGTAAGTCAAACCCACGTCCTTCCATATGGGCAAAATTCCCCCTTAATACATTTGTCGAGGTTGACGGAGCAAGATATCCAACACTTGGCGCCAAAAGCTGATCACCAATTAAATCTGTTCCATTTTTAAAGAAGTATTCGATGCTCCCAGATAGCCAATTGCCAGTAATATTGAAATCAATACCTAGGTTTAATATTGCATTCTTTTCCCATCGTAATTCTGGATTGCCTAAATTGGAAATCGTAGCATAAGGTAAATTGGTGTGGGCAGCATTGGTACTATACCTAAAGGTTGTAATTCCAGTTACAGATTTGTTTAAATTACCATTGTATCCATAAGTTGCCCTGAATTGTAGAGAAGACAGCAGATTAGATGGAAAGAAGGATTCTTCTGTTATATTCCATTTTAATCCAGCAGACCATAGTGGGACAGATTTTTGGGTAGAGGATACCCCAAAATAGTTAGAGCCGTCTAGTCTTGCGCTGGCTGAAATGGTATATTTACTATTATAGGTATAGGATGCACTTGTAAAAAAAGATTTAAACCGGTCGATTCCATTTCTTATCCCATCTCCACTAGCAATAAATCCAAAGCCAATTGGATTTAGGTTAAATCCATTAATGTTATTTACCGCCGTAAAATTATCAGTTTCCGAATTGAAACCATAAAGCTGATTAGAATTGTTGCTGTTGCGGTATTCTATTATTTCTGCCCCAGCTATTGCATAAATACTATGTTTTCCTGGTTTACTGTAATTGATTTGCCCTCTTAAATTATTACTTATTGTTTGGCCATTAATCAAAGACAGGATGTCACCAACGGGTATGTTATAGTTCGTGACTTTGCCATTTGTAAGAATAGAATATTTATTGATCAGATCGCGAGTACTATATGATTTTAGTCCTTTTAAATCTGATTGTGTGGTTTTGTACTGTTGATATTGATATTTCGCTTCTAAACTTATGCCCTTTAACAATTGATATTTTATTCCTGTAAAAATCCTTGCTTCATTGGTTCTGGTAACATTTTGAACTTCTTTTAAATCTTGTAAGGGGACATAACTCCAGTCCAGGAAATTATTTTCTGTAGCTTGTTTGATGAAGAGGTTATTAAATCCACGGTTTAATGCTAATGGGGTTCCATTCTCATCTGCAAAGGAGGTATAAGGAAAATATAAATTTGAAATTCCCGTTGCATTAGCTAAACTTAATGGGTTTGAAGTATGAGTTCTTCCTGATACGTAATTGAATTGGGTCGATATTTCGAGCTTAGCAATTGGGGTATAAGTATTATTAAAATTTATGGTAATACGATCGCTATAAATACTTTTTAACTCGGTCTGAATCTTATCATATCCGGATGAAAAATAGTACTGATTATTCTTTGCACCTGAAGTGATGTTTATTGAATATTGTTGATTAATTGGGCTTACGTAATAGTATTTGTACAGGCCATCACGTATATCAATATTTTTTAACTTTCCTATTTCATTAATTGAATCCTGCTTGGAAATTGTGCCGTTCCTTCTAGCGGCCATAATTTCTACAGCTGCTGGGATAGAAGGGTAATTTCTTTGATCAACAAGATCTGCATCATACTTTCCATTTCTAAATAGAAATTGTTGGACGTTTATGTATTCTTCAGAGGATAAAAAGTTGGGATCGTAATATAAGTTTGATTTTTCACCAATGGTAACATTTGCCCCTGCAGCTATTTGGGTGGCCTGATCCTTTTTGCCTTTTTTTGTGGTAATTACAATCACCCCATTTCCTGCTTTGACGCCCCATATTGATGCGGCTGCGGCATCTTTTAGAATATTGACTGATTCAACATCTTGTGGGTTTAGGTCATTTATGTTTCCATTATATGGAAAATTGTCAACCACAATTAGCGGTTGGTCATTTGAGTAAATTGTACTTCTACCCCGAATGCTTAGGTCTGGCTTACCTTGATTGGGACCAGTATCTCCGGAATTAAAATTCAATCCACTTGTAATCCCTTTCAAACGTGAAATAACATCTGAGCTAATTCTGCTCTCAAATGCTTCTTTATTGGGTTGACTAAAACTACCTGTTGCCCGTTCTTTGGGGATTTTTTGATACCCTGTGCTAACAATAGAAACCTCGGCTAAAGCATTTTCAGACTCTTGGAGGTTTATGCTTAAGTATTTTGACTTTTTAGTTTCAAACGCGATCTCTTTGTCTTGATAGCCAAGGAAGCTTATGGTCAACTTACCTTTGTCCGCACTTGTTTTTAGGGTAAAATTCCCATTTTGATCCGTTGTTGCTATTGTAGTTAATGATTTGATTTTTATAGTTGCACCAGCTAATGGTTTGCCTGATGTACTCGTGACTTGTCCTTTCAGTTCAGTCAATTGCTGGGCAATTCCTTTAATATTTAGGCATAGCAAAGCCATTACGAGTAAGTATATCGTTTTTTTCATACAGTTTTTAGGAATGATAAATGGTTAGGTTTTATCTCTTAGGAAATAAGCATTCGGTACTGTATGATGATCAAATAGGGGCTTTGGGTTTAAGTGGGAAGAGGATGGCTAATTGGCTTATACCTTTGATCAAGTTTTTGAATAAAAAAACTTGATCAAATCTAGACCATACAACATCAATGATATTGTAACTGTTCCTTTTTAAACGTTGATATTTTATAGTTTCCATTGAAATAAGTTTGGTTAATTCCAAACCTCAAGCCAATGGGTTTTTAGACTCCTGAAGGAGCCGGGCTACCGATGGTTATCCGCACAACGGACCGCTTAGGACGGTTCTTCTGCAAACAGAAAATACTACCCGAGGGAAGCACCTGGACAAAACCATAAGTAGGCCCGGCTCCCTAAGATATAATAAGGTTCCGGGCACTCACCTATCCTCGTTTTGTCCATAAAGTTCCTAAGCTTTGTGCGGATTTTGAGGTTTATGTGAGCACCATAATTAATTTCAATATGATGCTGCAAATCTATTAAATCATATTCATTTTTTTTAGTTATATCAAATATACTAATTGTTGTGTTAAAACACAACAATGTTTTTCCTGTTTTCTCTGACCTTTCATACCAAAGTATAACCATGGGAGAGAAAGAAGATAAATATTTAAAGAGGTTCGGAGAAAGGCTTGAAGTATTAAAGGAAGCTAGTGGACTTTCTTATCGTAAAATTGCAGCTAATTGTAATGTCGAACATAGTGACATCAAAAGGTATGTGGACGGAAAGATTAATCCTACATTACTTACAATTATTGATCTTGCGAAAGGTTTAGGAATTGAACCGAAAGAACTGTTGGAAGTCCGGTGGAACGATGTAGAGTAGGGTAGAGTGAATATATTTATGAATTATTAACAACCAAGAGAGTTTTATCTTATGGGTTTTATGTAAATCGGTCTTTATCAATAAGTTTTTAAGAGTTAAAAAACATATTGCGTGGCTTGCGTCTGTTTAATATTTTGTCTGGCTAAATATTTTTTTTCTCACTTACTTAAACCTTTTCTACAATAATTAGGTAGAAAGCACTCTCTAATTAAAAGATATAGCTGCCAACATTAGCAAGGAAGGTTTTTGTGGTTCGATTTTCTGAACATAATAATGGTTAACAAATAAGAACGATTATCTATACCTGAAAAAACCATGGAACTACTCAAAAACAAAAAACTCATCCTTCAGCATGTGCCCGGTAAGGGAGCCTGGACTTATCATTTGGTTATACCGGGGACAAAGGATATCCGTGGTAAATGGGGTTCTATAAAAGTATCCGGCAATATTGATCATTATGAATTTAAAAACTTAAACCTTGCCCCGTTGAAAGGAGAGGATAAGCGTATTTCAATCAATAGTGAAATACGCAAAGCTATTGGTAAAAAAGGGGGAAATGAAGTTGTGGTGACCATGTATAAAACCTCCGACAACCGACTTGCCTTAGAAGGCGACCTCAAAGAGTGTTTCAAAGATGCAGAAGTTTATGAAAAATTCGCCTCTTTGCCTGATCATGTACAGTACCACATTATCAAAGAGATTCTCTCGCAGCATGACGAAAGCAATCAAGAGAAGATGATCAATGTGCATATTGAAAGGCTCTCTTCAAAAAAATGAGGTAGCTTGCTATTTTTTAAATTAAGACCTGATGTGTATTTTGTGAATAAAAATGTGATTCAATCTAGCTAAACAATATTAAATCACTGTTAGGGTAATGCCAGCTTTTAGAGACCATAGATCAGCCATAGCTGATTGTCCTAAGGACCCATATAATTATGATAACTTTAATTTCTTTTTTGGAACTGGCTACGAATCATCTCTGCAGGGGGGCGTATAGAATATCATTTTATTCTACTTTTCTAAGTTAGAGTCGCTTCAAGCAGAGTTTAAGTCTTTCAAATTTCGTACTGCATTTGTGAATAAAACGAGGTAGAGCGCCTAGGAATAATATTGATATGCTCAATTATTTCACGATCAAAATTTAATTGTTTTTTAATACGATCTGCTAGTAGATTAGGATGGTGAGTCCTAACTTGGTGTGTAAGGGTTTACCCTTATTTTACTCAAATCAAGGTTTTCCCTTATTGGGTGCTGTCGCTGTATTGCACATTTTTGAGCCATCATGACCTGACCCCGTGAAAAGTTGTCGCCAGTGAACAGGCAAGTCAGGCTTAATCAATCTACATATCTATGAATGATGGCATGAATGAAAATGCGCTTAGAGCGTTTACAGTTTTAGAGGAGGACTTGAAAATCCTCTCACAATCTAAAGGACATCCAACCGCTATTTTGCGTGAGCAGGAGTCACAGGTTATCTCCGTTTTAGGAGATTTAAGGATTCTTCATCCTGTTGATGATCCAGTCTTGGAGATCAATTTCCACAAACACTTATATCCTAGTTTTAGAAGTTTATTGATTTATTACCAGGAAAAACACTTGGTATGTTTGACGTTACCTCATGATAATTTGTGTTTGCTTAAAAGGCATTATCAGGGGGAACTTCAGCGCATTGCCCGCTTTTTTGATGCTTATGCTTTTCATTACAAGTATTTCATTTTAAAAGGCCAGGAGCTTGATGCTTTATTTTTTACGGAGAATGCAGACTCTCAAAATGTATTGCTTCCGGTTGTCCCAGCTTATGAGTCTGCTGGTAGTACAGTAACTGGAGAGTTGTTTGCCAGAATTATGGCTTATGAGCGGCTACGAACAGACCTACTCTCGTTATTGTATGAACTTGAACCTAAACCTATCTTATCCAGTACCACGATAGACAGGTTTGGTAAATTACGGAAACCCTTTAAATGGACCGGTGAGACAATCAATTTGATCGAGGTTGCCCATGCCATTCATTTAAACAAACAGATTAATGAGGGAGAGATTGGCATCGTGGAGTTTTTTGAAGGACTCGGTGAATTTTTCGGGGTAAATCTGGGTGTTCCTAAGAAAGGTTTTGATAATATGAAATCCAGGAAGCGGTTGAGTAGGACACAGTTTCTGGATCTGATGCGTGACTCGGTTATAAAAAAGATGGACGATGAGGATGACTGGGGAAGCGTAAGAGGCCTTTTGTAGGCTATTTATCCCATATGGGAAATGAAGTTTTGTAATCTCTGAACCTTTGCTTTTGTATTCCCGGCACAATGGGGTGCCGGGAAAAGTAAAGGTCTATGATACTACAACATTTTTCATGGCAGGGAGTACTGGTTGTTTTTCTTGTCTTTTCTATTGTATGGTATGCGGCTGTCTTGTTGCTGTTTTACCGAAAGAATTTGTCTGTTTTTTTTAATTCTAAATTTTTGGTGTCCGGTATACCATTACAACGGTCGGCTATAGCTGATAAAAAGGTTGGGGTATCTCCTGCGGATATGGAAACAGCCGACGATAGGGAAGCTGAAATAATGGGGAAGAGTAGGCTACCAGAAGGGATGAGCATTATTAGTGCTGATTTGATCAGGTTCACTGCTCAGGTAGCAGCTGCAAGCCCGGGGTAATTTATCCTTGCTCTTCAATTAACAATTCAAGGTCCTTTATCCACGCTATCTATAATACTTCCTTATGAGTTTTCATCCATCTTCTAAAAAGAAAATGCTGGCCAGTTCCTGGCTAATGGCCATCGTGCTTTGTGTCGTAAATGTGTTGCAGAGCGTGATACTTTACGCTCAAAGTGGTACCGCAGGTATTCAGCAGGCCACCACGGAGGTCAAAAGTTATTTCAATTCCGGGACTAACCTGATGTATGCAATTGGCGCTGTTGTGGGCCTAGTAGGTGCAATCAAGGTATTCAATAAATGGAATGCTGGTGAGCCAGATACTTCGAAAGTGGCTTCTGCCTGGTTTGGTTCCTGTATTTTTCTGGTGGTAGTGGCTACCGTTTTAAAGTCTTTTTTCGGGGTTTAATCATGGCTAGCATCTATCATATTAATAAAGGGGTTTCTAAACCTATTGAATTCCGTGGGCTAAAAGGGCAATACATTGCCTGGCTGGCGATTGGCCTGGTATTGTTGCTGATTGGTTTTGCTGTATTGTACCTGCTGGGCATTGGATTAATAGGAATCTTACCAATCATACTGGGCTTGGGGAGTCTATTGTTTTTTATGGTTTTTCGTTTAAGTCATCGGTTTGGAGAGCACGGGTTGATGAAGTTTATGGCAAAACGTGGTTTACCTAAAAGCTTGATCTTTCGTTCCCGCAGGTTATTTACCGGGTTAAAAAGTTCAGCTATTCATTTAGATAAAAAGAAATCATGGTAGAAGCAGCAAATATTTTCCCACTTCACAAAGTGGAACACAATGCGATCATTTCCATGCATGGGGATATCACGATTGCTTACAGGTTGACGTTACCAGAGATTTTTACTTTATCAAACAGGGATTATGAGAATTATCACCAAAGCTGGGTAAAGGCCATACGGGTATTGTTACCACATACAGTTTTTCATAAATCTGATTGGTTTTTTGAAAGCGCATATCGGGCAGATTATGAAAGGGCAGGGAATGATGTACTTTCTAGGAGTAGTGAAGCTTTCTTTAATGAGCGGGAATTTATGGAACATGAATGCTTTGTCTTTCTCACCATGAAACCATCTGCAAGGAAACTTTCAAGTTCGTCATATAGTAATATCCTTAGAAAATCCATTGTTCCAACACAAGTGATAACCTCTGGTTTATATGGAGAGTTTTTGGATGCTGCGGGGCAATTTGAGCGAATATTAACCGATAGTGGTTATGTGACTTTACAGAAGCTAGATGATGATGCGCTTTCCGGGACAGCGAACCAACCCGGGATTATTGAACGTTATTTATTCTTATTACCTAAAGACGGGGCTGCTGGTATTCGGGACATTCATATCGATAGTGGAATCAAAATCGGCGATCAGTATACCGATCTGTACAGCCTTTCTGATACGGCCGATTTGCCAGCTATGGTGGGGAGTAGGATTAATTACGATAAGTATAGTACCGACCGTACTAAGTTTTCTGTTGGTTTTGCTTCACCTCTGGGAGGACTTTTGAACTGTAATCACGTATTTAATCAGTATCTCTTTATTGAGGATGAGCAGAAGACTTTAAAACGGCTTGAATCTAAGAAACTTCGTTTACAGTCCTTATCTGCTTACTCCCGTGAAAATGCCATTTCAAGAGATAGCGTCAATGATTTTTTGAACGAAGCGATTGCCTTAGGAAGACAGCCTGTAAAAGCCCATTTTAACCTTTTAGTTTGGGCAGATGAGGCGTTCAAAATGAAAAAATGCAAGAATCTGGTTAGCGCAGCAATGGCACAGTTGGATGGGGTAGCCAAGTTGGAGACTGATGGCGCTGCACAGATTTGGTTTGCAGGTTTGCCGGGAAATCAGGCAGATTTCCCAATGAATGACACTTTTGACACTTTCATTGAGCAGGCCACGTGTCTTTTTAACCTGGAAAGTAATTACAGGTCTTCTTTAAGTCCTTTTGGAATTCGTCTTGGCGATCGCTTGTCTGGGAAACCAGTACACGTGGATATTTCTGACGAGCCTATGCAACTGGGATGGACCTCAAACCGTTCAAAAATGCTGATCGGTGGCTCTGGATCTGGGAAATCCTTTCTGGTAAACCATATCATGCGCAGTTACCATCAGCAGGGAGCTCACTGTGTACTGATTGACATTGGTCATAGTTATAAAGGACTTTGTGAGCTGCTGGGAGGTTATTACTTTACCTATTCTGAAGCTAGCCCAATTCAGTTCAATCCCTTTTTTCTAGCAGAAGGAGAGTCGCTGGATACAGAGAAAAAAGAGAGTATTAAAACTTTACTATTAGCACTTTGGAAAAAGGATGATGAGCCTTATCGTAGATCAGAATATGTAGCGATTTCAAATGCATTGACTGGCTATTATGCTTATTTAAGCCAGCACAACGATGTTTTTCCTTGTTTCAATTCCTTCTATGATTACCTGATGAATGAATATTTAAAGGTATTGGAAGATGGTAATGTTAAGGAAAAGGATTTTGACATCAGCAATTTCCTTTATGTGTTAAATCCATATTACCGTGGGGGAGAATTTGATTATTTGCTCAATGCCTCCCAGAACCTGGATATGCTGCATGAACGCTTTATTGTCTTTGAGCTGGATAACGTAAAGGATCATCCGATCCTGTTTCCAGTGGTGACACTGGTCATTATGGAGCTCATCATTTCTAAAATGAGGAAGCTGAAAGGGATCCGAAAGGTGGTGCTGATTGAGGAAGCCTGGAAAGCGATAGCTAAAGAAGGAATGGCCGAGTACATCCAGTATTTATACAAAACCATGCGTAAGTTTTATGGAGAACCGATAGTAGTTACACAGGAAATCGAAGACATCATTTCATCACCCATTGTCAAACAAGCCATCATCAACAATTCCGATTGCAAGATCCTGCTGGACCAAAGTAAATATCAGAACAAGTTTGACCTTTTACAGGAGCTTTTAGGTCTGGACGATAAACAGAAAGCGCAGATTTTATCGATGAACAAAGCAAATGATCCATCACGGAAGTACAAGGAAGTCTTTATCGCTTTGGGGCAGCAGCACAGTAAAGTTTACCGTACTGAGGTTTCCATGGAAGAGTATCTCTGCTATACCACCGAAGAAAAGGAAAAGCTGATGGTACAAGAGTACGCGCAAAAGTACGGCAGCATGCAAAAGGGGATAATGGTGTTGGCTCAGGAGCTCAGGGCTAAAAACAATAAACAATAAAGAGGTTGTAAACAATCAAGTTTTGGATATGAATATAGTTAAGCTTATGAAACAATTTATGGTCATTCTGCCAATAAGTACGATGACGCTATTTGTGGCTTTGCCCAAAGGCGCGACCGCACAGGTAGCTGTCCTGGAAGTAATCCGGGCAGGGGTAAAGAAGGTAATCAAAGCTGTTGATTTAAAGATCCAGCGTCTCCAGAATGAAACCATCTGGCTTCAAAATGCACAGAAGGCTCTGGAGAATCAACTCTCTAAGCTAAAGCTCGGAGAAATCGCAGACTGGACGGAAAAACAGCGCGATTTATATCAGGGCTATTATCAGGAACTCTGGAAAATCAAATCTGCCATCACTTATTACAAAAGAATTAAAGATCTGACCGGGCGGCAGGTGGCCATCATGGATGAATATAAGTGGGCCTGGAACCTGTTCAAAAAAGATAAACATTTTACTTCTGTTGAATTGGACAATATGGAAAAGATTTATGGAGGGATACTGGAGGAGAGTATAAAGAATATTGACCAGGTTCTGCTGGTGGTGAATTCCTTTAAGACTCAGATGTCTGATGCTAAACGGCTGGAAATTATTAATGAGGCAGCTGAAAAAATGGACGTCAATTATACTGATCTCAAACAGTTTAATGGACAAAATATTGGTCTGAGTATCGGGCGAGCTAAATCATTGGATGAGATAGTGACTTTAAAGGAAATCTATGGCATCGAAAACTAAAGTTTATGGATTGGCGTTATTGCTGGCCTTCGGGTTGTCTGGTTTTTCAGGTACAGTACTAGGACAAACCTTTGGAGAGTTTTTTAAGCAAAAAAAGACTCAGAAACGATACTTGTTACAGCAAATTGCCGCGCTACAGTTTTATATCGGGCAGGCCAAAAAGGGCTATGAGTTAGTGGGATCTGGTCTTAATACCATCAAGGATTTCAGTAATGGAGAATTCTCGTTGCATCGCACTTTCATATCCTCATTAAAGCTGGTTAGTCCCCAAATCTCTGGTCATGGTAAAGTTGCAGATATTATTGCCGATCAAGCTTCGATTCTAAAATCCTTTAACCTGATTAATGGGAATGGGTTATTGACGACAGAAGCTAAGTTGTATGTGCGGGAAGTACAGGCGGGTGTCATCGAGGAATGTTTGAAAGATCTGGAGGAGCTTGCTTTAGTCGTGGTTTCAGGAAAAGTAGAAATAACCACAGACCAGCGGATGATGCGGCTTGATAAGCTATCTGCGGCCATGCGGGAGAAGCTGGAGTTTAGCCAGAATTTTTGTCAGGAAGTTTATGCATTTGTTCAGGCCAAGGAAAATGAAATTATATCTATTCAAAAGTTAAAATATCATTATGGGATCATTGAATAAATCAAAACGATTGTGTGTTTGCTTTGGACTGTTGCTGTTATTACTTAGCGCAACTGTTCAGCTCAAGGCACAGTCTACCGAGGTGCAGCAACTGCTACTAAATGTAGAGAAACTGAGCCAGTTGAAAAATATTCTTCAGGACATGAAAAAGGGCTGGACTGTAGTTAGTGGGGGCTACAACCTGATTCGGAACATTTCTAAGGGTAATTTCTCTTTGCATGAGTTTTTCCTCGATGGTTTAATGCTAGTCAGTCCGGAGGTGAAAAAATACAGAAGGGTTGCCGATATCATTACTTACCAGAAGAACATTATTAATGAATATAGGGCTGCTTTTGTTCAGTTCAGATCTTCCGGCGCCTTTAACCTGGATGAGTTGGAATATTTAGGCAGAGTTTATCAGCAGTTATTTGAGCAAAGCCTGGATCACATCGATGAGCTGTTAATGGTGATCACTTCCTCCAAACTGCGAATGAGTGATGATGAACGGCTTCGGGCCATCGACGGGATTTTTAAGCGGGTACAGCATAAACTGATGTTTCTGAGAAGCTTCAATACCGAGACGGGCTTGCTGGTAGCTCAGCGAGAAATTCAGCAGCGAGAGTTGCGCGAGGTCATGAGTTTATATCCTTAAATCTATTTTATGCATACAAGAACATTTTTTTGTTTATTAATTCTGCTGGGAATTTTCGGATTTCCTACCGGAGTCTTTGCTCAGGGAGCTGCAGGCTATCTAGGTGGATTGCAATCTGTGTTAGATAAGGTATATGCGGAAATGATTCCGCTTTGTTCGGATATGATTGGTCTAGGTAGATCAGTAGCTGGCTTTGGGGCCCTGTGGTATATCGCCAGTAGGGTCTGGAGGCAGATTGCCTCTGCCGAACCTGTGGATGTATATCCTTTGTTGCGTCCTTTTACGCTTGGTCTTGCTATTTTATTGTTTCCTGTACTGCTGAGTGTAATGAACGGTGTGCTCAGTGTAACTGTTGCCGGAACATCAGCAATGAAACTGAATTCTGATTCCGCGATAAAGGCTTTGCTGAAAAAGAAGGAATTGGAATTGAAGAAAACAGACAATTGGAAGGCTTATGTGGGCACAGATGGGGGAGGTGATAGGGCAAAATGGTATAAACTCAGTCATCCTAACAAAACCTCCGGAACTGATGAAGGCTGGATGGAAAGTATTGGAAATGACATCAAGTTCTGGGCTGATCGGCAGGATTATAAAATGCGACACGGCTTTAAGCAGTTTATTTCTGAGGTGTTGGAATTGCTTTATCAGGCTGCAGCACTTTGTATCAATACCATGAGAACCTTTTTTCTGATTGTCCTTGCCATACTTGGGCCTATTGTTTTAGGTTTAGCAGTCTACGATGGTTTGCAGCATACATTAACGGTTTGGATCGCCAGGTACATCAACATTTTTCTATGGTTGCCAATCGCCAATATTTTTGGTGCCATTCTGGGAAAAATCCAGCAGAACATGTTGAAACTTGATATTTCAGAGGTTCAGCAGAATGGGGATACCTTTTTCTCCAGTACAGATACCGCTTATTTGATATTTATGATCATTGGAATCCTGGGTTATTTCTCTGTGCCAACGGTAGCCAATTACGTGGTACATGCAGGCGGAGGTAATTCGATGTTGAGTAAAGTCAATTCTATGGTAGTGAGCACTGGAGCTGCAGCGATTGGGACGGTGAGCGGAATAGCCGCCTCAAAAGGAAAATCAGGAGGGATGGTCGCTGACCGAAACGGAGATGGCCATCGCAACACCGCGTACGGGATGGCAGAAGGATCCGGTCAGGATTATTTTCGGGATAAGCTCTCGGGCAAATAACTATCATTCTTTCACCAAATCCATACCTCATGTTTACACAGTTTAAAAATATCGATACGGCATTTCAGCACATCAAAAGGTTTAGTATTTATCTGATCCTGGCCAATGTGCTCATCCTTTGTTTTGGCATTTATAAAAGTTATGAGTTTGCCAATAAGGCGCAGAATAGAATACATATCTTGTATAATGGGAAGGTGCTGGAGGCCATTGCAGCAGATAGGAAAACGAATATCCCCGTAGAATTACGCGACCACATCAAAACTTTTCATCAGTATTTTTTTAGCATGGATCCTGATGAAAAGGCCATTCTGTCCAACATGACAAAAGCGCTTTATCTGGCGGATGAATCGGCAAAGAAACAATATGACAACCTTAAAGAATCTGGTTATTACAGCAATTTGATTTCAGCTAATATTAGTCAGGAAATTGAGGTAGATAGTATAGCACTTGACTTAAATGCATACCCATATCAATTTAGGTGTTACGCTACTCAAAAGTTGATTCGTTCCAGTAGTACGGTTGTACGAAACCTGGTTACAACAGGGGAGGTCAGGGACTTAAAAAGCCAGACTGATAACAATCCACATGGTTTTCTAATCCAACGCTGGGAGACGATCAGTAATTTGGATGTACCCTTAAACCTTTAAGGCTATGAGATTTTCTAAACCAATTCGCAAAAGCATTATTCCAGTTCGTCCTGACTTAATTAAGCCTCGTATAGCCAAGAAAATACACGTATTTCAGCGGAGTATTGCTGATGCAGTGAATCATAAACTTAAGGGTCGTTTCAGGAACTATTGGATCTACGCTTTATTGTCGATTCTATTGGTATTCACTGTTTACTGTACCTACTTGTTGACAAAGGCTTTAATGAATCTTTTTAACCCATTTTAATCATTTACATATGAACACAAAACAAAAGGTAACAAAGCGGAAGATCCTACTCTTTCTTCCGCTGATTGTTTTCCCCCTGCTAGGGTTGGGGTATTACCTGTTTTTTATCAGGGATGCCGAGAAGGAAAAGCAATTGGTAAAAAAGGGCATCAATAGGGACTTACCTGATGCTGCTTTCACCCGCGAGCAGCCACAGGATAAGTATGGTTATTATCAGCAGTCCGACAGGGATTCTGTGAAAATTAAAGATTATGGACTTCAATCTGTAGCTGGGCGATTAGGTTTTAAAGGAATTCAGGAAGATCCTCAGACAATAGCCATTACCCAGAAGCTGTCTTTACTGGATAGGGAATTGAATAGGAAAGAGGAGCCTTTGGTTTTAGGAAGCCCAAAAATGCAACAAGATCCTTTAAAAGGGGATGTTGACCGGTTGGAGGGACTCATGAAATCCATGCAGGAGAATAAAACTGCTGATCCTGAAATGGAGCAATTGAATGGAATGTTACAAGGGATTTTAGATATCCAGCATCCTGGCCGTGTTCAACAACGACTGGAGCAGACGAAATCGTTAAAATCCGATAGCTTGTTCAGGGCTATTCCAGCCATCATTGCAAATCACCAAAAAGTAGTGCAAGGAGCAACCATTAAGCTTGTTTTACAGGACAGTGTGACCCTTGCTGGTCAACTGTTTTTCAAAGGGCATTCGATTTACGGTATTTGCCAATTGATGAACCAAAGGTTATTGCTAAACATTAAAAATATCAGGCTTGGAACTTCTATAGTTCCCGTTGATCTGACTGTTTACTCGCTAGATGGTATGGAGGGAATTAATGCGCCTGAAGTGGTATTTGGGGATGCAGTCTCTGGGGGTACAGATAATGCCTTGCAGAGCATGCAGTTTTTGAATATAGATCAGTCCATTGGCCTGCAAGCTGCTGGCGCTGGGATCAACACTGCGAAAAACCTCTTTTCTAAAAAAGTACGGAGGATAAAGGTCAAGCTGGAAGCAGGCCAGCCGGTGTTGCTACGTAATAATAAATCCAATCAACAGAATTTTAATTAATAAAAACGCGCCATGAATTTAAACAATCTGGAGAATTTGAAACAAGAAATGAAAGCCCTGGGATTTAGTGATAAGCTGCAGGTGCTCATGGAAGAACAAATGAGAAATGATATTCCGCAGTTTCATCTTAATGATAGCATTGCTGCGGATAAGGGACAGGTTGACTTCACTTTGCACTTCAAGCAATCTGGCCAATCGGATTATTACTACCTGAATCGCTATGAGGTGGCTCATAATAAAGGTAAAGGTCTTGAAGAAGGTGAGAAATACATGGTCATTGTAGCTGGAGCGGATGGAAAGAACACAGTCAAGAGAATTGAAAATCTGACCGAGGCGATTGATCATTTCAAATCGCAAACTGGGACTGCTGAACTTTCTGTTGGAAAGGATCCCAAACATCGAAATATATATTCCAATAAGGAAAATGGTAAGGTGAACTTTGTTAGCAAAGAGTTTAGAAACGCCTATTTCTATAAACCTGTAACGCAGAATATATGGGTAGATAAGGGCAGGGGCTTCACTGCACAGCAATCAGCGAATCTGATTCAGGGAAGGTCGGTTTACAGAGATGATTTGGTAAAGTATAACAGTGGAGAATCTTATAAGGCATGGGTGAAGTTAGATCTGGAGAAGGGTAAAGATGATCGAGGTAATTTTCAAATGCAGCAGTTTATGGATCCCCAGTATGGTTATGATTTAAAACATGTACTGAACGAATACAGAATCAAAGAATTAGATGATCCTTCACAAAGACAAAAATTAGAAGCTGAGCTGAAGAACGGTAATCGTGCGCTAATCTCTACGGTTAAAGACGGGAAGGAGGTTAAATTGCAACTGGAAGCCGTTCCACGGTATGGGAATCTTAATTTTTTCACAATGGATGGCAAGCTTGAAAAGCGTAATCAGTTTGAGAAAGTTCAGGCCAAAGAAAACACTTTCGACATGAAAGTGGGGCAGTCGAAAGATAAGGAGCTTTCAACAGGTCAGGAACTTTCGAGATAAGTGGCTTTAGGCTTAACAATTCATCATTTTTCACATTAATACTTAATTACCATGGAAAATTTTAAACAGATTAAAACACTTATCTCTCAAATCGAAGTTGATGCGGATAAATTTTATAACAGAGGAAATTCAGCAGCAGGCACTAGACTTAGAAAAGGAATGTTAGCTTTGAGAGTTCTTGCTAATCAGCAACGTAAGGAAGTCACAGCAATAAAGAATAACAAGTAATTAAATAATAGGGGAAAGGAAATACATTTATCCAGCATTAACGCATATTGCCTGGGTTATTAAATGTGTTTCTGGGCCATATCCTTTTGGGTATGGCTTTTTTTATGCAATTAAGGGTTTGAATTTTGGCTCATTTTAGGGTTTGAAATTTAGTGTCATAATGATTTTCAAAGAATTAATTATTCAGCGAAGTTCTCCAGCGTGCTGAGCATATGGGTGCGCTGCGCCAAAGTAGTATTCAAAAAATGTGTATCCCTTCGGGAACCTCCACATTTTTTGAATCTCCACTTTGCCCTTGATGCCAGCCGCTGGAGAAAGGCTTCCATAATTAAATCTTTAAAAATCTGAAATTATGGAAACTCTGAAAATTCAAAACGACCTATCAAAAATTGCAGAAATAAAAATCAGTTACCTGCCTAAATTTAAAGCGTATGAAAGACCACAAATTACTTCTTCAATGGACGGGTATAAGGCACTTTATAATTGCTGGGATAAGAATACAATTGCCCTTCGAGAAGAATTTAAGATTTTGCTATTGAACTATAACAACAGGGTTCTGGGCTATTTTAATGTAGGAACAGGAGGGGTTTCGGCAGTTGTTGTAGATGCTAAACTGATTTTTGGAGTGGCCTTAAAAGCAAGTGCCAGCGCAATTATCCTTGCACATTGCCATCCTTCGGGTAATCTTGATCCAAGTTCTCAGGATATCACTATCACCAATAAGTTAATTGAAATTGGAAAATATCTTGACCTAAGGATTTTGGATCATTTGATTCTTACTCCTGATAATGGTTATTATTCTTTTGCTGATGAAGGGTTGATTTAATTGAACCCAATCTAAATCCATAATACTAGAAAGAAGATCTATTCTAGTATTAAATTTGAATAGGATTTTGATTACTAATATTTTTAGTAATTTTGTGGTGTTATGGGGATTAGTCATTTTGGTCAGCAGAAGGGGAGTTTTACCAGTTTGCTTCCTTTATATAAGGAAGCAATAAGGTGTGGTTTTTGGCTATATAGTAAAGAAACAGGAAAATGGTACACGCCAGAGGAGTTTTATCAGGAGTTCAAGAAGGAAGAATATACCAACCATAGAATTACCCTGATATTGGAAAACGTAGTTATCCGCGATCCTATTGGCGGTATTGAGGCTGGCCATAAACAGCTTCACAGGCTTAAAGAAAAAAATCGTGTAGTTGAAGAAGATTTAGAAGCGAAGTTGGAGGCCTTTAGTAAAAAGGCTATCGATTATTACCAGAAAAAAGGAATAATTAGAAGCTAAAAATTTAGTAAATTAGAATATGGGATCCTTGGTTGATATTCTAAAAGAAAGTTTTGCTGAAATCATCTTAGATGTTAGCGGCACTCCTTATAATGTTTATTCAATCATAGTCACTTCGGATACAGATTTAACTGAATTTGCAGGGATTTTGGAGGATATATTGCCTGATCATTTTCCGACTGAGGATTATATTTCAATATATCTATCTAAAGAAGGGGAGAGCAAGGAAATACTTGTTGAATTGAATATACCATCAATTGAACTGCTAAGTATGGAACTGTTTATTGATGGAAAACAACAGACCGTTACCATTGTTTACGAGCCAGGTACAAGAGAGACCTTCGCTGTTATCGACGAAAATGGTAATTCATTGGGTGCAATCAGGAACTACATTCTGCTATAGGTCTTTCCGCTAAGAACATTTCTGATACGTTTTGGAGCAATGATACCCAGTTGGTTTCCAATCTGCTTTACATCATATCCCTTTTTGGCCATCTGCCTGATCTCCAGTAATTCAGATGTTGAAAAAGTGTTATTTCTTTTTCCTATCACCTTTGCATAATACCTGTCGTCACGCCACAGTTTTTCAATCATTGGGTTTTTCAACCCTTGGTACGACCGATTTGCAAAGGACAAAAATGAAGACTGACCTAAAACAATTGAAATTTCGTTCTCTGAATGCGAATGATTTTGGCTGGAAAATCTTTTTAAACCGGCAAAGCCTCCTGGAATCATATTCAATGATTTATTTTTTGCCATGTACTTTTCTACAACCCATTCTTCCCAATTCATCGCTGTTTCGTAACTATGATTTAGAGCGATTAATTCAGAGTTCAATAGAACATTTGAATTGCCAAGATATTCACGCCAAAGCTTGTGGAATGTTTTTTTGCTATCTCCTTTGATTTCACGAAAATGTTCTGTCATACGTATTAACCAGCCTCGCTTCGTTATTCCGCAGTAAAAAACTTCGTTTTCTTCTTTTAATTCTCCATGTTCATCCAAGAAGGATATTCCATGACCATAACAATGGTAGCCGAGCATTGGGTCGCCAAAGCCAATTATCAGACTTTGGAGTGGGAGGTAGATTGCCCAAGTTGTTTTGTGGGAATCCTTTAAGAGTATATGTAGCACTACACGTCTTTCTTCATATTCTCTTGCAAATTCAGAATGAACACGGTAGTCCCGAAGATCAATATTTAACCGTTTGCTGGCAGTGTCCAATTCCAAAACCATGTCGGCATCTATCTTCGCAAACTCACTAATTGACCAGTTTCTACTTTTTGAGATATTATGAAACAAGAGTTGGCCAGGCAAAGAATCTCCATTATCATCGAGAACGTTGAGATATTGATCAAGCAATTTAATTACCCGCTTTAATCCAAGGGGAAACCGCTTACCAAGAAGTTTTTTTGCATTTTCATCGCTAATGTACTTGATATATCCCATACTGAAAGTATTGACTTTTGGTGATTTCAATGCAATTTAACAAAGATTCAGTATTGTTGGGATCACCTTGTTCACACCAATATTCCAGTTAAAGAGAAATAGTGAATATCTTACCATCTAGTTTGGCTATTGAGTTTAACAGATATGCTGTAAGGAGCAGTGGCCAAACATTTCGTGAAATCCGCTAAAAGCGAATTGTTACCGTAATAAACAGTATGTCGGTTTTAAATTATTTTGCTTGTTTTTTAAATTATTATTTTTACTTTCGGGTAAGGAATCTAGCGCCCCAGTTGTGAGTGGCTGAAAATGTTAGGTTAAATCAATAATTTACAAGTCAAACAGCAAATTTAGTTAAACAGCTGGCATGGTTGTCCTTAAACACTCACGACGAGTAGAAAGCCCGGCTTTAACTCTAATTGCTATGATGCTTGAAATTACAAAAGCTTGCGTTGATTCCTTGCGCACCTTCACCCAAAACAATTACGGAATCCAGTTAAAATCCTCACATGCACATGAAATTGTGGCGGCTTATTTCGGCTATTCGTCGCGTGCAGCGCTGCTTGCCGACAAAAAATGTCCCATTGGCAATCTAAAGGATGTAGAAATCATCATTCTACACACTCCAACACCTTTCGTTGAGCAGCCTTAAAACCTTGGACAACCTACCGTTAAGACTTCCGTCCAGCGATATTCTTGGTGAAGGCGTTTATGCGCCCATTGCGGTCAATGAACATTTTTCAGGGTTAATATGGCCAGATTTTCATGAATTGGCGATGGCCCTTGCCGATGAACGCTCACATGAAAAGCTTAGGATGATGGGAGGAGACCCAAAAGAAATGGACTGGCTTACCGAAATTATTATAAAAACCACGGAAACTGATGTTCTGATGACCGTGATATTCGATTATCCTGCAAAAGCAAAAAAGCCGCTCAGGCATGCTTCGGTGCAGATTATGCTTCCTAGAATTGCAGGTAGTATAGGTTACGGCAGGCCCAAAGTCATTCCGACTTTTTATCACGGCCATTTTAGCGACCCAGATTTTCGGTTAAAACACGGGGACGACTTACTATCGTTAGGAATGATTCCCATATTATAGTAGCTTAAGGCTGTTCAAAAACTTCAATTGCTTCTCCATGTGATTCAAGTTTGGCTATCTTGGGTAGCTAGAAATTCAAGTTGCTAACCTCACTCCGTTCGAGTGGGTTTTTTATTTGCACAATTCATGATTAATTTATCCTAACACACAACAGCTAGACCTTGGGTTTCATGGTTTGTACGGCTAGCAACCGAATATAAATGCGCAGTAATATTCGCTGTAAGCGGACTTGTGGCTATCTTTGCCCGGGGATGAAAAAGCAGCACATTCAGGAAACTTTCGGAAATACCGATTTTCATTATTCGACCAGTTGCTAAAGGGCACGTATGATGATTGCCATAAGATTTTAGATGCCGGTTGCGGAACTGGAACTTTTGAAAAGCGGGGCGAATGTTTTTGGGGTTGACCAAAATGCGGAAGCAATCGCACAGTTGAGAAGGTTGGCCACGTCATTTCCTCAGGTGGATCCGGCAGAGAGTTTTAAGGTAGCAGCTGTAGAGGAGTTGCCCTTTGCTGCTACCACTTTTGACCTCGTGATCAGCAGCGCGGTATTACATTTTGCGGAAAACCCAATCATTTCGAAGCGATGCTGAATTCCATGTGGAATATGCTCAACCCAGGAGGATATTTTTTCTGCCGGCTGTCTTCTGAAATCGGTATTGAATCCTTAGTGAGATTTATCGGAAATGTCAGGTATATCCTGCCTGATGGGTCGGAACGCTTTCTGGCCAACTAGGAGATGCTGCTCCGGCTGACTAAAAAGATTGGCGGAGGACTTCACGAGCATCAAAACCACCAATGTTCAGAACCTGAGTTGTATGACTATCTGGTGCGTGCGCCAAACGAAATCATCCTGATTTTATTTTGCAGATCATTGAGTTGCTACGATTGGGTAAGGAAGCTTCCTTTCACACGTTCGTAATGGCCTTTTGATGTTAGTTTTGTTAGTGGTCATTTGGGTCAAATTCCACGATCCATTCAATTCCATACTTGTCTCTAAACATTCTGGCATATGTACCCCAGGGACTGTCACCAATGGGGCCTTCGACTTTACCTCCTGCCGGTAGCCCGTTGAAAATGCTATCTGCCTCTTAACGGCTTTCTGCACCAATTGATATTTTAGACTTGTTTTCGTTTTCATCTACCCGTCCCATAAACTCCGGAACATCATTGGCTATCAATACGGTGTTCCTCTCTATAGACAGGGAAATATGCATGATTTTATCGGCTTCATTTTCCGGTACCTGAAATTCATCGCTTGCTAAGTCCTTGAAAAGGATGAGCTTTGTGAACTCTCCGCCAAAAACTGATTTATAAAAATTGAATGCTTCTTGAGTGTTTCCATTGAAGTTGATTCAGGGATTAATTGCTTCATAGTTATGTTTTAATTCAAACTGGGTTATTCATTGTAAAGATGCCTGTTGTAAGGGAAATACGCTGGGGTTATTTACGACAAAAACAGGGTGTATTTATGCGGCGACCTTTAATCAAAAGACACGGCGGGCAGATCGGTTTTGACAGAGTCGAAGTATAAGGAGCAAGTTTTTGGTTTATGCAGCCTGGTGAGTCAGGTTAGGGATAAAACCGGCAATCTCCTAATTCACCAATAAAATTTGTACTTTGTACTATAGTACGCAAACTCACCATCTAAATTAGTTAATCGCCATGACAGGATATACTATAGTTGATCATCAGCAATTGGATACCCATATTACTTTTTTCAGGGTAGAACCGATCGACATTGAAATAACTCTTAAAGAGATACTTCAATCACTTTCAGATATGGCTTGGATACACAACTTTGATCTTGGCTATCTTGCAGGCAGCTACCAGCAACGCGCTGATGAATCTGTTACATACATCGCCAAGAACATTATCAAATCCACCGACGACGCTGTGACGAGCAGTTCGGGTGAATATGTTGTATCTGAATTGGCCAGAGTGACCATTGTCGAAAATATGAAATACCTAAATATCCCCCTGGCAGAGCTCTTCAAAGAAAAATCCGTGAAAAACCACGGGTTTGACTTTTATACCAGAAACCTTCAGGAAATATTACTTTTTGGGGAAGCTAAGTATAGCGCAAGGGACAATTCCTATGGAGAATCCTTGAAACAAATCGTAGAATTTATCGACATAAAACAGGACAATAGTGATCTTCCCGATATTGACCGCTTCTGCTGTGAAAATTCCAAAAAAAATTTTGTCAATGGTCATAAAGGGTATATTTCCGCATTTTCCGCGAAGAAAATCCCCACGGCCCAACTAATTGAAAATATCAAAGCTAACACCCATTATGTGGCCGCAAGCGCATTTCGGGAACTGATTTGTGTAGCAGTAAACATATGAAGGACGTCATAAAACAGATTAAGAGTGACGGCAACGTGGATTCGCTCTTTAAATACGTAATTGCAAATCTATATAGAAACGGACCGACCTCAATTACCGATATGGAAATCCTCTCTCATCTGGCTTGTTTCCGTCCGGCAGAATTTGAGCAATATAAGGTTGCCATTTTAAATTACATGGCTGTCTTTTATAAGCCAACCGAAACCAACAGCCTGGAGGAGGTTATCTTCACACAATATAGAAAGTATATCCAAGACACTTTTCACGATAAATATACACCCGTACAGGCTGATATCATAAAAGGTATTGCCGGACATAAATGTTTTAGTTTCTCAGCACCTACCAGTACTGGGAAATCTTATGTGTTCATGAAGCAAATTTCCCAGAGTACAAATGATGTTGTAGTAGTCGTCCCCTCAAGGGCATTGATCAATGAGTATTACCTGACCCTTTCCCAAGGGATACAAGATAAAAGCGTAAATATCTTGACCTTCATTGATAAGATCAATACCAAACATGCCAAAAAAAACATCTTCATCGTTACTCCTGAACGGTGTCGCGAACTCTTCAAGTTAAAGGATGAGTTCCAAATTGGTCTCTTTCTATTCGATGAAGCTCAGCTAAGCAGTGAAGATTCAAAAAGAGGTCTCTATTTTGACAGCATCGTTAGGCGCTGTATGAAAGCTTTCGAAGATGCCATTTTTGTGTTTGCACACCCGTTCGTAAAAAATCCCGAATCTCAAATCGAGAAAAATCATTTCGATGAGCGCAGTTCCAAATCAATCCAGTATGTGCAAAAAAACGTTGGACAAATGTTCATGTGCCACGATGGACCAGGAAAATTTCATCATTTCGGTGTAAATACCGAAATCATGGGGAAGACGAAGGTGTTATCGAATTTTGATCCCTTAGAGAAGGTGCTGTCCAATGGGGGGTCCGTTTTAATTTACATCCCCAAGTCAAAAATACTAAATGGGAAATTCCTAGCCGAATTCCAGCGGTATGTCGATCTTTGCCCAGTTATGCCCGCCGCCCAGGCCGCAACTTATCTGCAATCCTTGAAGGAATATACTGGAGGGGAAACAGAAATCAATAATGAACACTATTCCCAAATGCTCGACCTGCTTAAACGCGGCATTGTGATTCATCATGGCTCCCTACCACTTCAGACAAGGCTGATTATCGAAAAATTTACCAAAGACGGATTTTGTCGAATCTGTTTCGCTACTTCCACGCTAGAGCAGGGGATCAATATGCCGTTTGATCTGGTCTATTTAGACCGACTGGAGGGAAGTAAGCCGCTTGCGGTAAAAAACCTTATAGGAAGGGCGGGAAGATCGTCCCGGGAGCCAAAGTTTGATTATGGATTTGTGGTGGTGAATTCTCCTCAAAGGATGTCTACTTTCAGAGGCATTATGTTAAAGGACGAGATTTTGGATAATGTTTCCGCACTGGAAAAGGATGAGCAGCACGATGAAGAATATAACGATTTCAAGCAGGCAATTCTCGAAGGAACCTATTCAGATGAGTTCAATCTTACCGAAAAGGATCTGGAAAAGCTTTCGACCGATAGTATCGATGGTATTATTGAACTGATTCTAAATGCGGTTTTTGTTAATGGAGAGCTTATATCATTGGAGAAAATCAGTGGGGATCTGGACTTCAGGCTTTCTTTTTACGCTTATTTTAGGGATTTATATTCCCTCTTTTTAAGTAGGCCACTTGAGGACGGAGAAAACTCTGTGCTTAATACAGCGATTAAGATCATCTTTTGGAGGGTTTATGGCAAGACTTTCAAACAGATCTGCTGGTACCGCTATTCTTATGCTAGCAAATCCCATGAGCGTCGGAAATTAAGAAAGGCACCCGAATTGGCGAATCAATTGCCAGCAGCATTCGTCATGGGTTACCATGATCTACCCAATAAGAATCTTTATTCCTTTAGCCTTTTGCAAAAAGGAACAAAAGCAGCTGATGTATCCTATGACCTAATCATGTATGATACATACGATTATATCGACAAGCTCATCGGTTTTAAGTTGAGTGATATCTTTTACGCTGCTTTCACCAGATATGCAGGGAAATACGATGATCAAAGGGGCGTCAAGCTTGCCATGTACATTAAGTTTGGTACCGATAATGATAGAACCATCTGGATGCTTAGATATGGAATGTCCTTTGAGGATATTGAAGTATTGAGCGAACATATTGAATCAATCAGCGAGGAGCAGATTGTTTTTGCAAGTTCGATTGAAACTGTCCCTGAGGTTCAAAAAGCATCGGTCATCAGATTTGTCCGTAATGACTAGTATGATTGGTGCATATTTAAGCAGGAGAGTGTAATTTGACGAAGTATTGAAATGTGTAAGAGATGTTCATTATTTTAGTTATCAATAGTTTACGTCGTCTGTTTTAGATTGATTACCTTTGAGGTAATAAATTAAATTCTATGCTGCAATCAGGAAATCCAAATCAAACACTTGCTGAAAAAATTATTGCTGAGCTATTGTCCAATGAATTAATTCTGGATGTCAATGTTCCGCAAATTCAACAATTGTTAATGGATGGGAAAATGTCAGAAAAGTTCTGGATCGCCGCATTTGATAAAAAAATTAAAGCTCTCGACCCCACCGAATGAAACTGAAAACGCTTGAAATTAACAAATTCCGGGGAGCTACACAGCCTTTAAAGCTGGAATTCAACCCAGCTAAAAGCATTACCATGATCTTTGGTGAAAATGGAAATGGTAAGTCGAGTATCGCGGATGCAATGATTGCATTATGCACTGACAATCTTGGCTCTATTAGGGACAAATCCTCCGCGGATAAAGGCTTCATTAAGTCTTTAGGATGTGCAGCAAATGAGGTTTCATTAAAACTTAATACCGACAAAGGGACTTTTGTAGCCAAGTTAAACTCCTCTGGTTCTACATTTTTAAAAACTCCTGAAAGCGGCGCACCAAGTGTTAGACACTTAAGAAGAAGTCATATAATACACCTCATTGATTCGGAACCAGGCAAAAGATACGAAGTTCTTAAAGATTATATTGATGTAGCCGAGATCATGAAGTGCGAGGAAGAGTTACGAAAAGCAAAAAAAATAACATCTGAAACATTTCAAAAATTAAAGACAACCATTACCGCGGCCATAACCGTACTTGAAAATACCTGGAAAGCAGAGGGCAGTCCAATGACCACCTGGAAACTATGGGCAAAAAGTGAGTCTGATAAAGATATTTCGAAGCTTATTGAACGACAAAATAAAATCCTCCAACTCATAAAGGACTGGAATAATGTGGTATCAAAACGGGATGAAGTAAAAAAAACCGTGGTTAAATATAATGTAGATCTGGCTAAGGAGAAGGCGGCGGTCATTAAAATTGAAGAACTTAATAAGGCGAATCCACTGGCAGATTTCAGCATATTACAAGTGTTAACTGAAGCTAATTCATACATCTCAGGTAAGGGAAAATTGGACCAGTGCCCGGTATGTGATCAGGGTATCATTAAGGAAGAACTCCTGACATCCCTTAGTGATAAGATTGCAAAAATGAAAGAATTTCAGTCTGCTCAAAAATCACTTGCAGATTTAAAAAAGGTTAGGGAACAAACTGAAGCAACGCTGAAGACGCAAATAGACTCATTTATTGAAGACCTTGATGTTTTTATCCCATCCATTAAAGCACTATTAGATCCAGTTGATAAACTTTTAACAGTCTTGACAGGAATTGAGGTACTTTCTACCAATAATGAAAAATACAAGTCATTAAATATAAAAGGATCGGAAATCAATCTTAAGATGCTTGATTTTAAAAGTGAGAGTGACAAGATTGAAAAGTCTAAAAATCAACATAATCTTATCAAACAGCAGTTTAATGCCTTAGTTAGCAGTACAAAGGAAAGCGGAAAGGCTGAGAAATTAGCTAATGCTGCTGAAAATGCACTAACCATTGTAGAAAAGTGCAGGAAAGATTTTATCGACGGTGAGTTGGCGTCCATTTCTTCTGATGTAGAGACCTTATATCAAAAAATGCATCCCGGCGAAAGTTTAGGGGGCATTAAACTTTTCCTAAAAGCCAATGTAAAAAATTCGATCGAACTAAATGCTGATTTTTATTCTGAGGAGTCCATTACGCCTCAGTCAGTATATAGCGAATCACATCTAGATACATTGGGAATTTGTATTTTCCTGGCGCTCGCGAAAAAGTATAATGATAAAGACACCGTTCTTATTCTCGATGATGTAGTCATGTCGGTTGATGAGACTCATCTGGACAGGTTTATTGACTTGCTCCATGATCAGGTGAGTTTCTTTGCACACATCTTGATTACAACACACTATCGTCCCTGGAAAGACAGGTACAGATTTAGCAGAGCGCCATCGCATGATGTCCATTTTGTTGAACTTAGAAACTGGAATATCAACACTGGTATTAGAATGCAAAATGGTAAGATTGATTTGGAGGAGCTAAAAAAAGCACTTGATAGCAGTGATTTTGACAGGCAAAGGATCTCTAGTCTTGCAGGCACTGTTCTAGAAAATGTACTTGATTTCATTTCCATTAAATACCATTGTAAGGTTCCGAGGAAACCACGGAATGAGTATGTGCTCAGGGAGTTGCTTGATTGCATTTCCGGCAGGCTCCAAAAGGTCCTCAAGGTTCAACGGTTTGAGAAGAATGACCTTGGAAAATATGATTACTCGGTAGTGAGCCGGGAACAAGACCTCAAACCTCTATTGGACTCGCTGAAGAAACTTGCAGCAATAAGAAATCAAGTCGGTGCGCATTTTAACTTTGACGGATCGATGGTTTCAGATAACGATGTTATGGAATTTGGAACATTGGTCTATGAATTTACTGAACACTTGGTATGCCCCGAAAAGGGCAATTTTCCGGAGAAAGATAAATCGGGTTCCTATTTTGAAACAAGCTCCGGTTCTATTCGCCTTTTCCCTCTATCTGAACCGGCTGTTTAACAGATGGATTAGTATTACTAATACGAATATTGTGAATTCATTTTAGGATCAAATCTCAGTGACAATAACTGCAACTGTGAATGGACTCAACTCGTTATAAATGAAGCCCAAGTCCTCATTTGTATCTCTCTCGGTGTCGCGTTCAATTAAATGATGATTGAATGCATCAATCATCATTTGTTTTATGTGTTTTTCTCTTCTTGTAAACATACCAATAAATATAAAGGTTAATTTTATGCATACGAAGAACTTTCAAAAACCGCTAACTTTGTGATTACATCACATGGTTGTTATATGTTATATTTGCGATTATAACCGATATATATCAACAACTGTCAATGTGCGCAATTAAAAAGGGAGCAGATTTCGAAAGGCTTGCCAAGTTATTTTTAGAGAACATTTTAGAAGAATTAGGCTACGAAGTAGTTAGGTCCAGGAACCAAAATTCTGGCACACAGGATGGTTATGACAATGCTGTCGTTGTCGTTGACAAATATTTTCGGCACCTCTGTATTTACGTCGAATGCAAGGATTATTCTTCGCAGCTGAATCATGCTGATGCAATGGAGAAAATCCCACATATAATTTCCACCCATAAAAAGATAGACCTGTTATTATTTATTTCGCCTTATAGGGATTTTTCTAATCCTAACGAGGATCTAAAACTAGCGGGCTTTTATGAAGTGCTTTCAGATACTTGTCCAGTAGAATTTCTTACACCCAATGCTTTCGTAAAGGAATACTTCTCTTTATATCCAGAACTTTATCAACCAATTTATAAACTTGAGACTGAACCTGTAGAAGATGAACGTAGGCAACGGTTATTAGCTAAGTTTGAAAAGCTGCTCTTTTCCGATAAAAATCTTAAAAAAATAGTCATCGATGAATCTCACAGACATCTCTTTATCGGCGATATTGTTAAGGATCGGCATCACATCAAAAGGACGCTGAGGTCTGAAAATGAGGAGGATGTTTACCAATGGGAAGAGAATGAACAGAAATTTTTAATTGACGTCCTGACTTCTTCTAAATGGGGTGTGGTCCTACTGGGAAATCCCGGCTATGGGAAGACCAGTGAGTTGAAGGATTTTGCGGTTGAACTGTGGGAAAATAGGGAGCTAAGTATGCATATTCCGAAATATGAAAGACTAAGGGACTTTAATTCTGGAATGTCAATCGAGGATCTTTTACCTGATAATTTTCAGAATATAGGTTCATTGGTAGTTATTTTGGACGGTATCGACGAGATTTACGATATAGCAGATTTCACCAATAAACTCAGGAGGTTTTCCTCTGAAAAAAGACAGTATTTAGATGAAGGCTCGATTAAGTTCGTAGTCAGCTGCCGAACCAATATTTATCTAAAATACATCAAGGTAATAGAAAATCTTGAGCCATATTTCCTAAACGGGGTGTCCGAAGGTGGAGCAGTTCGCTTTTTGTATAACAAATTTAGTATCGATCTGATCGGACTAAAGGAATTCGATTTTTGGCGGTTCAGAGATATTATCCAAAATCCATTTTATCTAGAAATGATTGGTAAGAGCCTTATGATCAATCCTGACGTTGTCATCTCCAGGCCGAAGCTTATTGAGTCCTATATTAGTCTAAGACTTGAAGAGGACTTTATAGAGAAAAATAGAAATGATATGAAGTTTAGCAAGTCGCAACAACTTCAAATTGCAAATGAGTTGGCGATCGCCATGGAAGTGATGCAGCGTTCTGAACTCAAAGAAAAGGAGGTTAGAACCATTCTGCAAGATGGGTGGGATTGCTCTAAAAATCCCTTTTTGGAACAGAGTTCTTCTGGTGCTTGGAGTTTCGAGCATAAGAATATACAGGAATTCCTCACTGCCAGAAGCCTGTCTTTGTTATCTTTTGAGAGTATCATAGAACTGATCAGTATTGGAAGTGACATTAAGAAGGTTCATCCGAGCTGGCATAACGTGCTCTCTTTTCTGCTGAATATGTCTTTCGACGCTTCTACATATTCACAGCTTGTCGACTGGTTAATGAAATATGATCTTGAACTGGTGTTTTCCGCTGATCCCGGAAACATTCCAGAAGGCATCAAAAATAGTGCACTTCAAACTATATTCCAGAACACCAGTATAGAGCAAAGCTTATGGCTCTCGAATATATCTGCAATTGGAGCCCTTGGCAATACAGAAATAAATGTGCAGTATCTTTTTGATAAGCTTGGGGATTCTTCTTTGCATGTAAGGGCAAGGATGTCCGCGTCATCTCTACTCAGAGAAATGTCGTTAACTCAAAAATTTCCAGAAAGGCTAGAGGACATCTGTAAACAACTTGTGCGGGAATTTATTGAAAATCCGGATGAAATGATTTACCTGATGGAAGATCTCCTTAAGCTTGTTCTTGGTAATCAAGGGGCTCACAAGCCAGCAATTGCGACTTTTATAATTGATGAACTTAGAGATTTTGATCAGCGGGAAATTGTCAGGCCAATTCTGGATAGTATAAATGAAACGGATCTTGACCAATATATTGATTATGTGCTGGAAATTTTGAGCAAGGCAATTAAAGAAAAGCCATGGAATCATCGTTCAAAATATGGATCAGTAGTTTCTACAAAAGAAAGAATATTCGATCTTTTCTGTAAGGTTAAAGATCCAGTACTACTGATGCGGATTTTCTACTACCTCATTGAGAGACATAAGAATTATGAGCTTAGGGAAAAGGACATCAATGCATTTTATGTTCATATCACTGCCGTGTTTAAAATCAACATCAATGATATTAGGGATAAATTAACGAAAGTGATAACCGGCGCTGTGTCGGGAGATAAAATTAGGCATTTCGAGGATGATCTGCTAGTAAACCTAGTAAAAGAATGCCATCTGGAAGAACTTATCGCAGGTCGGTTACTCAACTACGCTTCCAAAGGTTTTATGGTCGCTCATTTTCTTGCGGCCATTTTAAATGATCACCTTATGGATAATATCATCGATACCTATAATTCCGGAAAGTTGGAAGGAGACTTCATCAAGTCGCTGCGAAACATTACAAGTGCTGATGATATCGATCTAGGTATTCAATTTCAATCGCTTGTCCTAAACAGAACTACTTATCGTTTTGAGGTATTATTCGATAAAGCAGAGCGAGAAAAAGAAATTACATTTAACCGTGGTAGGGAACAAGCGGATTTTGATATGAAATTTAACAAGCAAGCTCTTATTATAGATATGGAAAAAATCTATGACTACCATGGCGTTCAGGTACTTTCTTACAAAAGAATGGAGGCTTTCTCAGAGGTTTACTATAAAAAAATCCCTTTGCTTAAGAGCATAAATTCGTATTCCAAACAGCTCTTAAGTGAAATTATCTACAAGGGTTACGAAGTCGGAAAGGGTTTGCATAGGAATGACCTATTAACTGTTTTAGATGTGTACGAACTTGACCGGTTTGAGGATATTCAAAATAGCCTTCCCAAAAGTGATAGCGCCAGGGTAATAGTGGGCGACGTTCAAAAGCAGGAAATAGAGACATGGTGCTTAATTAACCAGCAAAAAGCTTTTGACTTTTATAATGGTTTTCCCGATGATCAGAGGCACACTGGTCAACATACCGCCAGACTAATTTTCGGTTTCCAGAAGTATTTTAAGTTTAAGTCACTAAATCCAGAGTTGTTGCTCAACATGATTTGGGAAAGCGCCGACGATGATAAGTTAAATCTGGATTACATAGAAGGGGTAGTTCCAGAACAGAGATTACACCCGTTTATTATATCTCTCCTCGAGGATGAGAACCTATCAGTGTCCGGCCAGTTTTTTCTTTATCAATACATACAGGACGAAGGGCTTAAAGTTCCGGTTTATAATGACAGGCTCAAACGGGAAATTATTTCTGAGCTGACCATTGGCAACAGTTATTATCCTCGGGAAATGATTAAGCTTTTTTTCGAGAACGATACCCCATTTTTAGAAATACTTTTACTGGAGTTTGGTCTGGACAAGCGACACTCGCATTTTATCCCTTTTTTACTTGATCAATTAGACAAAAACGGAGAGACAAGCCAAGTGGAGTTGTTCCTTTCAGCGAATCATTCTATTTTAATAAGTGAAGGGGTACTTAAAGAATCGGCCATTATTTCGATGCTTATTAAATGCAATAGTAAGATTGCTTTCGCATTGGTGTACCAAAAGATGCAAAAAAAGGTAGTTGAAAATGAGCATGTTATTAGTGGTTATGGTAAGTCTTGGGAATCCTACTCCAATAAAGATGCTGTCCCAATCCTTTTGAATATCATAGATGCCCATATTTTGGGCTTCGCCGGTAAAGGTGTTTATGATCGTACTACAACCTCAGCAATCAGGATGGCCACAGAAACACTGCTTTCAATAGCTAAGGCGCATGATGAAGAATTATGCTTATCTATTCTTAATGATTTTTTATCTATGAAATTTATCTGGAAGGACCATGACGATATTTTCTACCTAAATGGATTCAAGAGAGACATCGACAATGTGACATCGATGCACCTCTCGAAACCATATAAATTAGGACAGGCCGTGGAAATGTTGCAGAAATACAAGTATGATCTGATGTAGAGACAATTTTACTAGTTGCCGAATGGGTGAAAACGGAATCATGTAGTAGCGAATTAGACAAAGTTGTCAACATCATGAGAGAGATAACCACCGACGCTTATTTTGTTGCTGAAGTGTCAATTATTTTTTATAACACATTGTTATTAGCGAGTTGTGATTTTTGTATTGGTGGGAAATAATCGATGATAATTACCACATACTTGCGACAAGTAATGACAAGTAAGTAGCTTTTTGTTAATGAGCTATGTGGATTTGTTTTGCCCATATTTTTGGATATATGCTAAGAAAAAAAATATAAATGACATTTTGATCTACTGAGGAGACTTGTCTTGTTATAGAAATAGCATCCATCAAAGAAACGATTATTATATTTATGCAAAAAAATGCATTGCTTTTGCCCTTAAATTATAGTTATCTGGCGATACATTGTACCTTTATGGTCAGCATTTGCTGATAGATATGATCTTAATTATATATGAATGTAGAAGAGTTTAGAGATTTCTGTTTGTCTTTCCCGAATACGCGAGAAGGTATGCCTTTTGAGGGTTTCTTTAAAAATTCTAGGTCAATTCTCGTGTTTTATGTTGGTAAGAAGATGTTTTGCTTATTGGATCTCAATAAGTTTGATAGTTGTACATTAAAATGTGATCCTAAGCTCATTGATGGGCTTAGGGAACTTAAGGGTGTAGATAAGCCTTTTAACTTGAGCCAGAAGCACTGGGTAAGTGTTGGGTTGAATGGCGATGTGTCCTGGGAATTAATTCAAACGCTAGTCGCGGACTCTTACAGGCTTGTGGCTGAAAGTATTTTGAAGAAAAATATATAGTGGCTTTTTTAAGCTGGCTTAAAATGCTGGTTTTACCCTGCGAAGCTGGAGTATATGGAGTTTTTCAACTCTAACAAAATACTCCTTGGTCTTTATTCAGAAAGGTTGGGATTCTTTTGATCTTGTTTCACCCATATTAATCTGGTTGTGTCGTATCCTAGGTCTCTGGCAATCTTAAGATAGTTGTTTTTTACTTCATCCGGGATGCTTTTTTCCCGAGATAAGATCCAGAGGTAGTCTAAACTTTTTCCAGCAACTAGGGCGTATTGATAATTACTGTTAATCGCTATTACATTGTACCCTGCATAAAATGGCCCGAAAAAACTTACTTTTAATGCAGCGATGTGTTCATCGCCTCTGAATTTGGCAGTTCCTGTTGCTGATTTCCATTTTTTTGTTTTATAATTATACCCGCTGTTTAGCACTTTTACAGTTCCATTTTCCTTTAGACTGTATTGTGCGGTTGTATTATCTAGATTTTTTTCAAAACGAAAGTCGAATCGGGCAATTTCATACCAGGTGCCTAAATAGCGTTTTACTTGAAAATCTGCTACGGGTTTTGCTTTTTTAGGCATGGATGCACAGGAGCTTAATACTGCGATTGCTGCAATTGTAAGGATGCTAGGGATGGAGTGTTTATTTTTCATAATTATTTACGGGCTTTTGAAATTTCTTAAATAAATAGATGTTGAGTAGAAACTGTGAGTATCCGTATACGGCATCTTCTATTGGTATTGTAAGGATTCGTATATTTAAAAAACTTTTCGGATTGTAATTCACTATCGGAGACTCCAGGCCAGTACCGGTCAGTACACCGTTAACTGGGAAGAATCCAAGCATTAGTATGGTGAACACAAAAGAGGCTTGGCTGATCCAGTGTGCTCTTACTATAAAATGCAGGTATATTAGAGTTGTTGCCGTGACTATAGCTGTTACAAGGGTGTAGGTTTTGTGGTAATGTATTAGTGCTATAACTGTGCATGTGATGATACTCACAAAAACAATGATGTTGTTAAAGGCACTGAGCCAGGCGAGATTGAAGAATTTATCCAGGCAGAAATAGGTGAATACACATGAAAATGGTATACAGATAAAGAAAAGCCATTCTTCAATTGGCAGTCCCAAAAGAATCAATCCTGTAGTATAATCTGTATTGAACCACCATATCTGATGTGCGGTAAACCATATATCCCATGCGATAAATGGAATTGCGACTAAAATGCTCGCTTTTATAAAGGCAGGGAATTGTTTGTTGAACTGGATTCTGCTGTCGTATGAAAAAATAAAACAAATACTGATGCTGAGCAAATTGATTAAAAGGTAGGTATAGGGTTTCATCACTTTGCTTTTTTATAATACATTTTGAAATATTTCATGGGTACGTATAAAAATCCAAAGCATTCCCCTTTTTCTTTGCCCAGGTGTTTATGGTGTTGTTTGTGGGCCCTGCGAATGGCCAGTAGGTAGGGGTTTTGGGTGTCTGCTAAATATTTAATGCGTTGGTGAATAAATATGTCATGTACAAAGAAATAGGCCATCCCATAAAGGGTAATTGCCAGGCCTATGTAAAACAGGTAATTGAAATCTTTTAACGAACCAAAATAGATCAGCGCAATTGCTGGTAAGGCAAAAATTACAAAGAAGTAGTCGTTTTTTTCGAATGGGCCCTCAGTACTGTGGTCGTGATGGTCATGGTGCAATCCCCATAGAAGACCATGCATGATATACTTATGTATGAACCAGGTGGCTCCTTCCATCATCACAAATGTTATCATTAGGATAAGGTAATTCATGTTTAGTGTTTTTACGGATTATATAAATAGTGACATATCTTCAAAAATTATCTTTTTATAGGATGGCCATCTTGTATTGTACATAGCTACTCATTGCCAGGGAAAACTTTTTTCCGTTTGGAATACGTATTCTTTGGTTCATTATTTTTTCTGCTGGCGTACTCTTTATTTTTTTAAATAAGGATATGTAATATTTATATGCCAGGTAAACGCCAAATTTTGAAGAAGGTGGCAGTTTTTTTATTCCAATCAATGCTTCTTTAAATTCTTGTTCGATCTCATTTTCAATTTCTAATTTGATGGTGTTGTTGAATGTTTTCATGTCAATGTTAGGGAAGTAGGTGCGGCCCAATATTTGGTAGTCTTCTTTTAGGTCGCGTAGAAAGTTTATTTTTTGAAATGCGGAGCCTAATTTCATCGCATAGGGTTTTAGCCGATCGAAGTTTTCTTTATTGCCTTCCACAAATACTTGTAGACACATTAGTCCTACTACTTCTGCAGAACCTAGTACATATTGGTTATACAGTTCAGAATTGTAATCTATTTGCTGTAAATCCATTTGCATGCTGTGTAAAAACTGTTCTATCAGGATTTTGTCTATTGCATAATTATTGACTGTATCCTGAAAGGATTGTAAAATTGGGTTAAGGGAGATACCTTCTTCCAGGGCGGTCCAGGTTTCTGCTTTGAAACGTTGCAACAGGCTATTTTTATCATAATCGTGAAAGCTGTCTACAATTTCGTCGGCCAGTCGCACATAACCATAGATTGCATATATGGCAGGACGGATCGAAGGATTTAGCGCCAGTATTCCCAATGAAAAACTGGTGCTATATTTCAGGGTAACTGCTTTGCTTACCTGAAAGGCTAATTCATCAAATAATTTTTTCACGCTTTTTTTTGTTTAAGCTTATTTACTTCTTTTGCTACAATTTTACCGGAGATAATTGATGGGGGGACGCCAGGCCCGGGAACGGTCAGTTGTCCTGTATAAAACAAGTTAGACAAGTGCTTGTTTTTAATCGTTGGTTTCAAAACTGCTGTTTGCGATAAGGTATTTGCCAGCCCATAGGCATTGCCTGCGTATGCATTGTAATCGCTGATAAAATCATTTACACAATAGCTTCGTTTATAATTTAGGTTTGATAATAAATCTTTTACCCCGGTGTGTTTTTCCAATCGCTGAATCATTTCCTGAAAATATTGCTCACGGATATTCTCCTGGTCATGAATGCCTGTTGCCAGTGGCATGAGCAGGAAAATGTTTTCATGTCCTTCGGGCGCTACATTGGGATCGGTTTGGGACGGACAGCAGGTATAGAACAGTGGTTTTTCAGGCCATTTCTTTTCTTGGTAAATACTTTTAATATGCTCATCGAGATCATTTTCAAAGAATAGGGTGTGATGTTTTAGATTTGGGATCCTTTGTTTAAATCCTAAATAGTAAATCAGACAAGAGGGAGCAAATGTTCGACTCTTCCAATATTTTTGGTCATAGTTACGAAATTCACTGTTTAACAGTGTTTCGGTGTGGTGGTAATCTGATGATGCAATAATGGCATCAAATTTCTTAAGCTCTCCATTGATGACTATCCCTGTGGCCACTCCTTTTTCAGCAACAATTTGTTCTACGTTTTGATTAAAATGGAAAATTGCACCTTGTTTTTCTGCTACTTTTTTCATCCCTAACACCAACTGATAAAATCCTCCCATTGGGTACCAGGTGCCCAATGCATATCCTCCATAGTTCATTAAGCTATAAAGTGCGGGAATGTTTTCTGGAGATGCTCCTAGAAAAATAACAGGAAACTCCATTAAGGTTTTTAGCTTGGGATGTGTGAAATATTTGCTGACGTAGCTTCTGAAATTGGAGAGCAGGTCCAATTTTAAAGCGCTTCTGACAATTTTAGCAGAGGCAAACTCCATCCAGCTGTAGCATGGTTTGTTTACAAAATCCTGCATTCCAACTTCGTATTTGTACTTTGCGGCGCTCATGAAGGCATCAAGTTGATCAGCTGCTCCCGGTTCAAGCTGCTCAAACATTTTCTTTAAATCCTGGTATGATTCTGGAATTGACAGTAATCCATCATCAAATACCATTTCGAACTGGGGGTTAAGGGAAACAAGCTCATAAAAGTCACTGGCTTTGTAACCAAAATCCTGGAAGAAATTATTTATAATATCTGCCATCCAGTACCAGCTTGGGCCCATATCAAATACGTACCCATTTTCTGTTGTGAATTGTCTTGCTCTTCCACCGGCTTGGGGATGCTTTTCATAAACATGTACTTCATTACCGGCCTGGGCGGCATAAGCGGCTGCTGAAAGACCTGAAATCCCGGCACCTATGATAGCTATAGTTTTTTTTGATTTTGGCATTTACATTAAGTTATGTAAAGGTTTTGTAATTCAGGTGTTTAGTTTCCTCTGTAAGTAGCATAACCGTAAGCACTCAAGGTAATGGGTACGTGGTAGTGCTGCTTGTCTTTTATTTCAAAAACCACTTCAATGAAGGGATAAAAAGAATTCTGTTTTAAGCTTTTGAAATAAGGCTCAATAAAATAGGTTAGCTTAAAAATTCCTTTATGATCTTTATTTCCATAAGGTAGAAAGTCTTGTATTCGTCCTTGCTGGTTGGTTTTATTTTCGGCGATAAATGTCCACTGCTTATCACCATTTTGTTTTTCTAGCCTTATCAGCACCCCTTGTGCAGGTTGCCCCCTTGAGATGTCTAGTATATGGCTGGAGAGTTGAAATTTTTGACTTTGAGCAATGCCCGAGAGGGTAAAGCCGATGAATAGAATGAAGATTGAAAGTTTTTTAAACATAATATATAGTTAATTTTTTTTTAAAAATTCATTGTATGCGACATTGACAAGTTCGGCAGGCGCTATATTTTTTTCATATATAGCTTGATGAAATTGATCCAGTTTCTGAAGTAGTTTAATCATTTGCATTTTTTCAGTAGTGCTGAGGTTTCCAGTTACAATTTCAGTGGCTTGCCTTATTTTTCCTATGACATCGGCTAAGGCTGTGAGTCCTTTAGCAGTAATGGAGATGATTTTATTTCTTTTATCTGCCATAGAATCGTTCTGCTGTATCCAGCCTTGTCCTATCAGTCTGTTGACAATTTGCATTCCTGCAGATTTTTCCTGAAGATTCCTTTTTATCAATTCTGTTTTTGTCATTGATCCAAAAGCTTTCAGGTTAATTAAGTATATAAATTCTTCTTGAGTGCTGAACTCTGAATCGTATATAGCTGATTTGGAATAGGTTTTTGCATATCTGTTCAGCTGAACAATTAAGGTGCTGATCTCGCTCTCCGGACTCCTACCATTTTCTTTTCCCTCCCAATCAAGCTCATCATATAAATGCGCTGTATCTATTTGATCATCGTGAATCCAACGTTTGAAGCCTATCAGGTCCTTTGTATAAGACTTGGAATCTTCAGTGGTGTCAAACTTTTCAATTAGGCCAATGACTTGTTTTATGAGCTGATAGTTCATGATTAATTGGATTTAATTAGTGTACAAATATACTATATTTATAAAAAATAGTATTATTTAAAACTAAATAAATACTTTTGTGTACTAATATTGCTGGTTGTTATAGGTGTTAGCTGGTGTTTTAATAGCATTCAATTTGTAACATTAGATTTTTTTAAATAATTAGGATGATGAATTTTGAAGGGAAAAACATATTAGTTGTAGGTGGAAGTTCGGGTATTGGGCTTTCGCTGGTCAGCTCGCTGGCTCTAAATGGTGCTACTGTCTATAATATATCCAGAACTGAGCATTCGGATTGGCCTAAGGGTATCAGGCACTTGTGTTTGGATGTTCTGGATGATCTGAGTGCCATGGTAGACTTTCTTCCTGAGCATTTACATGGTTTGGTGTATTCAGTGGGTAGCATTACCCTTAAGCCTTTCAATAGGCTTACTGAAGAAGATTTCTTAAACGACTACAGAATTAACGTTCTGGGTGCTGCACGCATTATTCAGCAATCTGTTAAACATTTGAAAAATGCCGCCTCATCATCTATAGTTTTGATTAGTTCTGTTGCTGCTAGCACCGGAATGCCTTATCATGCCAGTGTCGCTGCAGCAAAAGCAGCTGTAGAGGGATTGGGATTATCGTTGGCAGCGGAATTTGCTACCCAGCAGATACGGGTTAATGTGGTAGCTCCATCGCTTACTGATACGCCACTGGCTAAAAATCTATTGAACTCTGCCGAAAAACGTGAAGCTTCTGCGAAAAGACATCCTTTATCAAAGGTTGGGCAACCAGAAGATATCAGTAGTTTGATTGCTTTTTTACTTTCGGATCAAAGCAATTGGATAACAGGGCAAGTCATTGGTGTGGATGGCGGATTGGGAAAATTAAAAACAAGTTAATATGGTAAATATTAAGAGTGAGCAGATCTACCAGTTAGAAAAACGGTACAGGATTAGCCTGATTAATAGTTTAGTTGGCTATAAGTCACTGAATCTTTTAGGTACTGCCAGTACTGAAGGAATTACTAATTTATGCGTGATTAGTTCGGCCTTTCATCTGGGCGCTAATCCACCGCTTTTAGGTATTGTGATAAGACCAGAACGTGAGCAGAACAGCACGCTTTCAAATATTAAATCCACAGGCCAGTACACTTTAAATAATGTTTTGCCAGAATGGTATATGCAGGCACACCAAACTAGCGCCTACTACCCATCTAATGTATCCGAATTTGATACCTGTGGATTTCAAAAGTTATATGTTGATCGTTTTAAAGCACCTTTTGTTAAGCAATCCTCCATTTGTATCGGACTGGAGCTAAGGGAAATTATTGATGTTGAAATTAATGGTACCACTATTCTAATCGGAGAAATCGTTCAAATCCTAGCTGATGATGATCTGATTGCTGAGGATGGTACTGTGGATCATGTGAAAGCCAAGACCATGACTGTTGCCGGTTTGGATGCTTATTTTTTGCCGCAGGCTATTGGCCGTTTGGCTTATGCCAAGCCAGGGGTAGAGCCTCATGAAATAAATAATCCTGTTAATTCTTGATGTCAAATATGGAAACAGATGTGATGATCATTGGTGCGGGGTTAGCTGGTTTAGCTGCTGCCAAAGTTTTAAAGCAGGCGGGTAAATCTGTGCTCGTTATTGAATCTTCTAACGCTGTAGGTGGCAGAGTACAGACTGATGAAGTAAATGGTTTTCTTCTTGATCGTGGCTTTCAGGTTTTATTGACTGCCTATCCAGAAGCAAAACGCTTTTTAAATTATGAAGCGTTAGCGCTTTGCAGGTTTGACCCGGGTGCTTTGATTTTAAATAAAAATGGAATCTCTAGGATTGGCGATCCGCTGCGCCAGCCGGGCGCATTGATGAGCACTCTTTTTTCTTCTGTAGGTACATTAGCGGATAAATTTAACATGCTGAGGCTAAAACTGAAACTTAGCCGCAAGACCATGGAACGAATATTTTCTGAAAAGGAGATCAGCACTATTGACTATTTGAAAAAAGAGGGCTTTAGCGAAACGATGATCAGACAGTTCTTTAAGCCTTTTTTGACGGGGATTTTTCTTGAAGACCAGTTGAGCACTTCAAGCCGCATGTTTGAATTTGTTTTTAAAATGTTTAGCGAAGGAGATGCCGCTATTCCGGCTAAAGGAATGGGAATGATTCCTTTACAACTGGCGCAAAGTCTTTCTGTTGATGAATTGGTTTTTAATGAAAAAGTAGAAACTATTGATGGTGGTAGTGTAATCACGTCTTCAAAATCAGTTTACAAGGCTAAATATATCCTGATTGCCACAAATCCTATTCAAATGCCAGCTCCATTTCAGCAGGACCTGGTAAAATCATACCACTCCGTTACTAATATGTATTTTACAGCTGATAAAAAGCCGTTTAACATGCCGCTGATCGCTTTGAACACTTTATCCGGAAAATTGGTTAATAATATTGCTGTGATGGATCAGATATCCCCAGTGTATTCCAGTAATGGCAAGGCTTTAATATCAGTATCTCTTATTGGTCATCATTTACAGGCGAATCAAACCCAACTTCAGGATAGAGTGATATCAGAAATGAAATTTTGGTATCCTGATGCGCTCAACTGGGAGCATCTTAAAACCTACCATATCAATTATGCGCTGCCTAATGATGATCAGGTTACTAATCAGCCAGGGCATCATTTACTGAGATTAAATGATCAGTGCTTTGTTTGTGGAGATTATTTAATGAATGGCTCAATCAATGCAGCTCTTAAAAGTGGCAGACTCGCGGCCGAAGCTATAATTAAGGCGGCAGAGCCCGGTTAATTGAACTGCAAATTTTTAATAAAGTCTAATTTTTATAATATATCGCACCAACTTATTTTGCTTTTTTATGATGAATACTTTAATATTTGATTTGGCAGCTAAGGATCGGATTATAGAAATGGCCTGGGAAGATCGAACTCCATTTGATGCCATTACTTTCCAATTTGGAATTAAAGAATAGCAGGTGATAGCCTTAATGCGCAGAGAAATGAAGGCTTCAAGCTTCAAATTATGGCGTAAAAGGGTGCAGGGGAGAGCCACTAAACATAGCAAAATGCTGGAGCAGCATTCAGTTTGCAGATTCAAATGTAGCAGACAAAGAGCCATCAGCTCTAATAAAATTTCTAAAAGAAATTAATACACCGATGATGCCTGAAAAAAAAATAGCTTTAGTTTGGTTTAAAACTAACTTGCGTTTGCGGGATAATGAATGTTTGTTTAATGCGGTAGAAGAAAATGATATAGTCATCCCATTTTATTGTTTGGACGATCATCTTTTTCAAATAACAGCATTCAAGTTTAAAAAGACTGGTGATTTCCGGTTGAAGTTTTTAAAGGAAAGTTTGCAGCAACTGGAGCAAGATTTAAGAAAGGTCGGCTCGGGTTTGGTATTGCTAAAGGGAACTCCTGAAAAAGAGATCTTCAAACTCGTAAAAGAATATGGCGCTCAAAGAATTTATGCAGAGAAAGAAGTTGCACCTGAAGAGTTATGTACGCAAAAAAAAGTAACAGATAAACTGCTTGGCTTGAATTGTTCTTTTTCGACCTTTGATTGTCGTAACCTTTTTCGTGCTGAGGATCTGCCTTTTTCATTAGAACTGCTGCCAGATGTATTTACAGCGTTTAGAAAAAGTACAGAAAATAAAGTTTCGATTAGACCGGTATTACCTAAACCATTAGCTATTCCATCGCCACCAATTGCCGCCTTGAATTTGGCAATTTTAAATGAGTTAGACTCCACCGATATTATTGCTGATCCACGGGCGGCAATACAGTTTAAAGGTGGGACTGAGCAGGCTCATCAACGATTACACTATTATCTTTATGAAACCAGGGCCTTATCAATTTATAAACAGACACGAAATGGTATGGTTGGGGAAAGGTATTCTTCTAAGTTTTCAGCCTGGCTGGCTTTAGGTTGTATTTCTGCTAGAGAGCTTTATGAAGCTATAAAAAAATATGAAGTAGCATACCGAGCAAACGAATCCACTTACTGGTTGGTGTTTGAGTTGTTATGGCGGGACTATTTTGGCTTTTGTATGCAGAAAAACGCGAAGCGCTATTTTCAAAGGTCAGCTAATCTGCAATCAATGTTAGCAAATACTGATCAGTTTAATATGAAGTTAAATCATTGGATCAATGGTACAACCGGAGTACCATTTATTGATGCCAATATGATTGAACTAAAGCTAACAGGTTTTATGAGCAATAGAGGTAGGCAAAATGTAGCCAGCTATTTTTGTAACGATTTGTGTTTAGACTGGCGTTATGGTGCGGCATATTTTGAACAGCAATTAATCGATTATGACGTTTGTAATAACTGGGGTAATTGGGCTTATCTTGCAGGGGTAGGAAATGACCCAAGAACAACTCGTTATTTCAATATAGATAAACAGTCAGCAACTTACGATCCGGATCAGGTTTTTCAGCAGCTTTGGCTTGAATCTTAACATATCATGGTAAACTCAGTTACGCTAATTTTTCCCCACCAGTTATTCCAAAACCACCCGGCTTTACAAAAAGACCGTGCGGTTTATCTTGTGGAGGAATGGCTCTTTTTTAAGCAGTATAATTTTCACCGGAAAAAATTGGTCTTGCACCGGGCGAGCATGAAATTTTATCAAGACTGGCTTCAGAAAAATGAGTTTACGGTTAATTATATTGAGTCAGATACAAAGGAAAATGATTGCCGGTTATTGGTGGACAGCCTTGTTCAGCAAAATATCAAGCATATACACATTGCAGCGGTAGCCGACAATTGGTTGATTCAAAGAATGCAAAGTGCTTGTATTATGAATGAGGTTACCCTACATGTTTATGATAGCCCTAATTTTTTAAACACGACACGAAGTACGGCCGATTATTTCAATAACCGAAAGACTTACTTTCAAACCGATTTTTATATCAGCCAGCGAAAGAAAAGAAATATCCTGATGGAAAGTGATGGGCAGCCAATTGGAGGGAGATGGTCATTTGATGAGGATAACCGCAAGAAATTCCCCAAAAAAGAAAAGGTACCTGAACTGGAATTACCCAAAGAAAATAAATTCGTCGTCGAAGCAAAATTATATGTACTAAAGCATTTTCCTAATAATTACGGTGAGCTAAATACACCCTGTTTGTTTGTGGTTACCTTTGAGGATGCTTTAAACTGGCTGGATGATTTTTTGAAAAACCGCTTTGAGAAATTTGGTATTTATGAAGATGCTATTGTAGCTAATGAATCTATTCTTCATCATTCGGTACTTACACCGATGTTGAATATTGGACTACTGCAGCCGGGTCAAATTATTGAAGAGGCATTAGCAACGGCAAAAAATAACAATATCCCATTAAACTCCTTAGAAGGGTTTATACGGCAAATCATGGGTTGGCGGGAGTTTGTTCACCTGGTCTATGAGCGCGAGGGGGGTAGACAGCGTAGCACTAATTACTGGAAATTTAAAAGAAAAATTCCGCAGAGTTTCTGGACCGGTGACACTGGAATTGCTCCTGTCGATATCACTATTAAAAAGATTTTGCAAACTGGGTATTGTCACCATATAGAAAGGCTGATGGTTTTAGGCAATTTTATGCAATTATGTGAATTTGATCCTGATGAAGTATACCGGTGGTTTATGGAAATGTTTATAGATGCTTACGACTGGGTAATGGTACCTAATGTTTATGGCATGACACAGTTTGCCGATGGCGGCATGATGGTCACAAAACCTTACATCAGCGGCAGTAATTACTTGATGAAAATGAGTGATTATCAAAAGGGGGAATGGCAGTCAGTATGGGATGGATTATTTTGGCGGTTTATGCACGTAAATCGTAGCTTCTTTTTGAAGAACCCGCGGTTAGGTATGCTGGTAAATATGTATGATAAGATGCCGAGCGAAAAACAGGAACTTCATCTGATGCATGCTGAAAATTTTTTAGAACAATTGGATAGTAAAGCAACCTAATGAAGAATGTGAAAAAACAAAACTTACCAGCTAAGATTTGCAAGGTTTGTAATAGGTGTTTTACCTGGCACAAAAAGTGGGAGAAGAATTGGGATGATGTTCAACACTGTTTGATAAGTGTTGGAAAAACAATCATTAGGGCTAATTAAACCCTGTAATTTATATATTTGATAGCTATTTTAGTAACCCTTTAAAACTTTGAAATTGACAATTAGATACTTCATAATTATAGCCGCGTTGTTTATTTTTAATCCCGTGTTTTCCCAGCAAAGAGGATTGTTAACAGGAGTTGTACAAGATATGAACACTGGTAAATCCCTTTCCGGAGCTACACTTACGGTTGATGGTTTATCAATTTCAACACTGAGCGATACCTCAGGCCGTTTCCGTATGAGTGTTCCGGTAGGGACCTATAAAGTTTCTGCCAGTCTTGTCGGATATATAGCTCAGATGAAATACAACATAGTGGTGGGTAGTGGGAATCCGCAAGTGGTCAATTTCGAGCTTCAGTCTCAATTGAATAATTTAAATGAGGTTAACATCAATTTTAGTAGAGGAAAGTCAGCGGTTGCTACTGATATGGTTACCCCTTTATCTGTGCAGCAATTAACAGCAGAAGAAATAAAAAGTAGTCCGGGGGGCAATTTTGATGTGTCTAAAGTGGTTCAGACACTTCCGGGTGTGGGCATCAGTAACGGTGTTGGTGAGCGGAACGATATCATTATAAGGGGTGGAGCTCCAAATGAAAATGTCTATTACCTGGATGGGATAGAGATTCCGGTACTGAATCATTTTCAAACCCAGGGCAGTTCGGGAGGTGCTCAGGGTATACTCAATGTTTCTTTTATTGAGAGTTTAAAACTGAGCTCTTCAGCTTTTGATTCCAGATACGACAATCCTTTGGCTTCGACTTTTGTGATCAGGCAAAGAGAAGGCAATTCGGAAAGATTGTCCGGTAATGCCAGGGTTAGTTTTACCGAAACGGCACTGACTTTAGAAGGACCGCTGTCGAAAAATACTACATTTCTAGCCTCAGCTCGAAAATCTTATCTCAGTTTTTTATTTAAACTAATTGATTTACCCATCAGACCCGATTTTGATGATTTTCAATATAAGGTCACTCATAAATTTAATGCTAAAACCAAGCTTACCGCTATAGGTCTAGGTGCGATCGATCGTTTTAGTTTTGCAGCAACTAAAAAGTCGACCTTGGAAAATACTTATGTGCTGCGTTCTACACCTTATATCAATCAGTGGAATTATACTGCCGGTTTTAACTTGAACCATCAGATTGAAAATGGCTATTTGAACTTTACGCTTAGCCGAAATGTATTTGATAATAATCTGGATAAATTCGAGGATGAACTAAAGCAGCAAAGTAAAAGGAGTCTGAAAGTTCAATCTCGGGAAACTGAAAATAAGTTTAGATTCGACATCAATAAATTCCTAAATGGCTGGAAGCTGTCTGCGGGGCTAATGGCTCAACTGGTTGGCTATAAAGCAGATTTGTTTAATAAAGTGTCTAATGAAATCACCAATGCCCAGGGGGAAGTAGTGGTGCCGCAAAAGGTAATCAGGTTCAATAATGACATGGAATTTTGGAAATATGGTGCATTTTTTCAGGCTTCAAAAAATATTTTTAATGAAAAATTATTGCTTTCCGCGGGTATTCGTACTGACCTGAATAGTTATACAGATAGTGGAAATGATCCGTTGAAAACGCTTTCTCCCAGATTATCTTTGGCTTATCACCTCAGTTCTAAATGGGATGTAAGTGCGTCAGTGGGGACTTATTTCAAAATTCCCACTTATACTATGCTGGGTTATCTGGATAATAATGGCGCAGCCTTGAATAAAAATATGGATTATATCCAATCGACACATTATGTGCTTGGCACCCAGTTTTTGCCTAGAAATGATTTGAGATTTACTTTGGAGACTTTTTACAAGCAGTACAGCAATTACCCGGTCTCTGTAGCGAACGGGACTTCGCTTGCCAATCAGGGCGCAGAATATGCTTCTGTTGGCAGTGAGCAGGTGCTCAGTATAGGGAAGGGGGAAACCTATGGTGTGGAACTATTTGTACAGCAAAAACTGGTTCGTAATTTTTTTTATGTGGCAAGTTATTCTTATGTGGTCAGTAAATTTTCTGGATTGAATCAGCAGCTGATCTCATCATCATGGGATAACAGACATTTATTGTCACTTACATTGGGTTATAAATTAAAACGCAATTGGGATTTAGGGTTGAAATATCGCTATGCTGGAGGATCGCCCTACACACCATTTGATTTGCAGGCATCCCAGCAAAACTATTCAACGCTGGGCACAGGAATAGCAGATTACAGCCAGTTAAATGCCGAAAGGTTATCATCATTCAGTCAACTGGATTTTCGTATTGATAAGCGCTTGAATTTTAGAAAGACAGCTTTGAATTTTTATATAGACATACAAAATATTCTTAAAAATGAAAATGACAATTTTCCAAAATATACGTTTAAAAGAACAGAAGATAATAGCGGTTTTTTAACTACTGACGGGCAGCCAATACAAACCAATGGTTCCAACGGAATTCCATTTATCTTGAATACCAAATCAGGGAACCTGATCCCTTCATTTGGCTGTATATTTGAGTTCTAGGACAGCTATTTAGGTCCTCATTTTTCTAATTATTATTGATTAGACGGGATAGAACTCATTTCCGCACCTATGGATAACAATATCGATGTAGGTTATTACGATCCCGAAAGTATCGAGTTGAAATATGCAGCTGCATTGCTTAGTGCTGGTATTAACACTTATCCTCCATGGAGGAATGTTACTAATCCCGTCGCAATATCATGATTGCCTCCTACTATTCGGATCTGGCCACCGTCTACCATTTCTTTGAGAATCGGGCTACGCTCTACTATCGATTTAACTGACCGGCTAACATTTATGGCAGCTACTTTTTCAACAAATTCACTATTACTGGAATTGCGGTTCTCTTTTATGGTTTGCTCATCATCAACAGCGGGCCTGATTTTGCTGAGTAAGGCTGTTAGGTTACCCATCTCAACATGGTCGCATGCACCTTTAATTGCTCCGCATTTCGTGTGACCTAGTACAACAATAATTTTTGCACCTGCCACCTTGCAGCCAAATTCCATGCTTCCTAAAACATCTTCATTGATAATATTACCAGCAATTCGGATACTGAAAATATCACCCAATCCTTGGTCAAAAATTAATTCTGCAGATGTACGACTGTCTATACAGCTTAAAACTACCGCAAAAGGATGTTGGCTATCAGAGGTTTCATTTGCTTGCTGTAAAAGGTTTCTGTTAATTTTTAGGTTATTAACAAAACGTTTATTTCCCTCTTCCAATAAATTTAGAGCCATTATCGGCGTTATAGCTTCCTGATCTTCTTTTGTTAAAGTTTTCATTTCTACCTATTTTTTGTGCAATCTATAAAAAAGTTAAAAAAATTAAAAGTTCAGCGTTTTGTTTTTTGATTTAGCATGTCCACTTTAGTCTTACCAGTAAGTGAGTAAGTGAGTAAGTGAGTGAGTGATCAAAATCTAAAGATGCTTTGAAACTAGGAGATTGCAAGGGAATTGTTCTTCCAGTTTTTTATTTTAGTTAGAATAAAATTCCGAAATCTGAGTGGAAAAAGTAATAATGCAAGACCAAAATATCAAGTTTTTCCTGTTTGTGATGTGTGATTATACTTCATCACATATTAAAAAGGGGGCAGTCAAGAATTTAACTTGACTGACCTTTCTGTGTTTAACATATCTATTTCTGATAATGCTATTTATACGCAACTTATCTCATAAGTTGTCTCTTTATATCGTCTAGATCGAAATGTGCACGTTTTTCATATATCTTTCCATCTTTGATGGTGAGGAACATCAATAATGAAAATCTGACTCTATTACCACTTGGTTCTATCCCGAAGATTGTTTTACTGTTATGAACACCTTCAAATATCATATAAGCTACTACTTTATCATTTTCTGCAATAATTTCATGGATACGCATGGTAAATCCTTTAAAAGCATCAAAATTCGCTTTTTCTGAGGCTACAAATCCTACTGCACCTTGGATTGGATTATCAACCTGAAAGTAAAAAAGAAATTCAGGATGACACAGTTCCGCAACAGCATTGTAATTCTCTTCTTCCAACAGGTCATAAAAATTACGTACCAGCTCTTTATTATTCTCTATACTCATTGGTGTATATTATATCTATCCTTAAAAGTTGATGACCTGTCCATCTGCTGGAATAATTACTTTGTCAGATATCCCCATTTCTTTAACATAATCCATAAGTTCCTTACGTGTAAGGACACAATGATTAATAGCCTCCATGTGCACTGCAATTATTGTAGCATTAGGTAATATTTGGTGAACTCTGTTTACATCTTCTTTTCCCATGATAATGGCTCCGAAACCATTCACTTGCGCATAGCCTGTATTAAGAACTACAACCGAAGGATTTAACTTTTTCAGATGGGATTCAAAATCTTTTGTCCAAATAGCATCTCCAGCAAAATATACTGATTTCTGTCCAGGTTGGCTGAAGAAAACACCCGAAGCATGCCCTAATATTTCCGCTATCTGAGGGTTTGCATAGGCTGCATCCGATCCATGCTGAGCAAAGGTTTTTTGTAGCGTGATATTTTCATAATTGGAGTTATTAGATAAAATGCGAACATCTTTAAATCCTTGGGATCTGATTGTTTCTGCATCTTGTTGGTTTTGGGCATAGAGCGTTTTCTCTTTTGGAAGCATTTTTATAGCAGCCTCATCCCAATGGTCCGGATGTGTGTGCGTCACTATTATTGCATCGGGATTAAGAAGGCTTTCTGCCGAAACAGGCAATTCAACCATTGGGTTGCGTAAATGAGCATTAGCAGTACCTTCAAAGCCAGGATAAGCTCCCTTTTTTGCCAACATTGGATCAATGAGAAATTCTTTACCGCCATAGGTGTACACTACAGTTGCATTCCTTATTAATTGAACACTTGACTTTTTTTCATTCTTTGATTGTCCATAAGATGATATTGCGATTAAAACCAATGCAATACCTAAAATCATTTTTTTCATATCTATTTTAAAATAATTTTATCCACGTTGTCTTGAAATTGGGATAAAATTCTAATGCAAAGATAGATAGGGTGGGATTTGCTTAGGCTACCTTATAACTATGAAAATATACCATTTTGATAATCGGCTAGTAACTGTCTTGTTGTGATGCCTGTCTGCGTTTTGAAGAAACGCATCATATGGTTCGGTTCTGAAAAATGAAGCTCGTAGGCTATTTCTGCTACAGTTTTTCCAGAATGTATTAGTTGATTTTTGATCTCGAAAAGCAGTCGTTGCTTTAGCAGATGGGTCGCAGTTACATTGAACTGTTTCTTTACAGCAGCGTTTATACTTATTCTGCTAACACCTAGCAGTTTTACGTAATCATCGATTCTTTGTTTATCAGTAATGTGGATTTCCAATAACTGTTTGAATTGATAGGCATAATTATTTTCTGCCTTATTTAAGGAAAGATTGTTAGCTAAGGCATATTCACGGTTGAATTTTTGCAAAAGGTAATAGACTAGTGATCTGATAATATGTGAACTATCTGGTTTTGGAATAACTAGTTCTGTTTTTATTTCCGTAAGTATGCTGCAGATCTTAAGGATATCCTCGTTGTTAATAGGTATGCTCAGTGGAAAATCTAATTGATAAAAGTATAGGAGGCGGTAGGTAAACAATTTATCTGCAAAAAAATCATTCAAAAAGTCTTCCTGAAAAACGAGTACTGTGAAATCGAGGTTATCAGCTTCCAACTTCCATTTTCTTTTCTGAAATGGAGAAATAAAGACAATGCTATTATCTGTCAAACTAATCTTCTGTTGATTTAATATCAATGTACCTTCAACTTTTTTAAAGATCACGATCTCAAAAAAATCAGTATTATAGATATCTGTATTCAAATAACTTTCTTTTACGTCCTGACCAATCAGCACATTGAGTAGTACATCTACTCCACAATCCGATTTATGAAATTTGATGGTCTTCATATTATTTTTATTACATGTGCGCTATACTTGCGCTATCTTTTAGTACATCTGCTAAATAACAAAAAAAGGAACAGAGAAATACAATTTCCGAACCGTTCCATTTTTTCAAACAGAAAATATCTTATGCAGTCAGATATTCATCTGTAGTCTGAATCTTGGCATAGAAAAACTCGAGAGCTGCTAAGAATGCGGTTTGCACATCTGCTGCTTTTACCTGAGCTCCTTTGATTTCAAGATCTTTGGTTGCACAGGCATCACCAATCACCGTACAATCAAAACCGTAATCAAATGCGGCCCTGGTTCCTGCGTCTACACACATATGGGTCATCATACCTGTCAACACAACTTCGGTTACACCTTTTGACTGTAGGTATTCCAAAAGATCTGTATCACGGAAACTATTTGGGTAGTGCTTGGTGATTACTTTTTCACCCTCCGCTGGTTTTACATTGTCATGTATTTCAACACCTTTTGAGCCCGGTACAAAGAAAGGTACCCCTTCTGGCGAAGCATGCTGAACATGTACAACTGGAAGGTTCTCTTTTCTAAAGTGATCAAGCAACTTTTTTGCATTTTCACTTGCTGGAATAGGGTTCACCAATTCCAATGCTCCATTTTCAAAATAATCATTTTGTACGTCTATAATAATTAATGCCTTACTCATAATCCTTTTTATCTAAATAAATATAACAAATTTAACCATCAATCTATTGCTAAGGACTACCAATAAAGTATTCAAAAATACCATTTTGATAAGCATGCTTTTTGCGGTATTTACTGCTACTAGTTTTTTCCTTTCAATGTTTTCATAAACTCAGCAAATGCAGGTTCTGTCTGTTAACAGTTTCAATCCGTTACAAATTTAATGTTCTAGTTGCTGTCTTATTCATGTAGTCTCGCCCGTTCTGTTGTTTTTTTATGTTGGGAAGGCAGTGCCTCTTGATCGATCAAAGCAGTAGAAAAATTATTGGGATTAATTTAAATCCTAGAACCGAGGGCGATTCATAGAGCGAATTATAAAAAATATAGATCATGAGTTTTAGAACAGAACTGGCTAAAATAGCCTTAATGCAAATCAATTTGCAGACCTTGGTGCAGTTTGAAGAAATGACCGAGGAAATTGATTTGTTTGAAATCGCAGTTGCCGAATATGACGGGGTGATCATTCAATTACTTTTCCCGAATCCGGCAGCAGGTTACCCGGAATTTCAATTTTTGAAAACTGATATTGGTTTACCCGATCCGACCAGTTATTTCAAGAATGCGGAAGGGCAAACTGACTTAACAGTGCAGGAAGTTATTGCTATGGTGAACGTCTACATTCATTCCGCGGAGGGAGCTTATAAACGCAAAATAAAACCACCGGGTTGAGCTGTAGGTTTAATGCAGATCAATGATTAAATCATGATTTTACGATATTGAGGCCTAATCCAGCGATGAAATAAGCTTTTTTGTAGCCGCTTTAAGTGCGTTTTAACAGTCTAAGATGTGTATGTACTCAATTTAGCCTAACTTTTTTAAGTTAGCTTGTATATATCCCAATATCTCGTTAAAATCTGGCTGGCCTTGATAATAAAGTCCGGAAGTTCCGATATAACGATTCTTAAAATCCTCCCTAATTTTATCATCGGTAAGCAGGAATGCCTCCTTCTCGGATAATGGTACATCGAGATCTACTAGTGGAAACCAATCGAGTTTATGATCCAAATAAGCTTGTGTTGTAATAAACTTCTGAATATCATCTCGCTGAAAAAGCCGGTAGACATCGTAGTATTGCCTCATAAAGTTGACCTTTGGTCCACCGCTATCCGCTCCCTGTTCCACACGGAACTTGGTAACAATAGTCTGGAGTTTTTCGACAAGGGTATAACCGGGATGATAACAGGCAATGTCTATGGCTCGGTTATCAGTCATCTTAAGCTGAACCTCCATTGCCTTATCATACATCCATGAACTGATATGAACGTTTTCATTTGGGGCAACCTTGGCGAAGCCAACCTCTAGTAATATCCCATCTTTGATTCCGGGAACAGATCCAAAAAAGCCATCATACTTAAGCCTGATCCCTCCGTTTCTTCCGTTCTTGTCATCGAACTCAGTGTCACGCTCCGCGATGATGCCATCGATACGGATGTAATCTGTCAGCCAATCGAAGAACTTCATTCGATTTTCAATGATACTTTTGCCACTGGATTTTGGGTTTTCATTTACCTTTATACCAGTCTCGTCAATAAATGCTTTCGGCGGAGTAATATGTAAATCAAGGTCCTCTGAAAATCTGTCTATGATCTTAAACCCCTTCGAAAGTGAGGTTCCTCCTTTGAGCTCAAATTCTAGTCCCAGGTTTTTCATGCCATAAAGCACATGCATGATCCAGTAATCTTTTTCGACAAGGGCTTCAATTATGCCTTTCTCTGCAGCTAATGTACTGATAAGGCTTTTAAAGTCCTTTCGTTGATGGAGGAATGCTATACTCATATATTCTGTGTCAGAAGCGGGTTAGGCCGTAGCCAATAGTTTTCTTGTTCTTGGTGTACCGTATTTCTCAATAGCATGCCTTAGGGAATGCTTATCTAAGCTCATCGCTTTTTCTAAGGTCTTCTCAAGTATTTTCGGTTGATCTTCTGCTAAGTATTCCAGGTTATTGATTAGGTCAATTACCAGAAACTCCCTTGTAGGCTTCGGTGGAAAAGCCGATTTTTTTTTGAAAGTGAACAATTTGTTGCCTAGTGTTATATCTCCACTACGCAGATGGTTATAAACGATCTGCTTATTATACAACTGTGTAGTTCCAACTCCCAATGCGTTATAGGAATTGAAGGAGGTAATCAGAAAATTGTCGTTGTCCAAAAATTTCTTGATCAGCAACTGATCCGCAGGCGGTTCAAAACCGAAAGCGTTTTTCTTCGGAAAGTGATATAGCCCAGGGCCAACCTTTTTTAAAACACCATCGCCAGTAAGCTCAGAAAGATGTCTATCAATAGAGCTTGACCACTTTTGTAGTTCATCCCTCTTATAGATATTTCCTTTCCTCAAATGACTTTTTAACTCATCTAATTTTGACATAATATTTTCCTTTCAAACACAAAGTTACGAATTTATAGCTAAATTTTGCATGATTTTTGACTAAAATTCATGCAACAATACTTGCAAAAAAATCAGTAGACAGCAACTTATCTATCTGTTGAGTGAAAATATGTCGTGCACATCATTTTGAGATTTTAATTGAAGACATCTTATTCTCTTTAATTATCTCCATATGTCAGATAGGGAATAACTATGACTATGTCTAGCGAAGCTCGTGGACTAAGTAATGTAACTAAGGTTCTGGAGGGAGCTGGTACGGTTTTAGGGGTTGTATCCGCCTTAAACGATGCAAATGAGATTTATAATAAAGGTATGTCAAATGCTACCGTAGCGGATTGGAGCAAACTTGGAGTTTCGGTGGGGCAGCTCGCATTAAAAAGTAACCCTTGGACAATTGGTTTAGGTTTAGCCTATGGAGTAGCAGATATGACGGGCTATAATCCTATAGATCTTGTCTATGATAGGGTTAAGAAGTAGATTATTACTTTACAACAAAATGAGATCATGATACGTTTTTTAAAATATTATTACTTTAGAATATTTAGTTATTTTTCTGACGGTAGTTCAATCCCGCTCTTCAGGACATTCGCTATTATGTTTGTTTTTGTATATTTTAATCTTTTAGCTTTGATTACATTAATTTTTTCTGTAGGGCTAAATATTAGATTAAATCATCCGGTAGGAAATGGGGTAAGGTGGTTTTTGCCTTTAGTGTTTATTGTGCCATTATTTGCATTATTCTATCATCGTCTAAAGCGATCTGGTCTTCATGATTTGATCTTTGAGGAGTATTCAAAAGAAACAAAGAAGCAAAAAATCAGCAGAGGTTGGATTATTATTCTTTATTTTATTGGTTCGATATTGCTCTTTATTTCTGTTTTATGGCTGAGGCAAAAGATAAGAGGTTATTGATTTCTGCAGATCAGCGGGTTAGACTTTATATTCTAAAGTCATCGCACCAATATAAATTATTAGAAAAATGATTATTGGTTGATCAAAATTAGATCAACGACAATGTCCTTACTTAAGGGCTTTGTTTTTTTAATGCGAATATGCCTTACCTGTTTTGGCAGCCCTGATAATGGCATTAGCCAGGAACAAAAGTTTTTCCCTGACTGCTGGATCTAATTCCTCTATCTCTTCAATAAGTTTGATGGTCTGCTTGGATAAACCACACCAAAATAATATCCCTAATATTACTGTTCCAGGTCAAAATCTAATTCACTCATAAAACGTAGTTAAACCAGAAGTTAGCGTTTTTTATGTATAAACGGAATTTTACTCGAAAAATGATACTTTATATTAATGTGCTTAAAAGTCATATAGTCAGCATTTTATGTTTTTTTTGTAAAATTGTCTTTTATGGAGCAGTTTGTGAGGTTTTTTTTGATGATGACAACTGATTAGAAATATTTCGGAATTTTATATAGATAACTGATTTGATTACAGTATATTTACACTAGTTGTCAACATTACCGGGTAAATTACAACGGATGATAAATTCAGTTCTTGGATTGTCGTTATTTCCATCTAATATTCTGTCTTTCAATAACTTATACTAGGTGTATCGGAAAGTAAGCATTGGATTTTGAGCTGGCTATAAGTGTTGGTCAATTTTTCCAGCTGAAGGACGACCAGATGGATCAAATCATTCAGGAGGTATCTATAGTTAGGGACTGCCGATTCTTAGCATCGAAATTGGGAATTTCAAGGTCAGAGCAAGAAATGCATATATCGGAGCATAACGGGACACCTGTATCGGTGAGACAAATGATCTCTCCTGCATTTAAGTTAGTTACCGGATAAACTGGGAATTTGAATAAGCGAGAATTACTGGAGTTATTTTTTTGAGTATTATTATATCCAATTTCACTTAATAATGGATATAATGGACTAGAAGCCTGCTTTTTTTGTTGGCGCATCAACTTTGAGGAAAAGGACTATACCTATATGATTATTACCAAGGGGATAACCGAAGAAACGAGTGCCATCCAGATTAACCTTTGGGTTTGGAGGAAACCTAATTATTCTTTGCTATAGCTTACAGGTGATCTCGTTTCGCTAGCGCTCGTTATTTTGTCAACAACCAAAGCGATAGCTCCATCACCTGTTACATTGCAAGCAGTTCCAAAGCTATCCATTGCGATGTATAGTGCGATCATTAACCCAATCATCTCTTCGTTAAAACCTAGCATAGATTGTAAGATTCCCACAGCTGCCATAATTGCTCCTCCAGGAACACCAGGGGCTGCAACCATTGCAATTCCTAACATAAATATAAAACCTGTGAAAAGCGTAAAATCAAAAGGCATTCCCCTTAAAATCATTAATGCCATAGCACAAGCCGTAATTTTCATGATACTTCCAGATAGGTGTATCGTAGCACATAATGGGATTACAAAACCAGCAATTCTCTCAGAAACCCCGTTTTTTAAAGTCTGCTCCAAGGTAACAGGAATAGTAGCTGCTGAAGACTGTGTACCTAATGCCGTGAAATATGCTGGTGTCATCGTTAGCAATAGTTTAAAAGGATTCTTCTTTGTGATGACAGCTGCAATGGTGAATTGAATAAGTAATAGTAAAATGTGTAAGGCAAAAATTACTCCGATTATGCTAATAAATACCGAAAGGATTGAGAATACCTTTCCACTAAAAGACATACTTGCGAAAATACCCAAGATAAACAATGGTAATAGTGGAACAATTACATTTTCTATGAGTTGCGTTATAATCGTCTGGAAGTCTTTAACCACTAATTTTAAGGTTGACTTTTCTTGATATGAAATACCTAAACCAATAATAAATGCTAGAAATAAAGAGGTCATAACATCTAAAGCGGGGGGGATACTGATACTAAAATAAGGTTTTAGCTCAGGACTAGAACCCCCAATCTGAACCAGATCATTTACGTGAGTTGCCAAAAGCTGTGGAAATATACTCGAAGCGGCAAAATAAGTACTAAAGCCCGAAAATAAAGTCGAACCATAAGCAATAGCAACAGTAAGCAATAATAATTTGCCAGCACTTTTGCCTAAATCAGATATAGCGGGCATTATTAAGCCCATTATAATTAGCGGAATTGCAAAGTTTAAAAACTGTCCAAAAAAATCATTGAAGGTTGTAAATATCCTGTTTACAGATTCTGGTAAATATAGTCCGAAGACAATACCTAGAACTATGGCAAGAAATACTTTAAACAGTAAGTTCGAAAATAAACGCTTCATCATATATGCTGAATAGTAAAAGACTATGAAAGTCTTATTAAAGATTATTGCTGCAATATACGTCAAAAAAGCCATCCTAAGGTCTTGAAGTGACTTTTAGTTGAAAATACAACTATGTTAATCTTATTCTAAATCAATATCCACACCTGGAGCACTCCATTTTTTTTGCTAAACTTTTAAGTGTCAATTATAAATCTGCTATAATTACACTTGTAGCTTTTCAAGCTGCTAGCGCTGAGGTCAATTATGAATCGGCTTGTCATACGGCGTACTTCCAACAAAAAGGTAATGATACAATTGTTGCGTCACGGAGTTACACGGAGTGTTATATTTTGTGAGACTGCCGAGGTATATGCATGGACAATAGTGCCAAAACAAGAAATTAATCTTTTACTGGAAGCATTAGGAATCGGATTTGTGCCGTTTAGCTCATTGGGAAGAATTTTTAACTGGTAAAATAGATGGAATTACAAAATTAGAAGCATCAGACTTTAGAAATTCCTTTCTCCGTTTCACTCCAGATAAATAATGAGCAAGGCGGCAATTCTAATGATTCACCGCCTTGACAAAGCTTATTTTACATGCCATCTAATTTATTAACTTTAGATTTTGTCTAATTATATTTCTTAAAAAAGTTGTTAATGACTTATATAATTTTTCTGGAGCTTCTGTTGGTACGTTATAAGAAGCATTTTTGATATAAACTAATTCTTTATCTTTTTTTGGAATACCATCATGCCAATAAACGTTTAATAATTGCTGCTGAGGCCGCCTCACTGAAGTCTAAACCTGAATAGTCGGGATTATAACCACCAATATAAGGTACAGCCATGATATAAATACGATCATTAAAAGCACCATAAGCATCAACTACCTGGAAGTGATCATTAATGGTGATACCGGAAACTTTCAGGAAATAATCCCCATTTGGGTCTTTTATCACATTTTTACCTTCTGCCAAAGCCTGTTTACCTTCTACTACGGATTGGAATTTAAGTTTAGCAGGACTAATGGTTCGATTTTCTAACAAGCCTTTGAAGGGAAAGTCTTCAAAGGCCAAATGAGGCTGGCCGACGCAATTTATATAGGTGTTGAAGTGGGCGGATATGGCCTCACCACTTTCATCGGTATAGTGGTAAATAGCTCCGCCATCGTTTACTGCCTCTACCAGACTATGGTCCCCTACAGGAATTAAATCCAGTACCCCAGCCTGACGTAAGGCCAGTAGCTCTTCGCCTGAACTTTGTGGAATATAAGCAATCACGATAGAAATTAATGGGCTTAGCGTCTTTTGCAGGCGTTGCATATCTTCAGCTGATAAATATTTAGCTGGATAATTCAATGCAAAACTGAGTACCCCAAGCATTTCCTTCCAATAAATAGATCGTTTACGGCGGATAGATCGCTCTGCTTCGGCATATTCAGCTTTCAGCAACTCAAAAGGATCAAGTCTTTCTCGCAACTCCATCATAGCAGCTACGAATGCTTCCAGTTTCATTTCTTTTATCTGATCATAAAACTCCGGCTCCTTCTCTTTTATAGGACGTTTAAAATCATGTTCGAAAATGTAGTCTAGTGATAAAAATCCTTCATTGCTTGCGATATGATTGGAGATCTGTTCCTTATCTAATAATGAATCATTAGAAAGATGTGAATCCTCTAAGTGGAACCTCACCGCAGGCAAAAAACCATTTCGTGTATGTAAGACCAATTTGAAGGCAGGGCTGTGGTCTAATAACCTATAAAAAAGTTTTCCTTGCCCATCCCTAGCAAATGTTCCATTATGTCGGGCAAGTGTTCGTATCGCATCAACTGCGGTTAAAGACGATCCTTTAATAGCTACAGGATGATCCAGTTTCATGGCTAATTTAACCGGAGGATATGGCGAGTCAAAATAGCCAGGAACCTTACCTTCATGCTTATGTGGCCATTGGTGTCCAGTACAGATAAAGATATGGTCGAATTCAAATTTATCTTGACCATTAATCTCTACTGCCACCAATTCACGGTCCGTAAGGTCTATAATGTCTGTCACCTCACTATTGTAATGAACCTGATATTTTAGGCCCTTTTCACGTGCCTGCTTTTGTAATAGGTCAAACTGATCAGTTAGATACTGGCCAAACAATAGTCTCGGTAAAACTTTGTATTCATTGAAGCGTTCAACATCGATATGATATTTATCCAGGGTATCTTTTGAAACTGTTTTTATCCAATCTGGTAGCGACGTAACCAAATTTGGTATTTCATTGCTGGACACATTGGTGATGTGTTCATCATTTGCACCCTCATGGCTGTAAGGCATACCTTCACCCAGCTTCTTTTTACGCTCAAATATTATAATTTCGAAATCGGTTTTACCTGATTCAACAAAGCGTTTGAACATAAACAGGCCACTAGGCCCTCCACCTAGAATTCCGATGTGTTTTGTATTTTCCAATGTGTTAAATTAATTTTTACACAGCATAACACCCCATAAAAGCACTTTGTTTCAAATTCAATTTTTTAGTTTGTATTTTCTAACCGCTTTTATTCAGTTATGGAATTGACATGATATCGCCATGCTATAGATGAAATAAAATCAATTCATTGATTCTTTTAAAATTTATGTTTAACAGTGAAGGATTTAATGTTTTTGTTGAATTCAAATTTGGAATACTCAAATCTTTGTGGTTACTCATATTAAATCTGTATCCAATTTTTCTTCAAAAAAATAATCGCCCGCAAATAGAAAGAGCTATAGCTTTAAGTAAACTACCTAATTTTACCTCCGCTCCCCAAGCCATAGAAGGGCATTAATGATCATTTTATTCTGAATTTCGTTTTCAAAAGTCTGAGAAAGATCCTTATTAGTTTTGTGATCATAATCTATGTCATTGTGCCCCATATTTACATAGACCATTTTATACTTTTTATTACTCCAAACCACGGGATAATACCCATTATGCCAGATTTCATGTGATTTAGGCCCTGTGCCGAGTGGAAAGCTGCTGCTGTCTATCGCCAGTAAGATATCAATATCTGGATTTTTGCGAAGGTCATTCTGCCAGCGGTACCATTCATTGGGAGACGATTTAAAGATTTTTGGCAGTTGGAAAGTAACCGGATGTTTATCGTTTTCAACCTTTAAAATGGCAGATGTTGGCCTCCAGGTATTACTGCCATAAGCACCCGATGCTAGGAAATCATTATGATACCAATCCCAGTTATCTGGATAACTAGAATTTGCCAGAGCAAAAGCAGAGAAGTGAAAACCTATCCAGGAACCCCCATGTTTCATGTAATTTTCGAATGCCAGCCGCTGTGCTGGAGTTTCCGGTCGGGTATCGAGGAATATTACCACCTGGTATTTGGCAAGAAATTCTGGATTCATATTATTCCAGTTAGCAGTTGAGTCATAACTAAAATGATACTTCTTTGCAGCTTTGGGTAGCCATTGATTAGCTTCATGTACATAACTGATATGCGCCTGATCATTTTTTGCTGTATAAAAGGCGATCACCTTAAAACCTTTTTTTGATGGTTTTTGTGCCATTAAGCTGCAGCTTAATGATAAGATGAAGAATAAAATAAGATGGCTTTTTATTATGAAATTCATGATTTTGATATAGTTTTTAATAAATATAAAAGCTTTAAGTATAAAAAATAGTTCAAATCTGCAGATGAGATAATGACAGAGGTAGTTAGGACTTCTTTTTAATATAAATATGCTTTTTTAGTATAAAATTTAATGCATTTTAAGCGTATCACTCAGATCATTTAAAAGCTTGAGAAAACCTTAGAATTAAAGTTATTGAGAGGATATAGTTGTATTTAAAACGTATTGCCTTTTGTTACAACTATTTGTTTGTCAGTTTATTGTGATTTTTTTTGCTTTTTGTTGTCAAATAAATCAGATAGCTTTACTGCAATGAATAAGTCTTTTATAAATTATGTCGAGAATTAAAATTACAAATCCATTTTTAAAACACCTGTTGCTCCTACCTCTATTTATAATAGCAGTGGAACCGGTGTTAATTGCTCAAAACAAGGTAAGCAGGGTTTATACCACAGCAAACCATACAGATTTGAGGCTGACAAATTCGGGCTCATTGGTGTTTAAAGACCTTAAACAACCATTAGAAACCCAAGTTTGTATTTTCGTTGATCCGGATAGAAAATTCCAATCGGTGATTGGAATTGGTGGAACTATTACTGATGCCACGGCTGAAACGTATGCAATTTTACCTAAAGGCCAGCAGCAGGAATTCTTGAAAGCCTATTATGACCCAACAAATGGTATTGGGTATACATTGGCACGAACTACAATTCATAGCAGTGATTTCTCCAGTGGTAGCTATACTTATATTGAAGAAAATGATGCGGCCTTAAAAACTTTTAATGTAGATCATGACCAAAAATACCGTATACCGCTAATCAAAAAGGCAATTGCAGCGGCAGGAGGTAAACTACCTTTTTTTGTAAGCCCTTGGAGTCCACCTGCTTTTATGAAAACCAACAAAAGCATGTTGCAGGGAGGTAAGCTATTGCCTGAATTCAGGCAAGCCTGGGCAAATTATTTCGTGAAATTTATAAAAACCTACGAACAATTGGGGATTCCTATTTGGGGCCTAACTACCCAGAATGAGCCTATGGCTACACAAAAGTGGGAATCCTGCATTTTTTCAGCAGAAGAAGAACGAGATTTTATTAAACAATATTTAGGCCCAACTTTGCAAAAAAGTGGTTTGTCAGATAAGAAATTAATTGCCTGGGACCATAATCGTGACCAGATTTATCAGCGCGCCAGTGTGCTTTTGAAAGATCCTGAAGCTTCAAAATATATATGGGGAATCGGATACCACTGGTACGAAACCTGGACAGGCAGCGACATGCTTTTTAACAATGTAAAGTTAGTTCATGAAGCTTTCCCTGATAAACAGCTCATGCTGACTGAAGGTTGTGTCGAAAAATTTAATGCAGATAGCACATCAAGATGGGACCTTGGAGAAAGATATGGATATTCCCTAATCAATGATTTCAATAGTGGTGTTACCGCATGGACAGATTGGAATATGCTTTTAGACGATAAGGGTGGGCCAAATCATGTAGGGAATTTCTGTTTTGCACCAATCCATGCGGATACAAAGACAGGTAAACTTATTTATACAAACTCTTATTATTACCTCGGGCATTTTTCGAAATTTGTTCGTCCAGGAGCAAGGCGCGTCGCGAGTTCCTCGAACCGCGATAAATTAATGACTACGGCATTTATGAATACAGATGTTAAGCTTGCCGTTGTAGTCATGAATAAATCAAACGATAAAATTCCATATTATTTATGGATGGCAGGCACAGCTGCGGAAACAGTTAGTCTTCCACATTCCATTTCAACCATCATTATCCAATAAGCTTTAGGTAAGACAGCAGATAACAAAGATTTTTTTTCCAGTATTATAAAACTTGGAAATTAAATGCCTGAAACGTTTTGATCAGATCATTTCCTGTCAAATTATATTTTAACAGTCCCATTCCATAGAATAATGGGACTGTTAAAGTCTCATAGTATTATTTTTATAATTATTGATCAAATTAATTTATGGAATATTTGTAAATTTCGATTGATTAATTAGATTTGAGTAATGACATCATGAATGTCAGCCTGAAATTTGACGTTTTCCCTTAAAGAAACATTGAATTAAACTAAACCAAACCAAATAAACGACCGAATACATCAAAATTTCTTATTAAAGTAATGAAATTGCCATTGGCAGTAGTAGCGAAGCTATGTGCTTTTATTCACATGAAATCTCTATGTTTTTCGATAAAAGAGTTGATTTTTTTGGGCGATAAGCTTGACTAAATGAAATATTTCTGCTTTAAATTGGATAGGAAACAAATTGTTATAAGCCTTAACTAATGTTTCAATCAGAGCCATACGTATTGGAAGAGCAAGTGCTGCTAAGCCGAATTTCATTGGGAGATGAGCGGGCTTTTGCTGTGATTTATCATCGTTACCGTAAAAGGATATATGCCTATGCTTTAACTATTCTGAAAGCAGAAGATGGCGCTGAAGATATTGTTCATGAGGTGTTCATTAATATTTGGAAACATCACCATCTGGAGGATATTGAAAACCTGGAGGCCTACCTTCAAGTTGCCGCAAGAAATACAATCTTGAAACGCTTACGCCGGCAAAAGTTAGAAAGAAAAGTGTCTGATGAAAAAGCGATAGAATGGGAAGAAAGCTGCAATGCTACCGAACAGGGTATTTTATGCAACGATACCCGCAAGCTTCTGGAACAAGGTGTCCGTAATTTGCCGCCACAGCAAAAAGCGGTGTTCCAATTTTGCCGTGAGGAAGGGATGAAATATGAAGAAGTTGCTGAACGTATGTCCATCTCCCGCCTAACTGTTAAAACACATATGCAGCATGCGCTTCGTTTTCTAAGGGCCTACCTCCTCCGGCATACAGATGTGATGATGTGGGCGATTCTTTTACAATTGCTAATGCCTGGATAATTTATTTTCATTTCCATTACTCCATCTCTCTTTTCTATGGGTCTTTAAAATAAGGAGGCATGTGGAACACCCCAGAACAAACACATAAATCTTTGACTAACCAAATGAATAAAGACCGAATTGAACATTTATTCCATCTATATCTGGATGGAAGTTGTACGTCTGCAGAGCTGGATGAGCTGAAATTAGGATTAATGAATCCTGATAACGAAGCTGATTTGAACGATTCTTTGGATAGGATCTGGGATGACATGAAACAGAAAGAACAAGCAGACCTGAGTAAAGAAAGGGCTAAAGCACTTTTTGAAAACATCGTCAGCCAGCCGCAGAAAAATAAAATCAATCTACCGATTTGGAAAACCATGGCTGCTGCGGCAGTTTTATTAATCACTTTAAGCACCGCCTTGTTTTTTTACTTCGAGTCTAATCCGGAAATCAATCATTCTGCTAAATCCGCAGTGCTCAGCTTTCCAGACGCAGCACCAGGTGGGAACAAAGCCCTGCTTACTTTGCCTGGTGGAGAGGTGATCAATTTAAGTAGTGATCAGGAAGGGCTTCGGGTTAAAGGGGACCAATTGATTTATGCAGATGGCAGTACAGTTATTAACGGTCAGCACAAAAAAGGGCTTGGCATTCAGAATCAACTTGCTCAGGTGACTGGGTATGCAGAGTTCAGAACGCCAATTGGTGGCAAATATGAAATCATACTTTCTGATGGTACAAAAGTGCTCCTCAATGCCAACAGTAAATTGAGGTATCCAGTACAGTTTAGCCCAAAATCCAGAATTGTGGAGTTGGAAGGTGAGGGATATTTTGAAGTCTCTAAATCAAAAGAACACCCATTTATTGTCAGATCCAGGGGCCAGGAGGTAAAAGTATTGGGAACAGAATTTAATATTTCCTCTTATGATGATAATGAAGCAGTAAAAACCACACTGCTGAATGGTAGTGTAAAGTTGAGTAGGAGCATAGGGAAAGAAGGAGCGGGGGAGAATATAGTTTTGAAGCCTGGACAGCAATCAGAATGGAACTTGAACCGTTCCGGAATAAGAGTACGTGAAGTTGATGTAACAGAAGTAATGGATTGGAAAGAAGGGCTGTTTCTGTTCAACGATGAACCCATCAAAGAAATTATGAAAAGGGTAGCTCGTTGGTATGATGTTGAGGTCGTGTATGCTGGAAATATGGATAATATCCGTTTTGTAGGGAGCTATTCGCGCAATAAAAACTTAAAGAATCTATTGAAAAATATTGAATTAACAGGAAAGGTGGTCTTCAAGGTAGAATTCGACAGTAATGGAAAAGAAAGGAGGATTATGGTAAAAGCTAATTACTAAAATTTTCTATAAGCCTTTCTTTTAAAAAATTCAGGAGTGTTGAAGCACCCCTGAATCGAGCAACTATCAGATAATTGCAAAGGATAACAATTTAACCTAACACAGCTAATTATTAATCCAGTTCAAATGTATAAAAAATATTCGGTATGGTTATGCCGGAGGCATAACCTCTGCCCGAACAAATATATCCTCGCTATGAAACTTACTGTTATTTTGTTAACAGTTGCCATTCTACAGAGTTCTGCAGCTACTTTTGCGCAAAAAGTGAGCATCTCCACCAGGGATACTCCTATAAAAAGTGTGCTTTATAAATTGACCCGACAAACGGGTTTTAATTTTATTGTGGATGCGGCTCTATTAGAACAGCTGAAACCTGTGACATTGAATGTGAAAAATGAGTCTATGGAAGAAGTGCTGAAAAGATGCTTTGACCAAAGAAAGTTTGAGTTCATATTCAACGAAAATGAAACCATTGTCATTAAAAGCAGAGCTCCGCTTTCACCCTCTCGACTGATTAACATCAAAGGAAAGGTAACTGACGAGAAAGGAGAGCCCCTGTCTGGAGTCTCCATTTCTGTGAAAGGAATGACGATAAGCCGTTTTACCGATGTCAACGGAAACTTTTCCCTTATCAATGTTCCCGCTGATGGGATCCTAATTTTTTCATTTGTTGGAAAGACCAAAAAGGAAGTGGTCATCAATAGCCGTACTGAACTGAATGTGGTGATGGAAGATCAGGCTTATAATGCCGATGAAGTAGTCATTGTTGGTTACGGACAACAAAAGAAACAGTCCGTTACAGGTGCAATCTCCACTGTTTCTGGAAAAGACCTGGTGCAGTCTCCTGTAGCAAACCTGAGTAATGCATTAGCAGGGCGTTTATCCGGGTTAACTACCATTCAGGGAAATGGTAAGCCTGGTGCAGACGGATCCGCTTTATTTATCCGGGGTATTGGAACCTATACAGGAAATAATAGCCCCTTGGTAATGGTCGACGGTGTGGCTCGTGATAGTTGGGACAATATTGATCCTAATGAAGTTGAGTCCATTAGCGTGTTGAAAGATGCCTCTGCCACTGCCGTTTATGGTGTACGCGGTGCCAATGGTGTAATCTTGATTGTTACTAAACGTGGTAAAGAAGGGGAGCCCATGATCCACGCTTCTGCACAGACGGCAGTTGTACAAATGAACCGCTTTCCCAAGTTTGTCAATTCCTTTGAGTACGCTAGTTTGATGAATGAAAAAAGCTTCCAGCAGTATTGGATTAATCATGCCAAAGATGCCGATATCAGTACCTGGGACGATTTTATGAAGAAACGTGATGCCAATTGGATTAAAGAAGCACCAAACTATTATTCGGAAGAGGAGCTATTGTATTATAAAAACTCCAAAATCCCGAAGCTTGCCAACGGAGAGAAAAATCCGTACTATGATCCCTATTTTCATCCGGATGTAGATTGGAGGGAACAGCTTTTTAAGAAATCGGCGATGCAAAGCCAGTTCAATGTGAATGTTGGAGGCGGTACAGAGCGGGTTAAATATTTTGTCTCCTTAGGGCATCTTAACCAGGGTGGTCTATTTAAAACAGATTACATGCCTTTCTCAGAGGAGAGCCAGTACAACAATAGACGTTCTAATCTTCGTGCCAATCTGGACTTTGATGTGAATAAAGATTTCAGAGTTTCAGTAGATATTGGTACACAGTTTCAAACGCAGACTGGATTGGTTGATGAAGACTGGATCTGGAATCAAAGGGTCATGTGGACCACACCTCTTACTACACCTGGAATGATTGATGGGAAATTTGTAATGCCTTATACAAATCCTAAAATAGGCGATAATCCCCTCTATCAGATTTCCACCAGAGATTTTCGGGTAACAAATTCAAGTACACTGAATTCCCTCATTCGTTTAAATCATAAACTTGGCTTTATCACCGAGGGCTTAAGTGCAAATGCAAGGGTGGCTTACGATAGCTACTTCTCTACGATGACCGGTGGTAGATATACTCCTGGATATTACATCATCAAGCCAGGAGAAAATGGTGATATTTCGAATCCCAAATTGGTGATGGCGGCGGAAGATCAGGCGCCGCAACGTTATTCTGACTGGTACAATGGAAAATGGAGGAAGATTTACGGAGAGTTCTCCCTGAATTATAGTCGCACTTTCGGAGATCATGCGGTTTCTGCGCTAGCACTTTATAACATAGAGAAGAAGTTTGATCCTAACTTGGCTAATAAGTTGCCACACGGTTACCTTGGGGCTGTTGGACGTGCCACTTATGCCTATAAAAGCAGGTACTTGGGAGAGGTCAATGTAGGTTACAACGGATCGGAGAACTTTCCAGAAGGAATGCGCTTCGGACTCTTACCAGCTTATTCTTTGGGATGGGTAGCTTCTAATGAAAGCTTTTTTCCTAAAAATGACTACCTGACTTATTTGAAGTTTCGGGGGTCATTGGGTAAGGTAGGTAATGATAATATCGGGGGTGCCCGCTATCTATACCTTCCTGATACCTGGAATTATACCGGAGGTTATACTTTCGGAACACTCAACGACCGCAATTGGGTACCTGGCGCCGAAGAAGGCCGTATTGGAAATCAGCATGTCACCTGGGAAACCTCTACAAAAATGAACATTGGTTTAGAAACCAGATTTTTTAAGGATAAGTTATCTATTACCTACGATTATTATAATGAACATCGTAAAGACATTCTTTCTTATAAACAGACCGTGCCAGACATTGTCCAGGCATCTTTACCTCCATATAATTTAGGGGAAGTTAAAAACTGGGGACATGAGCTTGAAGCCAATTTTAGATCCAATCTCCGCAACGTTAATTACTGGGTAAAGGCGAATGCCTCTACCAATAAGAATAAGATTGTATTTATGGATGAGGCGATTATGGAGGGCCTTGAATATCAATCGGCCACAGGAAGACCAGTTGGTCAGCCTTCCTATTTGCAAGCCGATGGACTTTACACTTCCTGGGCCACACTTTATGAGATCGACCGAAATGGAAATCCAGTACTTGGAAAACCTATAAGAGCAAAGAACAAAAGTGGTCAGGAATATACTAATGCTGCGGGAAATCCAGTATATCAAAAAGACCTGGGCTATGCTGGAGTGGTGCTTCAACCTGGAGAGGTTCGTTTGATTGATGTCAATGAAGATGGAGTAATCGACGACAAAGACTATATGCGTTCAGGAAAAACAGCAATTCCGGAGTTTAGTTATGGGGTAGCTATGGGCTTTAATTATAAAGGGTTTGACTTCTCTATCCTTTTTCAAGGTGTTTCAGGTGTAGCGAAGTACGTAAACAATAACCGGCACTTTAACAATAAAGAATCTATGTCTGAAGTTGACCTAAACCGCTTTACATTAGAGCGGTATAATAATGGCGATCAGATCGACTTTCCAATAGCTGCCTATTCCCATGCTTCCTCTTACAATACATTTTTATTGAAAGATGCTTCGTATCTAAGATTGAAAAATATGGAGATCGGTTATAGTCTGCAGCCAAAATTCCTTAAAAAGGTGGGGATCAGATCCGCCAGAATTTATGCAAATGGTAATAACCTATACACCTGGGCACCAAGCCTGATATGGGGAGATCCTGAGAATCTGGGGTATGTAGGATATCCAATTACCCGTACTTATAATTTCGGGATAAGCTTTAATTTTTAATGAATCAAGACAGAGATATATGAAAAGACTAATAATAGTGTCAGTCCTTTTTGTAAGCATTTGCTTTATGATGCTTACACCTGGCTGTACCAAAGATTTTCTTGAAAAACCAAAGGGGGGAGTGGCAACTGTAGATACAGTTTTTCACACTAAAAATCAGGCACAATACGCTGTAGCGCAAATGTACAACAGATGTATTACAGCGTATGCACCCAGCAATAGTAGTGGTTCCCGCCCCGAATCTATCACAGATCAACTGTACATTATTCACGGAATAAATGATACCTGGGCAGGAACAGCAATTAATACGTCCACCTATATTACAGGTAACATGTCTCCTTCAGGAAATGCCGATTGGGGTGGTTTTGGTTCCCATTACAAAGGAATCAGACAAGCTAACCTTGTATTGAAAAACATAGATATGGTGGTGGATGCCGATGACAACTGGAAAAAAGATGTTAAAGCTCAGGCTATATTCTGCCGCGCATTACAACATTTTGAACTGTTTCGCTATTACGGTGGAATTCCAATTCTGGATCACGCCCTGGGAGAAGAAAACCTGCTGCTACCACGAAATTCTGTAGAAAGAGTAGTCAATACGATTGTACAATGGTGTGATGAAGCTGCAGCAGTATTGCCATTGTCGCGTTCGGCAGTGGATTATGGAAAAGCAACACGTTTAGCTGCTTTAGCCTTAAAATCTCGCGTATTGTTATATGCGGCGAGTCCGCTGTACAATACCCCGGAATACATGAGGACTGAAGTTATTGGCGCCCGTTTCGGAGATGCACGTGATTCGGTTCTTGCCTACCCATCCTATAGCAAAGAGCGTTGGAAGAGAGCTGCAGATGCAGCATTGGAGGTGATTAACAATGCACCAGCAGCAGGAGTAGAGCTACTTAATACCGGAAAACCATTAACTACCGGAGAAACCTATGCTACACTTGGTGATTATGAATCGGTCTGGAATGTAGCTGGAAATAAGGAATTGATTTTAGTGAATCCACGCAGTCTGCTAGAGATGGATTGGTGGACGCAATGGATGTTCTCCAAGCTCTTGAACCTGTCCTGGGGAATCAAACAGAATGTGCCGATTGAATTTATGCAGCTGTATGAAAAACGGGATGGCACAAAATGGAAGCTGCCTGCAAAAGGAGATAACCTACCTGAAGACATCAAAGCGCTTAATCTGGATCCCAGATTTTATCAGACTATTGCATATGATGGAATGTGGTACAGCGCTAGATCTGGTTTTTTAGATTACTATAAGGCTGGCGACGGTTTTCTGGAAGGAAGAATTTCTGGAACAGATAATATCCCGAATGGATATGCGCTGGAAACCTACAAATTTGTTCCCCGTGTAGATAATATGTCCATAAATCATTTTACCTGGCCGGTATTTCGTTTGGCGGAATTTCAGTTAAACTATGCGGAGGCCATCAGTGAATACGAAGGTCCAAATTCTAAAGCATTTGAAGCGGTAAATGTACTACGTTCAAGAGCAGGTATGCCTAACAATCATGAAAGCAACCCAGAGTTGTTTAGGGCATTCATTCAGAATGAAAGAACAATTGAGCTTGCTTATGAGAACCACCGGTATAACGATCTTTTACGATGGCTGAAAGCGAATGAAGTACTCAATCAAACCCTTCATGGCATTGTCACTACAGCAAAAAAAGGCAACAACGGAACGTTACTTCGTTCCTGGGAACAAGGTGTTTTTATACCAAGGGTATTCCCTAAAAGGTATTATTATTTGCCTTTCTCCAACACGGAGGTCAGTAAAAATTACCTTGGAGGAGTGGGTACAGGCTGGGCTGGACAGAATCCAGGATGGTAGGCTTTAAACATAAACTATAACGAAAAATGAAAAAACCATATATAACCTTGTTTCTGGGGATACTATTTTCTTGTCTGGTGTTTTTTGCAAAGGCACAGAAAAAGACCGTTACAGATACAACGTCTTCTATTGCTGATGGCTTAAACAAAGGCATTGTTGAATTGGGATTAAGAACAGAAAAGGCTTGGCGCAATACCGCTTCGGTGTTTACGATTTCGGGAGAAGAGTTGACCAGAATGACTTCCGGGAATTTACTGAATACACTTCAAGGGAGAATTCCAGGTCTAACCATCATTACAGGATCAGGAGAGCCGGGCTATGATAATCCTACTTTTTATGTCCGCGGACAAAGCAGCTGGAACCTGGGAGGAGGGAGTGTACTCATTTATCTGGATGGGTTTCAGGTAGACATGGGTGCAATTACCTCTCTTTCAGCCTATGAAATTGAATCTGTTACTTTGTTGAAAGATGCGGTCGCATTGGCGATGTATGGAATGGAAGGCGGCTCAGGTGTCATTATGTTCAAAACAAAAAGAGGACAAGAAGGACCAAATAAAATTATTGTGAATGGCCGCTATGGGATACAACGTGCAATTCAGCTTCCAAAGGTGATGAATGCTTATGATTATACACGCTATTATAATCAGGCATTAACCAATGATGGGCTCGCAGTAAGATATCCAAATCCGGAATTGTATAAAGCAGGCAATGACCCTCTGCATCCTAATGTAAACTGGTATGATGAGGTGCTGAAACAAAATTCAGTCATCCAGAATTACAACCTTTCTTTTAAAGGTGGCAATAGTAAAGCGAAGTATTTTGTGTTTATGGACCACACTGATTTTTCCGGTCTGTATAAAAATGCGAAGGAACTTGATAAAGATTTTGGAACAAATGCTCAATATAGAAGAGAGAATATTCGGGCAAATCTAGACCTTCAGATGAGTAAAAATTTATCTGTGCAGGCTTCGATATCTGGAATTACGGAAGATAAATACACCCCTGCAGGTTTCACGGCTACTAGTCTTTTCAATAACATGATGAGGATTCCAGCTGCAGCCTTCCCGGTAAAGAACCCAAATAACTCCTGGGGAAATGGCTCAGCCTATGATTTTAACCCGGTACAACTGCTCAAGCAGAATGGAATCTGGAGTTCGCATACCCGAAATATTCAAACCAATTTTAGTTTTGCAGAAAAGCTAGATGCCATCACTCCAGGACTAAGATTTAACGGTGCGGTATCTTACAGTAATCAGTATGTAGGTTATTATGCCAAAACATTTACGGTACCTTCTTACGAAATCAGAAAGGATGCAAACGATAACCCTATACTTGATGCAAGTGGGAAGATTACCTATTCGCAGAGAGGGGTGATCGGAGAGAGTATCAGCGATGGGGAGACCAGTCACTGGTATCGTACTATACTGCAGGCCTGGTTCGACTATAACCGTACTTTCGGTAAACATACATTCACTGGTAAACTGCTGGCTAAAAAGCAAAATTACTCTCATAACGGTATGGTTTACCCTTTACGTAACCAAGGGATATCCGGAAATATGACCTATGATTATGACGCAAAATATATTGTAGACTTATCCGCAGGTTATACAGGATCTGCCGACTTTGCGGAGGGTCAGCGTTATGGTTTATTCCCTGCACTTGGTTTGGGCTGGATCGCCTCTCAAGAAAACTTTCTGAAAGAAAGCAAGGACATAGATTTTTTGAAATTGCGTGTTTCTTATGGAAAAACGGGTAATACTAACGAAAACTACCGCTTCCTATACCAACAATGGGTAAATAGTTCGAGTGGATTCCTATTTGGGGATGAGAATAAGTGGTACGAAGGTTTTGCAGAAGGACCCTTCGCCAATCCTAAGGCAAGTTGGGAAGTAAAGAAAATTTTCAACATCGGTGTGGACTTACAAATGTTCAAAAAGTTCAGCTTGAACCTGGATTTATTTAGTGAGAAACGTACCGGAATTATCCAGATTGATCAGGCCGATGTTCCGGATTATACTGGATTCTCCCTTCCCTATATGAACAGTGGTGAGGTGAAAAACAGCGGCTTTGAAGCGGTTTTAGCCTATAATAATCAGACACCAACATTTGAATATTATGTAAAAGGAATGTTGTCCTTCGCCCGAAATAAAATCATCAGCATATCAGAAACGACGCAGCCACAAGATTACTTATATCGCAAAGGTTATGCCATCAGTCAGTATCGCGGACTAGTTTCAAATGGTTATTATGAAACTTCAGACTTTGATGCTGATGGAAAGTTATTAACTACGGTCGTTCAATCGGGTTATTCAAATGTGAAACCTGGAGACCTGAAATATATAGACCAGGATGGGAATGGCATCATCAATGATTATGATAAGAAGCCAATCAATTTCAGTAATATTCCAGAACTGACATTGGGTTTCAATTTTGGCTTTAGGTACAAAGGCTTTGATCTGGATGCATTTTTTCAGGCCGTCACCAATCGTACCGTGATCTTACCACAGGCGTATACTACGCCTTTCGTTAACAACAATAACATTACTATATTTTCAGAAAATAGCTGGACGCCACAGAACGCCAATGGGGCAACAAGTCCTCGTCTTTCCAGTCTGAATAGTTTGAACAATACACAAAGTTCAGATTTCTGGATGCGTGATGGTAGTTTCCTAAAACTACGTAGTCTGGAATTGGGCTATACTTTTCCAAAGCGTAGCATCATTAGAAACATGGAGATGGTTAGACTTTTCCTGAATGGCACCAATATATTCACTTGGGATAAGATCGATCATTTGGAAGCAGAGAACCTCTCTATGGGCTATCCTTTGATGCGTTCCTTCAGCCTGGGACTAAAAGTTAAATTTTAAACAAAAAAAATTGTAACGATGAAAATAACACATTATATAATCCTGTTGAGTATGCTGGCAAGCACACTTTATTCCTGTAAGGATGACTTTCTGGATGTGAAAAATATAGAAGCTGATATTTCTGTAGCAAGACTTTATGGTACTTATGATAAAGTACAAGGTGCGGTTTGGAATACTTATGGGTTTTTACCTGATGGATTCAATAAACTTAACCTGGAATCTGCAACGGATAATGCAGAAATGACGAATGAGAGTTCAAGCCTACAAATGTTCAATTATGGTGGTTGGAATGCATTCAGCAATCCTGATAATGTCTGGGCAAATAATTTCAGAGGAATCCGACAGGCTAATTTATACCTTCAGAATAAAGGTAAGATTGATCTGGAATACCTGAAGAATGGTGCTATAGGTACCGATTTTACAGCCTATATCAATGCACAAAATAACCTCAAATTCATGGAAGGAGAAATCTTGTTTTTAAAGGCATTTTTCTATTTTGAATTGGTAAAACGCTATGGCGGTGTGCCAATTCTGCCTGTGGTATTTGCTTTTGAAGAGGAAGATTCCTGGAAAAATGTACCGAGAGGTTCTCTGGATCAGTGCATGAAGTATATCGTTGAGCTTTGCGATCAGGCAGAAACGATTATCCCTAAGGATTTGACTCCCTTTGGATGGTATGAAAAAGGACGTGTGACCTATGGAGCAATTGCCGCTTTAAAATCCCGGGCCTTGCTCTATGCTGCAAGTCCTTTATATCAGGATGCTGGTGCAACCGGTACCTGGTCAGCAGCAGCAGCTGCTGCAAATGAAGTGATTAAACTTCGCAAGTATAGTCTGGCAGGGAACTATTCCAGTCTTTTTGGATCGAGTAATACTACATCTCCCGAATACATCTTTGAACGTCGTTATGGAAACCTCAACAGTTTGGAATTTGACAATTTTCCAATCGCCTTTGATCGAAGTAATGGGAATAGCCTTAGCCCAAGTCAGAACTTTGTCGATAATTTTGACGTGCTTAAAAAAGATGCCCTTGGGCAGGTCATTGGTGCTGAGGCTTTCAGCTGGGACAATCCGGTTCATGCAGCAAACCCTTATGCGAATCGAGATCCGCGTTTAGCTGCTACTGTAGTAGTAAATGGCTCCTTATTTAAATCCATTCCTGTGGAAACGTTCTTTGGAGGAAGCAGTGGTTTGCCTAGGCAAAATGCCAGTAAAACAGGTTATTACCTGTCTAAATGGATCAATCAAAATATTGACCTGCTGAACAATACTTCTTCTAACCATGCCTGGTGTTATTTCCGATATGGAGAAACCTTACTAAATTATGGGGAAGCCATGTTTCATGCTTATGGCGCAACTGCCGATCCGGAAAATTATGGTTTAACTGCACTTGCTGCTATTAATCAAGTTCGTAGCCGATCAGGAATGCCAGTGCTCAGAGCTGAAGAACTGACGCAGGAACGGATTGAAAAAGAACGCAATGCTGAGCTTGGTTTTGAAACACATCGCCAATGGGATGTTCGCCGTTGGAAAAAAGGAACAACTTATTTCAATGTTCCATTGAGAAGAATTGATATCACCAAGACTGCTACTGCTTTTACCTATTCCGTGAAAATTCTGGAACAAAGGGTGTTTCAGCAGAAAATGAACTGGTATCCTATCCCACAAAACGAAATGTTTAAGACAAAATGGATGCAAAATCCTATGTGGTAACGAAATAATTTGAACACCATTAAAACTGATAATTCTGATGAAAATTCATAAAAACATAAGCTATGGATTTGTCCTGCTCGCGATGTCGGCAGTGCTTTCCTGTAAAAAGCAAACGATCATAGGAGTAAAATCCAATGAGGTGGTAGCCGTCTATTTTCCCGCCGCACAAAATCCAAATGGCTTGTTTCCAATACTTTCTAAGGGTTCGCTTTCAATAGACCCGATTGCGAGAACTGTAGGCTTAACGATTCCGATTTATCGGGGTGGATTTCTGGAGCAGGAGACATTTACTGTGGATATAGCAGTAGATAACAGGCAGATTACTAGTTTGATTAGTTCAGGAGCATTGCCTGTAAATACGGTGCCATTAGATGGAGCCGATTATACTTTGGATCCTAAAGTTTCTGTATCTTCTAAAGATATGATCATGAAAGGAGCCGCAGTTCCGGTACTGAAATTGGATCGTTTAGATAAATACGCAGGAAAGACAATTGCTTTAGGTGTTCAGATGACCAATCCCTCAAAATATAAACTAAACGAGGAACAGAACACCGTAGTAGTTTATCTGGATGTGGATGTGCTGAAGAGAGACTATCTAACGATTCCCCTGAAAGTGATCAATGCAGGCTTTGAAAATGGATATGAAGGATGGGTAACTTCTGCCGGAGAAGCTGAGTTAAAGAATGCAAATGGTAGAACTGGAAAAGACCTAAATTTCTGGACTGGCAAAGTGACCAGCGGGCATGTATTGCAAACCATTAATAATTTGCCAAATGGCAATTATACCGTTAGCGCATGGTATAAATCTGCCGGGACAAATATGTTTATTTATGCCAATGGAAAATCTAAGCTATTATCCGCAACGACCACATGGACCCCAATTTCGCTGGATTTTCAGGTCGCAGAAAAAAAGGCTGAATTTGGATTTAAAGCAATAGGAGCAACAGGTAATTTTAGTGTCTGGGAACCCTGGTGTGATATGGATGACTTTACAGTCATTCAGAATTTGTAATGAACCAATCAAACTTATAAAATTATTAAGTACATGATATTTTTAACCCCAGATTTAATGAAAAACAGAGGAGGAATTACCCTCCTTCTGTTTGCCGTGTTTAGTCTTAATATTTTTGCACAGCCTGTTCGTTCTGCATCTCCAGAACGCTTCAATTCCTTCGAAACGAGTAACTTCAGGGGTGAATCGTTCAGTCGCCAGGAACAAAGATTCCCCGAGTCTTCCTTGGTTACAACTGTAAACGTCCTGGTGAATCAGGTTGCCTATAACCTACTGGGGCCAAAGGTGGCAGTGGTAAGTAGTAAAACACCTATGCCTTTGAATCATGAATTTAAATTATTAGATGCCCTTAGCCTGAAACCTGTTTTTACTGGTAAATTAGGATCAGCGGAACAGGTGACCGATTGGAATCTGGATAGCTGGTATAGCCGAGCAGATTTTTCAGCATATCAAAAGCCCGGACAGTATAAAGTCCGGGTATTGCTAAATGGGCAGTATTTTGATTCTTTTGCCTTTAAAATTGAAAACAATGCTTTAGGGAAAATAGGAATTCCTGCGATTGTAGATTTCTTTTATCACCAGCGGGCTAACTCTCCCCAGGAATTGGAGGCTGACCAGCACATCAAACTTTTTGGTAGCAATAAAACGGTAGACCTTCGTGGAGGATGGTGTGATGCTTCAGGTGATATCAGCAAATATTTTTCACACTTGGCCTATACCAATTATATGCTTCCACAGCAGATTCCAATGGTAGATTGGTCAATGATCAATACTGTAGAAAGGATTCCTGACTTGTTGAGACAGGTAAATGCCAAAACATCTTTAACTAAAGAAGCTTTATATGGGGCAGATTACATCATGCGGTCCCTATCACCGGAAGGCTATTTTTATATGACGGTATTCAGTTATTTTGATAAAGATCCAAATGCACGCCGTGTGGTGGGTTTACTTGCAGATAGCAAAACGACCAGCGACTATCAATGTGCTTATCGTGAAGGCGGGGGGATGGCCGTTGCCGCTTTAGCAAGAATTTCGAAATGGAAAATTAATGGAGAATTTAGCTCAGCACAGTACCTTTCGGCTGCAGAAAGGGCATTTGCACACTTACAGCAATTTAGTACTACCTATGCGGATGATGGTAAAGATAATATCATTGACGATTATTGTGCACTCATGGCTTCTTCAGAACTCTGGATAGCCACTGGAAAAGAGGCATACAAACAAGAGGCACGTAAAAGGGCACTAAACTTAAACAAACGCCTTTCTCCGAAAGGCTATTTTATGGCAAATGAAGAGGGCAGGCCTTTCTGGCATGCTGCAGATGCAGGACTTCCCGTGATTGCTCTGGCCAGATACCTTGATGTGGAAACCGAAAAATCTGCCCGTGGTACAGCCTTGAAGACTATAAAAATAGCATTAGACTATAACCTGAAGGTAACGAATGAAGTCGTTAACCCTTTTGGATATGCCAGACAAAATTTCCTCCATAAAGGGACCCTGAAATCCGGTTTTTTTATTCCCCATGAAAATGAGAGTGGCTGGTGGTGGCAGGGCGAGGATGCCAGATTAGGTTCCTTGGCTTCAGCAGCATTGGTAGGTGGCCGCCTGGTTTATCCCTCAAAAGGAGCATTGGGTGTTAAACCTGAATTGGCAGCTTATGCTTCAAATCTGGTGTCCTGGGTGCTTGGAACAAATCCTTATAACATCTGCATGATGTATGGGTATGGTCAGAATAATGTCCCTCACATGAATTCTATGTATGGACATGGTTCTGGAAGAGGAGGGATTTCTAATGGAATCACCGGAAAGGATGGCCGTCCGGATGGTTCAGGAATCGATTTCAAGATGGAAGATAATGGCAATGAATGGCGCTGGTCCGAACAATGGATTCCACATACTGGCTGGTTTTTACAGGCCTTAACCGCGATGTCAATCCAGTAAATAGGAATCACAGGAATTAATACTGCTTCCTAAATTATCAAACTTCAAAATAAATCATGAAATGAAAAAAATTACGAAATCTATGATAGGCATGTTGGTGTTCTGCACTGCTTGCTTTGCACAAGCCACTAAAGAACATCATTCCAATTCAAAGAAAATCATAGTGGCTTACTTGACTTCATGGACAACTGTGTTGCCCGATCCTCAGTATGTGACCCATGTGAATTATGCTTTTGGACATGTCAATGAAGATTTTAACGGGATCAGAATTGACAATGAAAACCGATTACGAAGTTTAGTTGCACTGAAGAAAAAGCATCCTTCACTGAAGGTCTTACTCTCTGTCGGAGGATGGGGAAGTGGACGTTTTAGTGAAATGGCTGCTTTGAAAGCGAATCGAACAAAGTTTGCAGAGGATTGTTTACGTGTGATCAGGGAATTTAAACTGGATGGTATTGATATTGATTGGGAGTATCCAACGAGCAATATGGCTAAAATATCGGCTGCAGCCGAAGACACAGAAAATTATACCCTATTGATGAAGGTGATCCGTGAAAAGATTGGTGCTAAAAAACTATTGACATTGGCCACCGCAGCAAACGCCAAGTATATTGATTTTAAGTCGATAGCACCTGTGGTTGACTTTGTGAACATCATGACTTACGATATGGGAAATCCCCCTGGCCACCATGCCGGTTTATATCGCTCCAAATATACCAGTGGTATTAGTGTAGATGAAGCGGTAACGGCACATGTAGCTGCGGGTATGCCGATCAATAAGCTGGTATTGGGTATTCCGTTTTATGGCCATGGTAAAGATGGCATTCCAAATTTTATCGATTACAAAGAAGTGCTAAAGTTAGTTGGTTTTAAGCAGGAATGGGATGAAGCAGCGCAGGCTCCGTTTCTGACCAATGCAGTTGGTGATTTTGTTTGTACCTATGAGGACCCGAAATCAATTGCCATCAAATGTAAATATTTGCTGGATCGCGGGATGCTTGGGGCGATGTATTGGGATTATAGTGGCGATACCGATGATGGTGTACTTAGAAAAACAGTGCATACAGGTGTAAACAAATAAATGTAGCATTAAAGCAATTGACATCATGAGATACAGTTTAATATTATTAATAATGCTACTTGTTTTCTCTTCAGAAGGGCAGGCTCAGACAAAAGAAGCTGTTGTTAAGAATGGGCAAGTGGTATTGGATTTTAGTGATAAAGTCCTTGATAAAAAAACAAAAAGAATTTATACCATCAAACGAGCAAAAGGCCGGTTGGGAACCTATAAAAATATAGGGAGCACCGCGCAGACTTCTTTCATCGATAAAACGGTTAAAGGAAATCCATATGATTATTATTACCAGGTATTTGACGATAAGGGACTGATTGCGCTATTGGGTTTAGCTATTGAATTGTTTGGTGCAAATACTTATATCTATAGTCCATCAGATAATTTAGCAGCTGTTGGTCTTGAGGTGAATGGCATTCATGATGAAATGTTTGGTCAGGAGTTTAGTCCAAATCGCTACGCGATGTTTTTTAAGCCTGGCGATTATAAAGCGGCAGGTTTGCTCAAAATACCATTCTATGTACAGATAGCTGGGTTAGGAAGGACACCTTACGAGGTAGAAATCTCTAACCTCCATACGCCGCCGCATTTGTCAGCAGGAAATGGCACTTGTACTTTTTGGCGATCTGCAGAAAATCTGTCAGTCATTGGCCCGGAAACCTATGAGGAAGAGGAGACCTTTAAATGGGCGGTTTCTCAGGCAGCTCCATTACGCAGAATTTATTCTACCCGCGTGCTGCGCCATCAATGGGGAGACGGCTGGGTGAGTGGTGGATATACCGCCGACTGCCATTTTGAAAGTGCTGCCGGATCAAAAAATCAGCAGCAATGGTATACCCGCAATTCAATTTTAAATAAAGGACGCGGGGAGTTTGAAGAAGTCAAATACAACTATTGTTTTCAAGGGGTTGATTTTGGACCAAGTGTAGACTTAAGTACTTATCAGAACAATTGGGATAAGGGAGGAAATGTAACCGTTATCCCAAATACACCCATTATTCGAGAAAAACCCTTTTTATTTGTAGACGAAGATCAGCGATATAAGGTATTCCGTCCGGCATTAAAAAGAGATCATAAAGGCATTTCCTACTCAAGGACTGATATGGGTGATGGAGATGTCATCGATGTCTTGGAGGATTTCTTCACTGTTAAACCAGGAACTACTGCAAAGGAGATGAACAAACAGCTAAACGCAGGGAAGCACTTGCTGATTACTCCTGGTATGTACGAACTCTCAGAACCGCTTTATGTAAGTAAGCCCAGTACCATTATCCTGGGCATTGGTTTGGCTACCTTAATACCAGGTAAAGATAATGCTACTTCTGCCATTGTGATTGCTGACATAGATGGTGTTTCAGTCGCATCCATCATGTTTGATGCACATTATAGCTCCCACAGCTTAATACAGGTAGGATTGGAGCACAACAGAACAAGACATGAAAAGAACCCTACCGTTTTGGCCGATTTGTTTTTCAGAGTTGGGGGCTTCCGCCCTGAAAAAGTACATGTGGATCAAACGGTAATTGTTAACAGTAATGATGTGATCGGAGATCATTTTTGGATCTGGAGGGCGGATCATGGCGTAAAAGGTAGTGTAGGCTGGGGCATTAATACGACAAAAAATGGTTTGGTTGTGAATGGAGATCATGTGACGATGTATGCGCTTTTTAATGAACATTTCCAGGAATATCAAACCTATTGGAAAGGGGAATATGGTAGCACTTATTTCTTCCAAAGCGAAAGCCCGTACGATGCGCCAAATCAGGAAGCCTATATGAGCGAAAAGCATACACGTGCTGGTTATGCAGCATATAAAGTTGCAGAGGAGGTGAACCATCACCAAGCTTACGCATTCGGTATTTATGATGTTCTAAATAATGAAATCAAGATCGAAAGTTCTGTTGAAGTCCCAAACAAACAAGGGATTTACCTTCAGCACATTTGCAATAATAGCTTATCCAGTCCGCCAAATAAAGGTTTTAATTTTGTAGTGAACGAGGTTCAAAAAAGCACCTATAACACCTTTAGAGACCACCGTGCATTTGTGGTCAAATTTGTAGGAACTGAGCCTGCTGTTCCAAAAAAAGAAAAGTAATAGGAGGTTTGCAAATTGCCTTTTAAGAATTTTTAATATAAAGCAAATGATGAAATTTAAAACAATTCAATTATTGATCTTATTCAGCCTAGTCATTTTTGCACCAGATGCTGCCGCAATTTCTAAGCCTCCTAAATTTAAGATATTGGTTTTAACTGAACGTGGTGGTGGACATGAAGGTTTTGTGGCTGCCGCATTGAACTGGCTCCATAATTTTGCGGAAAAACAAAACTTGGAAGTCACCGTAATTCATCAAACTAATGAAATTAACGAAGTCTATTTATCTAATTACAAGGTTTTTCTTCAGCTAAATTATCCTCCCTATGCCTGGACAGATGAGGCGAAGGCTGCATTTGAAAAGTATATTGAGGAAGGAAGAGGAGGATGGGTAGGTTTTCACCACGCTACGTTGCTTGGTGAATTTGACGGCTATCCCATGTGGAACTGGTTTTCAAATTTCATGGGCGGAATCCGCTTCAAAAATTATATTGCAGAACGTGCTTCAGGAATCGTACATGTGGAAGACCGGAAACATCCTGTGATGAAGGGACTTCCAGCATTTTTCAGTATACCTGACGACGAATGGTATACTTTTGATAAAAATCCAAGACCTCAGGTAAAGGTCTTGGCGAATGTAGATGAAGGCAGTTATAGTCCCGTTTCTACCATCAAGATGGGAGATCATCCCGTCATATGGATCAATCAAAAAATGAAGGCCCGCAATGTTTATTTTTTAATTGGGCATCATGCCAATTTATTAAACTCAAAAGAGTTTAAGCTGATGTTTGGAAACGCAATTTTATGGGCAGCAACTGAAGGGAAACCGTAGGCATTTGACCATTAAGTGCTTTACGGATGGATTGGATTGATATATCCTTTTTGTGTGTTAACTTATTGTTTATTAGTTTTTTATCTTTATTAAAAAAGAAGGTGGTGTAAAACATTTTTTGGAGGAGAATGTTATATGGTCACGCTACAAAAATATTGACATATTGAAACGATAAAGAAATTAATCGACTGCCTAATCAGCTATTCCTATATGAATCCTCCCACAATTTCGCTTTTGTTGTTGAATGATCCAGTTAAAGCTCAGCTTATAAGAAAGGATCAAACCATACTTGTTGATGGACTAAAATCTGGTGACAGGTTTGCATTTAATAAACTGTATGAACATTATGCCGTCTCATTATTCGAAATCATTATTCGAATTGTAAAATATCAAGAGCCATCTGAAGATGTTTTACAGGAAACATTTTTAAAAATCACCAGGAATATCAGGCAATATGATCCTGAAAAAGGACGATTATTTACCTGGCTTGCAAAAACAGCAAGAAATACGGCCATAGATCAGCTTAGAAACAACGGAGAGCGTGTAATTAGAGGTTCAGAAGCTTTAGAGAATTGGTCGATTCAAATCAACCGAAATTATCAGTGGTGCATTAACCCAGATGTTATGGATTTGAAAACACTAATTATGAGCTTGCAGCCTAAGCAACGTGATGTGATTGACTTAATTTATTACAAAGGCTTCACACATTCAGAAGCAGCGGAAACATTGTCGCTGCCAATAGGAACTGTCAAAACCCGACTTCGGCTAGCCATCATCAATTTGAGAAGATCCTTTGCTGTAGTATAACAATGGAATGATCATTATGGAATGCTATAATTGCAAGAAAGCCTAACCCTCGAAGAATCGATAGTTAGGCTTTCCCAGGTAAATTCGAACTGACCTTTCAAAGATCATATTCGAATAACCGGATTGAAAAAATTATTTTGGCATTAATACGGTATCTACCACATGAATCACCCCATTTTTTTGATCAACATCTGCGATGGTAACTGTACTCATCCCACCTTTTTCATCTTTCAAAACAAGTTTGTTTCCTTTCATCGATGCCCAAAGTTTTCCACCTTCCACAGTAGTAAGCTCTGCTTTTCCATTTCCCTTTTTGATGGCTGCAGCTATTGCTTTACTATCCATTTTTCCTGAAACTACATGGTACGTTAATATTTTGGTCAATGTTGCTTTATTTTCTGGTTTAAGGAGTGTCGTTACTGTTCCTTTAGGCAATTTATTGAAAGCTTCGTTTGTAGGCGCAAACACAGTAAATGGTCCTGTACCTTTCAGTGTTTCAACTAAACCTGCCGCTTTTACTGCTGCAACCAAAGTGGTATGATCTTTTGAGTTCACTGCATTATCAATGATATCTTTTGTGGGGTACATCGCTGCGCCACCAACCATTTTAGTTTTTCCAGACATGCTCATTTTTGATTGTGCCTGAACTGAAGTATTGGATGCAAATGTGATAGCTACTAAGACAATTGCAGTAAAGAAAACTTTTTTCATGTTTATGTTTATTTGATAGCATTTACGCTAGAAGATAGCGGTTTGGTTTTTTATTTGTTAAATAAATTATTTGGGCTTAGTATTTTATGCATTTGTGATACTTCCTATCGAAATTGTATTCCAGCTATTTTCGCATATTAGGTGTTTTTTGAAAACTATTTTTGTGTTTACTGCGTATGTGTTGTAATTGTCTCATTATAAAATTGTTATAGCTTAATTAAAGTGGTAAAAATTTAATTCACAGCGAGACTATAGCCCCATGAAAAAGCTAAATCTTTTGATGATCCCGCTTTTGATGCTTGCATTGAATGCTTGCAGTCAGAACCCATCATCGCAAAACAAAAAAGGAACTGAGCTTCCTTCCGAAAACACAAGCATCTACCCTGACGCGAAGCCAGCTAAGTATTGGAAAAAGATCTTATCGCCTGAAGCCTATGAGATCATGGTCAATAAAGGAACTGAAACTCCTTTTAAAAACCCATATTGGAACAATCATCAAAAAGGAGTTTATGTGAGTGCCGCAACTGGCAAGCCACTGTTTAGTTCAGACACTAAGTTTGAATCTGGAACCGGTTGGCCAAGTTTTTTTAAACCTATTGATGAGAAATTGATTAGGATTGTAAGTGATTCCTCTGATGGTATGGTTAGAGATGAGGTCGTGGAGGCGAGTACAGGCTTACATTTAGGACATGTTTTCGATGATGGTCCACAGCCAACCGGTAAAAGATACTGCATGGATTCTTATGCTTTTAAGTTTGTTCCAGTTAAATAGTATTACATCATGAAAAAATATAAGGTATGTATACTTGGGCTTATCTTTTTGAGCGCTTGTGTCAAAGGACAAAGTAATGGACAGGATAATGGATTTGCAAGCTTGCCTGTTCCAAAATCAAATGAACAGCTAGCTACTTTTGCAGGTGGTTGCTTCTGGAGCTTGGCAGAAGGACTTAGTGAATTAAAAGGAGTAAACCGTGTTGTTGCGGGATATTCTGGTGGTCATGTCAAGTGGCCGACCTATGAACAGGTTTGTTCAGATAATACCGGACATGCGGAATCAGTAGAGGTGTATTATGACCCTAAAGTGGTGAGCTATACAGATTTGGCAGAATCTTTTTTTTATGCGCATGATCCAACCACATTAAATCGCCAGGGACCGGATGAGGGAGAAGACTATCGCTCTGTGGCCTTTTACAGAACTCCTGAGGAGCAAAAGATATTGAAAACTGTGATTGCGAAAGTAAATGCCAGTCACCATTATGCAAAACCGATTGTTACTCAGGTACTTCCTTTTAAAGTGTTGTATCCTGCAGAAAAATACCATCAGGACTATTTCAGATTGCACCCTGAAGAAGCTTACATTCAAAATGTATCTATGCCAAAAGTGATGAAGTTAAGGGAGAATAGAACCGCCTACCTCAAGCCGGAATTTAAGAACAACTGATATTAAAGACCAGAATAATAGTCATAGCCTTGTTCTGCCCAATAGTCGCGAGGTCTGCTATCGCTGAAAGACATGGTGCCTATTCTTTTGAGATTTTTAATTCCATATTTCACCGGAACCAGTAGTCGTAGTGGAGCTCCATGATCTGCCGTTAGCGGTAGATCATTCATTTCATAGGCGAGTAAAGTTTGAGGATGTAATACACTATCCATCTCCAAACCCACATAATATGCTCCATTAGGTGTTTCTAAACCCATATATTGACTTTTTGCCTGTTCATCCAGCTTAAAATGCAGTAGGAAATCACTTAGTTTTACCCCTGCCCAATGCTGTATCTGATCCCAGCCCTCCACGCATTTAAAATCAAAAATGAGCTCTGTCTTAGGTAAGGCTTTGATCTCATCAAGACTAATCTTTAAATCGGCCTGATTTTTCCTTTTTACGGAAAGTTGCCAGTTTTTGATGTCAAAATTTGTATCGTCTTCAATTCCTATCAGGCTATTGACTCTAACCTGGCTTGCTGCCTTTGATTTTGGATAGGTTTTTACCAGATGGTTGTTGCTGAAGAAGTTTCGAAAGAAAAGTTCAGTTTTGTTTAATGCCCTTCTTAGTGGCGCCCGGGCGCCTCCAGTGATTCCTGGGGTTTCCTCTGGGGCATTGAGTAGCCAGTTCCAACCTGTAAAGGCACCAGCTCCTAATACAATGAAGGTGCCGAAAGAAATGAAGTTCCTGCGTTTTATTTTTTGATCTACAGTAAGCGGTAATTTGCTTTTCTTTTTATTTGGTGCTTTCATCGCTTTCTGATTTTTTAAGTGTAATTGGTTCAGCTTGGTCTTGACTGGCTTCTTCAATAACTTCAAATCCAGAAATGACGGAACGGAAATTATTCCAGCCCGCCATCATCACCTGAACAATATGAATCATAAAAAAAAGCACATAACCAATCGTTAATGCGAAATGTAAGATTCTAGCAAAATGATAGCCCCCGCACAACCAGCATATCCAGTAAAACTGAACGGGTTTATAGATCGCTAGGCCAGTAAAGACGGAACCAAATCCCATCAAAATAATCGCGGAGTAGGCAATTCGCTGTGCCGCATTGTATTTCTTTTGTGGTGGCATCATCTTCCTGATGTGGAGATCGTGAAGCAGTACTTGCCAGGCCTCCTTAAAGGAGTGTTTATTGGGAAGCAGCGCCCGCCAGGCACCGCTAAAAATGGTATAGAGGAGGTACAGCAATCCATTGATAAAAAAAAACCACATGAACAAAAAATGAAAGGCCATGCCTTCAGCTAGACGCTGGGGAATATGGAAGTAGTCGTAAAACCACTCCGGAAAGAATTTGATCAGCGTAAAACCGAAAATAGAGACGCCGTAAGCATCATTTGCCCAATAAATAAATAATCCGCTCCAAATCATGATCATCAGTACCGGGAAATTTATCCAGTGTGTCCAACGCATCAGGAAGGCGTGCTTTTCTTTGATAACTTTCATCCCTAGATATTTATACTAGTTATTAACGTGAATTTCTTTGGTTCGGATTTAAGAGATTGATTTTTAGTAGGTTTAGTAAAACTATTGATATACAATATACCTAAAATTCCGGAAAACACCAGCAGTATTTGAGTGATTATTTATGGATGCTGAGCATTTCCTTCCATTACTTTGAACAGGTGTAATACGTTTGGAAAAATGGCATCCATAGTTTCTATAGCCCCTTTTTCAGAACCTGGTAAAGTTAAAATGAGTGTCTTTCCGATGGTTCCTGCAATCCCTCTGGAAAGCATTGCGTAGGGCATACGTTCCTGGCCGTAATGCCTCGCAGTTTCCATAATTCCATTCATTCTTTTTTCGATCAGTGGTAATATTGCATCAGGTGTGATATCCCTTGGAGATACACCCGTTCCTCCGGTAAAAATGAGTAACTGTACTTTTTCTACCAATAATTTTGTGCTTTCCTGAATGCGTTCAAAATCATCTGAAATGACTTCATAATGTGTAGTTTCAATACCGAAAGACGCTAGTTTGCTGACAATTGCTTTACCCGATTTGTCGACCCCAAGCCCGCTTGAAATGGTGTCTGAGCAGACGATAACTGCAGCCTGAATGGTCTTTTCCGGTGCTTGTATATCCGCTTTTCCGCCCGATTTTTTGAGTAACCTGATCGATTCAATTTCGATCACTTCATCTATTGGTTTCAACATATCATATATGGTTAAGGCAACTACAGAAGCTCCATGCATAGCCTCCACTTCTACACCAGTTTTGTAAATGGTGTGTACCTCAACCTTGATGATAATGGCTAAACCTAGAATCTCATACGTGATGGCGCAGAATTCAATAGGGAGGGGGTGGCAATCAGGAATGACATCGCTGGTTTTCTTGACACCCAATAAACCAGCAGCTCTAGCAAACTCAAATACATCCCCTTTGGGTACTTTTCGCTGTTGCACAGCCTCAATGGTTTCTTTTTTGATACGCTGATTATCGCCGTAGCGATTGCGATGCGTAGGGTATTGGATTTGCCTGTAATGTTGACCATGTTATTTATTTTCTTTCCATTGCTGAGTTCCGTCTTCAAAGATTTCTCTTCCCCAAATGGGTAATTCCTGTTTCAGGCGTTCCACGATTTCTTCACAGGCCTCGATTGCAGCTTTTCTATGGGCTGATGAAGTAAAGACATAGAGGCACAGTTCCCCGGTTTTCACCAAGCCTAAAGACTGGTAAACATGCATACAAATCAAAGGGTGTTTTATAAAAATCTGCGACCTTATTTCCTCCATTTGTGTCAAAGCGAGTTCCTCATAAGCAGTATACTCGATGGCGGAAACTAATTTCCCATCCAGCTCATCATTTCTTACCTGACCTAAAAACAGACTATGTCCACCTATTTCTTTTTTTGTACTGTGCTTTGCGATGCTGTCCGCAATAAATGCAGGTGATATTGCACCCTTAACAAATATGTTTTTGATTTTTCTTTCCATCATCCATGACTAAAAAAGCTTTCCCAGCGGAGGATTCCGCCTTTCAGACTGTATATGTTTTTTGATGAGCCATATTTTTCAAGGAGCTGTCCGGCAATTGCAAAGCTTCTTTTTCCATGCTGGCAAAGTAAGATAATGTTTTTCTCCATGATTTCTTCCTTCATGAATTTTTCAAAAATAGATGCCGGAATCTGCAGATAGTCATTAGGATCGAGTGTCGGCAATTCTTCTTTTTCTCTCAGATCAATGCGCATCGTGGAAGGTAGCTTACTGAGGGTTTTCAACTGTTGTAGGTCGATCTCTATGACCTGATGTTGTTTTTTCTCCGCTTGATTATAGACTCTTGCCAAAAAATCGGATGCATAGGCAGGAATTTCATATTCCGCAGGATTACCAGGACTGATCGAAATTTCATAGAACTGTTGACTTAACAAATTATAATGTAATATTTTATTGATCAGGGGCATGCCTATTCCGGTAATTAATTTGATCGTTTCTGCTGCCTGCATCGTTCCAATGATACCAGGCAAAACCCCTAATACCCCGTTTTCTGCACAATCTGGAATTTCTCCAGCTCCAGGCTGAATTGGAAATAGGTCACGATAATTTGTTTTCTTTCCTGCTTCAGTCTCCACATTAAAGATCGACAGTTGTCCTTCATACCCAGAAACAGCTGCAAAAATCAAGGGTTTATTCAGCATCGCAGCAGCATCATTAATCAGGTAACGACTTTCAAAATTGTCTGTTCCATCCAGAATGAAATCATATTCCTCAAACAGCGCTAAAATGTTGCTTTGTGAAATATAGAAAGGATAAGCCTCAATGGTAATCTCCGGATTGATCTGCTTTAAGCGCCTCAGGGCTACCTGAACTTTCAGCAGGCCGATATCATCAGTGCTAAAAAGAGGCTGTCTGTGCAGGTTACTTAAAGACACTGTGTCGCCATCCACGAGACCAATACGGCCTAATCCAGCAGAGACTAGATAAGTTAGGGAAGCACAGCCGAGACCACCGGCACCAATAACAAGTACCTTAGCCTGTAAAAGCTTTTGCTGGGATTCTCTTTTAAAACCTTTAAGAATCAGTTGTCTATGGTATCGTTCCTCGTTCATCATTTTATCCGCCTGAAAAGGGAGGCATAATTGCGATCCTTGCGTTATTTTTAAGTTGGGCATTGCTTTGTACCATCTGCTGATCCAGTGCCAGTTTGTACTTCATCGTCTTCAATTGCGGATAGCTTTTTTCCAGGTAAAGCTTTAGCCCGTCGGTATCCGGAATATCTTCCAGCATTATTTTTTGTGCCGGTAAAAAATCGACAATCTTTCCAAATGTGATCAACTCAATTTCCATGTTATTCATTAATCTGAAGAATACTGATTTTAGTTAATCCCTTAACAAACCTTCTGCCGGTGGCAAAATCGCTTGTTGTAATTAACGCAATATCGCCTTTCTCGGTTTTTGCAGGGTTGGTCTCAAATGCCGACAGTACCAGGATGTGGTTTCCAGTCTCTGAATTAAATATTTCATTCCAGGAATAAACCACTTTATAGTTGTCGCTGGCCGTACACACGATGTAATATTCGCTGAGCTTTTTAGGCGATTCAGCTATAATGTCGACTTTAGAAAGGAGGTCTTTCAGGAGTACTCCTTTAATGTTTTTAAGGCTTCCTTTGCGTTGCTGCAGATGGCTGTAAATGACCATGCTATCCAGCGAGATGCTTTTGTAGGCTTTCAGCGATTCCATATTGACAATTACGGGCTTGGACACTTTACCGGCAATGGTAAATTGCAGCGGAACCTGTGCTGCTGCGGTCAGGTTCAGGAAAAGGATGATACAGAGTAAATATTTCATATTATGCATGGCTGAAAAGTAATTTATAGGCGGCTAGTGCAAGAACACATGCCAATACGTTTTTTAAGATATTTTGATGAAATTTTAAGGCGCCAAAATAAGCACCAAGTAAGCCAGCGATGAAGGCAACAACTACATAAGCAATCATATCGCTGTTAAAAGTGATGCCTTTAATCAGTTGTCCGCCTAGACCTGCAACAGAATTAACGAATATAAAAGCGGCACTAATGGCTGCGGTTTGCTTTTGGTCTGTCCACTTTAATAGTAGGAGTATTGGTGATAAAATGATGCCTCCACCGATGCCAATCATCCCTGAAAGTAAGCCGATGATCCCGCCAATGAGAAAAGACAATGCGAAGTTTCGCTCCTTTAAATCTTTGGGATCTGTATTTTTAAAAAAGAAAAAACGGATGATAGGAAAAAGCAACAATACGCCAAGGATTTTCTTATACGGGACATTGTCTATGCTCATCGTTCCACCAAGAAAGGAGAGTGGGATAGAAGTGACGGCAAAAGGCCAGAAGATCCTCCACCTGAAATGTCCGCCTCTGTAGAATTGAAAGAAAGAAACTGAGGAGACGAAGAGATTGAGTAGTAAGGCCGTTGGTTTCATGACGATTGGGGAGATGGCAAAGATGGCCATCAATGCCAGATAACCACTTGCTCCTCCATGGCCGACAGATGAATACAGAAAAGCAACAATAAATAATAATCCAAAAAACAATAAAACTTCTGCCTGCATAGCTATGATTCGGGTAATAGTAAAACATCAACTATTTCATTCTTTTGGAAATCCTCCTGAGCTTCATTTAAGCAAATCAGGCAGTTTGCCTGAGCAAAAGAGCTGAGGCGAAAAGATTCCTGTGCATTTAAGGGTTTTGCCACGCCATCCTGATAAAACCCTTTCAGGAAATGGGTTAATCCGATGGGCTTATGGTAGGCTTCCGAAAGTTTTGCCTGGATCATTTTTAGCGGACTTTCTTTTCTGGCCATTTTAAACAAAGCAGAAAACACATAGTTATAGAAACAGCTGAGTACAGAGGAAGGGTTGCCTGGAAGGCCAAAAACACTTTTTTCAGCCTGCTGTCCGAAATACAATGGCTTGCCTGGTTTTTGCTTTACTTTATGAAAAATCTGTTTTACCCCGCATTTTTCAGCAGCCTCGCTAACGAAATCATAATCGCCAACGCTTACCCCTCCGGTTAATAAGATGACATCGCTATGTTGAAGCGCTTTCGATAGCGTTTCCTGTAAAACTTGTAAATCATCTTCTGCCTGCAGAATTTGTACATTGAAAATACCTGCCTGCGCTAAAGCTGCTTTTAAAGTATAGGAATTAGCTTCATAAACCTGACCAAATTCGAGGGCTTTACCAGGGACACCAAATTCTTGTCCAGTAATCACTACTGAAACTTTAGGCATGGGGTAAACCGCAGCTTCGGTTATACCGATTGCTGCCAAAAAACCAATAGCAGCAGGGCTAATTATATTCCCTTTTTTCATGGCTAAAGCATTTGCCTTTATTTCTGAGCCAATTTCGCGGACATAAATTCCTGATTTCAGCTGATCATCAAGCACAGCGATCCCTCCACCCTTGATTAGTGCTTTTTCCTGCATCAGTACCGTATCTGCGCCCTCTGGAAGGGGAGCTCCTGTAAATATTCTTGTGGCCTGACCTGTGCTGATTTTCAGCGGCAGGGCTGTACCGGCAGCCATTTCCCCAATGAGCTGTAATAGGATTGACCGGTCTTCAAAACGTATCGCATAGCCATCCATAGCAGATTGACGGAAAGCAGGAATGCTGCAGGAGGCAAATATATCCTCTGCCAGCACCAGTCCGCAGCAGTCCTGAATGGGTAGTTTTAAAGGATTGAGCGCTACAATGTTGAGGGCAATCAGATTTTGAGCTTCAGTTACGTTAATCATATTCAGGTTTTAATCATCCGCCAATACTTATCATACTTCTATTGATGATGCTTTCGGCATCCAGGGTCTCGAAATTTTTAGGAAGCTGTCCGCCAAGTTCTTTTTCTTTTGCCTGAATAGTGGCTTTTATTAAAGGTAAAATGTCTTCCCCAGCTCGTAAAGCAGATAAAAGATCTGTTTCAGTTTTAGAAAACAAGCAGTTTTTCAACTTCCCATCGGCTGTTAAACGCATCCGGTTGCAGGTACTGCAAAAAGGAGCGGTCATTGTGCTGATGATGGCAAATGAGCCTTGATGTGCTGGAATGGTGTAATTTTTTGCGGTATCATGTGGACTGGTTTCCACATGCTTATAGCTGTATTTTTGAGCGATCGTGTCCAGAATCTCCTGAAGTGAACACATTTTATTGCTCGTCCATTGATTGCCACTAAAGGGCATAAACTCGATAAACCGAACCTGGATAGGGCTGTGTTTTGTCCATTCAATAAAGTCAAGAATCTCATTATCGTTCAACCCTTTCATCACCACCATATTGATTTTTACGCTAATTTGGTGTCTAAGTAAGAGTTCAATATTGCTTTTCACCTGATGAAAAGCATCCCGACGGGTGATGGTCTTGAATTTTTCAGGTTGTAAAGTATCCAGGCTAATGTTGATGTGGCTAATGTTTGCAGACAGGATCACCGGGAGCAATTCCTGAATCCGGGTGCCATTGGTTGTGATGGTAAGTTCGATAGGTAATTTTCCCAATTCAGAGATAATTTCAGCAACATCTTTACGCACCAATGGTTCGCCTCCTGTAAGTCTGATTTTTCTTACCCCTTCCGCTACAAATAGCCTGGCCAGCTGGAGGACTTCCTCTGTTTGCATTAATTGAGCAGCAGGGCTAAAATCGTAGTTTTCATTGGGCATACAATAGAAACAACGGAAATTGCAATTGTCTGTTAATGATATGCGTAAGTAATCATGCGTCCTTCCAAATGAATCTGTGATCATATATAATAGGTTAGTATCTGTAATTTACTCATAATACCCGCAATATTTATTAATTATTTAGCGCTGGCTGTTCACCAAAAAACAGGATTTAATTCTGGTTGAGCTGATGGTCAATTTTCTCTTGTAAAGCGGTTTTAAAGTCATCATCTAGCCCTGCCTGATTTTCTGTCTCCAAATGGATGCTCTTTTTGATCATGCTATTGATGAATATGCTTTGTCGCTGAAATATCCTGCAGATGCTGCAGCCCGTCAGGTGTAAATTAAGTTCTACCTTTTCTTTGGCACTGAGTACGCTGAGCTGCTTCTTTTCAATGAGAAAGGTGGCTTGCCTACAATTGTAAAGTACTTTTGTTAATCTGTTCATGGTGAATAGGGTTTAGATCCAGTGTTTTTGCAGACATGCTCTTAGATTGAGCTTGGAGCGATGTATAATGACCCAGAAATTGGCTGGTGTAACTTTTAAGGAGCTGCAGATCATTTCTGTACTTTCTTCCTCTAAATGTTTCATAGAGAATACGGCATACCAAAGATTGGGCAGTTTTTTCATACAGGCCTGGAGGATGTGCTCAAATTCCTTATGCTGCAAATCGGTTTCTATAGGGGAGGCGAATTCCTGCGGTCGGTGTGCCTGGTTCCAATGCCCATCTTTCTCGTCAAAAAAGTCTTTTTGCTCCTGTTCTTCTTCTAAAACTTCGGTTTTCGAGGATAGTCCAGTTGATTTTTTTCGGTAAAGGTCTATGATTTTATTCTTTAGTATGGCGGTCAGCCAGGTTTTTTCTGTACTCTTTCCCTCAAATCTCGATAGGCTTTCCAGTGCCGCAAGAAAGGTTTCCTGAACCAGGTCCCGTGCCTGCTCCTGATCGTTTATTCTGGTAATGGCATAACTATAAAGGTAATCTGCGTAATTACTGGCCCATTTCCGGGGATTGAGGACCTCGCTGGGGGCAGGCATCGATACCAACTCGTTGGATTGCATATATCAGGCTTAGGTAAATAAATATAACATTATATCTGCTTAGTCGATCGCTGGTCGTAAACCTTACAAGAAATTTCAAAATAAAATTCAGCGGTATGAGCAGGTTAAATCCGGATTTCTGAGCGATTTAAAAGAGATAAAAAAAAGATTCTTTTTTTGTAAGGATCCTGGGTTGACTGCGACAAAGGGGAGAAAGAACTTGAAATTATGAAACGATTATTAGTTTATTTATTCCTGTCTGCCTTGTTGATCAACGCTGGATTTGCACAATCAGGCCATTCAAAAAAACAATTTAACCTGGATAAATCCGGACTGGCTATTGAAGGATATGATCCTGTAGCTTATTTCAATTCCGGTAAGGCAATGGAAGGGAAAAAGCAATGGACAGCAGTCGAGGATGGCGCTTCTTACCGATTCACGAGTTCGGCGAATAGGGAGCTCTTTAAAGCCAATCCTGCTAAATACCAGCCTCAATATGGAGGATGGTGTGCGTATGCCATGGGCGAAAACGGTGAGCAGGTGTCCATTGATCCTGAAACTTTTAAAATTATGAATGGCCAGCTGTACTTGTTCTACAATAGGTTTTTTAACAATACGCTGAAAGACTGGAATAAATCAGAGCAAAGTTTAAAGAAAAAAGCGGATCAGAACTGGTCCAAATTCAACTAAAAAAAGCAATTAATTATGAAATTACTAATCAGTGCCTTGATGTTGGTATGGTTTACCACAGGCAGTACTTACGCACAAAAATCAGAAATATTTGCACCAGGAGGAAAAGCGATTAAAGGCTATGATCCGGTTGCATTTTTTAAAACTTCAACACCGGTAAAAGGATTGGATAGCCTTTCTTATACCTGGAAAGAAGCCCGTTGGTTGTTTGCTAATCCGGAAAACAAGAAAGATTTTATCGCAGATCCGGAACACTATGCCCCGCAATATGGAGGTTATTGTGCCTATGGTACAGCTGATGGGCACAAAGCGCCTACTCAGGCAGAAACCTGGACAATTGTCGCCGACAAGCTTTACTTCAATTATAATGGAAAAGTAAAGGAGTTGTGGGCTAAGGACCAAAAAAACTTCATTGAAAAAGCCGATATCAATTGGATCGAAATTAAAAACAAACCTTAATCCTGAAACCCATGACTGATCAACAAAAACATATTGGAGGTTGGATCCTGCGTGGAATCGCGGCAGTAATTATGCTGCAAACGTTATTTTTTAAGTTTAGTGGAGCAGCAGAATCTATTTATATTTTTTCCCGACTCGGCATGGAACCCTGGGGCAGAATTGGTACCGGTGTCCTGGAATTCATCGCTTCAGTGCTGATACTCCTGCCCAAAACCAAGGTTTTTGGTGCATTAATGGGGCTGGGACTTATGGCTGGCGCAATATTTTTTCACCTGACCAATTTAGGCATTGTAGTGCAGAACGACCAAGGAAAGCTGTTTGGAATGGCACTATTGGTGTTTGCCTGCTGTCTGATCCTGACGGTAGGCAATCGCAGACAACTCCTCAGTTTAATTAAAAAATAAAAGCCATGTATTTAAGAAAACCTATCTCCAGCTTATTTATTCAAATGAAAAATATGCTGGAGCTCCTAACCGATCAGCAGTATACTGAAAAGATCGGGATGATGTCTAATTCCTCGATAGGAGATCATATACGCCATGTGATAGAATTTTACCTGGAGCTAAACCGGGGCTATTCCAGTGGAAATGTGAATTATGACCTGCGTAAGAGAGACAATGTCATCGAGTCTAATAAAGATTTTGCGTTGCTCAAACTGGAGGAAATTATGCTTTCATTAGACAAGCCAGATCGGCAGCTGGAGCTCTCGGGTAGCTATGCTTTAGTTGCTGAAACTAGTTTTACCGTCCCCAGCAGTTACCATAGAGAATTGATTTATAACCTGGAGCATACCATACATCATATGGCTTTAATGCGCATTGCTGTCGCAAAGATATCCCTGATACAATTGCCCGAATATTTCGGACTGGCTGTTTCCACCATAAAATACAAACAATCATGTGCACAGTAACTTTTTTGCCGGTTAAAAACGGAGCTTATTTGACTTCCAACAGGGATGAAAAGATGACGCGGGCCGAGGCTTTAGCTCCAAAATCATATACCGTAAATGGAACCGTATTGACATTTCCTAAAGATCGGGAGAAAGGTGGAACCTGGATGGCATTTAAAAGCAATGCTGATGCAGCGGTACTGCTCAATGGGGCTTTTGTAAAACATTTCCCCAGACCTTCTTATCGGCAAAGCCGGGGGATCACCTTGCTGGAAATACTGAGTCAGGAATTTCCTGTCCTCTATTTTCAAGGATGTGATTTTCAGGAAATTGAGCCTTTTACCCTGATCCTGTATGTAGCGGGGCGGCTTTATGAGTGCCGCTGGACTGGAACGCAGAAATATCAGCAGGAATTGTCCAGCTCCACTGCACACATCTGGTCTTCAGCAACTCTTTATGAAGAAGATACAGTGTTGCAGCGAGCACAATGGTTTTCCGATTGGCAGGCGAATCAACGGAGATATCGCCTGAAAGATATTCTGGACTTCCATCGCTTTGCTGGAACAGGAAATCCAGAACAGGATCTGGTCATGAATCGTAATGGCCAAATGATGACCAGGAGTATAACCAATATTGCCATCATTAAAGGAAAAGCAAAGATGATTCATCTCGACTTGCAGCCCTCAGGGAAAGCAGCAGATGGGAAGTTGATGACCTGGTTTCGAAAAGCCAGTATACGGACATTTAACTGGGAGTACTGGCCATTTCAGCTGGTATATGCTCCGGTGATGTGGTATTGGTGTTGGTTGAGCCTGAAAGCACGGTCGTTTTTTTTCTTTAGTGCAGCTAATCCAATGATCCTGAACTCAGGTTTTGCCATGGGGAAAAAAAGCAGTATTTATGCGTTGATGCCAGGGGAATTTTATCCAAAAACCTTGCTTTTCAAGGCAGAACATGAAATGGGGATGCTAAAAAAGAAATTGGAATGGAAAGGAATGAATTTCCCCTTAATTGCAAAGCCTGATATTGGAGAAAGAGGCGTAAAGGTGAAGCTGCTTGAAAATGATCAGCAGCTCAAGAGTTATTTGGCGGTAAATCAGGTAGACTTTTTACTTCAGGAGTACATCGATTATAAACTGGAGGCAGGTATATTTTATTACCGGATTCCAGGAGAACGCAAAGGCCAGCTGTCTGGTATAGTGAGTAAGGAATTTCTTAAGGTGAAGGGAGATGGGAAATCTACTATTGAAATGCTTTTAAAGAAGGAGGATCGTTCTTATTTGCAGTTGGAGGCCTTAAAAAAAGTGTATGGAAAGGAATTGAACCAAGTGCTTCCTTATGGGGTAAGCCTGGAGCTGGTGCCATATGGCAGTCACAATAGAGGAGCGAAATTTGTTGACCAAAGCTTTAGGATCAATGAAAAACTGCAGACTGTGATTGATCAGCTTTGTCAGCGCATCCCGGAATTTTATTATGGAAGACTGGATATTAAATTCAAAAGCTGGGAAGATCTTTATGCAGGTAAACATTTTATGGTGATTGAAATTAATGGGGCAGCCAGCGAACCTACACACATGTATGATCCGGTGCATTCTGTTTTTTTTGCCTGGAAGGAGATCATCAGACATTGGAAATTGCTGTATCAGATCAGTCTGTTGAATGCCAGAAGGAAGGAATTAGTACTGATGGGGAATGTAGAGGGCTTTCGCATGATCAAAGCGCATCAGGCCCATCTAAAAATGATGGCCTGATGAAGACTTTAGCTACAGGAAATGGGTTGTAAAAGCATTCAAAGAGCGCGCGAACTCTTTGAATGCTTTTGTATTTCTATAACAAAACTATGGACAAGTCGCGTTTCCTTCTGCTATGCAAAAATTTGCAAAACGAACTTCTTCATCCCTCAATTGAGAAGAATTATTCAGACTGCGGTAAATTCCCCATTTTGGCCGGCAAAAAGTAGTTCCTGTTCTCCATAAATCCATATTGGAATTGCTATAAGACATCAAATTTGTACCATCACTTACTTTATTGATGGTGATGCTATAGGTTCCGGATGAACCAAACTTAATGGTTTCTACAACTTCCACCCAATTGCCTTTGAAAGGTGCCAGGTTAACCGTCTTAACTTTAGTCGTTGTACCGGAGGAGTTGATGTGAATCAACTCCATTTTATCCGTGTTATTAGCCCCATAGCGTGGTGTAATGGTGATGAGTGGAGATCCGGCATCACCGTCGCCAGCCTTGATCTGGTGTAGGTGGGTAAAGCTGGAAGAAGCCTGGAAACCAGCATCTATCTTAAATTTCCAGCGATAAGTAATGGTTTCGCCGTTAGTGGCTTTAAGGTTTGCTGAGGAGGGGCCATAAGTTTTAATTTCCGTGCGTTGACGATCGGTGGCTTCACATCTGTCATCGTCCAATTCAACGTGTGCGGAAAATACAAATACATTAGTGTTGAGTCCGGAATCAAACACTTCGCTAATGTGGTCCTGCGCATGTCCGCAATCAGGTACTTCATAGGCGGTTCCGCCCAGAACGCTGTTCAGTAAACTGTAGGTATTTCCCGGGCCATCAGCATTTAGAGTCACACCAACTGCTAAGACGGAAATATCAGAATTGGTTTTATTGGGTGAGAGCAGGGATTCTGGGTTTTCGGAATCTTGAAGACCACTTTTACAAGAACTAAAAATAAGTCCTGTCAGCAATAAGCTTAGGTATTTAACTTTCATTAGGAATAAGTTTAAAATTTTGGTTTACAAATGGTTAGTTTGTGAATCGGCCAATTGCACAATATAAATTTTATGATTTAATTTAAAATATTGGTCAATATTGAAATTTATTTAATTAACCTTATGAGTATTTTACTCAGCGTAAACAGCATTATTCCTGTTTAATTGCAGCGATAGGATTCGACTGCAGTATCAAATGGACTAAGAAATTGTAATGATCCTCATAAAGACTGGTGATTCTTCTGGTAACTTAAGAAAATACTATAGCCTGTTATGTAAGTGATGGTGGTTATTTCGGATAACTGAAATATACTGTAGTTCCTTCATTTTCTTTACTTTCCAGCCAGATGGCTCCAGCACCTGCCCGTTGAAATTCTTTGATGAGCATAAGACCTATGCCTGTGCCTTTTTCCCCTTTGGTGCCATAAGCGATGTCCATTTGTTGAGATAAAAAGACTTTTTGCTGGGCATCGCTGATGCCAATCCCCTCATCTTTTACCGAAAAGAGGGTCCGATTGCTTTCTTGTTTTACATTGATCTCAATTCTGCCGCCTTCCCTGCTGAATTTTATAGCGTTGGAAAGCAGGTTGCGGATAATGAAATCGAAGTGATCCTGATCGGCTTTGATTTTGAAACCGGGTAGAACGTGATTTTGAATGTTCAATCCTTTTTCAGCTGCCTTTCCTTGTAGCGCGGTAACGTTGTTGACAATGAATGCGGTAGGGTCGAACTCCCGGGGGTTAATGGTAATTCCATTGAGCTGAGCCTGGCCCCAACTCAACAAGGAGTTCAATATCTCTAATGAGACATCACCTTGTTGGCGCATCTGACTGATCATGTGCCGCTGTTCATCTGGAGTCAGGTCATCGTTTTCCATCATAGCCAATACATTGGTGATGCCCCCGATAGGATTGCGCAAATCATGGCCAATAATGGTAAATAATTTGTCCTTGATTTGGTTGGCGGTACGTAAGCGTGTATTTAGTTGTCGTGTTTTTCTTAAATAATAGAATAGTAAAGCCATAATGATAAAAATGGCAATAGCAGCAATGAGAATTGCATTTCGCTGATATGTTTTTTCTACCAAGGCCAGCTTTTGATCTTTTTCATTTTGCAGCAATTTATCGGCAATCTGGTGGTGCTCTTCCAGCGCATCCAATGATTGCTTATAATCGGCTTGCTGACGGTAGATTTCTGATAAGCTATGAAGGATCTCCGATGTAAGTTGCTGATGCTTGATCGCTTTGGCTAATTCCAGCGCCCTTTTTAGATGGACAATACTCTCATCGGCATTGTCGGTTTTTAATACGTTCGCAATGCCGATCAGGGAGCGGATCTGATCTTCATGAAGGCCATGTTTTTTTGCAAGTTGGAGGGCCTTGTTGTGGTATTCCAACGCTTTCGCTTTATGACCAGAAGCATGGTGTTCGGCACCGTTTCGATTGAGTTCAACGATCTGGTGATGAGCCGTGTCAGCTGCAGAAAGCGGTTGAGGCTTTTGGGCGCATGCGGACAAAGAAAACAAGAGGATGATCAATAGGTATTTCATAGAGGATGCGTTAGGGTATACTCATAAATTACTTTTTTATAAGTCTACCTGCTGATAACCTTCAAAGCGTCATTTTGTTTTCATACCTGTGAGCTTATTTAACTTTCCGGGAACCTTAGGTGATTTCAACTATGAAACATATATTTCGTGCATTTGTTATTTATCATAATTGTTCCAGGTGTCGCAGGAAAAGACACTTGGCATTTTAGAAAATATTTTTAAAAATAACATTTATGAGTACAGAAAATTTAGATCGTGCTGAGGCAATAGATAAGCTAAAAACGCTGGTTGATAAGATTGATATTGGAATGATGTGCACCAATACTTCTGATGTTGCTAACCTTCATGCTGTGCCTATGAGTAGGCAGGAAGTAGATGAGGAAGGGAATTTATGGTTCCTCTTTTCTTCTGAAAGTGAAACTTATAAAAACCTGCAAGAAAGCAGTCATATCAGTGTTTTATACTCGGATATTAGCAATTACAATTTTCTTAGTATTAACGGAATTGCAACAGTATCTCAGGATAAATCCAGGATAGACAAGTACTGGAATAAGATGATAGAGGGCTGGTTTGAAAAAGGAAAAGAAGATCCACGCATTAGAATTTTAAAAGTAAGCCCTTCAGAAGGGCATTACTGGGATAATAAATCAAATAAATTAGTGACCTTTTTAAAAGTTGCGGCAAGCGCAGTTTCCGGTCAAAAGCTTGATATTGGCCGTGAAGGCCACCTAAATATATAGACACTAAATTAATGGAATTGACACGAGCTATATTGCCCTATTTCCGCAAGCAGAAAAGTGGAAATATTATTAGTGTTACCTCTGGGGTAGGGAGGGATACTGTGCCTCTGGTTTCTATTTATGCGGCTTCAAAATTTGCTTTAGAAGGATTTTGTGAATCACTTTCCTTTGAATTGGCTGCTCAAAATATCAAAGTTAAAATTATCGAACCCGGGAATATAAGTACCAATTTCGAACAAACTACAAAATCGAATTTTGCTGCTGACCATACGCTTACCGATTATCTGGCGTAGATGGAGGCTGTTTTTAAAGCAGATCAGCTGCGCTATGTGATTGGAGAAGATTTTCAGCCACTTATCGATATTCGAAATGGCGGTTCTGATGAGAATTATATGAATGTACTGAAAAGAACTTTTTCGCCTGCAGGACTATAAAAAGAAAGCCCCTCTGAAATTATTAAGAGGGGCTTTCTTTTGCTGCTCATCTATCAGCTTTTTTTTATTCTTTTAATCCTTTTATCCAATCTTTAAATCTGCTGATCTGGTCAGTTATAAAAGACTCATGTTCTTCTTCTTTTTCTGGAACTCCCGGTAAAACATGCTCATAATAAGTTCCTTTCAAGACTTTCCGTAAAATACCTTCTCCTAAAAATGGTTTATTGTCATTCAATGTTTTTGCCGCTTTTAGTAAATGGCGGATATCGTATTGTAAAGGATTAATATCAGGAACTTGCTTATTCAGGTTTAATAGTTCATAAACTGCGATTCTTGCAGTTCTTACTGAACTTTCCATAGTAAATACCACATCATTATTGGTTTCCACAAACTGTCCGATCAACCCCAGGTTTTTGCATCCTTCAGGGACAACTCTCGGACGATCACCCTTGGCTCTTGGCATAAACATAGAGGTGATATAGGGCATGAAAGCAGTACGAACGATGGTGTTTTCTACCACATTATCCAACTGATCAATGATGCCAGTATGGTAACATAGTTCTGCAAGGATTTCATCTCCAGTACATTCAGGCATTGTTTTTTTGATATAATTACCTTCTTTATCCATGAATAAGGCATACACCCAAAGTACCAGAATATCATCTGGCTGTTCTGGGAAGTGCGGTTGCCTGTTACAGGTGAAACTCATTAGCCAGTTGGAATCTGTAATGGTCACAATTCCTCCGGTAGCTGTTTTTCCGGAATAAGGATCATTTACACAGTATTGCTTTAGTTTTTCAACCAATGCAGAAGGCCTGCAGGTTAATGTCACTGATTCCCATGCTGATTTTTCGATATTGCTGCAGAATTTCTCAGGTTTACCAAATACAGCTGATTTAGCAGCTAGGTTTTTCCAGAGCATCCAACCGGCGCTCTTTCCACTGGTGTTATTGTCGATGCCAATAACAGGGGCATTTTTGTTATCACCATAGAAAGTATCTTCGGTCATTGAACCAGTCGTTACCATCACATAATCGTCCTTGCCGACAGGGATCTTAACTTCTTTACCATTTTGCTCCGTAATGATTCCTTCCACCACTTTTCCTTCAGTATTGATGTGGATATCCAGGTCTTTGATCAGCGTATTGAGCTGAATATTCACCCCTTTTTCCTTTAGAAAATTACGTAAGGGCGTGACGAAAGTGTCGTATTGATTGTATTTCGGGAATACTAAAGAAGAAAAATCGTGCAATCCATCAATAGCATGTAAGAAACGGTGCATGTAAAGTTTTAATTCCAGTAAGCTGTGCCAGTTTTCAAAGGCAAACATGGTACGCCAGTACGTCCAGAAATCACTGCTTAAGAAAGTTTCACTGAAATAATCTTCAATGGTCAGATCGTCCAGCTCTTCTTTTTTCTTCAGCAAGAGTTTCATGATGGCAAACTGATCTTTTTTGTTCAAACCGAATTTACTAAAATCTTTTATTTCTCCCTGATTGTGAATCAGACGCGCTTTAGAGTAATTTGAATCGTTGTCGTTGATCAATCGATATTCATCTAAAACAGTATATGGTGCCGGCAATTCAAGGGCAGGAATGTCCTGGAATATGTCCCAAAGATTTTCGTAGGTCATGTCCATTTCACGACCACCTCTGATGATATAGCCATCCTTGGCATTCCCTGCACCATCCAGTGATCCTCCATCGATGAGCAATTGCTCTAAAAACTGGATGTTTTTGGCCGGTACCTGCCCGTCACGAATAAGGTAATAAGCGGTAGCCATACCGGCGATACCACTGCCGATAATGTACACTTTACTGTCCTTATATGATTTAGTAGGGATCCCTATATTGCGCTGATAATTTCCAATCTGGTCTGAAAACGGCATGGACTTTTCAGGAGTATTGCGTTGCTGCTCTTTGCTGGAATCGGGTTCATGATTCACCTTTCCATAATCACTGGAAGCGCTTAAAACTTTGTCGAATTTCGAGGTAATGTTTTTCATCAGGTAGTATTTTAATTTATGACAAATAAAAGCTATAAATGATCAACCCCTAAGCGTTGTGGTTTTTTTAGCTTTTATTTTTGATATAAAGATCTACAAGAAAAGACAAGTTAACTTGATGCGAATCAGGATAAATAATGATGTTGATCACACCTGCGAATTTTCATAAAATACAGTTGACTAAATACTATAAACGAGCCAATCTGCTTATCTTCTAGTTGCCTCTATAGGTTGAATAGCCGTAAGGAGATAATGTGATGGGAACATGATAATGCTTATTGTCCTTAATTTCAAATACAACTTCGATAAAAGGGTAAAATGATGGTGTGTTTCTTTGCTTAAAGTAATCAGCAACAAGAAAAGTAAGCTTGAATATTCCTATTTCAGATTTGTTTTGGTTCAGAAAATCTATGATCCTTCCGTTTTCATCAGTACTCTTTTGGTCGATTAATGTCCAAACTTTATTTTGCTCATTAAGTTTTTCAAGTTTTACAGGTACACCGGGTGCTGGAAGGCCTGTAGATACATCCAGGATATGACTTGATAACTGGTATGTTGGTAGCTGTGCCTGGGCGAAACTAGTTGCCAAACCTAAAATAAGCGCTAAAATGATTTTTTTTAAGGACATCTTCATCATATTGAATTTATTGGTGATTTGATCAGTTGTTTTGCGATTAGGTTAACTTATAAAAGCGGTGCAGCCTTCGCAAATAGATCATCATTTTCTGGGCTGCAATATCTTTGTATCAGCTGATACAAAGATATTGCAGTGGCTTTTTGAAAACGTTGACCTAGGTCAACGTTTTCAAAGTTTATGTTTTATTCGACTTAATGTTGAGGGAGACAGGCCAAGGTAAGAAGCTGCCATTTTATTAGATATTCTTGAAAGAAATTTTGGGTAATGGTTGTTGACCCAGTTTACTTTTTCCTTTGCATCAAAGCCTTGAAAACCATAAATTCTTTTTTGGGCAGTAATAAAACCCAACTCCAATATATGGCGGTATACATTAGCAAATTGTGGGATCTGATCTACTAAAGAATAAAAATCTGCTCTTGTGATGGTTAATAATTCAGATTTTTCAATGGTTTGTAAATATTCAAATGCTGGTAGCTGATCAATTAAACTTGGCAGGGCGGTTCCAAAGCAACCCTCAAAAGCAAAAAAACGTGTGGTTTCCAAACCAGTTTTATTTATTGTGAAAACTCTGATACAGCCTTGGTTTACAAAATAATGGTTCTTGCATACTTCATGGTAATCAAGGAGTAATTGATTTCTTCTTGTTTTGATCAGCTTGAATTTACTAAAAATAAATGCTAAGGTTTTCTCATCTATTTCTCCTGACTGTTTGATGTAATCCTCTAATTGTTTAAACATAGGGGCATATAAAGCAGTAAGGTAGGTATTAATCTAGTGATTATGATATTTAAAGGGACTGAAGTGTCTATTAAAACATATTGGGATTACGCTCTATAGGTTCTGCATTTCATATTCCTGCATTGCAAGCCACAATTCCATTATTAGCACCTAAATCAGAATTATTACGTATTGCTGGAATCAACCAAATTATTAAATCGTTTTCTAACCTAGCCGATCCTGCGATTGGTGCTTTAGCTATTGGGTTATCATCGATTAGAAATGTTCTGTTGCTAGATATTGCGGGCGCTATGATTGCCATTTTTTCTTTGCTTTTCATTTCCATCCCTTCTTCGAACAAGAAAAAAAACAGGTCAAGTATATTTTAAGTTTGGCAAGCTATGAAAACTGCTTATCGCGAAGTTATCAGCAATAAGGGGGCTTTCGCTTTTAATTCTTTATAGCGCCATTTCAGGGTTTTGTATCATGCCAATATCGGTGTTGCTGCCTTTAATTACCATTAAACATTTTAAAGGAGGTAAGCTAGAAATGGGTATTATTGAAACAGCCTGGGGTTAGGGTGCTTTGTTTGGAGCTGCTTTGTTAAGTATGTGGAAGCCAGGTATCCGTAAGGTTTATCTTTTTAGTCTTGCACATGTTTTAATATGAATTTCCTTTTTTTTGTCTGGTTGGTTAACACCTCAGTATTTTATATTATTTGCGTTGTTAACAACACTTGGAGGGGTATCGGCATCCCTATATAATTCGGGATTTACAGCGGTTCAGGAAACAGTAAAGCTAGCTCTTCTTGGTCGCGTATTTTCGATGTACTTTAGTTTGGATGTTTTGCCAACGATATGAGCATTGATTTGTGCCGGTTTCCTGGTCGATAATATTGGAATTAATATCGTGTTTGTAATTTTTGGGTTCATTGTTTTTCTTGTAGGGCTGATTTCGTTTTTAACGCCTGCTTTCAAGAATTTGAATTGATGATCGACCTCTTATTTTAGATTTTTTGGGTTTGAAATCCAATAGACAAATCGTTCTCAATTCTTAATCCTTCTGAACTGGTTAAAAGTGCTCCAGCGTAAATAAGAAGGCTGCGGAAGTTATACTTCTGCAACCTTCAAATTGTGACAGTTGAATTTTTAATGATATCGTTTTTTTACTTTTCGCCACCACAACACTGCGCCGCTAATAGAAAGTAAACCTGGAAGCAGGCCTATAATCACATACAGTATTTTGATGGGTACGCCACCAAAACTACCTGCATGAATGGAGAAAAATGTAGCCTCTAACTTTTCCCCTACACTTTTTTCAGCCAAATGTACCATAGAAATAATCTGTCCGCTACCAGGATCAATAGAAACAGAATTTCCAGTATCGAAGAATGCAGACTGATCCTTCATAGTGCCAGTAACTTTGAAACTTTTCCCCGGTTGGGTAGGTAGATAAACACTTTTAATCTTTAACGCTGGCATACTCTTTTTTGCCTTCCAAAGCATATAATCTATGGATTGTTTGGATAAGCTATTTAATGGGCATGTAATGGTTTGTTTTTTCCAATAACCAGGATCTAATGCGAATTTATTCATCCAGAAACCTGTAAAGAAAATTATTACATTGAAAAGTAGCGCCCAAACTCCCAGCACTCTATGTAGACTCGAGGATATGGTTCGCCAATTTGTCCATTTTAATCTTGCCCTGAAAGTCAATACTTTCCATAGCTGTTTTCGGTAAATGATTGCTCCTGTTGTGCAAGACAAGAGCATCGTGATCCCGAAGAGGGTGGCTAATAATAACCCAGGGATACCCAGTTGAAAGCTCCAGTGAAACTGTAATATCCAGTACATCACACTTGGGTTCAGGTTTTTGAGCTTTCCTTCACGTAAGGTTTCGCCAGAATATGGGTTGATGCTGACCATAGCAAGGTCATAGGTGCTGAGCTTTCCATCATTTTGATAAAGCCGGAACTCATAGGCTTCATTGGCAGGGGCATCCGGATTTAACCAGGCAATACCTGCTAAATTAGGATGCTCTTTTCCAATTTTCCTATACAGCGTATCTAAAGAAAGTGCTTTCCCCGATTGCTTTACCTGGAGTAAATCAGCATTAATGGCATGATCAATCTCTTTTAGAAAGACTAGTGCGGATCCGCTTAGCCCGAGCAGCAGTAGAAATGTGCCGCTGATCAGGCCAAGCCAGCTGTGCATAGCAAACGCAAGTTTGCTGATATAATTCCCTTTGCTCATCGGATTTGGTAGCTTATTCCAATTCTATAATTAAATGGATCGCCTAAACCGGCTGTTACTGTGCTTGATCTGCTTCCGGTGAAATAGTGTTTATCCGTTAGATTATAGGCATTGATTTGAAAATTATATCGTCCTTTCTGGAAATTAATCGCGGCATCAAATACGGTGTATTCTGGGAATATAAAGTTCTGATTGCTGATCAACCCTACCTGATCGCTCACATAACGTACGCCTGCAGCTATTCCCAGCGCTTTAAATGAGGTATAGTTCAGGTTGTATTTTAACCAGAGGTTGGCCATGTGTTTGGGGGCATTAGCAAAGCGATCGCCCTTTTTTCCAAAGGCACTAGTGCTGAGTATTACGTGTTCATTATAAGCATAACCTGCAATGATGTTAAAATTGTGAATGCTGCCCATTGCTGTAAATTCGATTCCTCTACTGCGTGTGCCATCAATTGCTGCCTGACGGTGGGAGTTTTCTTCAGTAGGTGCTGCGGTTAGGATGTTTGCATATTTGATCTCGTATATGGACAAAGTGGTCGACAGTAGTTGATTTAAGAAATCAGCTTTTGCTCCCAATTCATATTGAGTGGCCTTTCGAGTAGGAAATGGTCCGCCGGAAAGGACATTGTTGGAGGTTTGTGGGTTGAAGGACCTAAGATATGTTCCGTAAATCGATAGCTGCGCTAATGGTAAATAAACTAATCCTGCACGGGGAATCCATCCGGAAGCCTGAAGCTGGTCTCCCTGTTTGTTGTCTCTGGAAGAGAGTGGGGTTTCCTTGCCATCATAGTTGTCATACCTTAATGAAAGTAAGGCTTTTAGTTGTCTTCCAAAACTGATTTGATCCTGAATGTAAAACCCTGTTAAGTTAGTGACACGCTTGTTGTCATCGGATTCCTCTGCAGGTAAACTTGCTGAAGGAGGATCGTTGCTATAATTTGGATTAAAAATGGAAATCCTTGAAGCTGGTTTATATTGATAATCATTTTTTGTCCAGCCATATCGGTTATAGTCGGCACCCACAATAATTTGATGTTTTAATAAACCTGTGTTGGTATTGTAGCTTGCATAAGCAGTTGTTTGCAGACTAAACCGGTCTGTTTCCCAGTCCTGGTATGCCCTACTAATAGAGTCATTTTTGATTTTCCCAACTGGGATGTGGTCCGTAAAATCGAGTACATTTCTTACTGCTCGTTGTACAACTGTCAACTTAAGGTTTTCCCTGAAACTATGATTGAAGGTAAGTGTGGCAGATGTATTGTCCGTTTTTCCATAATCCGTGGGACTTTGAACAGTCAGGTTGTCCGGGTAGTAGTTGAAATCAAAGCTGCCATCGGCTCTGGTACCGATGAAAGTCCCATTGTCATATTGATGAACAGCTTTTTGATATGCATAATTGAGCTCCAGGTTAAGATTTGTTTTGTTAGAGAATAGGTAAGTGAATGATGGAGCGATGAAAATGTTTTCTTTATCCTGGTCATTTCGGAAGCTTTCTGACCTGTCATATCCTACAATTGTCCGGTAAAGGAGCTTTTTGTTTTTCGTTAATGGTCCGGTAAGGTCAACAGATGCCCTGCGGAAATTCCAGCTGCCTAGTGATAAGTCAAAATTGTATTGTGGAGATTCCAGGGGTTTCTTAGTAATAAAATTGACCACGCCCCCGGGTGCACCTTCACTAAATAAAGCTCCTGAAGGGCCACGAAGTAATTCCACGGATTCAACGTTGTACAATAGGGGCTGCTGACTCCATAGAAAGAGATTCCCTCTAATGCCATTGTAAAGGAGAAAGCTGGCGTCAGTAGGGGAATAAGCTGTAAATCCCCTCATAGTGAAGGAACCATTCCCATTATTGGCTTTCATACCTGTAAAAGTACTGGCTAGTTCGTTGAGGGTAAAAGATTGCCTGTCCTGAATGACCTTTGAAGAAACGGTTTGTACAGATTGTGGCGTTTCCAGTAGGGGGATATCCATTCTTGTTGCCGTATTGGATGATTTTGTTTGGTACGAATTCCTGTTGGTATGAATGGTCACTTCTGTCAATTCCTGCTTACTTTCTGAAAGCTGAAGATTGAGGAAGGGATTTTTTCCGGTGATGATGAGCAGGTTCTGCTTGTGGGCCAGATATCCCACATTAGAGACCAGAAGCACATAAGTTCCGGCAGGAATAGCAGAAAATTTGAATGCGCCATCTGAGTCTGTTATTGTGGTGATCATAGTGTTTTGAAATTGAACCGTAGCACCTGCTACTGGTTCATTCTGAACGGTAACAATGCGACCCTTTAATTTTCCTGTACTAGGTTGTTGGCCAAAGGATTTGCTGCTGATCAGCAGTAATAGCCATATAATGTTGAAAATGTTGATTTTCATCGAAATAATTGAATTATAAAATTGATGCTTATGAGGCTCCCGTCAACGCAGTTTTTGGACACGGTTTACCTCATTTCTTCTGATGATTAATGTTTTTACAGCATAATTTACTGTCAATAACGGACATGTAATGCCCATATACTATGCAGCATTATGATGAAAAATAAAATAATTTTTAGCAGGTATATCGCTGGGGCGGTTTGAAGATGTCGTTAGCGAAGAACGAAGGTTTAAAGTTGAGGTAGAAAGGATTGTAACCTGTTTGCTCTAGATCCGATAAAGGATCACCTACTGCAAGGAGATGAATTTTACAAAAATAAAGTAATGCAGTTTTTGCCAGATTTTCAGTTCTCTGTTTTTCTTCATTCTGCTCTGCCTGCTTTAGCTTTTTTACAAGTATGCAGCGCCCATTGCAGTGTTTCTCTGGTTTATCTTTATTCTCACAGAAATTTGCGGCAATATAATCCTGATTGGCTTTAAAAGCCAGGTTGATCATTAACCTGTTAAAGGTTTGAAAGATGACCATTAGGAGTAATAAAAGACAAACTAATCTTCTCAACTGTAGTTTTTAGCTGGGCAAAGGTATGTTTTTTTTTGAATGTAGGTTCAGTCATTCATCGATGTATGTGGCCTCTACGTATGGAACTGTTACAGACGTTTTTTTTTTGCCTGGACAATAATACTCAGCGCAAATGCAGCTGCTGAATCTGAAAATACAGAGTAATCTAGTGGAACTTTAATGCTTTTAGAAAAAGTCATAGATAGTGCAAATAGTAAAAGTAATATACTGCTTGCCTTTGCTACCCAATTTGTTTTGAAATTAGTCAGCAGCAAAATGCCCAAAATAATTTCTAAAGCGGTTGCACTATAAGCGAGGAAGGGGGTGAAACTATCTGGAAATAATGGATTTAAACTTTTTGTATAATCTACAAAACTTTGCCAATTGCCCCAGGCCGAAATTTCTTTTGGCCATAAACCAAAACGGTCAGCTGTAGCAGATAAAAATCCTGCACTTAATGCAATTCGTAAAAACCATTCTGCAATTTTAACCTCTGATATTTTCATTTTTTCTAATTTAATAACTCAAAAACCTTCTGTTAGTGATAAATATATGCCTTTTCCGGGCTCGGTTTTATAAAAATTTTGTTTCCCGGAGTGTTTCTCTTTTTATCTTATAATCTTGTGGAGAGACGCCCATAATCTTTGAAAACATCCTTGAAAAGTAATACTGATCATCTATACCAAGGATGGAGGCAATTTCTTTGATCCGGAGGTCTGTGAACTGAAGGTATTGACAGGCTTTCTGAATTTTAATGTGATTAAAATACTTGATCGGAGCAAAGCCGGTTTGATCTTTGAAAAGTGCGGAGAAGTGAGAGGTGGATAAATTAACTGATTTAGCGACATCGTCCAGTGTAAAGATGGTATGCAGGTTTTTTTGCATAAACTCAATGGCTACATCAATGGGATTTATAGTGTATTGCTTAGCCGAATAGTTAAATTTCTCATCAAAAATAATGGACGAAAGGAAGTAACCGAAACTAATATTTACATAGCATAGGTTATCCGTACTATACCCTCTTTCCAGATTTGAATAAATATCGTCGAACAGTTTTATCCTTGACTCATTAAACTGTACAAGACCTTTATAACCTTTTTGTCTTTTAACCAATAATTTGATCAGTGATTTAACAAGGTGGCCTTTGAAGTGTGCCCAGTAAATGCTCCATGGGTTATTCTGATCGGATTCATAAGCATGAGATTTATCTGCGGGTATCACAATGAAGTTCCCTGCTTTAAGTGCATAGGAATTGTCTTCTATTCTTACTTCACCTTTTCCATCTGTACAGTAAAGAAGGATGTACTGATCGATCCCATGGCTGCGTTCCCGGTAATGAAATTTTGCTTTGGGGTAGAATCCAATATCCGTGAGGTAGAGGCCTGCAGAAAGCGGATTAGGACCACCCGCTTTCACCAGAATTGACCGGGGCAATACAATTGCTTTTTGACCGTTAAAGCCTTCTTTCTTTTTAATTTCAATTGTTGCGCTTTCCATATGCCTTTTGTCAGGGCTGAAATTATATATAATTTCATAAAATAGTCCATTCCTTTCAGAATTATTTCTATTGTAGGGTTGCTTTTATTAGTTCAAATTTGGTTTTGTTAACCTAAACCGAAAATGGAACAATTTAAAACTTCATACCTTTTGTCTATCTCATTTGTCTCCGCTCTGGGAGGATACCTGTTTGGTTTTGACTTTGCCGTAATTTCAGGTGCTTTACCTTTTTTACGGGATCAGTTTGGACTAAATGAATATTGGGAAGGCTTTGCAACAGGCTCATTGGCGCTTGGCGCCATCATTGGCTGCTTATTAGCAGGCCGTGTGGCCGATAAATATGGCCGCAGACCAGGACTTTTTTTGGCGGCCCTCATCTTTGGCCTTTCCGCGCTCGCAATGGCATTTGCTACCGAACTTAGTTTCTTTATTTTCTCCAGATTTGTAGCAGGAATCGGAGTAGGGATGGCTTCTCTTTTGTCACCTATGTACATTGCTGAGGTTTCTCCGGCAAAATACCGTGGCAGAATGGTGAGCATCAACCAACTCACCATTGTACTTGGCATCCTCATTACAAACCTTATCAATTATTCCCTGCGCAATAGTGGGCCTGATGCCTGGCGATGGATGTTTGGCCTCGGTGCGATCCCTTCTGCATTGTTCATTATCGGGGTCATTTGGTTACCGGAAAGTCCGAGGTGGTTACTGCAGACCGGAAAAGAAAGTAAAGGACTGAAGGTGCTGGAAAAAATTGGCGGTGCTGATTTTTCCATTAAAGCGATGGATCTGATAAAGACTGCCGCAAAAGGAAATCAAAAAGTTAGCTATACAGCCGTCTTCGGGAAAGCCGTATTTCCAGCAGTAACCATTGGAATTGTGCTTGCTGTTTTTCAACAGCTCTGCGGGATTAATGTGGTTTTTAATTATCCTTCAAATATCTTTGCCAGTATTGGTGCGTCGAAAGATGATCAATTGCTGCAGGCGGTATTTATAGGCGGCGTAAACCTGTTTTTTACCATCTTGGCCATGTTTCTAGTGGATAAAATTGGCCGTAGACCACTCCTGTTATTCGGTGCAGCTACACTGGCTATATTGTACCTGCTGATCGCACAATTACTAGCCGCACATTCTGCTTTAGTCGGTGTGTTTTTACTAGCGGCGATAGGAACTTATGCCATCTCCCTCGGACCAGTAACCTGGGTGTTGATTTCAGAAATTTTCCCTAACCATGTGAGGGGGGCAGCATCCTCTATCGCCATCCTCTGCTTATGGGCAGCCTACTTTTTACTCACCTTTACTTTTCCTGTTCTTGCCAAATGGATCGGCATGCACAATACCTTTTACCTCTATTCCGGGATTTGTATCATGGGTTTCCTATTTGTAAAGTCAAGAGTGAAAGAAACCAAAGGGAAAACATTGGAAGAACTGGAAGCTGTTTTTAGTCCCCATTAAGAAATATATATCTAATCAAGAAGCAAGAATTATACAAGAAGCACGAATTATATGATGGAAGTAACCGCATGGCTGGAGAAAGTTATTATTCCTACTTACGAAACAGGTAAGCCGGAAAAGAACCCTATTTTTTTAGAAAAAAGAGTATACCAAGGCAGCACAGGAGCAGTATACCCGAACCCTGTTATCGAGAAAATATCTGATGAAAAAATTGATAAGGAGTATACCGCAGTATTTATAGAAAATGAATATTTGAAAATAATGGTGCTTCCCGAACTCGGAGGAAGGATCCAAAGAGCCTATGATAAAGTGCGCAACCGTGATTTTATCTATTATAACCAGGTGATTAAACCCGCATTGGTAGGCTTAACCGGCCCATGGATTTCAGGAGGAATAGAGTTCAACTGGCCGCAGCACCATCGTCCAAGTACATTTGACCCGATAGATTTTACCATAGCATCAAATGATGATGGTAGTAAAACCATTTGGGTAAATGAGCTGGAACTGATGTTTCGTACTAAAGGAATGGCAGGTTTTACCTTATATCCGGATAAGGCTTATCTCGAAGTCAAAGGAAAAGTATACAATCCCACACCATTTCCACAAACATTTTTGTGGTGGGCAAACCCTGCGGTAAAAGTCAATGATCACTACCAGTCGATTTTTCCACCGGATGTATATGCTGTTTTTGATCACGGTAAGCGTGATGTTTCGGATTTTCCGATGGCTACCGGTACTTATTATAAAAAAGACTATTCACCAGGAACAGACATTTCCTGTTATAAAAATATTCCTGTGCCTACTTCTTACATGGCAATCCGATCCAGCTATAATTTTATTGGAGGATATGAGCATGATACACAGGCGGGAATGCTGCACGTGGCCAATCATCATATTGCACCGGGCAAAAAGCAATGGACCTGGGGGAATAGTGACTTTGGACTCTCCTGGGATAGAAATCTGACGGATGAAGATGGCCCCTATATAGAATTGATGACAGGCGTTTATACCGACAATCAGCCTGATTTCTCCTGGCTGCAGCCTAATGAAGAAAAAACATTTGAGCAGTATTTTATGCCTTATGCTAAAGTGGCTGCCGTTAAGAATGCCACTAAAGAAGCGATGATCAACGTAGAACAGCATGGAGATACGCTGGAGATAAAAGTTTATGCGACCGCATCTTATCCTTCTGCTGTGGTCAGCTTATTTATAGATGAAGTGTTGCAGGATACTTCCTGCTTTGACCTTTCTCCATCTTCGGTTTTTGAGAAAGTCATTCTGCTCAAGAGCGATTTTTCTATGGGAAGTGTTCGTGTGCTCGTGCAAACATCCGATCATAAGCTGCTGGTGAGCTATGAACAGGAAAAGGTAAATTCAAAGGAAATTCCAGCAGCTGCAACCGCAGCAAAAGCCCCCGAAGAAATAGCGTCAATTGAGGAGTTATTTCTGAACGGCTTACATATTGAACAATACCGTCATGCCAGTTACCTGGCTACAGATTATTATATGGAAGCCCTGAAAAGGGAGCCTGGAGATGTCCGCTGCAACAATTCAATGGGACTATGGAACATGAAACGCGGACAATTTGCTGCTGCTGAACAGTTTTTTCGTACCGCTATAAAAACGTTAACATCACGTAATCCTAATCCTTACGATGGGGAGCCTTATTACAATCTGGGGCTGTCATTAAAAATGCAGGAAAAGGGGGAAGAAGCTTATGAAGCATTTTATAAATCAACATGGAATGCTGCCTGGCAGGATGCCGGTTTCTTTGAACTGGCACGAATTGCTGCGGGAAAGGGGGACTATGAAGATGCACTATACTTGATCAATAAATCTTTGCTGCGTAATTACCATTCACCAGCTGCACGTCACCTTAAAACGGCTATTCTACATAAATTGGCCAAGCTTAAAGAGGCGATGACTTTTCTTGAAGCGTCCTTGCTGGTAGATCCGTTCAATTTCGGCTGTCTGTATGAAAGATATAGCATACAACTGGAAGCTGGTGATTTAAGCGCTTCAGAAGCGTCTTTAAGCCATCTTGTACAGTTGATGCGACAAGATGTTCATAATTATATAGAATGTGCATTGGAATACGCGCAGTCGGGATTGTTCAAAGAGGCAACCGGGATTTTGTCCATCTATCTCAGTGAGCAGCAAACCGCGGGATATCCGATGGTTTATTATTACCTGGGCTGGTTTGCGCTGAAGACTGGTAATGGGCCATCAGCCAAGGCATATTTTGCAAAAGGACAGTGTGCCTCTCCAGATTTCTGTTTCCCTCATAGGATAGAAGATGTAAATGTATTGTTGTCTGCGATCGCACAAAATCCAAAAGATGCTAAAGCACCTTATTATCTGGGGAACTTCTGGTATGGAAAGCAGCAGTCTACGGAAGCAGTAGCCAATTGGGAGTATGCTGTAAAAAACGATCCTACTTTTCCTACAGCACATAGAAATTTGTCACTAGCCTACCATAATCATTTGAATGACGCAGATCAGGCACTTAAATCCCTGGTAAAAGCCTTTAGCCTGGACAGCGATGATGCGCGGGTATTTATGGAGCTGGATCAGTTATATAAAAAAATGGGATATGCTCCTGAACCGCGTTTGGCGATGCTGGAAAAGTATCCTGAGCTGGTTAATTATCGTGATGATTTATTCCTGGAGCAGATCACCCTGTGTAATCACCTGAGTCGTTATCGGGAAGCTCAATCCATGCTCGCCAGTCGACAGTTTCATCCCTGGGAGGGTGGAGAAGGAAAGGTAGTAGGCCAGCACCTGCTTTGCCATACTCAACTCGCCAAAACTGCGCTCCTGGAAGGCGCTTATCAAACTGCACTTGAGCTGCTTTCCTTGGCAACGCATTATCCCCACAATCTTGGGGAAGGAAAGTTATATGGCGCACAGGAGAATGACATTCATTTTCTGGAAGGCTGTGTGTACGAAGAAATGGGACTGAAAGAACAGGCGGCTCAAAAGTTCTTGCAGGCCACCTCTGGATCAACAGAACTGGTGCAGGCAATATTTTACAATGACCCTCAGCCTGATAAAATCTTCTACCAGGGATTGGCCTGGTTAAAACTTGGGGAGGCCAACAAAGCAAAGGAGATTTTTGAACGCTTTATCCAATTTGGCGAAATTCACCTGAATGACGAGATTGAGATCGATTACTTTGCGGTATCACTCCCGGATTTACTGGTTTTTGATCAGGATCTTAATTTAAAAAATCGCATCCATTGCTGTTATTTGATTGGTCTTGGTGCTCTGGGCCTCGGTGCTGCTGAAGCAGCGAAAGAAATGTTTATACAGGTATTGGATATGGATGTCAACCACCAGGGAGCAAGCACTCATCTTGGCCTGTTTCCGCTCTTAATATCGGTCGGTCTGGTGGTTGATGAGCTGAGCTAAAACATGAAAATATAAGTTATAAATGACATATTTTTCATTATTACTGAAACCTGGAGAAAGCAGCATTGTCAAGTACCTGACTTATGATGGCCCGATCAAAGAATGGGATGAGTTTAATCCTTCCTTATATCAGCTGAATGAGTCGATAAAGTCTGGTAGTCAGCTATATATCGCATCAACTTCTTTTGCCTTTCGGACTTTAAGCAGTGACGGTGTAACATTGCTAATCAATAATAAGCCTTTATTTTTAAGAGGTATGCTGGAGTGCAATATATTTCCATGAACAGGATATCCTCCAATGGAAAAGGTCTTTGGAAAGGTTAAAGCATACGGCATAAGCCATCTTCGCTTTCATAGCTGGTGTCCGCCAGAGGCCGCTTTTACTGCTGCTGATGTGGGTTTATACCTGCAGGTAGAACTGACAGCCTGGTCTCTTAAAATAGGATTAGAAACCGAAATCTAGTGATTAGGTAGTTTAAAGGCTGATGCAGAAGAAGGGTGAAACCAGGACATTATACCTGATCGGTTGGCGCTTTACCAAACTTTTTTTTAAAGGAGTGCGAGAAATGCGATAGGCTTTCAAATCCAAGATCCAGATAAATTGAAGAGGGTTTCCTGTTCTTTTTTTCTATCAGATGGCGGGCTTCAATTAGCCGCTTATCCAGCAGCCAATGCCTGGGTGAGGTGTAAAATGTTTTCTGAAAGTCGCGCTTAAAACCTGCAAGGCTTCTCCCGCTGAGCCTTGCAAACTTTTCAACCGGGATATTAAAGTGAAAATTGTTCAGCATAAACTTTTCCAGATCCATCTTATAGGGTTCGGAGAAATCGAATAGAAAATCTTTAAGCTCAGGCATGGTATGCAGCAGCAAAAGTACCACTTCTTTTACTTTCAGCATGCCCACCGCATGGGTAATCTTTTCTTCGGAATGACGCACATAAGGAATCACCGATTGAAAGTAGGCCTGTAAAAAATCATTTCCGGGAATCAGGATATTGCTCGGGCCGCTGTATTTTCTCCCTATTTCTAATTGCTCTTCCAGCGCGATCTTTCTCAGCAGCTCTTCTTTAAGACAAATGACAATGGTTTGGTAGTCCTCCCCATTTAAGGGAGTCTTAGTGAGCTCCCCCAGTTGATTCCTTCGAATCAGCAGCATTTCACCTTGTGTGATGGAGAACTTTTCGCTGGCAGTTTCCATTGTAAAACGACCTGATACCTGCAATACCAGGGTGCTGTGCTCCAGGAAGGCTACTTTATCCTTTCTCATGGCAGAGAGATAGGAGTAAAAGAGTACTCCAGGAATAATTTCATTCGGATTGGTCATGATATAAAGATATAAAACAGTTGGGGCTTAATAATTAAGCCCCAATAATTATCGCTGTAGATAAGTGCTGCCAATTATTGCCCCTGGTGCAAAATGCTGATTCAGGGTATTCATCTCTTCCGCATTGAATGCGATCTCCATTGCTTTGAGGTTTTCCTGTAAGCGGGATCTGCGGCTCATGCTCACCAATGGCATGATATGATCACCTTGCGCGTTTACCCAGGCAATTGCAAGTTGAGTTGGCGTAAATCCTTTCTCCCTTGCCATTGCCTTTAAGACCTCAACTTTTTCCAGATTTTTAATCAGATTTTCTCCCTGAAAACGCGAGAAATGACCCTGGTAGGCATCAGCTGCGAGAGGCGCCTTCATTGTACCGGTCAGCAAGCCTTCTGCAGTATTTGCGAAAGCAACTACCGCTATGCCCAACTCTTTCGCCGCAGGTAGTAAATCGCTTTCTATCTGGCGATCTGCCAAGGAATAACCTATCTCTAAAGCACTTACCGGGTGGATGCTGTTCGCTTTGCGCAGTTGATCTGCAGTAATTTCAGAAACACCGAGCTGACGCACTTTTCCTTCTTTGATGAGATCAGCAACAGTACCAATCACCTCTTCTAAAGGAACACTGTTGTCTAATCTGCAAGGTTGATAAAGATCAATAGTATCTATCCCCAAACGTACTAAGGAGTAGTTGATGAAATTCTTTATCGCATTCGGACGCAGGTCGAGACCTAACCATTGGCCATTGTAGAAAATTGCTCCAAATTTAACGCTGATGAAGGCATCATCCCTTCGGTCTTTGATGGCTTTGCCTACGAGCAGTTCGTTATGGCCTGCCGCATAAAAATCACCAGTATTCAAAAAATTTATACCATTATCCAATGCGGCATGAATAGTAGCGATGCTTTCCGTTTCATCAGGGGCAGGGCCTCCATAAATCGACGACATGCGCATGCAGCCCAAGCCTAGTTTAGATACTAGCGGACCGTTTTTGCCAAGTTTTATTTTTGTGATCTGTTCCATAGCTGGTATTGTTATATTTTAACAAATCAAAGATCATCAGTTTTTGTTTGCCGGCCATTTCTCATACGGCTCAATTTACTTGTCTGTATGGCTCAATTAGGCTGATGCCCTAAGTTTAAAATGTCTCTCCAAGATTAAACGATAAACTTTTGTAGCCCTTGCTCATGCCATAGTCGATGCCAATATTGGTATTGGATCCTTTATTGAATTTCAGACGGAGTCCGGTTCCTGCGGCGGGTTTCCAGGACGAAAATAAGGCCTGTGTTTTGCTCACACTAACACTATTGACATTGGCAAACACCACAAATCCAACTAAGCCGTTCCTGGTGATGTCACGCCTGTATTCACTTTCCAGGTAAAAAAGGCTTCTTCCCCTATAGCGGTTCTGGTCTATGCCTCTTGCCGATCGGTTGTAAGGATCCCAGCCTGTGCTTGGTAAATCAAGGTATGGTGTTTTGGAATCCAGTGCCGCCCAGAAATAAGACCAGAAGGCAAGGGTATTCTGCTGATTCGGGTTTTCCTTGTTCATGGAAATGTATTTCCTTACATCCAGGTACAAAGACCTCCAGGTATTGTTGCTGCCCAAATACGTAGGGTTGATCCGGTATACCAGATTGGCGTACATTCCAGGCAGCGGATTTATGGCATTGCTGCGGGTATCATAGACGAGATTTAAACTCAGCCCTGAGGAAACTGAATTGCTGCCTGTACCATACTTATAACCGGTATAGTTGGCCAGGTCTATATCCGCACTTTCAGGTTTAATGTTAAATCGATAATCCAGATTGTAACCCAATCCGGCGTAAAAGTAGGGGCGGATGCGTTTCAGTGCATTCTGATAAAAGCGAATGTATTTATAGTCTACCAGTACCTTCTCCTGTTCACTGTGACTATTGCCCAGGCCCCAGGTATATTGCGGGTAAACTAAAAAGCGGGTATCTCCCTGGATCAGCCAGGTATTATCAGGAAGCCAGATGTTGCTTCGAATGGGCAGGCCAAAGCGGCTGCCAAAGTTCCAATAGGGCGTAAAAGTGGCGGTGGATAGATTGGTGCTGGCCTTTGGTCCAAGATACATAGCAGCAGTTGTGCTGGTGATCAAAGCTCTGCCAGATCCCCCTGGTACTGTTCCTCCTATAGGTAATATGGAGAAGTAAATCTGCTTTCCCCTTTGTTCCTTTATTTTTCCAGGTTTAATGTGAAAAATAGACTTGGCAAGATCAATCAGGTCTGTTTGTTTTGCCGTATCGAGCACCTGATTGTTTTGCGGCAGTACATCTCCTGCATTCTGCGCATTGACCACAAAGGGAAACAGCATCATCAGGAAGCAAATCTTAATACAAGGTCTTAAATGGCTCATAGGGCAATAAATATGAATTTGGAATTTCGGAGAATAGCAATAAGCCTCTTAAACAAGATCTGTAGACAAAGATCGCTCCATTTATGGCTTAAATCCTGTTTTTAAGAAAAACTTATAATTTCTGGTATGGTAGCAAGGGTTTCATTCATTTCTAACAAATACTTTTTCTTACCTGAGACTTTGAATACTGCCATGAGCTTATCATTTTCTTTTGACACTTCGACACGCTCCAAAGAAAGGTTTTTGGTGCTCAAGATATTTTCAAGATGATCAATTTGATGAAAGTCTGGGTTCCTAAATGTGACGTTTAATATTTGCTCTTTTTGAAGTTGAGCAATCATGCGCTCCACACTGGTCACCATTAAGAGCACCGCCAGTGTGATGATCGTTAGGCATAAGGCCAGGGCGTGGTAGCCAATACCAGCGGTCATTCCGATCGCTGCAGATGTCCAGATGACGGCGGCAGTGGTGATTCCCCTTACGGAAATCTTGTCTTTAAAGATTACACCGGCCCCGATAAATCCTATTCCTGTAATGATATTTGCCGAAATCCGATCGTCTGCACCAGCTCCATGTCCAGAAACTATGGTGAAGATTGTAGAGCCAAGGGAAATGAGAATGATGGTGCGAAAGCCTGCAGATTTGTTTTTATATTCCCGCTCAAACCCAATTGCACCACCACATATAATGGAAACTAGCATAGCCACCATATCCTCCAATTCTACTGTAAAATCCATAAATAAATTTCGATTGATTATTTGCTATTCTCTAACTGTTATTGGGATGATTTGTTTTAAAATATGCTATTTAGTCATCAACTTGAGTTAAATAGGCTTGAACTATCCGAAGTTGAAAAACGTTAACATAAGAAAGATCGTTATGATGAATAACGATCTTTCTTTATAGATTCAGTTCTAAGATAAACTAAGAAGATACGCGATCTCTAAGTTCTTTTATCTTGTTGTGTGAGCTGTATAAATCTGCTTTTTGTTCAGAAATAATGTTTTTCAGGTGTACAGAAAGTCCGTCTGCTTCTAAAGCCGTTTTGTATGCTTTTTGAGCAGCATCTTCACCAAATTCGCAATTGTTTAACACCGTTTCACGGTCATTGCCTGTGAAAACTGCTTTTAAATCCATCCAGGCTCTATAGATTTTTCCAGATGTAGTTGTACTGGCGGTTTCTGCACTGCTGCCCAATACCTGCACTTCTTGTGTCAGTGTGGCTTTATGCTGTTTACTCTGCCTGATCATTTCCGAAAATAGGGACCTTAAGTCGCTATCTTGATCTGATAATTCAGAAAGTGCTTTTTCATAGCCTGCTACACGATCGTTATTAATTTGAATGAGGTCGTTAAGGATTTCTGAGTTAATTGCTGTGTTTTCCATTTTTATAGATTTTGTTTATTATAGATGATGTTTATATTGAATAACAGCCCCCAAATGGAAAGGTTTCATTTTAACAAAATCCCATTTATTGGTTTAGGTGTTTATTAGCTTACCTTAGCGTTTTTTTAATTACGAATGAACTTAACAGACAATCCTTTGTTGAAAACCATAGTTGATAGTGCTCCTATAGGTATTTGTGTCCTAAACGTTGACGGCCTTCTGGTAGAAATGGTGAATGATAAATTTGTAGAAATCACCGGGATCGGAAAAGAAGAGGTCCTTGGAAAGTCTTTTCTGGAACCTTTTGCACAGCTGCAAAGGAAATATAAAGAGGCACTCCTTGACATCGTCAATACTGGCGAAACCTATACTACCGATGACGTTGAGCTTAAGCTGCAGCGTCATGGAAAGGACGAAGAAATTCAAGTCAGCTTGATCTATGCTCCTGTGCAGGATGAAGGGGCTGCGATCAGTAAACTGAGTGTCTGGATTCTGGAGAAACCAAACCATAAACAGGTGAAATGCGAAAGCAGACTGGATTCTGATCAGGCCACCGACAATCTTAAACAGATATTGAATATGCTGCCGGCTTCCGTGGTGGTGATTCGGGGAAAGGATCTTGTTGTGGAAATGATCAATGATACGAACCTGGATTACTGGAAAAAATCACGGGAGGAAGTAGTAGGGAGACCTTTTCTGGAGATCTTGCCAGACCTTGCCGATCAACCTTTTGCCGGACAATTGCTTCAGGTCATGGCAACAGGTGAGGTGATTGATGTGAAGGAAAGTCAGGTGCTTTTTACAATGTCAGATGGCAGTATACGCGAAACTTATGTAGACTATACTTATCAGCCGCTGTTAGATCTGGAAGGGAATAGAAATGGGGTATTGGTGATGTCTTTTGAGATCACCGATCGGGTGTTTTCCAAGCGGTTATTGGAGAAATATGCGGAAGAACTCAGCTCAGCTAATGCTCAGCTTTCCATTGCAAATCATCTGCTGGCCCAAAGTGAGGCGCGCTTTAAGTTTCTGATCCAGGAGGCTCCGGTTGCAATCGGCGTACTCCATGGTAGGGAACTGCTGGTAGAAACTGCCAATCAGCGGATTTTACAGGTTTGGGGAAAAACAAAAGACATCATCGGGCTTCCGCTTTATAAAGCCCTTCCTGAACTCAAAGGGCAGCCTTTTCCAGCGATACTTGACGAAGTTTATACCTCAGGAGTAGCTTTCAATGCGAGTGAGATCGGGGCAATGCTGGAGCATAACGGAGTGCTGAAAGAGCTGTTTTTTAATGTGGTTTATCAGCCGGTCGACGGTTTGGATGGTCGCGTATCGGATATTCTTGTGGTCGCTGTAGACGTTACAGAGCAGGTAAATTCGAGAAAGCTGGTAGAAAAAAGCGAGCAGCATTTTAGAAGGCTCGCCGATCTGGTGCCCGCCAAGATTTCCAATACACTCCCTAATGGAGAGGTAACTTTCTTTAATAAACAATGGCTGGATTATGCTGGAATGGACTTTGAAAGTCTTCGAGACTTCGGTTATCACCAGATGATGCATCCTGAGGAGATCCCTGCTTTCCAGGACGGACTTGCGGAAGCCTCTCAAAAAGGTGTTCCCCACATTTCTGAAATGCGTTTCAAAAATATCGATGGTGAGTACATCTGGCACCTTAATGTAGCCTCACCAGTTTTGGATGAGCATAGAAATATTACCATGTGGGTGGGCTCTACAACTAATATTCAGGCGCTTAAAGAAGAAGAACAGCGTAAGAGTGATTTCGTGAGTATGCTGAGTCATGAACTAAGAACTCCGGTTACTTCGATTAAGGGGCATGTGCAGCTGCTATTGAGGTTACTTGCCCGGGAAACAGGTTCTAAGTTTCTAGATAAGCTCAATTCTTCTCTATCGCGGATGGATGTACTCCTGTTACAGCTGACCGGGCTCATTGGTGATATGCTGGATTTGAGCAGGATTGATGCCGGTCGGATGGATTTAAAGATGGAACGTTTTTCGGTTGATGGTCTAGTGTTGGAGGTAGTGGAGGATTTCCGTTTGAGTCATCAGCATCGTTTCTTCCATCTAGACCTGGGAACAGGGCTAGAGGTTACTGCAGATAGAGATCGCATGAGTCAGGTGCTGATCAATTTAATTTCCAATGCCATCAAATATTCCCCTTCCAGTGATGTAGTTGATATTTCAGTGCTGCAAATTGGTGATGAAGTGCAAGTAGCGATCAAAGATTATGGAATCGGAATTGAAGAGAAAGACCAGAGAAAAATCTTTGAACGCTTTTTCAGGGTGGAAGGGCAGAACGAGAAATATTATAGTGGATTTGGCATTGGCTTGTTCTTAGTGCACAATATTGTTTCCAGACATGGCGGCAGGATTGCTGTGGAAAGTGAACCGGGCAAGGGCGCTGTGTTTTCCATCTATTTAACAGCCCATCAAGAGTAGGATTAGCAAAATACTTTCTAAAGAAAAAATGAAACGAATCATCAAACGAAAGAGTTTCCAGGTGCATCAACGCTCCTTGTGCTGCATGCCTTCATGGATGAATAGTTAAAAAAGATTGATGGTAGAAAAATTTCTTTAATGGGAGCAGTAAAACTATATTTCGCAATACTTGTTTAAACATTGTAATTTATAAAAAGCGAACACTCTAAACAGACATGACAACTCAAAATGAACAAACCATCGCATTAATCGATCTTAATGAAGATTTGGAGAATTATTTCAGTAATACCATAATCCCTCAGCTTTTCGTAGATGCGCAGCTTATCCTTAGAAAGTTTACTCCACCTGCGATGAAGCATTTTAAGCTTGAAGCAGAGTTCATCGGAATGCCCTTTGAAAAAATCAGGGACAACTTTAGGTTTCCTACTATTATGGAAAACATTAAGACCGTAATTGATACCGGTGAAATTCTGGAAAAGGAAATTCAAACCACCGACATGCGCTGGTATCAGATGAATATCCTGCCATATCTGGTAAGAAAAGAAAACAAGACCAATGGCGTGATCATCACTTTCGTAGACATCACTCCAAGGATCAACGACCTCAAGGAGCAGGAGAAGCTGATTACAGAACACGAACTTTTATTAGATACCATTGCCCACGATCTGAAAAACCCAATTTTCGCATTGGGATTAACGATTCATGTACTCAAAAAAATGCCAGAAAAGGGCATGGAGAATTTCCCTGCACTGCTGCAAAATATTGAAAACAGCTTGCTGGAAATGAAAAAGGTAGTTGGAGATCTTGTGGATACCCGCTGGCAAAAAGACAAATACCAGGCAAAGCCTGAGTTATTGGATCTACATAATATCATTGAAGATGTAAAACTGGCACTTGCACCACAGATTTTAGAAAGGGATGCAGTGATCAAGCAACAGATTCACAGTTCTGAAGTTACATTTATCAGAAGAAAACTTCGCAGTGTAATTTACAACCTTATAAATAATGCAATTAAATATACACCATCAGATCGAAGTCCTGAAATCGTGATCAAATCCTTTCGCGAAAATGGATATATAGTCATCAGTGTGGCTGATAATGGCATAGGAATCCCAAAAGCTGCACAGCAATCCATATTTGAAAAATTTAACCGCATAAACCTACAGGCTGAAGGATCAGGAGTGGGACTTTATTTGGTAAATACGATCGTGGCACTTGCCGGGGGCAAAGTTACGGTGGATAGTGAGCCTGGAAAGGGAGCCGTTTTCAATGTTTACTTGAAATCAGATGATCATCATTTGAGGCAGTTAACCCAGTAATCACCTTAGGATAAGGTGTTACTGGAGATTTCGAGATCAAAGAAAAAGGTGGAGCCTTTATTTTCTTTACTGTTGATATGAATTTGACTGTTGTGGTAAGCCAGGATTTCCGAGGCCAGGTATAGTCCTATGCCAAAACCAGAAGCGGTATATTCATTTTCATCATCTACTCTGTAGAACCTTTCGAAGATTCTTTTCTGGTCTGATTTTTTAATGCCTATTCCTTGGTCTGTGATGGAGACTCTGACTTTTTTAGCTATTGTTTCGCATTTTATGAAGATGAAGCCACCTTTCGGGGAATATTTAATGGCATTGCTCAACAGATTACTCAATACATGTCCTAATTTTTCTTTATCAGCGTAAACTTTTAATTCGTCACAATTGACAATATTAATGATATGCTGGTTGCTGAAGAACTGTCCATCTTCAGCAATTTCCTTAATCAGCGGGGCAAGCTCGAACTCCTGTTTCAAGATCTGGAGTTTGCCTTCTTCCAATCTCGTGACATTCAAGAAATCCTGTACCATTGCTGTCATCTTTTTGACCTTCACATCCGCTCTGGAAAGCAGGTTGATGTAAAAGGTGTCTTGTTCTTTTTGGGCCTTTTGCAAAAGCATTTGCAGGTAAGCAGTTACAGCTGTGATTGGGGTTTTGATTTCGTGACTCACCATGGCAATGAACGAGTTTTTTCGCTGCTCTTCATGTTTTTTTTCTGTGATATCGCGTACGATTTTTGAAAAGCCAATGATCTTCCCTGTTGCCTCTTTAATTGGACTTAAGGTAATGGCCACTTCTATTTCACCCTGATCTTTAGTGAGCAGCCGAGTTTCAAGTTGATGCACCCGTTCGCCCTGGGCAACCTTTGCTAAGAGATCGCTAAGTTCCTGATGTTTTTCATCAGGAATAAGGGCATGTGCACTTGATCCGATTACCTCTTCCTGATGGAAGCCGAAAATGTCTTCTGCAGCATTGTTCCAACTGGTTATTTTTCCTTCTAAGTTGAAACTGATAATCGCATCGTTGCTGGAGTCAATAATGGCAAGGAGGCGCGAATTTTTTTCTTCTGCAAGAACCGTTTCGGTTATGTCCAGCACTGTGCCGATAAATCTGCTCGTTTTCTGATTGGATTTTAAGGTGATCTTTCCCTGTAAATGTAACCAGCGTTCGGCCTCGTCACTCGGTCTGATAATTTTAAACTTGGTGCTATAGGTGTCGTTTCCTGTAGCCTTAACAGAAGCATTTAAGCCTTTGTGAACGCGTATTCTTTCCTGGGGGTCTACTATTCTTAAAAAACTGGTATAATCTACTGTCTGCTCTTCAGGAAAGCCGAGAATGCTGCTCGCTTCTGCGGAAAGGTACAAGTAGGACTGCGAGGGGCTATACTCCCATGTTCCCATATTTGTGGAACTGATCGCCATTTTCATCCGGGTATCACTTTCCTTCAATTCCAGCAGCAGGCTTTCCTTGCGTTCCATTTCGGTAACCAGTTCGGTTATATCTCTGGTGAAGCAGCGGGTGTGGATGAACTCGCCGTTTTTTCGTGCTACGTTGGAACTGATCAATACATGTTTAATTGAGCCATCCTTGCATTTCAGTCGAGCGGGATAATTGTGCAGGGTCTCATTGTTGGATAACCTGGTCAGTATATCACTGATCACTTCCGGGTCCTGATGAAAATTGGTGATCGACGCGCCAATGTATTCCTCTCTTGTGAAGCCTAGGGCATCAAGTTCGGCTTGATTGGCCCAAGTGATATACCCATTTTTATCTACCCAATGTAAGGGCAGTGAAGCATTTTCGATGAAGTCTGATAACTCATCAACACGTGCCTGCAGTGTTTGAAGTTTTTGATCATACGCAAATTCCTGGGAAGTATTTGTTAGGTTTTTCATGATCTGGGGGCGGGGCAGTAGGAACTGAATGGAAGTTGTGTCATATGGTGTGAAAGCAGAGGTAGACTCAGAAAAACGGCTGTCTTTTATTCAGAAGTCGTGTGTTTGTTATTTATTTTCCAAATGTTCCTTCGCAGTTGTTTACTTCGAAGCCACCATAGCTCAGCATTTCTGCATTGTGTTGAATGGTCAGGTTGAGGCCTAATCTTTCAATCAGGTGCTTGGCTTGAGTGATGGTACTGTGCATGTTACTAATTCCCCTTACTTCAATGCCGCGAGTTAAAAGTTTAAATTTATTGGGCTGAAAGATATTAATGAACTGCTGTAAATCGGGGCTAATAGTTGTTTCTTGACTTTTCATGTTAATTTAAATGTATGGTATAAACACTTGCAGGCGTAAAGAGTTTAGGGTATTTATACTTTATTTTGCAGGTGCGATACGTAATCCTCTCCAAAACCCTGCGCTGTCCCTATAAAATTTGTATTTCTTGATCCGCTTTTTTAGATTAGAAATAAATATAAGCCAGTAAATCAGCGTCTAAGAAAATTATGTATCAAAAAAGCTTTTTGCCCTATTACCAATTATTTGATCACTCTCCAGTGTCTGCAGCTATCTTAGATGTAGATAGGTTTAAGCTGGAAATGGTGAATGAAAAGATGCTGGAATTATGGGGTAGGAGTGCTTCGATAATTAATTTACCATTACTTGATGTTTTGCCGGAGCTGGCGAATCAGGAATATCCTGAAATCCTGAAGCAGGTGGCAAAGACTGGAGAGCTTTGGAAGGAAGAGGGTGCCAGGGTTAAGCTGAATCGAGGTGGTCAGATGGAGAATGTATACGTGGACTATAGCTATACCCCAATCTTTAACAAAGACCATAAAGCTTCAGCGATATTGGTAATGGCAACAGATGTTACTGCCCTGGAGATCAATAGGCTGATGGTTGCACAGTCTGAAAGGAATTTGCGGACGCTGGTATTGTCGGCGCCAGTACCCATGTGTATTTATAAGGGAGCTGGTTTCCAGATTGAGGTGGTAAATAATTTGATGCTGGAGTTAGGGCAGGACTGGCAGCGCAAGTACCTTCCGGTATTACAGCATGTGTACCATAATGGAGTACCCTATAGCTTTATAGAAAATGGGTTTCAGTATGCGTATACGCCTTTATTTGATGGGAATAGCGGGATTACTGGCGTCTGCTTAATCGCTTCCAGGGTTTTAAATTGAAAACAGATGCCATCCATGACATCTGTTTTGAACTATGTTTTATCAGTTATTTTGGTCTCTTGGGTCAGTATTTCGCGTTTTAAATCGGGCATCATCAAAGTGTTTGTGGGTATAAAAGTCTTCCGGGTGAGTTTCATAGACCACCGCGTTTGCATCAGGCAAAGCATCTTCTCCAAGGAAAGCGTAACGCAAGGCTAGTTCTTCTGCCGGAGAAATGGTTTTACCCGGACTGTATCTGGGAAGTGTAGCTAGAAAGCCGACAGAAACTTCCGGTAAAATTACTTCTTCCTCATCTTCATCCAAATCCACTATTCCGATTGGAATCAATACCAGATAGTCATCATTTCCATCGTCTTCCAGTTGCTCAAGATCCAGGCTGGCCACAATATATCGTACTTTTCTTGCATTGCTGTCGAAGATCAGGTCTTCTACTTCGCCTAGTTCATTGCCCAGGGGGTCTACAATTTCCCAGCCATTGATATCCGGCTGCTTGTCGGCAACTTCAAAATCACTGGCACTTAATTCTTCCAGATAGGTAGTTTTGTGAGGTTCCTTGGTTTCCATGTTCTCTGTGATAGGTAAATAATTAACCGAATGAAGTGGCAGTGTTGTTGCCTCCTCCAAATAGGAAATACAATATGATCAGCACTACGATGATGCCTATGATCCAGAGGATCGGGCTTTTCTTTTTAGGTTGTACGTCTATTTCAGCCATAATACTTTTCTGTAGGTCTACCCAAGATAACCTTCAAAACGGCATTTTGTTTTCATAGAAAGGAAGCGCTTTAATTGTGGTCGGGAAGAGACCTGAATTTTTATAGCCTCTGGAAGGGGGTGCTATAGGGTTCGGATAGCAGAGACTAAGGCAACCCTACGCGAACCCTATCGGAACCCCTTCCGAACCCTATCATAAGGCACTTCTCTTCCCGAACACTATCCGACCACAAACAGGCAAATAGCTGCCTTTTTTTAAATTTCTTTTGTCGGAAAAAAATAACTTTTGGTTTTATGGTGTAATTGGTTGAAATGAGCCGATTAGGGGGTGTTTAAAAAGGTTTTTAGGCATAAGTCCAATTCTTCAGGTTGATCTGATTGGATGAAGTGTCCACAATTTTTAATCTCAAAAATGAGATATTTATGGTAGTGTTTTATAAATATGGTGGTGATATTTGAACTGCACACGGATCTGTCGGGCTAGATACTAGCTAAAGAACTTTGGAACTCCCTCATGAATGGTTTCTGTTTCCAGGTCTAAATAGTACCAGTCTGATTTTAACTTTCTTTTAGGAGTCCAAAACTGAAAATCTGGACCCTTCATCCCAATATCAAGGTGAACGTAACGAATGCCTTTGTCCTGAAGCTTCTTTTTAATTAGGCTATCTTTAAAGATATTACCACTCTTATGTTTATCATTTAAAATGGGTTGGAACAAATGAATGTACAAACGTTCTAGTAACCAAACTGAAGATTTACTGTTTAGGTCTCTTAATTCTTTCATTATATTCTGAGGTCTATTAGCCCATAGGGAAGGTGAAATATGGAAAAAATGAGATTTTATAAAGTAAATGAAAAGCTGATCATGGTCATTAATTAGTGTTGTTGCTTTAAGTATCTGTTCATGACGTCTGTAGCGATCTGATTTATTGAAAGTTTCTCCAACATATAGAATTTCAGGGTGATCGGTTGAACTGGTTAGAAATCTGCTCAACAGTCCTGTTTTTTTTATTTTACAAATGAAATAAATCCTGGAAGAGGAGACAATTTCATTATTTAACTCTATATGGGACATCGCCTGAGAATTGATCGCAATTTTATAATTAATTGGTTGTGCCCAATCTATTTTATAACCAAATGTACTTGCTACATTCATCATGTCAATTCTTGCTTTTTTTATAATTAAATATGCGCATAATTATTATGAAATTGAATTTTGTCAGAAGGCTGGTTTAATCGGAGAAGTAGTATACTTCGAATCTGGCTATTTTACCTTTTCAATTTTAAAAGACATTGGAGTACTCATATAGCTTTGTTCGTTAAGACGCGCGAAGATATTCTCAATAATTTCTATTTTAACGTCAGTAGTAGTAACATTGTTAACTAGATAGATTTTATACTGATTGCCGAATTCTTTAGCTGCACTTAATTCATTTGCTGTGATTAGGAAATTATTAAACAATGCTGCGGTTGTAGCTTTTACCTTTATATAGATGGTCTCTTTCTTAAGGTTAGTGTAAGAGATATCATAACCGAATTTTTCATTTTTAATGGCATGATGACTGAGGGTTTTGATCTCATCCTCATGTAAAATAGATGTTAAATGAGTCATGATTAATTTCTCTCCATAATTCCGAATTTTGGTTGAGTTTTTAGAGTTTCTAAAAGAAGTATTACTAGTATACTGTTTTTGATCTTGAGGTTTTAATACAGCTATTAATGATGTTTTTGCAAAGCTTATTTTAACCTCACTAACATCTGGAAATGTTGATTCACTTATAATTGGCTCATTTAGTATGTTTTTTTCGATGTTTAATCCTGAATTTTCAAGAATTTGATTGAACCTTTCTTCACTAATCTTTCTTACACTATTACGCCAGTGATTACTTGTTTTTGGATCTTCAAAATACTCACCTCATTAGTTTTGAAAATTTTCTGATTTCAATGAATAAGCTAATTGAATTTAAGTTAGAGCTAATGTTAAGATTTGGGATGGATGAGGCTGAAGATTTAGAAGATGATTTCATCCTTTCGCAAAGCAAATTTAAACCCTACCGTTTGGTTTTTAAACGTAGTAAAAGCTATAAAAAGTTGCTTTCATACTATGATCGCAGTCTATCGGGTATTATAAATAGTTTATCCTTATATGCCTGTGCTTTGACCGCTAAGAGTTATAAAATACCAATGGTATTAAGAGCCCAGTTGAAACAACCCGGTATGGATAACCTCAATCTATTGAATCGAGATGAGAATAATGTAGAATTACTCCTGGACTTAATCGCTGATTTAAAGCAGAGTCTTGAGGAATTTAGAATTTATATCGCTAGGCTGAAGGGAAAAGATTGATATTCTTTAGGAAAGGTTGCTAGCTCTAGAGAGAGAAAAGAATGAAGTTTTTTCAGCCAAACTTGGATAATGTAATCTTTTGCTAAATGATCTTGCTATTCCAAGACGGAATAGCAAGATGTGGTAGCTTGGCTAATCTTCATTCTCCTAGGATCAAAGCTGAGGGAAAAACTGCTTTGAATTACCTACAGGGACGTCAAACTGATTTTTTTCTAATGCAATAAGTAATTCCTCCGCAACCTCTTCAGGTGGAATTCCATTGGCACCACCTATTTCCGCCGAAAACTCTGTATTTACAAGTGGAGGATACACTTCGTACACCTGGACATTTTTCTCTTCTTCATAAGTATTTCGTAAAGCAACGGTATAACTATGTAATGCTGCTTTGGTTGCGCTGTAAGTCGGTAGCATTTTGTGGCTGCCAAAGACTGCAATTGAAGATACGTTAACAACAGCAGCTGCTGTTTTCTGCAAAAGATGGGGAAGTAGCAGTTCAGTGAAATGAATGACACTAAAAAAGTTCGTATTCATTTCAATAGCTGCCTTCTCGTGTGCATTGGTAGTTTCACTCAGCAAATAGGCAAATGCTGCACCAGCGTTGTTAATGATAATATTAAGATCTGGGTGGTTCTCCTTTAATTGCTTTGCGATACGTACTCTTTCCGCTTCAACTGATAAGTCACCTTGAATGGCAAGGGCATTATCCAATTGTGTTAACGCATTTTGTAACCGTTCTTCATTACGTCCATTGATGATGACTTTATTCCCCGCAGCACTTAATTTTTTAGCAATAGCTAATCCTATTCCTGCGCTTCCGCCACTAATGAATACGGTGTTTCCTGTTGTTTTTATGTATACTGTGATTAAATTTATTGTTGTTTTATATACTATTTAGTCTATTTTATAATATACCTTTTGGTATATTTTTGGGTAAAAAGATTAGATGCAATATTGCTCTAATTCTGATTTCAGGCTTTTAATCAGGCCTTGCATTGGCTTGGCGGTTTCCAGTACCCTGCACATGACTATCCCACCTTCAATTGCAGCAACCATTTTGAAAGCAAATACCACTGGGTCCAGGTCATTTGAGAATTCAGACTGATCAATTCCGTATTGAAGGATAGCAGTAATTTCTTCCTGACCCGTTCTAAATACTTTGGCTACTTTTTGTTTGATTAAAGGATGGTTGTCATCCGCTTCTACAGCAGTGTTGAAGATTGGACAACCTCCTGGAATAGAGGTTTGGATAGGGTTTTTATAAAAATCCAGAAATGAAAAGATCTTACTTTTTGAAGTTTTTCCTTTTGAGATTTCCACTCTGACTTTGTCTGTGATTTTCTTAAGAGATTGACTGATGACTTGCTCAGAAAGGTCTTCTTTGTTTTCAAAATGACCATACAGGCAACCCTTCGTAAGCTTGGTAGCCATCAGGACATCATCTATACTCACTCCCGAAATACCTTTCTCGTTGTATAGTGGTGCTGCGGTATCAAGAATGAACTGTTTCGTTTTTTCTGCCTTTGTCAGCATAGCATTTTAAATTTAGTCTACAAATATACTAAAAAGTATATTTTATAAACAAAAATAGGATGCTTGATTTAGTTATTCTGACGAAACTATGATTCAATTACAAGCTAGAAAGGAGGGGAGAGGAAATTGCGCAAAATAAATTTATAGCACCTATCTGATAAATAACCAGAAAATCATTTTATATTCAAGATCAAAGCAATAGAAAGAATCATGGAAATACCCAGAAAGGATAAAAAACAGTTTTTAAATAACCTAACTATCTTCTATGTTTTAGGTCTGATCGCATTGCTGGGAATAACCATCTCTTCCGTAATTATGATCAATCAAAATGGAATGAACCAAAGATTGCAGGGCTGGGTGAATTTACTTTGGTTGCCCTTACCAATAATTATCTTGATCATTGACCGCATTTGGTTGAAGAAATCCGGTGCCAAAGAGACAAACAAGGTTCAGCGCTATATTGTAGCTGTCTTTATCTTACTCTTTATATTAAATGTAATTAGGCTACAAATGCAAGTATAGCAACTCACAAATAACATTCTGATGGTATAAGCGATTAGATGGAGCCCATTAAATCCACTTTCTTTACTGACTTAGAATTTAACAATTCTGCGGATTTGGTTTTACCCCAGGTATGATCTTCTCTAAAATCTTCATCCGGATGAAAATAATAATTTCTTCTTTTAAAGCCTCGGTTTGCCTTAACCTCTTTCTTTTCATTAAGTTTTACTTCCATAACTCTGAATTTATTAATCATCTTCAGTATTATAACATTTTGATCTTCATCTAGTTTGACTTTTGGAGATAATTAAAAAATAAACACTTCAGACTGAGGATATTCAAGGAGAAACCATAGCTATTCTCTATTGTTGTTTAGGTATGAATGCTACGTTTGAAATTTATAACCTTAGTGATGATGGCAAAATACCTAACAGCAAGTATCCTGTGATTGTTTATCATCGTGTGTTTAGTCTGGAAGGTAATCAGGCAGCGGATTTCCTTGAAAATAGGTTTGCTGAAAATGGCTGGAGCAATGCGTTTCGCTGGCGCGTGTATGATTATCACCACTACCATACCAATACACATGAGGTGTTAGGGGTTTATGCAGGTAATGCCATACTACAAATTGGTGGCCCAGAGGGTGAAAAACTAGAGGCTCAGATAGGTGATGTAATCGTGCTCCCTGCTGGAACTGGGCATATTTCACTGAGTCATAGCAGTGATTTTGCGGTAGTAGGTGCTTACCCAAATGCTGCAGAACCGGACTTGATTAGAATAGATGACCAGCGGCCAGAGGGAGTAAGGGAAACAGTCGATGCAGTGCCTGTACCAGATTTAGACCCAATATTTGCTGATCACGCTTCAGGTGTAGTTCAATCCTGGAACGAGCGGACTGGTCGATAATTTAGGTATTCAAATCCTGTAAATACTGACTTGGGGTCTTGCCAAATTCTTTCTTAAACGCTTTGGTAAAGTAAGACTGGGTTTGAATTCCTACTCTGTACATGACTTCTGTGAAAAGCACATCTTCCTGCGTCATAATCTCGACCGCTTTCCGGAGCCGGATCGAGCGAACGAAATCTCCGATCGACTGTCCCGTAATGGTTTTGATCTTTTGATACAGCTTAGTTCTACTCATCCCAATTTCTGAGCATAGGAAATCGATGTCCATTTCAGGATTGATCAGGTGTAAATGGATGATCCCTAAAAGTTTCTCCATAAACTCCTTGTCCTTAGTAGAGTGTACCAGGTCTATCAGCTCAGCATGGTGATCTTTGGAATAATGCTCTTTTAATTTCAGTCGCTGCTCAAAGATATTCTTGATGTTGATCTGCAGTAAGCTGATGTTGATCGGCTTGCTGAAATATAAGTCAGCACCGGATTCTGCGCCTTCTATTTCCGCTTCGATGCTGTTCTTCGCAGTGAGCATGATGAATGGAATGTGACTTGTCTCCAGGTCATTTTTCAAGGCCTTACAAAGCTGGGTACCTGTCATTCCTGGCATCATCACATCACTGATGATCAGGTCTGGAAACTCTTCCTTCGCTTTCTGCAATCCTTCAAAACCATCTGCGGCTTCGGAAATCTGGTAACCTGGACTCAGTGTATCTTTTAAAAAGGAGCGGAGCTCTTCATTATCTTCCACGATCAAAATGCGTTTGTTGAGCGCTGGATGTTCAGGAGCAGGGGAGTCGGGCAATACAGGCAAGGTCTGATCAGATCTGTAGCTGATGCTTTCCAGTCGGGTTCCACCTTGCTCATTACTTTGTCCCCATAACTCTTCCGGTTTAAAGGCATCCTTGCTGCAAGGCAAGCCAATGATGATTTCAGTACCCTGATGGCGTTCACTGGATACATAAATCAGCCCCTTGTGCAGCATGGTCAAACTCTTAACGAAGGCAAGGCCTACACCTGATCCGAGATGCGTTTCAGTAATCCGGTAATAACGCTCAAACAAGTGCTCAATAGACTCCTTAGAGATGCCAATGCCATTATCAACTACCCGGATATAAACGTATCTCTTTCCTTGATAATTACTCTTGATGTGCAGCTGGTTTTCAAACAAAGGCTTATAATTGTCCAGGTTGTCTAGGATTTCCAGAACAACCTCACCACCGTGCTTGGTGTATTTCAGGGAATTGTTGATCAGGTTTAAAATGATCTTTTCAATCACATTTCTATCAAACCAGGTATCAGCTGGTTGAACCGTATTTTTAACAATGAAATTGATGTGTTTCTCCTGGGCCATCTCCGAAAACTCTTCCGCCACCTCGTCAATAAACAGGTTGATATTTCCTTGGATGACTTTCAGCTGCAAAGCACCAGATTCAATCTTTCTAAAGTCCATTAACTCATTAATCAGGCTGAGCAGTCGGTTTGCATTGCGATGAATGGTTTTATAGTAACTCAGAAAAGCTGCTTTCGAATCTTCTTTCAACAGTCTGTCTATTGGTCCGAGGATCAGCGACAACGGCGTTCTGAATTCATGAGAAATATTGGTGAAGAACTGCAATTGGATCTGGTGCATTTCTTCGCGCTGCTGCTCTTCCAGTGCCCGTAATTCCATACGCCTTTTGAAACTTAGCAAGGCATAAGCAATCCCGATAACGATCACCGCCATTAGTAGCCTAAACCACCAGGTAGCCCAGAAAGGAGGGGAGATGTGGATGCTCAGCACGGTGCCCGCTGCATTCCAGTTGTTGTCATTATTTGAGGCTTTCACCCGGAACACATAATCTCCAGGATCCAGATTCGTATAAAACGCCCTTTTTGTATTTCCGGCGTAGTTCCAGTCTTTATCAAATCCTTCCAGTTTGTAGGCGTATTTGTTGTTTTCCGGAGCCGTATAATTTAACCCTGCAAAACTAAAGGAAAAGGTGTTTTGCTTATGGGAAAGCGCGATTTCTTTACTGAAACTAATGTCTTTGTCCAGTGGAGAATCTTTAGCACCAGGCAGCATTTTATTGTTAAAAATTTGAAATTCGGTAATGTAAACAGGAGGGATAAAGCTGTTGGTCTTGATCTCTTCTGGATAAAAGGAATTGAAACCATTGACACCACCGAAATACATTTCTCCTTTTTTAGTTTTCAAAAAGGCATTGGCTTCAAATTCCAGCCCTTGCAAACCATCTGCTTTATTATAGGAGCTCGATTTTAAAGTCTCCGGATTAAATTTGGTCAATCCTCTGGAAGTCGAAATCCAGAAATTGCCCTGCGCATCTTCTGTAATTCCTTTAATAAAATCACTGGCTAAACCTGCTTTTGTCGTATAAATGGAAAAGCTGTCTTTGGCAGGGTTAAACAGATACAAGCCCGACTGCCCGATCCATAACCTTCTTTTACTGTCGATGAAGATGACCCGCAGGTCCGGTCTTTTCTCTTCATTTAAAAAGTAATGCTTAAAGCGCTTCGTGTTCAGGTTGTAGGCGTTCAATCCGCCATCATCGGTGCCAATCCAAAGGTTCTGTTGCTGATCCTCATTGATGGAAATGATATTCTTGCCGCTAATTTTGGTGTTGCCAGCTCCATTGATCAGCCGACTAAATCTTTTACTGGACCGATCCATCAGGTTGAGTCCGCCATAATAGGTGCCCAGCCATAAATTCCCTTTGCTGTCTTCAAAGGTCTTCTGCACATAATTAGAAGAGATGGAAGCAGGATCAGAGGGATTGTTCAGAAAACGTCGAAAAGTACCTGATGATCGGTCCATCAGATTTAACCCACCAGCCCAGGTGCCAATCCAAAGTTGTTTGGAACGATCTTCAGCAATGTTTAAAACCGCATTGGAACCCAGACTCTCTGCGCGAAAAGGATCAAATTTGTAGGTTTTAAACCGCCCGGTAGCTTTATCATAAAAATTCAGACCACCACCATCTGTTCCGATCCATAGATTTTCATCGGGATCTTCATAGAAGGCTTTCACGTCATTATAGCTCAGACTGTTTTTATTCAATTCCTGCTGCACCAGTCTGAACCTTTCCGAACCAGGGGTATACAAGTTGATGCCACCACGATGCGTGCCTACCCATAAGTTATCCTGTCTGTCCAGAAATAAGGCGGAAACCGTCCTTTGGGAAAGGCTGGAAGCATTGCCCGGTTCATTTTGATAATTTCTAAAGCTCTTGGTTTGCGGATTGAAATGATCCAGTCCGCCGTTAATACCGCCGATCCAGAGGTTGTTTTTTTGATCTATAATAATTGCCCGCACCAGGTCGCTGCCCAGGCTATTGCTGTTCGTATACTCATGTTTGTAAACCTTGATGGTATTATCCGAAGGTTGGTAGGCAATCATGCCCTGTTCTTCTGTCCCTAGCCAAAGCACGCCATCAGCAGATTCAGCAATCACCCTTAACGTATAATTAGCAAGGCCTTTGATCCTCGAAAAGGAATTCTTTTTCTTGTCGAATTGGTAAAGTCCGCTATCTGTGGCAATCCAAAGGTTTCCTTTTTTATCCGTATGAATGTCGTTGGTAGGCTGCTGGAAATGTCGAAAGGTATTTGTTTTTTCATTCAGTAGCTCCAGAAGGCCACCAGAAGTGGCGATCCAAAGACCCGTTTCATGTTCTTCAATGGCGGTAATGTTACGATGCCCAGCAGTACCTGTGGCATTACCAGTTTTGTAACGTTTAAAGCTGTTCGTTTCCGGATCAAACCGGTTTAAGCCATTAGAAGTCCCGATCCAAAGTTTCTTATGCTTGTCTTCATAAATGTGGCGGATAAAATTGTCAGACAAGCTTGCAGGATCTTTGCTGCTCTTAAAAACGGTGATCTGCTCCCCGTCGTACTTGTTTAATCCATCACGTGTACCAAACCAAAGAAAACCCCGGTGGTCTTGTAGGATACATTCAATGGTACTGTTAGAAAGCCCCTCATCAAGACCGATGTGTTTAAATTTTAAATTCTGAGCAAGGCTGATTTGGCCGCTCATAAATAATAAAATGAACAGTACATTTTTGAAGAATGAACGCATCGGTTTAGCTGGAGGTATTTGGTTTATATTTTTTTAAAGGTAATAGAAATTAGGAATAAATGCCCATTTAAACCGCTTTTTCAGCGTTGCCCAGTACAAATTTGTTTAATAGAACTAAAAGTAAACACGATAGCACAACCCGATATTGCGAAAAATTGATTCATTTGTATCAGTAAATACTAACCAAATACTGTATGCGAATTTTTACTTTTATTGTAAAGCTCAACTTATTGTTGCTGCTTTTTTTCTCCACCACTGCAACACTGTATGCACAGCAAACGGTTACCGTGACAGGTACTGTGAAGGCTGCTTCCGATAAGCTGGGAATCCCCGGTGTAAGTGTGATGCTAAAAGGAAGTACTATAGGTGCGGTCACCGGAACAGATGGAAGTTTTGCCATTAAAGTCCCTGGAGGAACAGGTACACTGACATTCAAATTTATTGGCTATAAGACCGAGGAAGCGAGTATTCCTGCATCCCGCGTTTTAAATATATTACTTTCAGAGGATGAATCTAAACTGAATGAAGTAGTCGTAGTGGGCTATGGAACTACGAGAAAGCAAGACCTGACGGGATCTGTAGCGGTAGTTTCCGCAAAGGATTTCCAGAAGGGCAGCATCACTACACCGGAACAAATGCTTGCGGGTAAAGTATCGGGTGTGGCCATTACTTCAAACGGGGGTCAGCCGGGGAGTGGAAGCACCATCCGCATTAGGGGAGGATCTTCTCTGAGCGCGAGTAACGATCCTTTGATTGTGATTGATGGAGTACCGCTGGAAAACAGTACCGTTGGCGGAGCTTCCAATGCTTTAAGTTTTATCAATCCAAACGATATCGAATCCTTTACCGTGTTAAAAGATGCTTCTGCGGCCGCGATTTATGGGGCCAGGGCTTCAAACGGGGTGTTGATCATTACCACGAAAAAAGGCCTTTCTGGCGGACTAAAAGTCGGTTTCAGTACCGTCAATTCTATCGCTAAGCTAGGCAAACAAGTAGATGTGCTGACTGCAGATCAGCTGAGGGAAATTGTAAACCAGCACGGTACTCAGGTTCAAAAAGAACAGCTGGGGCAGTTCAATACCAACTGGCAGGACCTGATTTATCAGGATGGTCTTTCCACAGACAACAACCTGAGCATTAGCGGAGGGATCAAAAAACTTCCTTACCGACTATCGCTGGGCTACCAAAATCAAACCGGCGTACTCAAAACTGATAAGCTGGAAAAGACTTCTGCGGCTATCGTATTAAACCCTACCTTCTTTGACGATCACCTTAAACTGGACATCAACCTGAAAGGGTCTGCACAGCAAACCAGATTTGCGAATCAGGCGGCTATCGGTGGGGCAGTGAGTTTTGATCCTAGCCAGGCAGTGTATACCAACAGACCAGATTATAACGGCTATTGGGAATGGCTGGACCCGAGCACTCCAAGTGGATTGGTAAATCTGGTCGGTAGAAACCCGGTGGGGCTATTGAATCAGCGCGAAGACCGTTCGAAACCACTCCGTAGCATCGGAAATATGCAACTGGATTATAAATTTCATTTCCTGCCGGAATTGCGGGCCAACCTGAATATGGGTTATGATGTAGCCAGTGGAAAAGGAACAGTATTCGTAGATCAGAATGCTGCGGAGCAGATCAACAGAATGGGGATCAACAACGTATATAAACAAAACCGGGCAAATACACTGGTAGATTTTTACCTGAATTACGTAAAACAGTTTGATGCCATAAAAAGTAGGGTAGATGCCACCGCTGGTTATTCTTACAATGACTACCAGACTAAATTCTTCAATTACGCGGACTTTGATGCCAATGGAAACAAAATCCTGAACAGCGACCCTGATTTTCCTTTCAACACGCCGCAAAACAGGCTGATTTCTTACTTCGCCAGAGTAAATTACAATTATGATGAACGTTTCTTATTGACGGCCACCATCAGAAGAGACGGCTCTTCACGCTTCGGACCGAGCTATAAATATGGATATTTCCCTGCAGTAGCCTTGGCCTGGACGCTAAAAAACGAATCTTTCTTAAAAGACAGCAAACTGGTTTCTGCGCTTAAATTGCGTGCGAGTTATGGAATCACTGGTCAGCAGGAAGGAATTGGTAATTACGGCTATCTTTCTACCTACGGCCTGAGTACGCCGAATGCTTCTTACCAGTTTGGTGATACTTTTTACCAGATGTACAGACCTACGGCCTATATCCCGGATATCAAATGGGAACAAACGGCAACCACTAATATTGGGATAGACGCCGGAATCCTGAACAACAGAATTACAGGTTCCCTGGAATTATACCACAGAAAAACCAGCGATTTGCTGAACAAGGTTCCTCAGCCGGCAGGTACCAATTTCAGCGCCACAGCAATCATCAATGTAGGCGATATGGTGAATAAAGGAGTAGAACTAACTTTAAACTTCGTACCGATCCAGCGTCCTGATTTCGAATGGAACATTGGCTTAAATGCGACTTACAATAAAAACACGATTACCAACCTGACGGTGATCCCAAACGATCCGAATTACAAAGGATTTCCTACAGGAACGATTGCGGGCGGGGTAGGCGGACAAAACGCTTTCATCAATGCAGTAGGTGGTCCTAAAAGCACTTTCTACCTGTTCCAACAAGTCTATGATCCGGCAGGAAACCCAATTGAAGGCGTTTATGTGGATCAGAATGGCGATGGCATCATCACCGAAAGCGACTTTACCAAAGGTAAATCTGCCGATCCGAAATTCTTCCTGGGTTTCAACAACAACATGACTTATAAAAAATGGAGCCTGGGCTTTACGCTGCGTGCTAATCTTGGCAATTACGTATATAACAATTCCTTTAGTCAGCGGGGTAACCTGACGCAAATATTGGGAACTGCAATTATCAACAACGCTTCTCCAAATTACCTGGTCACCAATTTCAAAGGCCAGCAGCTGTTGAGCGATTACTACGTGGAAAATGCTTCCTTCCTAAGGATGGACAACATCAACCTGGGCTATAAATTCGGCACGATCCTGAAAAATAAAGCCAGTCTGCAGCTCAATGCAACCGTGCAAAACGTGTTTGTGATCACTAAATATAAAGGTCTCGACCCAGAAGTTCCCTCAGGTGTGGACAATAACCTGTACCCAAGACCACGTGTATTTTCATTGGGCTTAAACCTTAATTATTAAAACGATGAACTGGAACATAAAGAAATTCGATCCCCAACATATTACCGGTAAGGCAGCTGCGGTTGTGCTGTTGACCCTGCTTTCCGCTTGTAATAAACTAGACCTGACACCAACCAACGACCTAACCGCGGAAAAGGTATATTCCACACCATTGGGATATAAACAGGCCTTAGCTAAAGTATACGGTGCATTTGCACTGACCGGAAACGCGACTACAGGCCAGCAGGACATCCCCGCAGAAATCATCAAAGATGAAGGAAACTCCGACTTTTTGAGGCTGTACTGGAACTTGCAGGAGCTGACTACAGATGAAGCGGCCTGGTCATGGCAAAATGATGCCGGTATTCAGGGACTGCATGAGCTGAGCTGGTCTTCGATCAATTCGATCATTAACGGCCTTTATTATCGTTCGTATTTCCAAATCACCCTGTGTAATGATTTTATCAGACAGTCTACGGATGAGAATGTTTCGCAAAGAGGCATCACCGGAACAGAGGCAGAGAACATTCGCAAGTTCAGAGCAGAAGCAAGATTCATCAGAGCGTATCAATATTGGGTGTTGATGGACTTATACGGAAACCCTGCCTTCGCTAACGAAGACACGAAAATTGCCGGTAAAGAATTTCCGAAACGCATAGTAAGGGCGGACCTTTTCAAATACATAGAATCTGAACTTTTGGCGATTGAAAACGACCTTGCCGCACCAAAAACCAATGAATATGGCAGGGCAGATCGCGCTGCAGCATGGGCGTTATTGTCGCGCCTTTACCTGAATGCCGGGGTATATACAGGGACTACAAAATATACAGAAGCGATCACTTACAGCAACAAGATCATCAGCGCTGGTTATGCGCTGCATAATAAATACAGAGACCTGACCATTGCCGACAATCACTTGAACACAGATGAGTTTATCCTGACGATCAATTATGATGGTACGAGCACTCAGAATTTTGGAGGAACAACCTATCTGATGCATGGACCAGCAAATGTGCCTGCCGATGTTTCCGGATCTAACGGAGATTGGGGTGGTTTAAGATGTACACAGCAGTTTGTGAACTTGTTTGCCGATAAAACGGGAAATACCGATAGCCGGGCGCAGTTTTATATGGTCGGTCAGAATCTCGAAATGAATGAATTGTATGTAGAAACAGATGGGTATTCAACTACCAAATACCGCAATAAAACCAGGACTGGCGCGCCTGCTCCGCATCAGGATGCAGCGAAGGATTTCTCGGATATCGATTTTCCTTTATTCCGCCTGGGAGAAGTTTACCTGACTTACGCAGAAGCAGTTTTACGCGGGGGTACCGGAGGTGATACTGGAACCGCATTAAGCTATATCAATGCGTTAAGAACCCGTGCTTACAATGGTAGTAACACAGGAAACATTAGCTTAAGCGCGATGAACCTTGATTTTATACTGGACGAGCGTGGTAGAGAGCTGTATTATGAAGCAGCGAGGAGAACTGACCTGATCCGCTTCAATAAATTCACAACAGCTGCTTATTTATGGGCCTGGAAAGGTGGGGTAAAAGCTGGAACTGCGGTCTCAGATAAGTACAACATTTTCCCATTGCCGCCAACAGACCTTTCAGCGAATCCAAATCTAATTCAAAATACCGGTTATTGATCCAGGTAAGGACCTTTTGGCCTACCGATAAAATATAGAAATTATGAAGACGTTATTGAAACAGTTTTTTTATCTGCTGCTGTTCACAGTCGTGCTATCCGCTTGTAAAAAGGAGAAAAGCAGCAATGTGCTCACCTTACCTGCGACAGGTTTAAAAGGCTTCACCGCTTCCAGCACGAACCTCAGCCTATCTGAAGCCAATGCAGACAAAAATGTGCTGACTTTTAGCTTTAACGCTCCGGATTACGGCGTAAAAGTGATCCCATCTTATACCTTGCAATTTGATCTCCCCGCAGATACTTCTGGCGAAAACGCCTGGGGAAAGTCAATTGAAGTTAAAATCGCTGCGGATAGCCTCAGGAAAACTTTTAAAGGGGCAGATTTTAATGCCTTACTTGCGGTGCAATTGTTATTGCCAGTTGATGTGAGCAGTACGATTGCAGTGCGTTTAAAATCAGATGTGAAGCAGAATAGCGGCCTTGCCTCAACTGTAAAGCCTGTTTATGCCAGCTTAACCATGGTGGTGAAACCTTATCGTTCTTTTATAGAATATCCTGCTTTACTGGTTAAAGGAGGTAATTCCTGGAAAACACCAGCAGAAAGAACGAACGGATATCTGCTGACTTCCGCGAAATTTAATGAGAAGTATGAAGGTTATCTTGACCTTCCAAATGCTGATGGATGGGGCGGTGATGCCTTTAATTTAATATCGACCAAAGATGGGAAGTCTTACGGCTGGGGAACCAGTGCAACCACGCTGAGTGTTGGTGGCGGCGGACTATGGCTAACCCCTGCGCCAAACCAGATGAAAGTAAATGTAGACCTGGATGCGATGACCATCAATTACACACCGGTTCGGTTCTTTATCTCTGGTGACGACAATGGCTGGAGCACTTCCGCTACACCAATGGTTTACAATGCAAGCACCAAAGTATGGACAGCCAGCAATGTGACGCTGACCGAAGGAAAAGGCTTTTCATTTACCTGTAACGGCAGCTACGACATTAGTTACAAGCTGAATAAAGCCGAGAATGGCGTATTGACCTTCTCTGGTGCGCCAACATGGGGCGGAGTAAATATTCCGGTGGTCAAGACCGGCGTGTACACCGTAACCCTGGATTTAAGTGCAGGTGATGGAAATTATACTTATTCAGTTAAATAGTAAGACCTTAAAAAGATGAAGCAATGAAAACAAATAAATGGTTAGCCCTGATATTTACCATGATCGTGATCGGTGTGGCCTGTAAAGAAAGCACTGTCGGTGCGACACAGATTTATCCTGAACCTGAACCACCAGGAAGTTATGCCAGAGGGGCAGATGTGAGCTGGCTGACAGAAATGGAAGCTTCAGGAAAGAAGTTTTACAACAATGCCGGTGTCGCTCAGGATTTGCTTAAAATTCTAGGCGATAAGGGTGTCAATGCGGTGAGGTTAAGGGTATGGGTGAACCCAGCAGGAGACTGGTCGGGCATGGCAGATGTACTGGCTAAAGCGAAACGCGTAAAGGCCGCCAATATGAGGTTGATGATTGATTTTCATTATAGCGACAGCTGGGCCGATCCAGGCAAACAAACCAAGCCTGAAGCCTGGAAAGCACAGAATATAGAAGCCTTAAAAACCTCTGTAACCAACCATACTGTAGAAGTACTCAGCCTGTTGAAAAACAACAAGATCGTTCCGGAATGGGTACAAGTAGGTAATGAAACCAATAACGGCATGTTATGGGAAGAAGGAAAAGCATCTGTCAACATGAAAAACTTTGCAGACCTGGTGCTTGCAGGATACAATGCCGTAAAATCCGTGAACCCGAGCTCTAAAGTAATCGTACATATTTCCAATGGCTATGATAACGGACTATTCAGGTGGATGTTCGACGGCTTAAAAAGTAATGGTGCCAAATGGGACGTAATTGGGATGTCTTTATATCCTACCGTTTCCGATTGGCAAACTAAAAACACCCAATGTCTGGCCAATATGAACGATATGGTAAGCCGCTACGGTTCTGAAGTGATGATTTGCGAGATTGGAATGCCGGCAGCAGAAGCAGCAGCTTCGAAAGCTTTTATCAGCGATCTGATTGCCAAAAACAAGTCCTTGCCTAACAACAAAGGTTTAGGTGTATTTTACTGGGAGCCCCAGTCTTACAACAGTTGGAATGGCTACAAACTTGGCGCTTTTGACGATAGCGGCAAGCCAACTATAGCGATGGATGCCTTTTTACCTTAATGACTTATGATGTTTTTTAGAGCTTTTTTAATTTTTCTTTTGATCTCGGCGGTTAGTATATCTAGCGATGCCCAAAGTAAAAATAACAAGTCTGGGATATTTGTCGACAAAACCGGAGTGATGCGGTGGGAGAAAGATGGTGCTGAAGCCAGTTTTTTCGGTGTCAATTATACGGCACCCTTTGCTTACGGTTACCGTTCCATTCAGAGAACCGGTGTTTCTGTGGAACAGGCCATCAAAGATGATGTGTACCATTTCTCGCGTTTGGGATTGGATGGGTTCCGCGTCCATGTCTGGGATGTAGAAATTTCCGACAGCCTGGGGAATCTGATCAATAACGAGCACCTCAGACTGTTTGATTTTCTGATCGCAGAGCTGAAAAAAAGAAAGATTAAAACACTGATCACGCCAATCGCTTTCTGGGGAAATGGCTATCCTGAAAAGGATGAGAACACCGGCAGTTTCTCCAGTAAATATGGAAAGCAACGCGCATTGCTGGAGGAAGCTGCATGCTTAGCTCAGGAACGCTACCTGAAACAGTTTTTTCAGCATAAAAACCCATATACCGGACTTACTTATCAGAATGATCCGGACGTGATTGCAACTGAGGTCAACAATGAACCACAGCATAGCGGTGCCAAGGAATTGACCACGCAATATGTGAACCGAATGGTAAAAGCAATCCGCTCAACCGGATGGTCTAAACCTATATTTTATAACATCAGCGAATCTCCGAAATACGCAGATGCGATCGTAAAAGCAAAGGATGTGCAAGGCTATACTTTTCAGTGGTATCCTACAGGATTGGTTTCCGGACATACTTTGAAAGGAAATTACCTGCCCCATGTTTCCAGGTACCATATTCCTTTTGATACGATTCCAGCCTTCAAAAACGCTGCTAAAATCGTTTATGAGTTTGATGCCGGAGATGTGTTGGATTCTTATATGTATCCAGCGATGGCCAAAAGTTTCAGGGTGGCAGGCTTTCAATGGGCCACGCAATTTGCTTACGATCCGATGGCTACAGCACATGGAAATACGGAATACCAGACGCATTACCTGAATATGGCTTACACGCCTTCGAAAGCAATCAGTTTGTTGATCGCGTCCAAAGCTTTCCATGATTTGCCAAGGTCTAAACCACAAGCTATTGATAGCGTGTTTGGGCCATTCCGTTTAAGTTATGCCGCTTCAAGAAGTGAAATGAATACAGATCGGGAGTTTTATTATTCCAATACCACCAGTTCTAAACCTGTTAATATAAATGATCTGCAGCACATCGCTGGAGTGGGCAGTTCTCCTGTGATCCAGTATAGCGGAACAGGAGCCTATTTTGCAGACCGCATTGCGGATGGCGTATGGAGATTAGAAGTGATGCCGGATGCGGCTTATTTAAGCGACCCTTTTGAAAAGACTGCTCCTGATAAAATGGTGACCGGCATCAGCTGGTCAAAACACGATATGAGGTTACAAGTACCGGATCTTGGAGCTGGTTTTGCGATCAAAGCTTTAAACAAAGGCAATCAAGCCACCGGAAAATCAGTAGCAGGAGCATTTAAAATCAGTCCTGGAGTATATCTGTTAACCCGCGAAAACCTAAGCAGTACTTTGAATGCCAATAGCAACTGGCAAAACATACAATTGGGTGAATTTGTAGCGCCTAAAGCTACGGAGAGCCCTGTTGTAGAGTTGTTCAATGCTGATAAAGACCGTGATCGGATCATGCTTTATAATCCAGATTGGAAACATCGTCCGATCCAGAACGCTGCGGCAGGAGATCGTTTTGTGAAATTTATGATGCCTGAGCAGAAAGAAAGCACTATGACTGCTAATAAAGATATCAACATATCTTTAGATAAAGGACTTACCAAGTCTGCGAATAAAAAGAGGAAATGGCCTGTAAATAAAGATACCATTGTCCCTGCAAATAAAGAGACCAATACCCCAGTGAAAAAAGAAATTCCAATGCTGGGATTCCAAGTCTATTTCGGCGACCGCATGAAGTCTGCAGGTTCAACAAAGCTAGCAGGACTCGATACCTTGGTGATTAAAGCAAGATCGACTCAGCCAGGTGCTAACAAAATCCAGATTGGTCTGATTGATGTAAACGGTCAGTTTTTCGCTGCTAAAATAGAACTTGGTCCTGATTCTAAAGCGATAAAAATACCCTTGAACAGTTTGAAACAGGCTGCACAATTGCTATTGCCAAGACCTTATCCAGGCTTTGGACCACTCTATGCTCAACCTTCGCCTTCGGCAATTTTCAATCTTCAGCAGACCGAGAAAGTGGAAATCACCTTTGAACAAGGGCTGGAAATTTCTGCTATTTATTTTAAGTAAATCCATCTATTCATTCTATGATCATCCCCAAAAATATTACCTGGTTTAAGCTGCTGGCCGCATCTTTTTTTCTAACCTTATCTGCTTACGGCCAGAACAGAGTAGAAATTGAATTAACGGACAACTGGAAGTTTTACCGAGGCAAAAATAACCAGGCCTTTGCAAAAGATTACAACGATAAAGGTTGGAAAACGGTAACAGTGCCGCACGATTGGGCAATTTCAGGGCCTTTCGATAAAGATATCGACAAACAAACCACGGCCATTACCCAGAATGGAGAAACAAAGGCTACAGAAAAAACAGGGAGGACAGGCGCCTTGCCTTACACCGGAGAAGGCTGGTACCGCAACAGCTTTAAGGTTCCGGAAATATCTAAAGGGCAGCGCACCTTGCTGGTATTCGATGGCGCGATGAGCGAACCAAGAGTATTCTTGAACGGAAAGTTAGTCGGACAATGGAATTATGGTTACAATAGTTTTTATCTCGATGTGACGGATCAGGCTTTGCCGGGTCAAATCAATCAGCTGGCGGTACATTTGTCGAATCGGCCGAAATCATCCCGCTGGTATCCTGGAGCAGGTTTATACCGCAATGTGCACCTGATCGTAAAAGACAAAAAAAGCATAGAACAATGGGGTGTTTCTATTACCACACCGGTGATTACAGAGAAATTTGCGAAAGTAAACATCAAAACTAAACTCAATGGAACTCAGCTGCGCATCCAAACACAAATCATAGACAAAGCGGGTAAGGTAGTCGCCTCAGAAAGTACGGATCAGCAATTCGGCAATGAGTTCGATCAGAATATTGAAGTGGCTAACCCGAAATTATGGAGCCCTGAAAGCCCATATTTATATACCGCGATTTCCAAAATATACCAGGGAGAGGTGTTAAAAGACGAGGTTAAAACCCGTTTTGGCATCCGGGAAATTCGTTATGAAGCCAATAAAGGGTTTAGCCTGAACGGTGAGGTACGTAAATTTAAGGGCGTATGCCTGCACCATGATCTTGGCCCTTTAGGTGCCGCAATTAATACGGCAGCACTCCGCAGACAGCTCACTATACTAAAAGACCTGGGCTGCGATGCCATCAGAAGTTCACACAATATGCCTTCGCCGGAACAGCTGGAGCTTTGCGACGAGATGGGCTTTATGTTCCTCGCTGAAAGTTTTGACGAATGGGCAAAGCCGAAAGTTGAAAATGGCTACCACCTTTATTTTGATACCGATGCGGAGAAAGATGTCGTAAATTTAGTGAGGGCCAACCGCAACCATCCAAGTATTGTGATGTGGAGTTCTGGTAATGAAGTTCCTGACCAATGGGGTGCAGAGGGGGTAAAACGGGCTAAATGGCTGCAAGATATTTTTCACCGGGAAGACCCAACAAGGCCGGTTACCGTAGGTATGGATCAGGTAAAGGCGACTATGGAATCCGGATTTGGCGCACTGCTGGATGTTCCGGGTTTAAATTATAGGGTTCACCTGTATGAAGATGCCTATAAGGCTTTTCCACAAGGCTTTATTTTAGGTTCCGAAACAGCGTCCACGGTGAGTTCAAGGGGGATTTACAAGTTTCCAGTGGTGATGGCCAAAGACAAGCAATACCCGGACTTACAAAGTTCGTCTTATGATATGGAATGCTGTTCCTGGTCTAACCTTCCTGATGATGATTTTGTGTTGCAGGATGATAAGCCATGGGTGATTGGAGAGTTTGTGTGGACAGGTTTTGACTATTTGGGAGAACCTACGCCTTATGATGAACACTGGCCATCAAGAAGTTCTTATTTTGGAATTAGTGACCTTGCCGGATTGCCGAAAGATCGTTTTTATTTATATAGAAGTCGCTGGAATAAGGAAAAACCTACCCTGCATCTATTGCCGCACTGGAATTGGGAAGGCAGGGAAGGAGAGATCACACCAGTATTTGTGTACACGAGTTATGATAGTGCAGAACTGTTCCTGAATGGCAAAAGTCTGGGAATAAGGAAAAAAAACAAAGCTACTCCTCAAGATCGCTATAGATTGATGTGGAATGAGGTGAAATATGCGCCAGGAACGTTAAAAGTGGTAGCCTTTGATGACTCCGGAAAAGCTGTGGCGGAAGAAAAAGTGGTCACGGCTGGTAAACCGGATAGGATCGTTTTGGAGGCCGACAGAACCGAAATCACTGCGGATGGAAAGGACATTTCTTATGTGACCGTGTCTGTAGTGGATAAAGATGGCAACCGATGTCCGACGGCAACGCTGCCACTTAAATTTAGTGTGACTGGCGAAGGTTTATTTAAAGCGGCATGTAATGGCGATGCCACTTCCCTGGAAAGTTTTGAATTGCCAACGATGAAGCTTTTTAGTGGGAAACTTGTGGTCCTGGTTCAGTCTACCAAAAAGGCGGGAACGATGGAATTAAGCGTAAGCGGCAGCTCAGTTAAAGGAGGAAAGCTCAAATTGCAGTCTAACGCTACTCCGCTCTCAACCCTTAATTTTCCTTTAGAAACTGGAAAATAACAGGTTTATGGTTTGATGAAAAAAGGGTTGTTCTTAAAGAGCAACCCTTTTTTGTTGTTCAGGAATTGCTGACGATTTTCTACAATGCTCCAATTGCCGTCACGCCAACTATACCAGAAACATTCTTTTCAGGAACGCTCATTTTCTTTTCAACCTGGTGGATCTCTATATATTTTAAATACTGTAGCTCTATATAAGATTAATTCTCCTATTACATATTTATAAATCCGTTAAATAATTTAAACTTTATGGCGATCAGCACATAAAAATCCGATAGTATTCCGTTTTATTGATCATCTTTACACTGGCAAAAATTAACCATATTCTGTTTAATTTATTCTTGCTCTGAACTAACACATTATGCATTTAAAAGATAGTCCACCAGCGTCTTATTCTTTGTATCTACAAGAAGGTGGTGAAATGGGATCCTTAACCCGTTCGTTTGATTGGTCTAAAACTGTTTTAGGTGATCCTTACACATGGTCATCTAATTTACTGGTCACTTTGAGTATCATCCTCAACTCCAAGGTTCCAATGTTTTTATGGTGGGGACCTGATTTAATCCAATTTTATAATGATGCTTATCGGCCTAGTCTGGGGAATAATGGAAAACACCCTACAGCATTAGGCCAAAGGGGAGAAGAATGCTGGCCGGAAATATGGCCGATTATAAAGCCTTTAATAGATCAGGTGATGAATGGTGGTGAAGCCGTTTGGAATGAAGATCAGCTGATCCCTATTTATAGAAATGATACGTTAGAGGATGTGTACTGGACTTTTTGTTACAGCCGGGTGATGGATGTGAATGGGGAAATTGGTGGTGTTCTGGTAACTTGTCAAGAAACGACCAATAAGGTGAAAACAAAGCATAAAATTGAAAATACCATTGTGGAGCTCGCTGAAAGTGAGTCCAGATTAAATAACCTGATCATGCAGGCGCCTGTAGCTATGGGCGTGCTTAAAACAAGAGCACTGTTGATTGATCGGGCAAATGATAAAATCCTGCAATTTTGGGGAAAAGGTGAAAGTGTAATAGGCGTACCACTAGCGACTGCTTTACCTGAATTGCAGGGGCAACCTTTTTTAGAAATACTAGATCATGTTTATACTACTGGCATAGCCTATTCCAATGATGAGGTGTCTGTAATGTTGGAAAACGATGGCGTACTCACAAAATATTACTTTGACCTGCTTTACCAGCCGATTCATTCTAAGTCTGGCAAGATAGACAGTATTCTGGTGGTTGCTACCGATTTAACGCAGCAGGTTAAAGCCAGAAAAATCATTGAAGAGAATTCACTGCAATTCCAGCAAATGGCTGATTCCATTATACAGATGGTATGGGTAACCGATGCGCTGGGAATGCATGAATATTACAACAAAAGGTGGTATGATTTCACAGGTACCACATTTGAAGAGGCTAAAGGAGAAGGCTGGAACCTCATGTTTCATCCCGATGATCGGGAGATGGCATGGGCAAAATGGTCACATTGTTTGAAAACGGGTGAACATTATGAAATTGAATATAGGTTGAAAAAACATACCAATGAATATGTTTGGGTCTTGGGCAGAGCTGCTCCATTCTATAATTCAGAAGGTGAAATTATCAAATGGTTTGGGACCTGTACTGATATTCATGACCAGAAATTATTGCAGGATCAGAAGGATGATTTTATCAGCATTGCGAGTCATGAGTTGAAAACGCCAATTACGACCTTAAAAGCTTCCTTACAATTGATGAAAAAGATGGTAGACAATCCATCGCCTCAATTGATGGCCAGTTTGGTAGATCGCGCGAATAGAAGTATGGATAAAGTGGGTACCCTAATTGAAGACCTGCTGAATACCAGCAAGTACAACCAGGGACAGCTTCATTTAAATAACACCCGGTTTCCAGTTTCCAAAGTCATTGATGACTGCTGTGCTTTAATCAGGCATGAAAAAGAGTTTACCATAAGAACGACCGGCGACCTGAATTTGAAGGTTTATGCAGACGAGGATAGGGTGGGTCAGGTGATTACTAATTTCATTACCAATGCGATCAAGTATGCCCCAGAATCGAAGGAAATCACGATTCACATCGCCAAAAAAGATGGTAAAGTGGAGGTCTCGGTAAATGATCAAGGCCCTGGAATCGCGAAAGATAAGCTGGCCAATCTATTTGACCGCTATTATAGAGTAGACAGTTCAGGAAGTCAATACTCAGGCTTAGGACTTGGGTTATATATCTGTTCGGAGATCATTAAACGCCATGATGGCGAAATAGGTGTAACTAGTGAGTATGGTAAAGGAAGTAGTTTCTGGTTCACTTTACCAGAAGCTTAATCCATTTATGCTGCTGGCAAATGGTGTTTGATTTTATTTATTAAATCCGATAAATCAAAGGGCTTAGGGATGAATTCGTCGGCATGGCAAGTCTGACTGGCGGTGATGTCGGCATTCGCAGACATGATCAATACCGGAAGTTGTTTGGAGCGCAGGTCTTTTTTGATCTGGTCACAAAGCGCTATTCCATTTCCATCCGGCAGCATCACGTCCAATAAAAAGATATCAGGCAATGCAAGGTTAAAAGCCTCCGTAAATTCTGCTGCGGAACTGAGCAGTTTCACTTTAAATCCTTCTTCTGTAAGCACATATTCTAGAATAAAACCGATGTCATGGTTGTCCTCTAGGACGTAAATCTCGGGCCTGTGTTGCGATGTGCTGCTGCTGTTTAAGTTCATATCTCAAGCATTTATATAACAAATAACCATTTAGATAGCGAATTGTTTAACAGCAAGGTCCAGTTACACTGAGCCTTGCTGTTTTTTATTATTCTGATACCGCCTGCTCATTAATAAAGCTTTCGGCTACTTCGGTTAAAGCAACATCTGTTGCCTTTTCATTGTCTAACGTACTTTGCAGTAAATCGGCAACTGCGGTATGCCCCATATTTTGCGCAAACACCACTAGTGTTCCGTAAGTGGCAATCTCATAATGTTCCACCTTTTGCGCAGCAAGAATTAATCCTGCATCGCGAATCATGGTTCCTGCATCGGTATCTTCAATGATACTGTCAGCTTCTTTTAACAGCCCTTCCATTGCATCACATTTTTTGGCCTGTGGTTTTTCTTCCAGCAAGGCGAACACCTGTTCCAGAGTTGCAATGTGCGTATTTGTTTCTTCAGTGTGTTTCTCAAATGCGCTGGCCAGCTCAGGACTGGTTGCTGCTTTTTTCATTTTTGGTAAGGCCTTTTCCAGGTGTTTCTCTGCCCAGTAAATGTCTTTGAGTTCATCTACAAAGAATTCATGAAACTCAGAGTTTTCCATTTTTCCGGTTTTAGCACTTGGCTTTGAACCTGTCTTTTTAGCGCTTGTTTTTTGTGCGGGTTTTACCGCTTTTTTTGCTGTAGTTGCCATAATTATTGTTTTTTATAGGAGTATGTAATTTGTATTGTTTTAAGAACGTATAAGGATAGAATCCATTCAGAACCAGTGTCATTAAATTCTTTAATACGCTCGGAAGAACCGCCGGCCAGATGGCTTTGTTTCACTGGACTCCAATTATTTTTTAATTTCTTTTTTTTGATGAGAGCTAAAACATTTCCCTAATGCGGCTGGTTAATGCGTTGCTGCTAAGCGGGGGTTGAATGCCCATTTATTCGGAATATTATTAAAGATCTTAACCATGAGTAAAAGAAATAAAATACTGATCATGTTGTTTTTTGGAGTTCAATGCTCGATCCAATGTTTTGCGCAGCAGCGAAATTCAGTAGGACAGGGACATCCAGAGGAACTGAGAAATTCAGCGCAGCAGCGCAGTTCCAAGCCTAAAAACACCTCTGATAAGCAGCAGAATTCTGACAAATATTGGTTATTTCATCCTACACCAAAAGATCAGATGCGTGAGATGGAAACAGATCGTCCAGACGTAACCGAATCTCCTTTCACCGTGGATGCTGGTCACTTTCAGTATGAAACAGATCTGCTGAGGTTTAGTCATGAACAATCAGATGATAAGAAAATTCATACGATGCTGATTAACCAGGGAAACCTCAAGGTTGGGATAACCGGATCTACCGCAATTCAGATTGGCTTTCAAAGTTTCGGGCGACAAGTGGAGAAGGACCAGGTTACAGGAGCACGGAAAGTCAGTTCCGGAATCGGAGATTTAACTTTCAGGGTCAAGCAAAATTTGACAGGCAATGATGCAGGGAATTTTGCGCTTGCAATCTTGCCTTATATCAAGGTTCCTACTTCTAAATATGATGATCAAAGCCGATTAGAGGGTGGTTTAATCCTTCCTATGCAATTCAAATTACCGGGTGATTGGAAACTGGGATTACAGGTAGAAGCCGACAGACTTAAAGATATTGATCAGCAGGCCATGCATACGGAGCTTTTACAATCTTTAACCATTAGTCATGAGCTATCGAAAGGATTAGATGGCATTGCCGAAACCTATTATACTTACGATTTTAAAGCGCATAAATGGTCAAATTTCATAAACGCGGCTGTTCAGCTCGATCTTGCCAAAGACTTCAAATTGGATGCAGGTTTGAATTATGGAATTCAGTACACTGCAGCCAAACAGTACTTTATAGGCGCCTCATGCAGGTTTTAAAAACAATAAACAATCAGGTCTCAATGCGCTGTCAGCACCGGTTTTCCCTTCGACTATTTAAGCTTTTTAATATACTTTACCCAAGCGGCTATCCCATTGGCTGTTGCTTTCCTGAACCACCAATTACCCAGGTTGCAAAGAAGCAAATGGCAGAAGGAATCACCCAACCTAATTCATATTGAAAAAGAGGAATGTAGTTGAATGCTTCAATACTACTTTCGCTCAGCAGTGAGAAGTGTTTGAGTAAATATAAAACAGCAACGACCGTTGAAGCCAGTAAGGCATAAATATATGGTTTCCGGTTTTTGACAATGGAGCCAAAGAAAACTGAATAAAGCACCAGTGTGATTGTAATAGGGTAAACGAAACTCAAAATCGGATAGGCGAAACTAATGATATTGTCTACACCGGTAATTGAAAGTACACAAGAAGCTGCACAGCAAATGGTCACCAATAGTTTATAGCTTAATTTTCCTTTGCTCAGAGAAGAAAAGAAGGTTCCAAAAGCCGCAACCAGTGCAATCGAAGTGGTCAGACAGGCCAGTGCAATGGAGATCGCAATGGCAATGTTTGCGTACGGCCCTAAAATGGAATGGGAAATGAGCAGTAACAACTCGGAACGCTTGATCGCAGTGTCTGAAATACCCGAAGTAGCACCCAGGTAAATGAGTCCTCCATACACAATAAACAGGAAAGCGGAGGAAAGTGCACCAGCGGTGATCACCACCTGCATTTTCGAGCGGCTATGTTGATAGCCTTTTGCCTTGGAGGCTGTAATAATAATTCCGGCGAAGATCACGGAGGCCAGGACATCTAAGGTTTGATATCCTTCAATAAAACCTAATCTAAAAGATTCTCCGCTGCTGACTGTAGCTTCATTAAAGCTGGCCGTTGGTGAAAATATACCTGTCAGTATCAATACAATGAGTAAAAGTAAGAGCAAAGGGGTGAGTATGTTGCCGATAATATCGATGACCCTGGAAGGTCGAATGGTTAAAAGCCAGGTCACAATAAAAAAGATGATGGAAGTCAGGATTGGACCAGATGACGGAAAGGAAGGTAAAATACCCACCTCATAAGTCGTAGCTGCTGTACGTGGAATGGCAATCAGCGGACCGATGCAGAGCATGATTACAGTTCCTAAAATGGGTGACAATAGCGGATGAATCCTGGCTGACAGGTCTTCGAATTTGTCTCCTGCATGAACAACGGAAAGGATTCCGAGGAAGGGTAGTAAAATACCGGTCAGTCCGAATGCCAGGATGGTGACCCAAACATGGTCTCCTATTTGTATGCCAATATAGGGAGGAAGTAATAAATTGCCAGCTCCGAAGAACATGGCGAAAAGGGCAAAGCCTATGGTGAGGATGTCTCTTGTCTTTTTATTCAATTCTGGTTTTTATTGGAAGGTTGATCTAAAAAGCGTGTAATGTAGCTAAATTTTTATTGCCATTTAGATCAACCTTCATTTCCTTTAAAAACAGCTAGCTGTTTTTAAAGTCAGGCAATTCAATCCCATGAGCTGTGGATTCCTTTTCTTTACCACTGAAAAGCTTGCTGATTTTCTTGACAAAATTGCTGGCTACAATTCCTGCTACCGTATTCACCAGGGATACCCCAAGCTTTGTTTTCGGATGCGCTAGCCAAGGTACTCCTGGAGGAAGCTGCTGAACCTTTTCTACAAATGGACGCATGCGTTCTTCATAAGCTTTAAACGCATCTTCATGTTTGTCGTGTCTGGAGAGTTCGCCTGCAAGCAGGTAAGCACCAACTATCGCCAGCGTGGTGCCCATGCCAGTAAGCGGAGTAGGACAGTAGGCTGCATCTCCGATTATACCAGCTCTGCCATTGAACCATTTTGGCGCATGGATCTGGCTGATGCCGTCGAAATATACATCCTCATTTTTATCAATTTCTTCCATTAAACGGTCTACTTCCCATCCCGCTCCTAATAGTTTTCCCTTGAGAATAGCCTTCTGTTCGCTGCTGGATAAGTTTTGATAACCTTTATCTTCGGAAAGAAAGCTGAATGATGCTCTGGTAGTCCCATGATTATCTGGTCGGATCAACATCACTCTGGAGCCGACTGCAGTATACCAGCGCGCCCATTTCGTGTCGGTTGTTGCCTTTGGAATGGTGTACCAGGCATTGTACAAGCCGGTAAACTTTACTTTTGGCTCATCACCAAAAAGGATTTGCCTGGTGGTTGATCGTACACCATCGGCAGCAATCAGCAGGTCAAAAACCTGAGTTTCGCCATCGCTAAAAGTGACATTTACGCTGTCTTCTTGCTGATTTATGCCAGTGATGTATTTTCCAAACACATATTTTACGTTATCTTTTGTGTGTTTGTAAAGTATATTAACCAAATCGCCTCTAAGGATCTCTGCCTCACTGGTAAAGCTGTTTGTTCCCTCTCTGGGAAAGGCAGCTTCCACCTCATTGTCCTTATTGACAAATTGAAGTCCGATTTCTCCCGTATTCGCTGCCAGAATTTCTTTTTCGATGCCCATCATCTGAGCAATCGCCCTGCCAGCATCTCTAACATCCAGGTTTTGTCCACCCAGCCTCAATGCTTTTGAACGTTCCACTACGGTCACATTGAACCCGTATTTTGCCAGCCAGAAAGCCAGCGTTGGACCGGCAATGCTGGCTCCGGAAATCAAGATGTTTTGATTAGCGATTTTCATATATATATATAATTATTTATTATTTAACCAATGCAATTGATCAATACGATTAACACATACAATAACCGATGTAATTAACCAATTGGGCTGTAATGTGTTTCTGAATCCTGGTTTATCGAAAGCAGTCTGCAGCAGAAATATGCTTCTTATTTGGAATCCAGCCTGTTGCTGAGCTCTTCCAGACTTAAATTTCGATGGTTTAAAAAAATCTCATTGTGGTACTGATCCAGCTTCCGCAATAGAAACGACAAAGAAGTGGTTGGTTTGCGTTCACATAGCCAACAAAATCTCAAAAGAATAACAGCAACATAGCAAATGGATAACAGCGGGCTAGCAGGAACACGACGGAAAATCTGGCTCCTAATTAATCCAGATCATTGGTCAGGTTTAAGGGAATCTTAACTTCTATGCTTGATCCTTCTCCGGGCAAGGAGGAGAGTTGAAAGTTTCCGTTTAAAAGTGCGGTCTTTACACGTATTGACGACAAGCCGATGCCTGAATGCTGTACTTTTTCAATTGGAAAACCTTGGCCATTATCCTTTACTCTCATGACAATATGATCGTTTTCAATCACAACTTCTACAGATAATATTGTTGCATGCGCATGTTTAATTACATTAAATACCAATTCCTGAATTATTCGGAAGACAGCGATTTCCATAAACTTATCCAAAGTGATCCCATTCAATTCAATATGGCAATCATAGGTAATATCCTCGTTCATCTGACTGCATAAATCGGATAAAGCTACATCGAGGCCAAATTCTGCCAGTTCAGTCGGCATCAACTCGTGTGAAAGCGTTCTACAGGCCTTTATAGCGTCGTTTAGCAAAGTATAGGTATAGTTTTGGGCAGTGTTAAATTCTTCAGGAGTATCTGTAGCCATGGTAAGGCTTAGATAATTTATAGACATTTTAACCGCATATAGCAATTGTCCCAGTCCATTGTGAAGGCTTTCTGAAACCCGGCGTCGTTCTTCTTCCTGGGTATTTAAAGTGACCCGAAGGATCTCCTGCTGCTGACGGACTTCCAGGTAACGGATTTTACGTTCTGCTTCCCTGATTTTAGTCATGTCCTTTGCCGTTCCGAACCATTCTATGATTTCACCTTGATCGTTCAAAAAAGGTATGGCGCGCGAACATGTCCATCCAATACTGCCATCTGCCGCTAAAACTTCATGTTCAAGCTCAAAAGTAGCCTTATTGTTGATGGCTTCTTTTATCGCCTTCAACACCCTGGGCTGTTCGTTTTTAGGTATATACAGCTGAATCCAGTCTTCGGTTACTTCTTCAGTATCGGCCAGAAATTCTTTGCCTTTTAGCTGATACATCTGAGACCAGTCTGCGCTCATCTCATAGACCATGTCTGAACTGGCATTAACAAACATCCTAAATCGTTCTTCCGATTTCTTTAATTCCATACTCATGGAATCCAATTCCTCTGTTAAAAGGAAAGGATTAAATACGAGGATAACGCCATCTTCTTCCGGGCTTGCCGTTAGTCTGATCCAGCCCTGCGTTAGGTATGAAAAGAACTCATAAGTGGTTGCCTGTTGTTCGGTTATAGTCTTTTCGAATTTCTGAAACATTGGCCCGGACTTCCATTCAGGAAACACTTCCCAGAAATTGAATCCCAATAATTCAGTCCTTTTTTTTGCACAAAGCGTTTCTGTAGGAACGTTGACATAATCAATCAGACCCTTTTCATCAAGATGGAAACAGGCAACAGGAATAAGGTCTAAAATTTTTGATGATAATGTCATGTACTGGGAACTTTTTTTATAAATATGACGTATTTTTTTGTAGCCTAATTGTTCCTGACTTAAAAAGATGGTAAAAAAAATGAGACCTATGCTCCGTATGCCAAGGTTCTTAGCATAACAAGCGGCATCCTATATCTGTTCTACTTCAGATTTTATAAGCCTTCTTAAATTGGAATGTTTTATGCGCCATCCAAAAGAATTTCATAAGTTTAGGGCTTAAAAAAAAGCATTGTCACTAAATTCTATTCCTAATGAAATCTTTTTACTCCGTAGAGTGGCTGCTGGAGATGAAGATGCTTTCTCGAAGTTATTTGATGATTACCAGCAGCAGGTTTCGGGATTTGTATTTTCTATAATAGGCGCTAAGGAACTCACTCAGGAGATCGTACAGGATATTTTTATTAAGGTCTGGCAAAAAAGGGGAGAGCTGTTGGAAATACAGAAATTTGATGCCTACCTCTTTGTTTTGAGTAAAAATTACACCTTAAACTGCATTAGAAAGATCCAGCGGGAGCAAAAAAAAGCAACAGCATACCATACGTTATTGCCTGATCTGGAACAGGAGCAGAGCGATATAGCCCATGATGATGATTACTTGCAGCTGATTGAAAAAGCCACCTCAACGCTGCCCCCTCAGCAGCAACGCGTATTCCGACTTCGCATGGAAGGACTCAAAAACCATGAAATTGCTGATCAATTGATGATCAGTCCGGATTCTGTGAAAAAATACCAGCAATTGGCTTTAAAAAGTGTGTCCACTTTTGTCAAAATGCACCTTTCCTATCTTGCACTTTGGGTGATGATGGGGCTCATGCAAAAATAATTCTCTGACCTGACATCCACTTTTCTATAATTTCGGTGTCTTTATGTTTAGATACCGACAAATAATGAATTTACGAATCGTCTATTTAAGGGCGCGGCAACGCGCTAATACGCTGAGCGATCTACAGAAAAAAGAACTATTCAGCTTAATGGCAGATCCAGCCAATGAATCCTCTTTTGAGGGATTAGCGGCAGAAACCTGGGAAAATCCCGAAGAAACAACACCTGTTTTTAAAGCGGAAGAAAGTCAGCAGATGCTCAGCAATATACTGTCAGCAGTGAGGACAGCCCCTATAGAACTGCAAAAAATAGTCAGACTGAAGCCGAATTCAAGACCGTTATGGCTAAAAATAAGTGCTGCCGTAGTGCTGATCAGCTTGTCCACCATCCTGTTTGTTTACGTAAATTCTTCAAATCAGGCTCAAAAACCAGAGCTGGTGTCCGATTTGAAGCCTGGAACTGAAAAGGCATTTCTGACCATGGCAAATGGCACCAGGTTTAGCCTGGCAGAGCTGGAAACCGGAGATGAAGCAAAATATCGGTCCAATGGGATTTCTAAAACCAAAGATGGTTTTCTCTTATACAAACCTGTAAAACAGCAGCTCAATTCCCGGATCAAAGGCTCAAATGTACTGGTCACCCCCAGAGGTGGTCAATATAAAATCATGCTGCCAGATGGGACAAAAGTATGGATGAATGCAGCCAGTGCCCTAACTTTTCCTTTGACTTTTGATGGGGGAGTACGCATGGTAGAATTAGAAGGAGAGGCCTATTTTGAAGTGGCGAAAGACAAAAATAAAGCCTTTAAGGTGCGCAGTCTGAACCAGGTGGTAGAAGTATATGGTACACATTTTAACATTAACAGCTATCCCGATGAAGCCAGGGTGGTCACCACATTGCTGGAAGGATCGGTTGGGGTGACTGATCTAAAATCAGGAAAACACCTGATGCTCAAACCCGGACAGCGCGCTTTGCTGGCCAACGCCAATGCCAATACCGATGACCATGCTCATGACAACAACAACAATGCGAACAGTAACGGTCTTTCGCTGGCAGCGGCCCAGATCGAAGCAGCAGTGGCCTGGAAAGATGGCTATTTCCTATTTGAACATGAAGAACTCGGCAGTATCATGCGAAAACTATCCCGCTGGTACAATATTGAAACTAAATTTAAAAATGAGGAGCTCAGACGCTTATGTTTTGCAGGAACTGTAGACCGCTTTCAAAACCTGGCCGATGTATTAAGAATGCTGGAGCTCACCGGAAATGTGAAGTTTAAAATCGAAGGAAGAACTGTTACCGCTTATAAATAATTATTAACCAAACCAAACAACAAATGACAGAAGAAATTAGCGAATCTGGGCCTTAAATGGTCGAGGATAAACAGCTAAATAGAAACAGAGGCGCTTCCGACGCCTCCGTTCTGATGCTTGTTTAGCCTGATGGCTACGCGCCGGAAAAAATTACTGAAGAATTTTTCACGAAAAACAAGATTATAAATGTATAAAATTTATACTAAAATCATACTGCCCTTTGCGCCGGTTTTCCGGCGGCTAATGGAGGCAGATAAAACACAAATAATTATGCGATTGAAGCTGATGAGCGTAATTCTGCTGGCCACTTTTATGCAGGTGAGTGCCAATGGTTTTGCGCAAAAGGTATCATTAACAAAGAACAACATCTCGCTGGAACAGCTGTTTAGCGAGATTAGAAAACAGACCGGTTACAACGTGCTGTGGTCTGTGGAACAAGTAGATCAGCAATGGAAAATGAACGCCAATTTTAACAGTACGCCAATAGAAGAAGTGCTGGAGAAATCGCTTAAAAACTATGGGCTGACCTATGTAATTGACCAGAAAACCATAGTGATTAAGTCTAAAAATGGCGGGAAACCTGAACTTACGGCAGTGCTTTTAGAAATAAAAGGCAAGGTAACGGATGAGTCCGGTAATCCCTTACCAGGCGCTGTAATTCGCGTGAAAAACAGCAGCATCGGCTCAAGCGCTGGTACAGACGGTTCCTTTATGCTGAAAGGCGTTTCTGAAAATTCCTTCCTTTTCATTTCTTATATCGGTTATCAAAGCCAGGAAGTAAAAGTGGAAGGCTCAAAGTACATTCAGGTCTCGCTAAAACCGAGCATGGTGAATTTAGATCAGGTACAGGTAGTCAGTAATGGTTACCAGACGATTAAACGTCAGCAGTTAACAGGTGCTTTTGCGACTTTATCTGGCGATGATTACAAACAGAGCATTCCGGTAAACAGCAATGTGCTGGAAAACATGGAAGGTAAACTGGCTGGATTAGTGATGAATGTAAATGCCTCTGGCAGCGAAGACAGCAGTCCGATCAGCATTCGTGGGGTCTCTACTTTTAATGCGGTAAAATCTCCTTTAATTGTGTTGAACGGCTTTCCGACTGAAATCAGCCTGGAGTCGATCAATCCTTACGACGTCGTGTCGGTAACAGTATTAAAAGATGCCGCCGCTGCGGCTATTTATGGGGTGCGTGCCTCCAATGGGGTGATCATTATCATGACCAAAAAAGGAACAGAAGGTGCGCCAAAGTTTCAGATCAATTCAACAGTTTCCTTTAAACCAAAGCCTAATTTTAAAAAGCTGGATTTATTGACTGGCCGCGGATTTGTTGATTTAGAAGCCAGTCTGGCGAAGAATAACATCGTCAATAACTTCATGACCAAGGAGAGTTTTGACCTGGAAGGTGGAACTTACACCCCAGTGTATGCTGCTGTAGATGATTTATTGAATGGAGTCATCAGCCAGGAGGAAGCAGATGCGATCTTTAATCAGTACGCCGCGTACGACAATACCAAAGACTACCAAAAGCTATTCCAGCAAAACCGTTACCTAAGAGCATTGGATTTAAATGCCAGCGGCGGAACAAAAAATGCTACCTATTTTTTCGGTGTCAATCGTGTAGACAATGACCAGCTGGTAAAAGGTGCAGCCTTTAATAAAACCACCTTAACCTACCGTGGTTCGATGGATTTCCTGAAAGTGCTGAGCCTGGATGTTCAGGGGGTATATTCCAACACCAATGACCATAGTCCGACTGCCCCTGATTATATGGCGATAAAACCTTATGAAGGATTCTTAGATGCAAATGGAACTGCAATCGCCACTTTTTTGAGGCCTTACAGCAACAGTCCATATTTTGGATATGATGGCAGTTACGGCAGTATAAATGCAGAAAAAAACCAGCAGAACATCGCCATGGGGCTGTACGACGGTAACTATTACCCTTATAACGACTTTGTAGATTATAAGAATGAAACCAAAGGCAATAACTTCCGCTTTCAGGGAAACCTTAAAGCGAAAATTACCAAAGACCTGAATGTGGAGATCGGTGGTGCCTTTGAAAAAGGTTTAAGTACCAATAATTTCATTTCTTCTGAATCTGCTTACGAAAATAGAATGCGCCTAAACTATTTTGCTAAAGCCGGACAGAACGGACCAGAATTTAGAATTCCTAAAGGTGGTTCAAAACAAAGCAATAACTATACAACCGAGGCTTACACCATCAGGGCACAGGCAACTTATAACAAGCTGATCAATGATAACCATGATTTATCGTTCCTGGCAGGTGTGGAACAGCGTAAATTGACTTACCGTACCGAGCGCAATACCTTATTTGGTTATGATGACCGCTCTTTAACCTCTAAGCCCTTTGATGCCGGACTTTTAGGAAACTACAATTTTGCACCGGATTATATGTATGAACTGGTTCCACTTTCTGGTTACCTGAGCGACTACTCTTCTTACAGTGACTTTTTCAACCAAACTTACCGCGACGATCGTTTCGTGTCTGCTTATGCAAATGGCGCTTATACTTTTAACAAAAAATATAGTGTGACCGGTAGTTTAAGGATCGATCAATCCAATTTATTTGGTTCTGATCCAAAATTCAGATATACGCCATTATGGTCGGCAGGAGCTGCATGGAACATTAAAGGAGAAGATTTCCTGCAAAATGTATCTTGGTTAGACGAACTTAAATTAAGAGTGGCGACTGGTTACAATGGTAACATTATCAAATTAAGCGGCCCTTACAACATTCTGAATAACAGAATTAATAGTCAGGCGCAGCCGGAACCAATCATAGGTTACTATGTACAAACCCCTGCAAACAGTGGTTTAAGATGGGAAAAGACGGTAAACTATAACTTCGGACTAGATTTCGGATTGGGGATGAACCGCATTTCTGGAAGCGTTGATTACTATATCAAACACGCGGAAGATGTGTTTTCTTACCTCGCTACCGATGCTACGAAAGGTTTCTCGAACCAGTTGGTGAACAATGCGGAAATCATGAATAAAGGCTTAGAATTGAACCTGAGAAGTGTAAATATATTGAACGACCATTTCTCCTGGAGTACGCAGCTAACCGCTTCTTTCAACAAGAATGAGGTGTTGAAATATAGAGTAAATACTGCTCCAACTACCTTCAATCAGGTAAACGGCGGACAAAGTGTAGAAGGATATCCATTAAACGCCATCTTCACCTATAACTATAAAGGATTGAATGAACTGGGGCAGCCGATGGTAGATGATGGAAATGGCAATAACGTAATCCTGAGAAACAATTTCGGAGATGTGGTGGACATTCCTTTATCGGCACTTCATTATGCAGGAACAACCGATCCTAAGTATGTTTTAGGTTTAACCAACCAGTTTAAGATGGGCAATTTTGACCTGTCGATGCTGTTCATGTATTATGGTGGCCATGTATCCAGAATTGCTCCACCAAACTACAATGCATTCAGGCCAATCAATGGCGCACAGGATTTCTGGAAGCAATCAGGGGATGAACTAAATACCCGTATGCCAGGTATTCCTGTTTATGGCACCGATAACTATTTCGATTATGCGGCAATTAATGGCTATACCTATGCTACTGAGTTTGTGAGAAAAATGGATTTCATCGCCCTGCGCAATGTAACCCTGACTTATAAACTGAAGTCGGAATTTTCTAAAAAACTAGGCTTAGACCAAACAAAGCTGTCTATTCAGGTTCAGAATCCCTACAAATATGTGTTTAGTGGGAATGATGTAGATCCGGAAACCATCGACTTTAGAAGTGGCATCCGAAGCTTTGGTGTGGTCCCTGCTTACACTTTTTCTTTAACCACTAATTTTTAATGATCGCTATGAGAAAGATATATACTTTAATGCTCTTTTGTACTGTGATGATCAGCGCCTCTTGCAGCAAGTTTCTTGAAGTAAAGCCTGTAGGAATTATTATTCCAGAGAAAACCAATGATTATGAGCTATTGCTGGATGACATCAACATCACCAGGTCGTTTTATTCGAGTACGATTTTTACGTATGATGACATCAGCAATGTGACCTTTAGCCCGCAGACGGAAACTTCAATAGATGCGAATCTTTATTTCTGGAAGACCTATTTAGATGTAAACTCACAAAGCAGGCCAGCAGCCTGGGCAGATTACTACAACAACATCAGTAATTTAAACGTGATTTTGGAAGGCGTACTAAGCGCTGCCGACGGTACTCCGCAAAAACGCAAGCAGATTTATGCCGAAGCATTAGTGGCAAGAACTTTCCCATATTTTCATTTGCTGAGCCTCTTTGCACCGGCTTATGATCCTTTGACCGCAACTGCTGATTTGGGATTGCCATTTGTAGTCTCTACAGATCAGAATGTTCCATTGCCAGATCGCCTGACCTTAAAGGCGAATTATGAGCAGCTAATTGCAGACATTCTAACAGCGATTCCGGATTTACCAACTCAGAATATCAATAAAAGCAGGATTACGAAAAACGTAGCCTACGGAATGCTGTCGCGCATTTATATGAGCATGCGCGATTATCCAAATGCCTTAAAATATGCGGAACTGGTGATTGCCAGTGGAAATGCAGTATTGCTGAATTATAATGATTACGCCTCTTCTAATGACCTCCCACAAACCAATGTGAGTCCGGAAGAGTTGTTTTTGCGCTACTCCACGAATTCCAGATATAGGTTTTCAAATGAGCTGCTTGCAAAATTCGATCCTGCTGTCGACTTGCGTATGAAGCTGTTTACTGCAACTGATGCTGGTGTGGTCAGTTTTCAGAATGCCAATTATAATCCAAACCGAGGCATTACTTACGCTGAAATTTATTTGAATAAAGCAGAATGTCTGGCCAGAAGCGGAGCTGTTGACCAAGCAATGGATGTGCTGAACAATACCATTCGTATCAATAGAATTGCAGCAGATGCCTATGAGCCTTTGGAAGCAGCAGATCAGGAAGATGCAGTCAGTCTGATTTTATTGGAACGCAGAAGAGAACTGGCTTTTAAAGGTTTAAGGTGGAGTGATATGAAACGCCTCGATAAAGAAAAGAGAATGCAGCCAGTGGTTCGCTATGCGCCAAATGGAACTATGGTATTCGAAACGCTAACACCAGGAAGTTTGAAATATACTTTCCAGATTCCTTTACAAACCCAACTGTTTAATCCAAACATGAAATTAAATCCAAGATAATAAAATGAAAAAACTAATCATATATAGCCTATGCCTGCTGCCAGTAATCTCGGTAGCACAGGCTCCATTCACGCTCAAAGGAAAAATCGGTAACTATTCAGCGCCTGCCAAAGTATTTGTCAGCTATGCTGGAGGACCTTCGGGGAACCAATTGGTAAGAGACTCTGCAGTATTAACTAATGGCGTATTTATCATCAAAGGCCCTGCGATTAAAGAACCTAAATCAATAGAGCTTCAGTTCAGCCCTAAAGGTTACAGCAGAAATAAGCTGGCGATGGAGTCTTATAAGCTTCACAATGACCTGGAACATATGGATAAATTCAGGATGTTAGTGCAGTCTGGAAAAAATGAAATCAGCTCGAAAGATTCCTTAAAGAACAGTGTGATTGGCGGCAGTCAGATTGAATTACAGCGCAGGAAATTTGAATCCTTTATTAAACCGGTTTTAACGCCATTAATGGAAGAGGAGCAGAGCTGGACAGCGATGGCTGAGTTAAGAACTCAAAACAAGCCGATCGAGGAGAAAGCTTACTTGGCCTCATTAGAAAAAAGAAAGGATTTAGAGCGTGCTTATAAATTAAAGTTAGCAGATTTTGTTCGCGCCAATCCTGATGATTATTTCAGTGCGGTTGCGCTGACCAAAATCCTTTCGGCAGGGACACAAGTAAGTGCTGTAGATCAGCAAAAGACAGAAGATCTGGTGTTTGTAAAGGAACTGGTAAAGGTTTTAACGCCAAAAGCAAAGCAATATCAGGTTTTCGCTGGGGTTCAATATTATATCAGTGAACTGGAAAAAAGACCGGTGAATATTACCTATAAAAACTTCAGCCAATTTACACCGGAAGGGAAGTCTGTCAGCTTAGACGACTTCAAAGGGAAGTACCTGTTTGTGGATTTCTGGGCGTCATGGTGCGGCCCTTGTCGTGGGGAAAACCCTAATGTACTGCGCGCCTACAACAACTATAAGCAAGACGGACTGGAGATTTTAGGGGTTTCATTTGATGATAAAAAAGAAGCCTGGCTGAAAGCGATAGAAGAGGATAAAATGCCATGGACGCAGATTTCTGTGCTGAAAGGTTTTCAGAATGAAGCAGCCGAACTGTATGATATACAGGGTATTCCTTCCAGTATCCTGATCAATCCAGAAGGAAAAATCATTGCTTATGATCTTCGTGCGGAAGATTTAGAAAGAAAATTATTGGAAATATTTAAACACTAGTACCCGATAGGTAAACCTAAAATTTACATGAACACACCTAACTTTAAAATTAGCCTGATTATCGGGCTAATTTTTTTTACGGCTGTATCTGCCGGCGCGCAAAACAAGCCAAACAAACAAAGTAAATACCAATGGAAAACAGCGGTATCGGCTGGCTATTTGTATAGATACATCACTAACGATCCTGCTAAAGCCAGATTTTATACCTTAAAAAATGGCCTTACCGTCATCCTCAGTGAGCACAAAAAAGAACCAAGGATCACTTCTAAGATTGCAGTCCGGGCAGGAAGTAATACAGATCCGAAAGAACATACTGGTTTAGCACATTATCTGGAGCATTTGCTGTTTAAAGGGACGGATAAATATGGTTCTTTAGACTGGGCAAAAGAGCAGCCTCTGGTTCAGGAAATCGAAGAACGCTACGAACAATACAATAAAACAACAGATGTGGCGGAAAGAAAAGCCATGTATAGAGGGATAGATTCCCTGTCTGTAATGGCCTCAAAATATGCCATCGCCAATGAATATGATAAGTTGATGGGGGCAATGGGTGGCCAGGGTACAAATGCACATACCTGGGTAGAGGAAACTGTTTACGAAGAGGATATCCCTGCCAGTGCGGTAGATAAATTCCTGACCGTTCAGGCGGAGCGTTTCCGCAATCCGGTGTTTAGGTTGTTTCATACCGAGCTGGAAGCAGTTTATGAGGAGAAGAATGAATCCCTGGATAATGATGGATGGAAAATCCAGCAGGCCATGCACCATTATTTGTTCCCAACACATAATTACGGTCAGCAAAGCACTATCGGTACGATTGAACATTTGAAAAATCCTTCTTTGAAAGCGATTAGGAAATATTACAACGATTATTATGTGCCTAATAATATGGCCGTGATTATGGTGGGTGATTTCAATTCCGATGAGCTGGTGAAAAAGATCGATCAGCAAATGGGCTATATGAAAGCAGCGCCAGTGAAAGCTTATCAGCCGGCAGCAGAAAAGCCTTTGGCAGGACCCATTGTACAGGATATTTATGGGCCTACTTCTGAAAGCCTGGCTTTGGGCTATCGAATTAGTGCAAACGGAACAAGAAATGCGTTAATGGCGGGTTTGGTGGCTGAAATTCTTTCCAATGGAAAGGCAGGTTTGCTGGACTTAAACTTGTCGCAGCCACAAAAGGTATTACAGGCAGGAGCTTACACCCGACAGTATAAAGATTACGGTATATTCTCAATTTATGCAGCACCAAAAGAAGGCCAGAGCCTAAAAGATGTCAAAGATTTAGTCTTGGCACAAATTGAGCTGCTGAAAACCGGAGATTTCTCTGAGGTATTGCTGAAAGCGATCGTAGCCAATCAGAAGCTGACTGCTTTAAACAATATCACGGACAATGCTTCCAGAGCAGAAGATTTGATGAGTGACTACATCAAGTCGAATAGCAAAAACTGGATTCAGGAAGTTTCCAGAATTGATGATTTAGAGAAAGTAACCAAGGCGGAAATCGTTAGTTTTTCAAAGACATTTTTTGCACACAACTATGTGGTATTAAACAAGTACAAGGGAGAGGGACCTCAGGTGGATAAAGTAGAAAAACCACCGATTACTGCAGTAGAAACTAATGCGGGTTCACAATCAGATTTCCTTAAAATGGTAGGACAGATTCCAGCCGAAACCATTGCTCCGAAATGGCTGGATTTCCAAAAAGACATTCAGCATGGAAAATTTGGAGCGGCTGAAATTTATGCTGTACAAAACAAAAACAACCAGTTATTTCGTCAGTATTTTCAATTCGAAATGGGAAAATGGAATAGTAAGCTTTTGCCGGTAGCGGCAGCTTACCTCAGCTTCCTCAGTCACGATAAAAAGTTCTATGAACTGGCTTGTAATTTCTTCCTGAATGTGGACAACCAGGTGACTACCATCGGCCTGACTGGATTACAGGAAAACTATAGCAAAGCCATGCAATTGCTGAAAGAAGTTTTATCAAATGGTCAGGTAGATCAGTCTGCTTTTATCGCGATGAAAGAAAACCTGTTAAAAAACCGCCAGAACAACAAGCTAAACAAGGGAAGTATGATGCAGGCCATGTTAAGCTATGCGGCTTATGGCAAAAACAATCCTTATAATTTTACCCTGACGGATGCTGAAATTAACAACTTGAAACCAGAAGTACTGATCGCCGTACTTCGGGATCTTTTTCAATACAAGTACAGCGTCATTTATTATGGACCGACAGGATTGCCGGAATATAACGTGCTGCTTCAAGCAAATCATCAGGTGCCAACGCAATTCAAGGCCTATCCTGAAGCTACCTTCTTTAAAAAGCTGGAACAAAATGAAAACAAGGTGCTATTTACAGATTATAACATGCTGCAGGCTGATGTGAGCTGGTATCGCAATGCGAATGTATATGCACCAGCGCAGGAAGTCACTGCCGATTTGTTCAATAATTACTTCGGTTTTGGTATGGGCTCTGTCGTTTTTCAAACTTTAAGGGAATCGAAAGCTTTGGCTTACAGTACCAGTGCTATTTATGGAAAACCAAGGAAAAAAGAAGACCAGTTTTATGTGACTGCATTTATTGGTTGTCAGGCCGATAAGGTAGATGATGCGATCCAAGGAATGAATGCTTTATTGAACGATTTACCTTATAATGAAAAGGCATTTCAATCTGCCAAAATAAGCCTTTCTACGAATCTGGAAACAGAAAGAATCATGGAAGATCGAATTATATTCAGTTATATTGATGCAAAGCGCAAAGGTCTGGATTATGATTTAAGGAAAGACGCTTATGCAGCAATTCCTAAGATATCCTTCTCGGATATTAAAAAGCTGCACCAAGATTATTTTGCAAACCAGGCTTATACGTATTGTATCGTAGGTTCGCAGAAAAACCTACCACTTACTCAGCTTTCGAAATATGGGAAAGTGGAAAGCTTATCTTTAGAAACGCTGTTTGGGTATTAAAGAATTTAAAACCTCGAGCCCGGTTGATCCCGGCCTTGAATTTTAAGAAGGAAGGCCCAATACTGTTAAAAGTATTGGGCCTTCTTGTTTCATGACCTGTTTTGTGTCATATGATAAAATACAGAGGGTTTTTAAATAAAATTATTTAATCACTGAGGTTTTTTAGGGAACGCAAACTCATTTCAATCTTTATTTGTTCAAACCAAAAATCCGCTGCTTTTGTTAGATAGGGTATCCATCGATAAAAGATTTACTCCTAGATTTTCAATAAAATGAACAAATTACAACACAAACAAGCCTTATCCGTTCTGGAGGTATTACATCAGAAAGCAGCAGCTGATCAAATATTACGTCAGGAGCTAAGCGCACAGGCCGCGCTGCGAAATGAAAACTACAAATCAGACTGGACCACTGCCTATCTTGCAGTAGGGCCTGAAGAAGGAGAATTCCTTTATTTCCTGGCTACTGTGGCCAAGGCTAAAAACATCATTGAATTCGGTTGTTCTTTTGGTATTTCTACGATTTATCTGGCGGCTGCGGCTAAGGATAATGGTGGCCATGTGATCACTTCGGATCTGGAAACTACGAAGGTGGAGGGAACAAAGCAAAATCTTCAGGAGGCTGGTTTATCAGATTTGGTAGAAATCCGTCAGGGCGATGCCATGAAAACCCTCGCCTCCATAGATGAGCCCATTGATTTCCTGTTTCTGGATGGCGCGAAAGAGCTTTACCTGCCAGTGTTTGAAATGTTACGTGCAAAGCTAGGTCCCGGTGCTATTGTTTTTGCTGATAATGCAGATAATCCCGAAACATTCCCCTTTACTGAACACCTATTGAGTTTGGAATCTGAATTCTCCTCGGTGTATCTTTTTGATAAAAGAGCCTTTATCGCACATCTACTATAGCTTAGTCTGATTGGCATGGCAACCCTTGAAAAATCGCGCGCTGTATTGATTCCCCAATTGTGGCAGATGCTTCAATAATGAGTCCTCTGGTCTACCTCAGCAAAATTTGTTTTTTTAGGTGTCTTGCTGCTAAATTAGCGGGAACCGGAATTTCTTTGATCAACCCTAAACATATGAGCCCGGAGAAGATTGAAATGCTGAAAATTATTGCCGATCAGGTGATCAACCGCATTCAAACTTATCAGGCAATTAAGGAATTGAAAGGTCAGGTGAAAAATGCGAATGAAATAAAAAGTAAAGTTGCCCATGATATTCGCAGATCATTGGCAGGCATTATCGGCCTCTCTAGTATCATCTTACAGCAAGGGAATGAAAACAACCTGAGCGAAGTACTGGAATTTATTCAATTGATTCATAAAAGCAGCAAATCACTGCTGGAGTTAGCCGATGAAATTCTTAAGGAAGATGCACCATGCATATTTGCAATCTGGAAGGATCAGGCGCTTGTTTTAAGCTGAAAATACCTTTTCAGAAGACACTGGATTAATGAATTGCAAAACAAAGAAAAGCCTCGCTGAAACACATTTCAGCGAGGCTTGTTACATTTTAAACGCCTGCCTAGATAAAGTGATAAAGAAAAACAACATTACCGTTGTAAGCGGGTTTATCCTGCCCATTTATCTTTAAAGTAGCCTCAATCACTACCTTGGTTACGCCTCTTAAATCTACAATTGAAATTAATTTTGCCTTTAATTGTACCTCACTATTTACCAAAACTGGCTGCCCGAACTTGAAATTCTCAATGCCATAATTGATTTCCATTTTGATGTTGCGCACATCAGCAATCTGCTTCCAGAGGTAAGGTATTAAGGATAAGGTTAAATAGCCATGGGCGATAGTACCCCCAAATGGCCCTTCTTTGGCCGCCCTTTCCGGATCTACGTGGATCCACTGATGATCAAGCGTGGCATCAGCGAACTTATTAATCTGCTGCTGATCGATCGTATGCCAGTTGGAAACACCTATTTCTTTGCCCAGGTAGGACTTGTAGTCTTCGAAACTATTAATAATTTTCATTAGATATGATCGATTTGTCTGTAATAATTATCAAAACTGTTGGATGGTGAATGTATCTTTATTTGCTGAGGTAAAAGAATAACATGGCCTTTACGATCTGGCTCATTGATCTTTTTCCTGATACCCAATCTGCAATACTTTCGCGGTCAACACCGGTATCAAAAGCGATCTGTTTGATCCGTAGACCTTTTTCGTCCATCTTTTGTTCCAGCCATTTAGGATTGACTACACTAGTTGGGGAAGGTAAATAGGTTGCTGGAATGACCTGGATGTCAAATTTAGGAAGCCATTTGTCGAAAACTTCATGGGTTCTTTTCACCAGTGAAGCCTCAGTGGCGTATTTTCCAGATCTATTTTCTGCCTGACTAGTTTCAATTTGTATCGAATCTGCTTCCATAACAAGAATGCAGAAAGTAATATTTGACTGCTTTTTGTGAGTTTCAGCAGCCTGTTCTAACAAATCAACCTGCTGCTCATTTAACTGACTTTTAAGTTTTTCTATTCCAAGGATTACGCTCATTTTAATGCTCTGAATGTTGGCTGACTAATAACAGCTAAATACTGGACTTGTTTTTCAAAATGCAGCTCTGTTACGGATTTGCTTGATGCCCAGGTGGATAGCTTATTTGATTTTTTGCAAGGTGTTCAGGCATTGATCTTAGTTTAATGGTGAATGAAAAAACTATTGTTTCCCATCGGATGTTACAGGTTAAACAAATAGGATATGGAAGAGCAAAAAAATAAGGCCAACACACCAGGAATCCCTGATGAGAATAAACGACCAGGAGAAATCATAGCGGAATTGATGCAAAAAGAAAATGTCGACGAACAAGCGATTGCCGAAGCCCGTGAGGTAGTTGGCGATGATGAGTTAAAGATCAAGGAATACCTGATCAATAACCGGGGATTGTAGCGCTAATTTAGAAATGAAAATCGCAACTTATAACATCAATGGCATTAAGGGGCGCCTGAATAATTTACTCAGTTGGCTGGCTCAGGCGCAGCCAGATGTGGTATGTCTACAGGAATTGAAATGTGAACATCAGCATTTTCCGGAGCAGGCGATTCAGGAGGCTGGCTATCATTCGATTTGGAAGGGGGAGAAAAGCTGGAATGGCGTCGCAATTTTATCAAAAGAACCGATTCGCCAATTGCGGGATGATTTACCTGGCGAGGATAATTCCTTTACGCACAGTCGTTATCTGGAAGGATTCACATTCGGGATGGTCATCGGCTGTTTATATCTGCCCAATGGAAATCCTTACCCCGGACCTAAGTTTGAGTACAAGCTGCGATGGTTTAAACGCCTTGCTGCGCATGGTAAAACCTTATTGGGTACCAGGTTGCCGGTGATGTTAATAGGGGATTACAATGTCATTCCTACTGAACTGGATACTTATAAGCCAGAAAAATATGTTGACAATGCATTATTCAGGAAGGAGATCAGAGCTGCTTTTGCCAGGATTGTTGCCCAAGGCTGGACAGATGCGCTTCGGGAAATGTACCCAACAGAAAGGATTTACACCTTTTGGGACTACATGAGGAATGCTTATGGACGAGATGCCGGATTAAGACTCGATCATTTTTTATTAAGTCCGGAAGTCGCCAGCCGACTATTGTCAGCTGGTGTGGATAAAGAAGTACGTGGCTGGGAAAAGTCAAGCGATCATGCACCAGTTTGGATTGAATTGTCCAGGACTGGGAAAATGTAGTTAGAACAAAATATCATACAGCCTGTTATAAAAGAAATTCTCAGCACATGTTCAGCTTCTTTTTTAAAAGATATTACGCAATTTTAAGAATGGAGCACACATTGCTCAACAGGGCAAGGATTGCGATTTTGGTGCAGTTACTGTTTGCCTTCTCCATTATAAGTGTACTTCTTTTTGGCCTGTATTTCTTCCAGGAGCACAATATCCTGCTATATAGGATCAGTATTTTAATGGTTCTTTTCATTTCAGGACTGGTGATGATCTTTATGAAAGTTCCCTGGAAAAAGGTCGGACATTATTTCATTTTTTGTTTAACATGTTTCATTTTGTCGAACCTGATGCTGCTTAAAAATGGGATCAATATCGTGACTGTACAATATGTGATGATGATTGTTACTGGGGGCTATTATATCCTTGGTGGAGGCTGGGGGCTGTTTTATTCACTAGTAAATACTTTGCCGCTGGTACTGCTATTTACAGTTCAGCAATTTTATAGGCTTGAACTTCCCTTTGCTACACAATCCATAAATATTTACGCTTATAATTTTTCGATCATCATTAATTTCCTGATGCTGATTTTTATTCATTACTTTTTTTTTAGATCATTTAAAAGTACCAGTCAGAAAGAGCAGCTGTTGACTGCCAACCTGAAAAATTCCTTGGTGTCAGCGCAGAAAATTGCGGAAGATAAAACCAACTTTCTCTCCACCATGTCTCATGAACTCCGTACGCCTTTAAATGCAGTGATTGGAATCACCAATGTGCTTTTAGAAAATGACCCAAAAGCCGATCAAAAGGAAAACCTTGACATCCTGCATTTTTCCGCTGAAAACCTGATGTCAACCATAAATGATATTCTGAGTTTTAATCGGCTGGATGCAGGAATGGAAAAGCTGGAGCTGAATCCTTTTCGTCTGGATCAGCTATTGACAAATGTTTATGGGGCATTAAAATATAAGTCTTCTGCAAAAGGCCTTGACTTTTCATTGGTGGTAGATGATCGTTTGAAGGGAGTAATGCTTTTGGGTGATCAAGGCCGATTAACGCAGATCCTGTTTAATCTTGCCGGCAATGCCATTAAATTTACTGCTCATGGATTCGTTAAAATAAATGTGCACCTCGAAGAACTGATCCAGGAGATCTATACGATTAAATTTGAATTGAGTGATTCTGGTATTGGTATTCCAAAGACCCAAACTGAGTATGTTTTTGAACCTTATTTTCGTGCGAAACATGAACATAACAGGCAATACCATGGCACCGGACTTGGTTTAAGTATTGCCCGCAGACTGGTGTTCCTACATGGTGGAGAATTGACTTTTCAAAGTAGGGAAGGACACGGAACTACTTTCAAATTTCAGCTCAGTATGATGAAAGTTGAAAATTCAAAAGCGCAGGAAGATCAAGGTTTGCAACCTGCGGATATCGACATCAGTCATTTACGGATTTTAATTGCAGAAGACAATGAAATCAATGTGATGGTTTTGCAAAAAACACTGGCCAGATGGAATTTGAAAGGTGATGTTGCCGAGGATGGCCAGCTTGCTTTAAGGGCTGTGGAAAACGGGAATTATGATGTGGTATTCATGGATATTAATATGCCGGTAATGGATGGGTTTGAAGCTTCCAGAAGAATCCGGCAATTAAGCGATCCGGTCAAAAGCCGCATTTACATCATCGCTTTAACGGCTTCAATTGATATTTCTGTGGAGCTGCAGCCTGAATCTCAGTATCTCGATGATTTTATGCTGAAACCTTTTTATCCCGATGAGCTCAGAGATAAACTGGAAAATGTAGCCATACGTCATTGATTTAAAACCTCGTTGAAATATATTTCAACAAGGTTTTTTTATTTGAATTTAGTTCATCCATCATTGGCTGAACTAGACTTAATGGTAACCCAATATATTTAAAAGCTGCTCGCTGTTTTGTTTTTCAGAAAAGACAGTATATTCCAGGATACTATTCGGGTTACGATCAATAATTAGATGTTTCGGGGATGGAATCAGGCAATGATTTACACCTCCAAAGCCACTTAGTGCTTCCTGATAGGCCCCTGTATGTAGAAAAGCAATAAATTGTTCTTCTTCCGTGTCAGGCAGCATGATAAATTCATTCTCCGGAACATTAGGATAATAATCGGCACTGTCGCAGGTGAGGCCACCAAGGATAAATGGTTTAAGGTTTTTAGCCCAGTTATTGATCGGTAAAACCGGATATTCCTGATGAATGGCCCAGGTGTCTGGAAGATGGGTAATAAAGGATCCGTCAATGATCGCCCAGTTGAACTCATCAGCTGTCTTTTTCTCACAAATCCGGAAAATTGTACCAGTTGCTTCAGCAACCGTATATTTCCCAAATTCAGTAATGATATTTGGCTCCAGCACAGTTGCTTCATGGCAGATGGTTTGCACCGTTGAAATGATTCGGTAAACTAAAAAGGAAAGGTCAAAGTCGGAACTGATATGGCTTCGAAATGGCATTCCACCGCCAATATCTAAGGTGGTCAGTTTAGGATTCAATCTTTTCAATTGACAATAGAACCGTACAATCTCTTCCAGCACATTCCAATAATCATCGCTATTGTCCATCCCTTTTTCATTAAAGAAATGCAATGTACTCAGCTCCAATTTTTCATTTTTGCTGATCTCCTGCTGATAAAAACTGAGAATGTCTTCTGCTGACAAACCAAACCTTGATTTTCTATCATATCCAGCGATAAAACTTAAATTTAACCGGATGCCTATTCGAATAGGGGCTAAGCCTTTTGATTCCTGGAGATAATAAAGAAGCTCAGCTTTACTGTCTATGATGGGCATTACCGAGCAATATCCTTGTTGGATCATGGCTGTAATGCCTGCCTGATATTCTGGAGTTTTGTATCCGTTGCAAATAATTGGTGTTCGAGAGGTTATATTTCCCGCCTTTATCAAGGATCTGATCAGATCTATATCATAAGCTGAGGAGATTTCAATGCCGATATCGGATTGAATTGCCTTCTTCAGTATATGTTCGAAATGAGAACTTTTGGTACAATAATAATAACTGTATTTACCTTGATAATCCGTCCTTTCTATTGCCTTTTGAAAATACATTTTCATCATTTCAATTTGATTAGAAATGACAGGTAGATAGGTAAACCGCAATGGGCTGCCGTAATCTTTAGCTAGTTTTAGTAGATCTATATTTCTATAAAATAATTTATCTTCTTTTACATCGAATTCATCAGGAAGGTCAATCTCCTGATGTATCCATAGTCTTTCATTCATTCAAAAATCTCCGTTTTATAAGAGTGCGAAGTTATTTCTATTTTAACCTTGAATTCAGGTATAAAATCTATAATAAATAGTACTTTATGAATGAATCTGATTAGCTTTGGCTAACTTGGTTTTCCAGGTAAATGTTCCATTTGCTTTTTAAGGGTATCATTCTTTTTCCAAATATTTAATAGCTTTAGTTCTTGGAGGATTGCCGTAATGCGCTTCCATTTGTGCGGAATAACTGCCTGCCACCTGATCAAACCTTGTTTTCACCTGCTGGTATTTCTCTTCTTCCTGTTTTTGTGCATCATTTTTACCCTGACCGTTCAGGTTGCCCAGGTAAACACTGTCGGACACCCTTGTGCCATCCGCAGAAATAAAGGCAATATAAGGCTCTATCTGTTGATTCAGGACCTCTTCCCGCAGAGTAATGAAGCATTTTCCTTTCGATCTTATGGCAATGTTCAGGTATTCTTTATCAGCTCCGGTTTCCGAGCAGAGCATCACCATCACACTGTCGTTAGGTTGTAAATCCTCGTTATAGCTAGGATCCCAGCTAATTTCTAGTCCGCCGGTAACCTTGCTGATCTTTAGATCCGCAGTCTCTAACATGACACCCTGGCTCAGTTTTACTTTGGAGTAATCAACCTTAATATTGGGATATTCGCCTTTTAAAGTTTGTTTTTTATGGTAGGAGGTTGCTAAGTTATGTGCATTATACACTGTTCCCTTGGCCTGTAAACCATAACCGAGTTTGATAAAACTGCCCATTCTGCTGAGTATTTTGGTGGTTAGCTACATGTAAGTGGCTGATATTCAGTTTTGTGTAGCTCAGTCGATGTAGGTATAATGTTTGGGGTATTTGGCCATTGAGGCTATATTATTTAAAGTATTAAAAGAAAGTTTTTGAGGGTTTTTAAAGGGCTTGATAGGGATATAGGCCCATTTAGACCCTATCAACCTCCAAGCAATAAGCCACAAGAATCCTGATAAATAAGGGGTCAATACGGAGTCATGCAAGCCAGTAACGCTGCTCTGCATCGTTTTACGGAGTGGTTTTTTTCATGAACAGCACATTTCAGAAAGTATGGGTGTAAGCTGTGGCATACCTATTGCACGAGCTAAATTGAGAATGATGAAATGCAATTAAGAACCGAACTCGCAAAACGCTTTTTTTTAAGACTTTTTATTGGTGGACTACCACTAGCTTTTTTCGCAGGAGCGATGTTTGGCGACAGACAGAGCGGTAATAGTGGAATGTCTCCAAATATGGAGAAGTTTTTACCCGTTATTTTAGTAGTTGGCTGGATTGGATTGCTAATCGTCGAAGCTGTTTATCTTTTCGTAAAACAGCGAATTAGTGATGGATTAACCAGTGTTTATGTCGCCGCAGTTTTAGCCTTACTGTTTTTTTTAATCTTGTATTTAGATCATCTTTAGTAATTATTTAAATAAAATATAGGCTAGAAATCAAATGGATGATTCTATAAAATTACCTCTTAACTGATGATAAACACCAAATTATTAACAAATCTTTCTACTCCGAGAAAGGTGATACTGATGGCAGGGATTTTAACCCTTTTGATCAGCACCTGCGTAATTTTTCCCATTCAAAAAGAAGAAAGTAATTTCCTGGAGGATTTCACTTATACCTTTCTCGGCCTGTTTCTGGCGCTGTTGCTGCTGATGATTGGCTTGTTGGGCAAAGATTTTTTCAAAGGGCTCCTGTTCCTTTTCTTTAGCACTATTTTTGGTGGCGTTTGTTTTTATGTGGCTTATCCTCCTGTTACATTTGCAAGCTTTATCGCCGTTTGGCTGGGGGTGCCTTCTGGTGTGGTGACTGCGATCCTATTTATGATCGTTAATTTCTACTTTTTGAAGGATCTCAAACGTTATAAACTGCTCAAACAAATCATCGTTTATTTCATCATCCTGTTCATTGTTTCTGTATTATTTGGCTACGGTGGAGATTGGTCTTTTGAAATCTCTCAATATTTTAAAAATAGAACCTAGCTCAGAATTTAGAGGATCTTTTTATAGATTACTGACAAAAATATACTCAGGAACGAGTTTTAAAACACACAAATCGACAAAAAACTATTAATATGAACAAACTGCTCTTACCTCTTTTCCTGGTTTTAATTTTTGGCTGTGGGGATACTCAAAAAAAGAACAACATTACATTAGCAGATACATCCAGCTCATCAAATAAAGTGGAATCCATACAAAAAGATTCCCTTAAGCCTAGTCCAACCAAAACAGAAAATTCTGAAGCGGTGGTTCAAAATGAAATTAACGAGGAGTCTATTCAAAAAGCGATTGTCTACAGAAGTGACAGTTCGTTAAATATGTTCGAAAATATTAGGGCTGATTACAGGATTTTCGGCTATCAAAAGCCAGATACAAATTCTAAAAAACTGCTATTGGTTTCCATTTTTACAAATGATGTAAAAGACAATCCTTATCACTGCGAATATGGGGCCTATTATTCTTCTAATGCAATGGAAAATACACGCCTACAATATGTTAGAAAGACTGGCGACTTTATAGAAGCAAATTTAATAAAGAATGAGGTTATATTAACGCCCATTTTTTTCAGAAAAACTGGGTAGAATTTAAAGATTAAAATCATGAAGAGATTGTTTTTTTTAGTCGCTTTCCTCAGTATTTTGAACACAGGGAAAGCATCGCACCGCATGGATAAAACCAGTTTGATAGCGGTTGATTTTAATAAAACTTTTGTGGGCAGCATCAACCATAAAATTGATGTTGTTTTTAACTTGAAAAATATAAATGGTAAAATAACAGGCTTTTATTATTACCATAAAATCGGGATAGAGATCAACCTGACAGGAATTATTGATAATGGCGAATTGCTGCTGTATGAATTAGATGACCAGAATATTAAAAAAGCGAAAATTACAGGGAAACTCCTCAAGAACAGTTTTCTTGGCAGATGGGAAGACCTGTCCACAAAAAAGAACTTTCCAATCCAATTAGAGGAAACCAATAAAAGCATTCCCAGCTTGCCTAAAAAACTGTTGGGTACTTATAAATTTGATACTAAGACCGGCTGTCGTTTAACTCTAAAGATCTCAAAAATTAAGGGAACTTATGTTTACAGTTTTAATAGTTCAGTCAGGACCTTAAAAGGTAAAGTTACCTTTAGCAGGAGCCTGGATGAAAAATTGGTTTATATAAATTTAAACGGAATTGAATGGGCAGACAATACCGGCGCAATCAGCGATGGCGACCTTGATGCCGAGCCTAAAGAAACTTTGAACCTGCCTACATCTGTGGGGGGCCTATTAAGTGATGGAGAAATTACCATCCAAAATTCGGGTAATTCCATGAATGCTTATCTCAAAATTGGAGAATGTTCCGCAATGTATATTCAGCTTAAAAGGATCGGTGGATAACCTTTAAATTATCCATTATGTGTGTCAATAGCTTGGCCAATTGCGTTGACATCATTTTGATCCAATTTGCCTTCCAGCTGCTGCCAGGAATGAGGCTGATCGAATTTAAGGATCGCCAGTGTTTCTTTGTCTCTGGTGACTTTAAAGATTAATGCGCCTTCAGTACTGAGCGAAGCATCATCCACGGGAATAATAGTGAATGTTAATGGCTCCAATCCCTGGTTGATTTCTACCGATATGTTAAAACTTTTTTCCTGATAATCCATGACGAACGTGTTGTTTTATCAAATAAACAACCTGCAAGCTAAATTGTTAGTTCGCTGACGGTTCCCTGCGTGTTTAATTTTGAACTGCTGAAACCACTTGCAGCTGAGATTGTTTTTCTAGTACTAAAAATAACATCATGGATCCATTCAATATAATGATCAGCACCGGAAATGAGAAACTGGCCCCCCCCCTCATCCAATTTATGAATATGATGAAACCTCTGGGCATGCTGAAATTCTCTTACAGCAGGATGTAGTGCAGCAAATAGGAGCTCAAATCAAAATAGTGACAAATACGTAGCGAAGCTAATTGCTCAAACAGGACTTTCCTAACGAAATTTTGACGGAAACTTTGTCGCATAATACCTTATGTTTGTAAGCTAAATAGAAAACCGAATGCGATGAAAAATGCGAAGGAGGTGATTTAATGGAGTCTTAAAAACAAAACGGAATGAATTTACAGCGATTTTTTTATATGTTTATGATCATTTTGCTGATCAGCAGTTGCGGCCTCAGCAAAAAAGCCCAGCAGCAGACGACCTCATTTGATAATGGTATCGGGCAGGTAAAACACTTAGTGGTGATCTATATGGAAAACCGCAGTTTCGATAACCTATATGGAGAGTTCAAAGGGGCAAATGGTATTAAAAACGCTAAAAAAGGCAACTTTATACAAGTAGACGAGAATGGGAAGCCTTATCAATACTTGCCTGAAATCCCTAGAAACAATTCTTTCCCTACAAACTTGCCGAATGCAATGTTTAATATAGACCAATATGTTCCTTCGGATAAGGCGACGCCTGATGTGACGCACCGCTTCTTCCACAATAAACTGCAGATTAACGGCGGAAAGATGGATAAGTTTGCAGCATATAACGATTCAAAAGGACTGGCAATGGGTTATTACAACACGGAAAAAATACCCTTGTTCCCATTTGCCCAGAAATATACCCTATGTGATAATTTCTTTCAGAGTGTATTCGGCGGATCGTATTTTAACCACGTCTATCTGATCTCTGCTACTGCACCGGTTTGGCCGAATGCACCAGAATCATTGGTTGCGAAATTAGATGCTGATGGTAAAATAATCAAAGATGGTATCGTTACGCCTGATGGTTATGTGGTGAACCATGTTTATTCAAGAAATGCACCTTATCCTGCAAAATCAGATACGACTCAGTTATTGCCATCTCAAACTATGCCGACTATTGGCGACAAGCTAACAGAAAAAAATGTATCCTGGACCTGGTATTCTGAGGGATGGGATGATGCTGTGGCTGGAAGAAAAAATAACTTTGCTTATAACCACGAGCCTTTCCTTTATTTCACTAATTTTCAAGAGGGTAAAGAGGGCAGAACACACATGAAGGATCAAAATGACTTCATTAAAGCCGCGAAAGAAGGTGCCCTGCCAAGTGTTTCTTTTGTGAAACCAGGCGGTGGAAATGACGAACATCCAGGTGGCTCTGCTGTATATTCTTCAGAGCAGCTTGCGGTAAACCTAATCAATGCGGTATTAGACGGTCCTAATGGAAACGATGCCTTAGTAATCTTAACTTATGATGAGTTTGGTGGATTTTTTGACCACGTAGCGCCACCAGTTATCGACAGATGGGGGCCGGGAAGCCGTATTCCTGCAATTTTGATCGGCCCATTCGCAAAAAAGGGTTTTGTAGACCATACGCAATATGAGACCCTGAGTATTCTTTCTTTTATCGAACAGAGATGGGGAATTAAGCCATTGGCAGAAAGAGATAAAAATGCGAACCCATTCAGGAACGCTTTGACATTTAAATAAGTAAAATTGATCAGGAAGAAAGTAGGATATGTTAAGACCAGCGGAATAATAGCATTGCTGTTTGCCGGGCTATTTGTTGCCAGTTTTACCTCCGCTGATTCGAATGCTACTCAAGATAGACCGGCCAGTTCCCGGGAAATAAAGATTCAAAAAGAAGTTTACAGTCAGCTGGTATCCTTCCAGAATTATGTAAAAGATACCCTCTTAATGGAGGTCAGTAAAGATAGGCTTGACGAACAGCATGTTCGTCAGGCCTTTTTAAAATCAAGGTTACTGTTCAAAAAGTTTGAATGGGCGTCAGAATATTTTACTGCCGATCTGAGTAGGAGGTTAAATGGCCCTCCTGTAGAGGAAATTGAAAATGCGGATTTATTAGACCCTTCTTTAGCGCGTTCCATTGATCCGATTGGCTTACAGGTGATAGAGGAAATGATTTATCCGGAATATGATCAGGCAAGTAAAGTGAAACTCCTCACCGAAGTCAGGCATTTAATCTCAAATACAGACTACCTGATTTCTTATTTTCATGACCAACAGTTTGCCGATTGGCGGATTTTAGATGCGAGTAAGTTAGCCGTATTCAGGGTCATTACTTTGGGGATTACTGGATTTGACAATTCTATCGCTTTAAACAGTATTCCAGAGGCTGCTGAGTCCTTAAAAAGCTTAAGGAATATCCTTTCTTTGTATGCAAATAAAAAAGGAAACACGGCTTTGTTAAATGATCTCGATGCTGCCATCAATTACCTTAACCATCATCCTGATTTTAACTCCTTCGACAGAGCCGTATTTATTACACAGTTCGGAAATAAGGTGAGTGCGGGAATCGCAGAATTGGAACAGGCCCTGCCAGGTCCTAAGATTAAATATAACCGAATGCTGAGGCAGGATGCAAAAACATTGTTTGACACCAATGTATTTAATGCAGATGCATTTGCTCCGGGCCCTGAATTTCAGTTTACAGTAGCAAAAGCAAGCTTAGGTGAAAAACTGTTTTTTGATGCCGCATTATCTGGTAATGGCAGCAGAAGCTGTGCCTCTTGTCACCATCCTAATCTGGCTTTTACGGACGGATTAGCCAGGCAGACAGAAATTAATGACCCTGTAAAACTGTTGACGAGAAATGCGCCAACCTTGCTGAATGCTGCTTTACAATCCAACTATTTCTATGACATGAGGGCCCTAACGCTGGAGGATCAGGTGCGTGATGTGATCAGCAGCAAACAGGAAATGGATGGTTCGATGGATGCGATTATAAAGCATGTTACTGCGGATCAATCATACCAGTCGCTATTTGCAAAGACTTTTCCTGGAAATACAGAGAAAGGCATCAGCTCCGATCAGGTGACGAATGCCCTTGCTGCTTATGTTCGCAGCCTGGTTAAACTCAATAGCCGGTTTGATGAATATATGAGAGGTAATGAAAATGCCTTGTCAGCGGAAGAATTGAAAGGCTTTAACTTATTTATGGGAAAAGCGAAATGTGCCACCTGTCATTTTGCCCCTTTGTTTAATGGCGTTACGCCACCTAAATACATCACAAGTGAATCTGAAGTTTTAGGCGTGCCGGTGTCAGTAACAGATAAGACGCTGGACGCGGATGTAGGTTATTATGGCGTGATTGGGATTGATTCCTATAAACATGCGTTTAAAATTCCCAGCATCCGGAATATCAAAAAAACAGCACCTTATATGCACAATGGCGCTTACTCGACTTTAGACGAGGTCATGGAGTTTTATAATAAAGGGGGAGCTGCTGGACTAGGAATAAAACTGAGCAATCAAACACTTCCGGAGGAAAATCTGCAGCTCAGCGATCAGGAGAAAAAGGACATCATTGCTTTTATGGAGAGTTTAGAAAGTAAGTAAGCTTGCTGGATCCGTTTTGTGATATAAAAAACAGGGAATGATTACTGTTTCGGAATAATTTTCAAGTAATGAAGTGCCACACATCCAGATTGCAATGTTTTCGAGTCTTGCAGCGTTAAATTTAGCGAGTTGGCAAGGCTTATATCCTCAAATAACCTTCTTCCTGGCCCGACAATGATCGGGTGAACGACAAAATAAAATTCATCTACCAGGCCAAGGGCGATCAATTGGGCAGGCAAGTTTAGCCCGCCAACTGATATGTTTTTTCCTGTGGCCTGCTTCAGTTTTAAGAATTCCTCCCTAAGGTTCGCAGAAATAAGCGTCGTATTTTCTTCCACCTGCGCTAATGATCTGGAAAAAACCACCTTGTGAATGGCATTGAATGTTTGTGCAAAATCTTGTTCTGATTTTGTGGCCGACTGATCTTTTGCAATTTCAGGCCAATACGGACCCATCAGCTGATAAGTTTTACGACCGTAAACGATGAGGTCAACATCTTTCATTAAATCCGCAAAATACTCCTGGATCTCTTCACTGCCACTAAATTTGGTATGGTCGCAGCAGCCATCTGCAGTCAGGTTGATACCATAAATCACTTTTCTCATGTTTTTTAGTATTTAGATTAGAACAATAATGATTGCTGCGTTGTTTTTGTAGTTGAGTAATCGGCTGAAATTTAAGGTGTTGGTTGGTTGCTTCAAACAAAACATATCAAAACCAAGATTATGAAAAAGTTATTTTTAATGATTACAGCGTTGGGCATGTTGACCTGCAGTGCTGTGGTGGCACAGGATACTACCATGCACAAAAAAATGAAAACTCATAAAATGAGTCCTCCTAAAGACCACATCATGATGAAAGACGGTAAGATGTGGGTGATGAAAAATGGTACGCATACCGAAATGAAGGAACCAATGACCCTGGACAATGGAACGATGGTCATGACTGATGGTACAGTGAAAATGAAGGACGGAAATACCATGATGATGAAAAATGGTAATTCAATAAACATGATGGGCAAAATGATGCCTATGAAGATGAAAAAATCAATGAAACCTTCCATGAAAAAAGACACGATAAAATAACGATGTCTTTAGTCCATTTTTAAAGCCGGACGCTGCCGATCTTTCGATTTAGGATAAATTGGAAAAAGAGGAACAGCGTTCGGTTTAATTATAAAAGAGCTTTTCAAATTAAAGCCAATTGGTCATCAGTTGTATAAGCACAATTTCTCTAGGAATAGTGGGAGGAATGATTAATTATGCACTGAACAAAATGAATAAGTGACCAAACTTTAGTAAATTTAGTGCTAGGGAGCGTAATAAATCGCAAATAAGCAAGCACAATAGGGTATGACATCTAAAGTAAATCATCAAAATGGAGCTTTTGAAGAAAGGTTTGATACTGAGCCTTTTTTTGAAGTTTGCCAGGATTTGATGTGCATTGCCGGCTTTGATGGCTACTTTAGGAGAATTAATCCTGCAGTATCTAAACTGCTGGGCTACTCAGATGAAGAGTTATTTTCAAGACCAATTAATGATTTTGTCTATGTGGAAGATCGGCATAGGACAGAAGACCATCGAACCGATCTCAGGGAAAATATTCCATTATTAAATTTCGAAAATCGTTATGTCACCAAGAAGGGGGAAGTGATATGGTTATCCTGGACATCAATTCCTGTTACGGAATCTAAGCTGGTCTATGCAGTTGCTAAGAATATAACGCACAAAAAGAAAATTGAAGAAGAACGCAACCACCTTTTGATCAGTCTTTCCAAGATCAATGAAGAGCTGCAGCATTTGACACAAATGGCCTCGCATGATTTGAGGGCACCTGTAAATAATTTGATTTCCTTATTCCATCTTTTAGATGTTTCTAAAGTTGAAGATATGGAGACCGTCGAGCTCATCAATGTATTAAAATCAACAACAGAGGACCTGAAGGGCCGTTTAAATTATTATCTGGATGCGGCCTCTCAAAAAAGAGTGTGCATGTGCCGACAGAAAATTTGAATCTTCACCACTCATTGAAAGGTGTTTTTTATTCTATTAATTCATTAATATCAGACTCGAAGGCGCTCATTAATGTTGATTTTTCTGAATTCGATACTATCAATTTTAATAAGGTTTACATGGACAGTATATTCCTGAATTTGATCACTAATTCAATCAAGTATGCGAAGCCAGGTGCCTATCCTGATATTTCTATTGCGACAAAAAGAGCAGATGGCAACCGGCAATTGATTTTTACTGATCAGGGGCTGGGTTTTGACATGGAAAGCGTTAAACATAAGGTGTTTGGCCTGCATCAGACATTTCACAGTCACGCAGAGAGTAAAGGTGTGGGTCTTTTCTTGATCTATAACCATATTAATAGTTTAGGAGGCCATATTGAAGTCGAAAGTAAGGTGAATGAAGGGGTGAAGTTTGTGCTGACTTTTAAGGAATAAAGCAACAGAACCTCTTCCAGCACCATCGTAAGTAGAGAAATGACCAGGATGTTTTGTTTCTTGCCGGCACAAGTAAAACTTATTGGCAGATCAGCTGATGGAACCTGGACAAAATCTACAGTCGGCATTGCGGTTGGAAAAGCACTTTTCGCCTCGCTTGCTCATTCATGTTGAACCTCAGACAGACTCATTTCTTAGTTTTGGAATGGTTTTTTTTTTGTTGCTGTGTAAAGATAATGTGTTAATAGGTAGGTGATTAGTGTTTTTCTTGTGATTTCTAAGCGAAGCGCTTATCTTATAGATTCATATTTTTCAAAACCTAATCAAGTGATATGATGCAGCTATCTCCCAATGGAAAATCTTATCTGATGATCCCAGTAATGATCTTCAGCTCAGCACATTATTCCGCTCCGCAAAGCATAGAAACTCAATATTTCAAAGATGTAACGGGCAGTCATTTACCCATAGATGCGAATGCACATATATTAGATGTGGCATTGGCCGATGTGAATGGAGATGGGCATTTAGACGCCATATTGGCTGTAGAAAAAGCTCCTAATCGATTGTATCTTAACGACGGCACTGGTAAATTCAATTGGAAGAAAGACGTGTTTTTAGCAGCTTCTTATGATACTGAACATGTGTGCATAGGAGATTTTGACAATGATGGATACTTAGATGCCATTTTTGTTGCGGAAGACGATAGGAACCATGAGTTCTATTTAGGGAATGGGGATGGAACTTTTAGAAATGTCAGTGATCGCTTACCTGCAAAAAGCGAAGCGAATGGTCTTGATATTGGTGATGTAAACGGAGATGGTTTACTGGATATTATTGTTGGGAATACGGGGCTTACACCGCAGAGTTTTTTATGGCTCAACAACCCGCAAAAACCGGGACATTTTATTGATTACACCAAAGAAGGATTGCCGGCACTCAGATTGGAAACACAATCGGTAAAATTGGTTGATTTAAACAATGATGGAATTGTGGATCTGATTACCGGAAATGAAGTTCCTCCAAATCGTTTGTTCTTTAATGATGGAAAGGGACATTTTACCGAACAGTCGGAAAGGCTGGAATTAAAAGTTCCGCTGCATACCCGGGAAGTGTTGACCTTTGATGCCAATGGAGACCAGCATCCGGATATTTTGTTTCTTAACTTAACGAGCAATGGCGGTGCATTTGAAAAAGATCCTACGGCACGTTTACTGATCAATGATGGCAAAGGGAATTTCAAAGACGAAACGGCTAAAAGAATTCCTAAACAGGAGTATTCCACTTACGCTGGTGCAGTGGTAGATTTCAACCATGACGGACATCCAGACCTCATCTTAAGTGCCATTAAAACTCCCCCTTTTGAAGCGATGCAGGTTCAGGCCTTGCAGAACGATGGTAAAGGGAATTTTAAACTGGTCACCAAACAAGTGATTCCAGGAGTTACGGTAGGAAGGAGCTGGGGAATTGCTGTTGGCGATGTCAATGGGGATGGCATAGCTGATCTTTTTATTGGCCAATGGGGAACACAGGCGAGGTTGCTTTTAGGAAAATAGCTGTAGGTTGCTTCTTTACTCCGCAAACTGTGTCGGATCTCTACAGTTAAAATTTGAGCTGATTTCATAACTACCTCTTTTTCAGTGCTGTGCTAAAGATGGTGATTCGTGGCACCATTATGAACCTTAGTGTTAGTATAATTCACAAGAATATTAACACTAATATATAAGTTATGAAAAAGATCATTTTATCAGCAGCATTTTTAGCATTCGCATCCATCACAGCAGTAAACGCATCAGAAGTAAAAAATCCAGTAGCTATTACCCTGAAACAAGATAGTACCACTAAAGTTCCGGTTGAATTGAAAGATCTTCCAGAAGCAGTAAAAACTACATTGCAAAGTGAACCAGTTAAAGCATGGACTCCGGTAGCCGCTTTCCTGGTAACGAATGCAGACAAAACTAAATATTACCAAATCGATGTGAAAAAAGACGCAGAAGCGGCTTCTATCAAGATCGCAGAAGATGGTAAAGTAGTTCAATAATTATTGAATCCCTAGTTGTCTAACATAAAGGCTGTAAAGCCGATGAGGAGGCTGTATCATAATCATGATCAGCCTCTTTTTTTATTGTTGCCAGCTTTCCTTGATTTGCTTACAAGCTTCAGGGCTTTGCATACATCTGCGCGATTTGTCTTACCGACCTTTGGATTATGGAAATAAAACAAATAGCATTGGGCAGCCAGGGTTTGGTTGTACCTGTGATCGGCCTGGGATGTATGGGCATGACGGGTTTTGAAAAGGCGCACATGTATGGCCCTGCTGATGAGCAGGAAGCCATTGCAACGATCCAGCGTTCGCTGGAGTTGGGCGGTAATTTTCTAGATACTGCCGATCTGTACGGACCGCTGAAGAATGAGCAGTTGATCGCTAAAGCGATCAGTGGTAAGCGTGATCAGTATATTTTGGCAAGCAAGTTTGGCTGGGAAATCGATGATGACAACAAGGTAACCTGGGCCATTAATGGGAAGAAAGACTACGTAAAGAAATCTTTGGAGCGTTCGCTTAAAAACTTGAATACGGATTACATTGATCTGTATTACCTGCACCGATTGGATAAAAATACGCCGATCGAGGAAACCGTTGAGGCGATGGCTGAGCTTGTTAAAGAAGGTAAAGTGGGATACCTCGGCTTGTCGGAAGTTTCGTCTGAAACGGTGAAGCGGGCACATGCTGTGCATCCAATCACTGCCGTACAAAGCGAATATTCTTTATTCGAGCGCAGTGTAGAAGAACGTGGGGTTTTGACAACCTTAAAGGAACTGGGTATTGGTTTTGTGGCTTATTCACCGCTGGGCCGTGGATTCTTATCTGGACAAATCAAAAGTATTGACGACCTGCCTGAAAACGATTTTCGCAGGGCTATCCCTCGTTTCCAGGGCGTACAGTTCGACAAGAATATTGAATTGGTGAAAGCTATCGAAGTAATGGCTGAAGCGAAACAGGTTAGTTCTTCGCAGCTGGCTTTGGCCTGGATCATGATCAAAGGCATCCTGCCGATCCCGGGAACGAAACGCAGGAAGTACCTTGAGCAAAACATTGCGGCAGCAACAATTGTGTTCAGTCAGGCGGATTTAATGCAGCTGGAAAGTATCGTTCCTTTAGGCACAGATACCGGTGCGCCTTATGATGAGTTTAGTATGGGCTTAATTGATTAATTTTGTTTATGAACGCAATTAACTCTATATCGGAATTTCACCGTTTGCTGTCCTTAACTGAACCTCGCCACCCCTTAGTGAGCGTGATCAATCTGGCAGAAAGTGTTTTCTTGGAAGATGAGGTCTGGAAAGGTTTTGTTAACCGCTTTTATTGCGTGGCGCTCAAACGCGAGGCCAAAGGCAAGATCAGGTATGGACAGCAGCATTATGATTACGATAAAGGAGTATTGAGTTTTACCGCGCCGAACCAGGTGCAGCAACTGGACCTGCAAAATATGGAATGCGGGTCCGGTTATCTCCTGATCTTTCACCCGGACTTCCTGTTACAGCATGCTTTGGCGAATAGCATCCATCATTACGGTTTTTTCGATTATGCGGTTAACGAAGCGCTGCACCTGTCGGCCGAGGAAGAAGATGACCTGATCGCTATTCTCCATAAAATTGATAAGGAGTGCCAGCATATTGATAAACATACCCAGGATATCATTTTGACACAGATTGAGAGCCTGCTAAAATATTCCAACCGTTTTTATGAGCGGCAGTTTTTGACCCGTAAGAATAACAATTCAGCACTGCTGACCAGGTTTGAGCAGTTGATCGATGACTACTTTAAAAACGACGTTCAGGGTTTGCTCACGGTACAATATATTGCTTTGCAGATGAACTTGTCGCCGAATTACCTGAGTGACTTGCTTCGGGTGCATACCGGGCAGAACACACAGCAGCATATTCATGAAAAACTGATCGCGAAAGCGAAAGAAAAACTTTCTACAACCAGTCTTTCGGTCAGCGAGATCGCCTACGCTCTGGGCTTTGAGCATGCGCAGTCCTTCAGCACGCTTTTTAAAAGAAGACGAGTTTATCGCCGCTGGAATTTCGTCAGGCTTTTAGCTGATTAACAGGGGGAAATGGGGTCTATAACTATTTTTCGATAAAATATTTACCCAGCAATCTTCAGCCTATCTTGAGCCAACTTTCAGCCCATCCTCAGTCAAGAAAGTCAGGAGGGTAAGTCTTTTGGTTGTATTTCAGGTCTATTTCTTTTAAAAAGACTTTCCGCTGCTCCGTCATTTCAGGAATAGGAAGCATCTGTCCAGGTTCCAGGGGCTCGCCTAATTCCCTAAATAGATTTTCTAATCCTGCCGGGACAACGGTACAAAGTAGGCGTGCATAGTTTTCAGAATTGTTCTTAAAACAATGTATAGCTCCGCCAAGAGGGATGTTTACAAAACCATCTTTACCGACGATATGCTGTCCTTGTTCCGTTTTAAACGTTACTGCTCCTTCCAGTACATGGAACATTTCCTGAGTATCAGGATGGGCGTGAGGAGGAGGGCCACCACCGGGAGGTACAGTCATTTCTATTACTGCATAGCTGCCATTGGTCTGATCTCCAGAGATAATGATTCTGTAATTTCCCCCAGCTATTCCTAACGTTTCGCCCTGATCATGATTGATGATGCTAATGCTTGAATCCATAGTGTTAAATATACGTATTCCTGCTTTGAACTATAGCAGGAGTGGCGGAGATCCTTTTTTAGATTCCATAAGTTTTTAACGCTTTGTCCTTATATTTGAGATATGATGGATATAATAAATTTCAAACAGTCGGTAATTGATCAGCGTTTACCTGACGATTTACCCTCGTATTTGAAGGCGCTTTGGTACGACGGAACTGGAGATTGGAAAACTGCACACGATTTGATCGACCAGTTAACAGACCCTCGGTTTGCGCATATTCATGCCTATCTGCACCGCAAGGAGGGCGACATTTGGAACGCAGATTATTGGTATAAAAGAGCAGGGAAGAAAAGGCCAGAGGTGTCATTAGAGCAGGAATGGGAAATGTTGCTCAAGGAATATGGTCATTAAATTGGTATAATGATCTTTAAATGGGTAAAGCAGCATTTGCAATACATAGGAACATCAGCATCAAATTCAGTCATCATTTATAGAGCCAGTCAAAATGAACAATACAAAAGTTTTTAAAATGTCTTTTGCGGGTGTTTACCCTCATTATATTCAAAAAGCGGAGAAGAAGGGGCGCACAAAGGTGGAATTAGATCAGGTCATATTTTGGCTGACTGGCTATGATCAGCAAGGCCTCCAGCAGATCATCGACAATAAAACAGACTTTGAAACTTTTTTTGCCGAGGCACCGCAATTAAAACCGAATGTTTCAAAAATCAGGGGTGTCATCTGTGGTTACCGCGTAGAGGAAATTGAGGATCCACTGATGCAAAAGATCCGTTATCTGGATAAGCTGGTGAATGAATTGGCAAAGGGAAAAGTTATGGAAAAGATTCTGCGGAAATAAAATAGAGGAAATATGTTCAGGTAAATGACCGTAAACACAATAAAAGCGCATTTCTTACGCTATAATTGCACTATGAATTTACCAATGCGCATCACTTTTGATGAAAGAGACTATACCTACGTTGTGTTAACGAAGGGAATAACGAAAGAAACTAATGCCATCCAGATTAACCTGAATGATACGGAATATCAATTGGTTTGCAATCCAAAAGGGGATTGGGATGTGGTTGATGAGACTGTAAACAATCATCCTGGACTACTTAAAGCGATCGGAAGAAACATTAAACTTCGTTATCGTTTATAAAAAAAACACTAGATCATTTTCCTGGTAGAGGCTCTATAAATTAATGCTGCATCCATCACCACTGTTCTGCTTAGGGCTTCGCTGTCTTTGATTTTTTCTAGAATCAAGCCGGCAGCAATTTCGCCCATTTGAACCAGTGGCTGTTCTACGCTCGTTAGTTGAGGGTGTACAATGGTTGCCAATTCAGTTCCTGAGAAACTTGCAATGGCAACTTCTTCAGGGATTTTGATGTGCTGTTCCAGGAGATAATTCATTGCGCCAATGGCCAGCGTATCGGTGAAGGCGAAAATACCATCAAATGAGATCTTTTTGTCTAACAGCTGTTGAACTGCAATTTTACCATGCTCAAAGGTGGTGCCTTCAGTCTTGATCATCAGCTCAGGATCAAAAATGCCATACTTCGTCAAAATCCTTTGATAGCCAGCTGCGCGCTCCGCCGAATTCCGGATGCTGGAAGGTCCCATAATATGGGCAATTCTTTTTCGCCCGGTATCCAGCAAATGCTCCATCATGAGAGAGCTCTTGATCTGATCGTTCACCATTACTTTCGACGCAGCTAATGAAGGATCAGGAATCCGGTCAAAGAAAACAAGGGGAGTTCCCCGGTCCATAATTTCCTGGTATAAATCATGATTATGGCTTTCATGGCAGAGGTTAATGATGATGCCATCCACATTAAACTCTTCCAGCAGCAAGAGGTTTTTTCTTTCTATCAATGGGTTTTCATCGGATTCTGTGATGATGATCCGATATCCTAAAGGGTATAAAATGCTTTGTATCCCCCTCAGGACTTTTGAAGCAAAGGGGGTGATCATTTCTGGGACAACAAAACCTATATTTTTAGATCGGCCGTATTTTAAGTTTAATGCGGTAGGATTTGGCCGGTATCCAAGTTGCTCCGCTGCATCCAGCACTTTCTTTTTAGTATCCGGGTGGATATTTGTATCATTCAATAAAGCCCTGGAAATCGTCGAGGTGGAGAGTAATAAATGTTTGGCAAGATCTTTAATGGTGATACGTTTCATAGGATTAGCTGGATTAGAGGGGCAAAATTAAGAAAACAAACCTAAATGGGAACGTTACCAAAATTTTGGTAACGTTCCCATGAACGATTTCTGGGCACAAATGCGGTAACGATGAGCTAGTCGTATAAATTTGATTCACCAAATAGGAGATTAAACATGAATGTAGAGCAATACAGTTACGCGCGTAAAGCTATCCAGTCGGGTATTTTACATATTGGTGTAGGGAACTTTCACCGTGCACATCAGGCCTTTTACACGGATCAATTATTAGCAGCGCAGGACCAAAGCAAATGGGGCATTTGCGGGGTATGCTTATTGCCATCTGACGAAAAGATTTTCAAGAACCTGAAATCCCAAAATCTCGATTATACCTTGACCGTATGCGGAAGAGCTGGTCAGGATAAAATATATCGGATCGGTGCAATACAGGAATTGCTTTGGGCAGTAGAAAATCCAGAGGCAGTGTTGGATAAAATTGCAGATAGCGCGATTAAAATCATCAGCCTCACCATTACAGAGGGAGGGTATAACCTCGATAAAACCACAAACAAGTTTATTTTGGAAGATGAAAAGGTGCAGCATGACCTGAAACACCCTGCTCTGCCGGGTACTGTTTTTGGCTTTATTGCCCAAGGACTTCGTCAGAGAAGGGATAACGGCAATGGTCCCATCACCATTCTTTCCTGTGATAACCTGCAGCACAATGGCAACACGGCTAAAACTGCTTTCAGTACGTTTATTGCGGCTCAGGATAAAGAACTGGCCAACTGGGTGGAAACAAATGTGAGCTTCCCAAATAGTATGGTAGATAGAATTACGCCAGCAACCACTGCTGATGATCTGCAGCGACTGAATAAGGAAAGCGGAATCGCTGACCTGGCACCAGTCTATTGTGAAGATTTTGCCCAATGGGTCATAGAAGATAATTTTATTGCCGGCAGACCAGCATGGGAGCGCGTAGGCGTAGAATTTACAGATGATGTAACCGATTTTGAAAACATGAAACTGAGTCTTTTAAATGCGGCGCATGTGATGCTGTCTTATCCTTCATTTCTGAAAGGTTACCGTAAAGTAGACGATGCCATGCAGGACGAAGATGTCGTTAAATACCTGCGTGATTTTATGGATATGGACATCACACCTCACGTGCCTGCTCCTGAAGGACAGGATTTAGAGCGATACAAACATACACTCCTGGAACGTTTTGCCAACCGCTCCGTAAGTGATCAGATTAGCCGATTATGTTTCGATGGGGTTTCAAAATTTCCAGTATACCTGATGCCGAACCTGATTAAAATGATCCAGGCAGATCAGGACCCTATTCGCGTGTCCTTTATGTTTGCTGCTTACCGACATTACCTAAAATATCAGATCGACGATAAAGGTGTGACTTATCAGATTGCAGAACCCTGGTTAACGGCAGAAGATCAACAGCTGATCGACAGCGATGACCCTATTGACTTTCTAGGCTTATCTCCCTTTAAAAGTACCCAGCTGAAAGCTGCTGCCAGATTTGTGGAATTATACACGCAATTTGCTGCCAGTATTAAAAGCAAAGGGGTTAAAGCAGTATTGCAATCTGTTGTAGCTTAAAGCTATCTGGCTCATTTGACCTCATCTCTAAACTATGGAAACAAAAATTCGTAATGGCATTCTGCCATTTGCAATAGTTACTTTTATCTACTTTATTGTAGGTTTCTTAACGACAATAAATGAACAATTACAGGCGCCTTTAAAGTTTGTTTTTTTAGCAGAAGCCGGAAGTTTTAAGAATACATTTACCACTTTAATTTCTTTCTTTTTCTTCCTTGGCTATTTATTAAATGGCACTTTAGCCAGTAAATGGGTCAATGCGATTGGTTATAAAAACACGATCATACGCGGTCTGCTGTTTATGATTTCCGGGCTGCTGATGTATTTATGTTCTTCCTGGTTTGGCGATCAATATCCACACCTGGCCATGCATTTTGGAAAAGCAGTGCTGCCTTATGGTTTTGTGATTTTTGTGCTCGGTTCTTATTTAATGGGTACTGCTGCGGCGGTCATCCAAGTGGTGGTTAATCCTTACGTAGCTTCTTATGAATTGCCCGGAACCCAGCCTGTACAGCGCTTAAACATCACTACGGCGATCAATTCTATCGGAACAACCTCTGCGCCATTTTTTGTTACGGTGGTGATGTTTAGCGGCATTTCCATCGCCGACATTGAAATCAAACAACTGATGTGGCCGCTGATAGCCTTGATCGGCTGTGTAGTGCTGGTGGCCTTGATCACCAGAAAACTTCATCTGCCGGATATTGCCAATACCAGGGCTGCTGCTGGCGAAAAGCTGGAAAGAAGTATCTGGTCCTTCAGGCATTTTGCCCTGGGCGTACTGGCGATTTTCTTTTATGTAGGCACTGAAGTGTCTATTGGCGCCAACATCAACCTCCATGCTTTTGAACTGATGGATTCTGGCCATCCAATCACCTTTTTTGGTAAAACAGACATCATTATTGGCGGGGTAGATCTGGGAATCCATGCCTTGCTGTCTACTTTATACTGGGGTGGATTTCTTGTCGGACGGGCGATCTCCAGTTTCTTCAGCAATATTTCCGCAAAAACACAGCTGGCGACCACCGCTATTTTATCTGCAATATTGGCTATTGTAGCCATGATGACACAAAATCTCTGGTTCCTGGTGGCCATCGGGCTGTTACATTCTACCATGTGGAGCTGTATTTTTTCACTGGCTATAAAAGGACTCAATAAGTACACCTCAAAAGCTTCCGGCGTATTTATCTCTGCAGTGTTTGGTGGTGCTGTATTTACCCTTGTTCAAGGAGGCCTGGCCGATGCTTTTGGCTCCTGGAGGTGGACCTGGACACTCACTGTAATTTGTGAGTTGTTAATGCTATCTTATGCTTTATTTGGATCCCGGATCAGAGCTAAAGACCTTATCAATTAATCTATCATCAAATGGAAATAAAGAAAATAAAAATAGCTTGTTTTGGAGAAGTGCTTTGGGATATCTTTCCCGGAGGTCAGCGCAGGGCAGGAGGAGCACCATTTAACGTGGCGTATCACCTTTTCAAAATGGGCGTTGAAGTCAACATGATCAGTAGTGTTGGGCAGGATGCACTTGCTGAGGAGTTATTGCATAAAATTAAAAACTGGAACATTTCAACGGAGGGGATTCAGGTTGATCCCCTGCATCCGACTAGTACGGTGATTGCTTCTTTGGACGAAAATAATGATGCAAATTATGAGATCGTAGAAAACGTGGCCTGGGACTTCATTAAAGTCCGCCCGGAAGATCAGCAAATGCTAAGCAGTGCAGATGCCCTGGTTTTTGGAAGTTTGGTGACTAGAAATGAAAAGTCGAGGAATACCTTATTTGAATTGATGGAGGCCAGTGCTTACAATGTATTTGACATCAACCTGCGACCACCTCATTACGATGTAAATGTGATCAAAGATTTATTGCATAAAACTCAATTGGCCAAGTTCAATAAAGCAGAATTGCGCATGATGTTAGATTTTCTAGGCAAAAGCTACAGCACGGAAAGCGATGCTGTTCAATATTTGCAAGATACTTTTGATTTGCGGGAGATCATCATTTCTAAAGGGAGTAAAGGTGCGCTTTATGCCAATGGAACTGACTTCTATTTATGTCCGGCGATAGCGATTGAGGTCAAAGATACCGTAGGCAGCGGCGATTCCTTTCTGGCTGGATTCCTGTCTAAAAGATTTGTAAAGGGTGCTTCTGCCCAGCAAATCATGCAGCAGGCAGTTTCATTAGGCGCTTTTATTACGGCACGTGAGGGCGCTTGTCCTGAATATACCCTGGAAGATTTCCTAATGTTCAGGGATAGTCATGACACAAAGAATTACTCAGCAACTGCGCTATAATCGCTTGTGGTTTCAGCAGGTTGAACTTTGATTTAATTCAGTAGCCAAGGTATAGGGGGGATTCGAGATCTCCTTACCTTGGCCTAAAATTGCATTAAAAATGTGCCTTCGGCTTGATTTTAATTTTCCAAAGGCCATTTTCTTAGCACCTCAAGAGCCGTGTTTAACTCCCTTTCCAATAACATTTGTTTTTTTTATGAAAATAGATCCTATATTTAGGAAAAATTTTGGTCTGTTTTTCTAATTTTAAAGGAAAATAGTTAAAAGGGAATCAGGTGTAAATCCTGAACAGGCCCGCTACTGTAAGTTCTATTGAGTCTTTAGACGGTATTTTACCACTGTTTCGATAAGAAATGGGAAGGTTGTTTAAAGATGGAACGAGTCAGGATACCTGCCAAGATTAATTAGTTAAAGACTTTCGAGGAATAAAGTTGAACAACAAGAAAATTGCCCGGTTATTTTATAATTGGGGTTCTTCGCGTTTTTTATTATTACACCTCAGGGAGTTTTTACAATTAATTTTGTGATGTATAATAAGAAAAAAACGCTTTTCCTCCTCTTCCTGATCGTTGTCCCATTTTGGCTTTCCGCCCAGACAGTTATTGATACTGCAGCAGCTGATACTGCAAAAGTACTCAAGGGTGTCACGATAAAAGCGAAGCCTTTCCAGGAAGTCATCCCAGTCCAAAGCCTTTCCGGAAAACAATTAGAAAACTTGTCCAGTCATACGGTTGCTGATGCGCTTCGGTATTTTGCCGGAGTTCAAATTAAAGATTATGGTGGACTTGGCGGTTTAAAAACGGTGGATGTTCGCAATATGGGGACGCACCATGTGGGTGTTTTTTATGATGGCATCCAGCTGGGTAATGCGCAGAATGGCGTGACGGATTTAGGGAAGTATTCCCTGGACGATATGGAAGCTTTAACCTTGTACAATGGACAAAAGAGTGAGATCTTCCAGTCGGCCAGGGATTTCGCTGCTGCTTCTGCCATTTACATGAGAACAAAACGACCGGTTTTTGAGAAGAATAGAAGCTCAAATCTATTGCTGCGCTATAAAACCATGTCGATCAATTATCATGATCCTTCTTTTAGGTGGGAACAGCGGTTAACAGATAAGGTGAGCATGAGCCTCAGCTCTGAGTACATCAAATCCAACGGTCAATATCAATTCCGTTATAAAAGAAATAACCAGGATGGAACGCTGGCTTACGATACTACAGCGATCCGCAGGAACAGTGACATTCAGGCCTTAAGAATTGAGACCGGACTTTATGGAAAACTGAATAATGGTTCCTGGGATGCCAAAGTTTATTATTATGATTCCAGAAGGGGCGCACCGGGAGCTATTGTAGAAAACAAGTTCGCAGATGGATTCCGACAAAATGATAAGAATTTTTTCGCTCAGGCTTTTCTTGTAAAACAGCTGAGTTCAAAATATAAATTCCAGGTCAGGGTAAAGTATGCCGACGATCGTACGCATTATCTGGCCAGAGATACGACCAGCCTATTGGGGGAAACCGTAACTGAGGGGGCACAATCAGACGATAGTTACCACCAGCAGGAGCTGTACTTTTCGGCAGTAAACATGTACAGTATATTACCTGACTGGGATATCTCGCTGGCTACAGATTTACAGTACAACAGGCTGGACGCCATCAGAAAAGGAATCCAGACACAATTTTCCTATCCTCAGCGCTATACAGCATTGGTTTCCCTGGCCAGTTCATTCAAAGTTGGAGAATTTAAAGTGATGGGCAATGTATTGGGCACGCATGTGAAAGAAGAAGTGCGTTACAATGCAAAGGCACCTGATAAAACAGAATTTACACCTGCATTATTTTTAGGGTATAAACCATTTAAAGCCTATGATTTCAATTTAAGGGCATTTGCCAAGCGCATCTTCAGGATGCCGACTTTTAATGATTTGTATTATACGATGGTGGGTTCCAGTACTTTGAAGCCTGAATATATGAATCAGTATGATGTCGGTTTTACCTATAATCTGCCGGTAGGAAAAGGGTTTTTAGACAAGTTTTCACTTCAGGCGGATGCTTATTATACCCATACAAAAGACAAAATCCTGGCGGCACCTACAGGGAATTTATTCCGTTGGATGATGACGAATATGGGTCAGGTGCGGGGAAAAGGAATTGCGTCTGTGGTCAATATAGCCGGACATCTGAACCAATTAAACCTGTCGGCAAACCTGGCTTATACTTATGCTGAAAGCAGGGATTACACGAAATTTGCAGGTCTGGAATTGTCTTCTTATGGCGATCAGATCCCTTATACACCTTGGCATAGTGGATCCGCTATTCTAAACGCCGGTTATGAATCCTGGAATTTCAACTACAGTTTTGTCTATGTAGGCAAGCGATACAATGGGAATGTGAACAACATTAAGGTGAATGAAGTACAGCCCTGGTATACCCATGATTTATCTGTTCAAAAAGGCTTTACAGTTAATCATTATAAAATAAAGGGAACAGTAGAACTGAATAATGTGCTCAATCAGCAGTACGAGGTGGTCTACAATTATCCTATGCCGGGGCGGACGTTAAAATTTATAATCAGTATGGAGCTATGAAAAAAGGAACTGCAAAATTAGTATGGAGTTTATTTATAGTCCTGACTTTTCTTTCCTGCCGGAAGGAGGAGACGATATTCCTATCATCGATTAAAAACGTGGCTCAGCCAAGGGTTGAAGGTAATATAGAAGGTTTTTATCTGCTGAATGAGGGGAATATGGGGATGAACAGGGCAAGTATAGATCTGTTCAATTATCGAACAGGAAATTATACTACTGATATTTATTCAGAACGTAATCCTACTGTGGTCAAAGAGCTGGGAGATGTGGGCAACGACATCAAGATCTATGGCAACAAAGTTTATGCGGTAATCAACTGCTCTAACAAGGTGGAAGTCATCGACAAATGGACTGCCAAACGCATCAAGAAAATAGACATTCCAAATTGCAGGTATGTTACCTTTTACAAGGGAAAGGCTTATGTGAGCTCTTATTCAGGGCCGGTAGCGATTGATCCTAATGCTGAGCTGGGCTTTGTTGCAGAGATTGATACGGCCACTTTGGAAATCAAAAGAAAGGTAACTGTGGGGTATCAGCCGGAGCAGATGGTGGTTAGCAATGGGAAACTTTATGTGGCAAATTCCGGGGGGTATAGAGTGCCAAATTACGACAGAACCGTATCTGTAATAGACCTGGAAACCTTTCGGGAAATAAAAAAGATAGATGTAGGCATCAACCTCTACAGTATGCAGGTCGACAGCAGGGGAGATATTTATGTCAGCTCAAGAGGCGATTATTACAGCACTCCATCCAACCTTTTCGTGATTGACACCAATACAGATGAGAAAAAAATGCAGTTGGACATTCCGGTTTTAGGAATGTGCCTGGTGGATGATGCCCTTTATTTCTATAGTGTTGCCTGGAGTTACCTGACCAATAGCAATAAAATCACTTATGGCATACTGGATACCAGGACTAAAAAAATCATCAGTGATCAAATCATTACCGATGGCACCGATAAAAAAATCATGATTCCTTATGGGCTTCAGGTAAACCTGGAGACAAAAGAGATCTATATCACTGATGCACAGAATTATGTCGTTACTGGCTATATCTATTGCTTTACGCCTGATGGCAAATTAAAATGGAAAACCACTGCGGGGAATATACCTGCGCATTTTGCCTTTATCTATAAAAATTAAATGATTAAAAATATGTATGACAAATCTTTAACGTATTTCCGCTCCATATTGCTACTGCTCTCGGCGGTTTTATTGCTGCATTGTTCCAAGAAAAACAATACTGAACCTGAGGGAGGGAGGATTGAAAATAATGAATACAGCGTCAGCAGGTCGACAATTGTTTCGATCGCTCCTTATGTAGGGGGTGCTGCAGGTTCAACTTATAGCTGGACAGTCAGCACTGCGCCATCAGACAATTATTCTTTGTCCAATACCGAAGCAAAAGACGCCTTATTTGCCGCTGCAGAAGTTGGCACCTATGAACTCGCCGTATTGATCAATGACAAGGGCAATGTGCACACACAAAAGGTGAAAGTATATGTCACTAAAGAAGCGAAGGAATACAAAACTTTTATCGATAAAGTATTTGAATTTAAACCTGCTCCCGGACAGTTTATCAATGACTTGCCGGCCGCTAATGATGGAGAAACCACGGACCGGATTTTAAGCAGGGCCAATTCTTACCTGACCAAGAAAAACGGCGACCTGATCTCGCTTGGCGCATTCGGCGGATACATTGTTTTCGGATTCGACCACACCATTTTAAATGTAAAAGGGAAACGTGATTTCAGGGTATTGGGCAATGCTTTCTGGGCAGAAGCAAATCCTAATCCAGATGTGACCATGCGTGGTGGCAGCAGTGAAGCAGGCGTGATCATGGTTTCTTATGATGCCAATAAAAACGGATTGCCTGATGATGAATGGTATGAAATAGAAGGAGCGGGCCATAAGATGGAAAAAACCATCCGCAACTATGAAATTACCTATCACAGGCCAGATCCAAATAAAAAGCCGGTTCCAGGTGGCGGTACAGGAAGTGTTCTCTTTACAGATATGGAATATATATACTGGAAAGACAACCAGGGTAAGGACGGTTATCTGGTACAGAATAATGCCTTCAACCATTCTTTAGACTACTGGCCAAAATGGCTGAAAGATCAGGCTAAGATCACTTTTAAAGGGACCAGATTGCCTGATAATGCGGTTGATGAAAGTGGTACCGGCAGTTATTTCGTGCAGTATGCCTTTCTGTATGGCTATGCGGATAATGCACCTAACAACGACGATGATTCTGCGATAGATATTGATTGGGCAATCGATAAAAACGGAAACAAAGTAAAGCTTCCAGGAATCAACTTTGTGAAGATTTATAACGGTCTGAACCAACAGGCAGGATGGCTGGGCGAAACTTCTACAGAAGTGATGGGTGCCACAGATTTACACCTTTTAGGGGAGAATATCCTGACCAGGAAAGAAACCAAATAGTGAACTAAACTAAAATGTTAAAATAAATTATGAAGAATAACTTTACTCATTTGTTGTTACTCGCATGCGTATTTGCGGGATGCAGTAAAAATGATGTGAAACCGGAGGAGGTTTTAAATCCAAAAGACATTACGCTTCAGGAAAAATATGAGGTAAATACATTTACGGTATTGAACATTTCCGCTGATGCCAATACTGCCAACCCAGCTTACGAGTGGGTGATGACAAAAAATCCAGTGAACCAGGTTACAGATTCTATCGTTGGAAAAACCAAAGACCTACGATTTATCGCGGTATATCCTGGTACCTATGAATTGAGTTTAAATGTGGTTTCTGGCGGTAAAAAAGGCCTGAAGAAAACAACCATTAACGTGATCAATGAGGCCAAAAACTACAATCCTTATGTGACCAGTATTTTTGACTTCAACCCTGCACCGGGAATGTTTGCCAATGATTTGTATGTGGCAGGCAATGTAAAGGCAGATGTAGTGCGCAGAGCATTGGGCAGGATAAATGAAACCAGTGTGGGTTATGCCTTGGATTTAGGTGGATTTGGAGGTTCGATTGTCATCGGATTTGACCATACGGTGGTGAATGTTGCTGGACAAAAAGATTTCAGGGTTTATGGAGGTGATTTAAGCGATAGATTGGATCCGCCAGCACCTGGATTGATCTATGTGGCTTATGATAAAAATAAAAACGGTCAGCCTGATGAAGATGAATGGTATGAAATTATCGGAAGTCAGCATGTAAAAGAAAATACCATTAAGAATTTTAAGGTTACTTATCATAAAAAAGCAGCAGGATTACCGGTAGTGGTGGCTGGTCCTAACGATCCTTTTACCGATCGTGAGCACATCTTCTGCGAAAACAATCAAGCGGAAACTTACTATCTGTCAAGAGCTAAGACCAGAAAAGACTATTTTCCACTTTGGGCTACTCAGAATACCGCTGTTTTTGAAGGTATGAAGTTAAATGTGAGTTTTGGGCCTGCACGTGCAGGACAGACTACCCTTTGGAATTTTACAGCACCGCAATGGGGCTATGTGAATTCGGTAGATCCTGATATTGACATCGACTGGGCAGTGGATAAAAACGGAAACAAGGCAAATCTTCCGGGTGTAGATTTTATCAAAGTGGTCAACTGTGTGTCTGAGCCTATGGGCCTTTGTCAGCAGCAATCTGCTATGGCGACTAAATTCTCTGGAGCCGGAGACCTTCACCTATTAAAAAAGTACAATTTAAGATAAGTATAGAAGATGAAAAAATATATCAAACATATCCTGTGTATTTCGGCTTTTGGAGCGCTATATTCCTGCAGTAAAGATGTGGTAAAGCCAGAGGCAATTAATGATCCTGAACAGACTATTGCCATCAAATTAGCCGCAGATTTTGCCGTAGCCAGGTATAATGTGGTCCTGATCGATCCTGAAGTGACCATTGAAAATAGCAATGGCCTAGTTCCGCAATATAAATGGACGGTAAAAGTAACGGGTAAGGACGGGGTAGTTAAGGATTCTGTGATCTGCGATACCAAGACTTTACAGTTTATTGCACCAACGGCGAATAATTATGCGGTAAATTTTACGGTAACATCAGGTAAAGTGACGAAGCAGGCTGCTACGAAAGTTAAGGTTTCAGAAACGAATAAAACGTACAATTCAAAGGCATTATTACTGGTAGATTTTTTCCCTGCTCCAGGATTTAGTAATGATGGTCTGGAATTTACGGACAAATCAGCAGTTTTATCAGAAATGCAATTGAATCTTGATAATGGAGATGCGATTACTCTAGGAACTTTTGGAGGTTATGTAGTGACTAAATTTGATCACACGGTGATCAATGCTTATGCTGCACGTGATTTTATAGTGCAGATGAGTAAGACTAATAACAATATTAAATTTTCTCCTGCGGGCATATTTGTGGCCTATGATGCGAATAAAAATGGTATTGCCGATGAGAATGAATGGTATGAGATCGCTGGTAGTGAATACCATAAATCTACTACCGTCAAAAATTATGAAATGACTTATTACAAACCAGATCCGGTTAAACCTGCTGTAGCGGGAAAGGCTGCATGGGAGTTTGATACGAGCTATCTTAAGTATACCGACAATAAAAACGGATCAGGTGCCATTACGAAGACTACAAAGTTTAGACGATGGAATTATTACCCGCAGTGGCTTGGGGATTCGTATACTTTGAAAGGAACGAAAGTGTATGTGCCGGTTAAAGATGTAAGTGATGGCGCAGGCACCAGCTTTAACGTAGCTACTTTCGACTGGGGTTATGGCGGGATTAAGGATTCATCAATCGACATCAGCTGGGCTGTGGATGCGAACGGTAAAAAAGTTCATTTACCAGGCATCGATTTTGTAAAAGTATATGTTCCTACAATGGGTGCTGTCGGTGCTTTAGATTTGCTGACCTGCAACTATGAAGAAACGAGAGATTTAAATTTTTATAAGTAAGTCATTAATATTGAACCATACTGGAGCCTATACATTGGAATACCTGGACTGGTCTGATTCAGTAATGATAGGGATAAGTGGCGGATGGAAAATGGCAGGGTGCAGATCAATAATAACAGAAATTAAAATGACGATAGCGGAAAAGATCAATAAATCGGAAACACATGTTTTTAAAGTTGTGTTTCCTGATACGACCAACCACCACAATACGATGTTTGGCGGACGTATATTAATGATGATGACTGAAACTGCCTTCATGACGGCGACGCGATTTAGCCGGAAAAACTTTGTATTGGTGAGCAGTGGTCAGATCGATTTCAGCAAACCCATTCCTGCCGGTACGCTGGTAGAATTGGTTGGACGGGTTCAACGAATCGGGAATACCAGTATTACGATTCAGGTGGAGGTTTATTTGGAAAAAATGAGCGAAGAGTTCAGGGAAAAAGTAGTGAGCGGCGCTTTTACTTTAGTCGCCATTGGAGAGGATCAGCAACCAGTTCCAATCCGTTAAAGAATACTGAACCAGGTAAACGTTAGGTTGGTGTTATTTAACTAAATAACAGTCGATTAAGTCGGTTTTGTTGATTGACGGCCAGTTGTCATAGAACTTACAGCCCGGTTTTTATACCGGGCTGTAAGTTTAAAAATTAATATTATAAGAGTTCTTGATCTCTGCCATGGCGAAGGTACTGTGCGTACTTCCTATACTTTTAACAGATCCCAATTTGTTAAAAACAAAATCCTGGTAATGCTTCATATCTCTTGCATAGACTTTTAATATAAAGTCATAATCCCCAGAGATATTATAACACTCTACCACTTCATCAATCTTTAGAATGTCTTCTACAAAGCGGTGACCTATCTTTCTATCGTGCTGTTTGAGTTTGATGTTGCAGAAAACAATAAAGCCCTGGTTGAATTTCTCCGCATCCAATACTGCAATATATTTTTTAATAAACCCTGTACTTTCCAGCCTTTTTATGCGCTCAAAAACTGGTGAGGTGGAGAGGTTTACCTTAGCGGCGAGCTCTTTTACCGTGTAATTTGAGTTGTCGCCTAATATCTTTAGTAGCAGTAAATCTGTTTCATCCAATTCTTCCATAGCATATTTTCCCTTTAGGACAGTAAAAATAGTAACTAAAAAGGATATTATGCTTTAAAGTTTCTACAAAAAAGCTGATTATGCTTATTTAATGGGAGTTATAAAGATATATAATCTTCGTATGTACATTTGTTTAGCATTTAGTCCCGCTGCGGGCCTGAATGCTAAACAATAGTTCTTTTCTATACTTTATCTACCGGAAAAGGTTTTCGATGAAAATCGGAATTAAAAGGGAACCGTGTTAAAATCACGGACTGTCGCGCAACTGTAAGTAACCAAAAAGTTTCTGCCAAAATAGGTCCACTGTCTTCTAAAGAGATGGGAAGGGCGGCTGAAATGTTATAAGTCAGGAGACCTACCCATTCTGGAAAGACAATGCTTTCGCGAATTAAAGTAAATGATCTGATGATTTTTTAAGACTGGCCATCAGCCGGTTTGGAGGACACAGTATGCCCTTTTTTTGTGAAGCATTTTGAAGTCTGGCAAAAGCAATTTAAAAGTTTTTCTAATTAAATCTTTTTAAGAAATGTTAACACAAAACCTCGGCTACCCGCGAATTGGTAACCAAAGACAACTAAAAAAAGCCTCTGAACAATATTGGGCAGGTAAAATAGGTAAGGATGAACTGAATGCGGTGGCCCGCAAGATCAAGGAAGAAAATTGGCAGACCCAATTGGATGCTGGAATTGACCTGATCCCTTGCAATGATTTTAGCTTTTATGATCAGGTATTGGATACCAGCTTATTGTTGGGCGTAATCCCTCAGCGCTATTCGCCGGTACTTTCGCAAGTGAAATCAAACCAAGAAATTGACCTTTATTTTGCGATGGCTCGTGGTTATCAAAAAGATGGATTGGACATCACCGCCATGGAAATGACCAAATGGCTGGACACCAATTACCATTATATCGTACCTGAATTTACCGCCAATCAGGAGTTCAGAATTTTTAATGAGCATATTTTTAGCGAATACCATACGGCAAAACAGCAGCTTGGCGAAAAAGCTAAACCTGTACTTTTAGGTCCGGTAAGTTACCTTTTGCAGGGTAAAGAAAAAGAACAGGGATTTGAGCGCATCGACCTGATTAAAAAATTAGTGCCGGTATATGTCGACATCATCAATCGCCTGAGGCAGCAGGGTGCGAAATGGATTCAGCTGGATGAGCCTTGCCTGGTACTTGACCTTTCGAAAAAAGAGAAAGAAGCATTTGATTATGCTTATCGCGCGATTTCAAACCGTGTGAGCGGTATTAAAATCGTAGTAGCTACGTATTTTGATGCCTTGTTAGACAATACACAGCTGGCAGTAAGCCTTCCTGTTGCTGCGTTGCACATTGATCTGGTACGTGCTCCGGAACAGCTGGAGGAAGTACTGGCCTTGATTCCTGATGGACTTCAACTTTCCCTGGGTGTGGTAGATGGCCGTAACGTATGGAAAAATGATTATAATAAATCATTGGCCCTGATCTATAAAGCGGTGGAGAAATTGGGGGAGGATAGGGTCATTATTTCAGCTTCCTGCTCATTGCTGCACAGTCCAATTGACCTGGATCTGGAAACTGCTATCGATCCTGAAATCAAGAACTGGATGGCTTTTGCCAAACAGAAATTGACTGAAGTCGCAGAATTGAAACAGATTGCCGCAGGAGATGAGGACTTATTGAGCACTAATCAGGCAGCGATTGAAAGCAGAAGATCTTCGCAAAAAGTGCACAAACAAGCTGTTAAAGACCGCGTTGCTGGGATCACTGAAGCTGATGCCACACGTATAAGTGCTTTCCCTGTACGCCAGAAATTGCACAATGATCGCTTCCAATTGCCTTTCTTCCCTACAACTACCATTGGTTCCTTTCCGCAGACTGACGACATTAGACAATTGCGTGCAAGGTTTAAAAAGGGTGATTTAACACTTGAACAGTATGAAACCGCGATTGAACAAGCCACTGTAGAGACCATCCGCTGGCAGGAAGAAATTGGCCTGGATGTGTTGGTACATGGCGAATTTGAGCGTAATGACATGGTGGAATATTTCGGCGAGCAGCTGGATGGCTTCCTGTTTACTAAAAATGGCTGGGTACAGAGTTATGGCAGTCGCTGCGTTAAGCCGCCTGTAATTTATGGTGATGTAAGCCGCCCAGGAAACATGACGGTACGCTGGAGCGAATTTGCTGCTGCGCAAACCGATAAACCAATGAAAGGGATGCTGACTGGCCCGGTCACCATTTTGCAATGGTCATTCGTGCGTGACGATCAGCCTAGAGATGTGACGACCAACCAGATTGCTTTTGCCATCCGTGATGAAGTGGTCGCGCTTGAAAAAGCAGGTATCGGAATTGTTCAGATTGATGAAGCAGCGATTCGTGAAGGATTGCCATTAAGAAAAGCCAGACACCCGCATTACCTGGACTGGGCAGTGAAAGCTTTCCGCATCACTGCAAGCGGTGTACAGGATCAAACGCAGATCCATACGCACATGTGCTATAGCGAGTTCAATAACATCATTGAACACATTGCAGCTATGGATGCTGATGTGATCACCATTGAGACTTCGCGTTCACAAATGGAGCTATTAGCAGCCTTTGCCAACTTTGAATATCCAAATGAGATTGGCCCAGGGGTATATGATATCCATTCTCCACGAGTACCAAGTACAGAAGAAATGGCTTCCCTGTTGGCAAAAGCAGCAGATTTGCTGCCAGCGCGCAACCTTTGGGTAAACCCGGATTGCGGACTTAAAACACGTAAATGGCCGGAAACTAAAGCTGCATTGATCAATATGGTAGCCGCCGCTAAACAGGCGAGGGTACAGATCAGTGTAGAAAGTGTACTTTAATTCATAGCACTACGGGCGTTAAAGCCCGTAGTATTTTTACCTACTCCATCCGATAGTTAAACCGGGTTATATTATTTTAATGAAAGCAACAATAGAAAGAGATGAACTGATTTTTAAGCTGATCTCTGAAGAACAGGAACGTCAGGAAAATGGAATTGAATTGATCGCTTCCGAAAACTTTGTCAGCATACAGGTGATGGAAGCTGCAGGCTCTGCACTGACCAATAAATACGCGGAGGGCTTGCCTGGAAAGCGTTATTATGGTGGTTGTGAAGTGGTAGATGAGATTGAAAAGATAGCCATTGCCAGAGCAAAAGAATTGTTTGGTGCCGAATGGGTAAACGTTCAGCCACATTCAGGAGCGCAGGCAAATGCTGCGGTTTTTCTGGCCTTGCTGCAGCCTGGAGATAAGATCCTTGGTTTTGACCTTTCCCATGGTGGACACCTGACGCATGGTTCTCCGGTAAACTTTTCAGGAAAGATCTATCAGCCGTTTTTTTATGGTGTAGACCGCGAAACGGGCTTGATCGATTATCAGCAATTGAAGGAAGTAGCCTTGAGAGAAAAGCCAAAAGTAATCATCTGTGGAGCTTCGGCCTATTCCAGAGATTGGGATTATCAATTTATAAGGGCAGTTGCCGATGAGATTGCTGCATTGGTGGTTGCTGATATTTCACATCCTGCGGGTCTTATTGCCAGAGGTTTATTGGCCAATCCTTTGCCGCATTGCCACGTAGTAACCACTACCACGCATAAGACATTAAGAGGGCCTAGAGGTGGACTGATTATGATGGCTAAGGATTTTGACAATCCATTTGGCCAGAAAACACCAAAAGGTGAACTTAAAAAGATGTCGGCATTGCTGGATATGGCGGTATTTCCTGGTACACAGGGCGGGCCATTGGAGCACATCATCGCCGCAAAAGCAATCGCCTTTGGGGAAGCGCTCAGCGATACTTATCTGAACTATATTATTCAGGTGAAAAAGAATGCTGCGGTCATGGCACAGGCCTTTGTGAACCTGGATTATAAAATCATATCGGGTGGGACAGACAACCATCTGATGCTGATTGATTTGAGAAATAAAAATATTAGTGGCAAAGCTGCCGAAAATGCCTTAGGCGCAGCAGGGATCACGGTGAATAAAAACATGGTGCCTTTCGATGATAAATCGCCATTTGTGACCTCAGGAATCAGAATTGGCACTGCTGCCATCACGACCCGTGGGTTAAAAGAAAACCATATGGAAGAGATTGTAGCCCTAATTGATAAAGTAATTAACCATCCGGAAGATGAAGTTGGACTAAAGAAAGTACGTGAGCAGGTAGAACGGATGATGGAAGAAAACCCATTATATAAATCATAACGTTCGTTATTAATGTTCTTAAATAAAATCAAATCCGGAGCATCCGGAATTTTAACCTACGGAATTACCCCTCCAAAATCAGAGACTACAGCGGAGCGAATTGCAGAAATCGCGGAAAAGACGATTGCCAGATTAATCCCTTTGGATATTGATGCCTTAATTGTGTACGATGTCCAGGATGAATCTGCCCGTACCTGTGAAGAAAGGCCATTTCCTTTTTTGAAAGCTCATGATCCTTTTAGTTTTGCAGCAGGCTATCTTCAGCAGCTTGATCTTCCTAAGATTATCTATCGCCCTGCGGGGAAATTTTCTGGAGAAGAGCTGTCGGATTGGCTGGAAGACCTTCATCGGCATGATTTCTACCCGGTTTTTGTGGGGGTACCCGCACCAGATTTCCCGGTTAAAATCAGTTTGCCGGAGGCTTATGGGATTTGGAATAAATATAACTACACTTCTGTTATGGGAGCGGTCACCATTCCTGAAAGGCATGAGGTATTAAAGGACGAAGACCAACGGATTCTGGACAAGGCCAGCTGTGGGGTGAGCTATTTTATCTCGCAATGTGTGTTTGATGTCAGTTATGCGAAAAAAGTGGTAGAAGACCTCTGCAGGACTTGTCTGGAGCAGCAAAAGACTGCACCCACCATCATTTTTACGCTGACTGCCTGCGGATCTACTAAAACCTTGTGTTTTATGGAATGGCTGGGGATTCACATTCCGGCTTCACTAAAGGAAGAGCTTAAGCTTGCGGATAATATGCTGGAAAGATCAGTGAATGTCTGCCTGGATATTGCCGCTGAACTTACTGCATTTTGTGCGGAACGCTGTGTCCCTTTCGGATTCAATATTGAAAGTGTAGCGATCCGAAAAGACGAGATTGAAGCATCGATCTTTATGGTCAATGAAATTGCAGAAATGCTGCAGAAGAAAGGAATCAGAAGGATGGAGCCGGTTTTGTCAGACAGAAACGATTAAGTTGATTCCATACCCTCCACACTAAAAATCCCCACCTCAACGGACTTACCTCGGAGCAAAATCATCCCTATAGCTTCTGTTTTCAGTTGATGGTGCGGATCTAAGGAGGCTAAAGCATATTCTGAGATTAGAAAGTTTTTATGGTAGTCATTGCAGACGCTTTGAATTCTTGCCGCTGTATTTAAGGTGTCGCCGTGATAAGCGATGTCTCTTTTGATGTCGCCAATCTCTACAGCGGTCACTTTCCCCATGTGTAGACCTGCTTTGAAATGCGGTAAAACTCCATAATTGGAAAGGTAATAATCGGCATTGTCTTGAAACTGTTTTTCACAGCCAAAAAAGAAGCGAATGCAGGAGAGGTCTCTCTCTCCATCAGCTACCCTCCAGGTGACGACAATTTCATCTCCTACATATTGGTAAACGTCTGCATTGAAAGATAAAAGAATCTTGTTGATGTCTAAAAAACTATCTCTGATAAATGAACTGTATTTGAAGTGTCCCAGCTTTTCTGCGATAGCCGTGGAGGATTTTAAGTCCATAAACATGAAAATCCGTTCTTCTTCTTTTGGCGTTTTATACTTGCCAAGCAATAGTGGAATCAATACACCGGGGCCATATTTCCTGTTCACCTGGTTGATAAAACTGAAGATGAGTGTCATGAAGAAATAGTAGATCACCAGGATAAAGAAGATGTACTCCCATGATTTATCTTTGACCATAAAGTTGGGCGCATATAGGCTTGGATCTACAAATAGATCAAAGAAAATGCGCTTGATGAAAACCAGCATCGAGACAATCAGTACGAGGGACAGGATGGATTTGATCAAAATTATCCTGCCCATAGATTGTCTTTCCTGGATGTTCTTATCCAGATAATGATCGGTTAAGCCAAGGATCACCCCATAAAGAAATCCGAAAAGTACCGCCAGTATTAAGGTGGTGCCCAGTCCACCAGGCCTATGGATCTGATAAGTTTCACTGATGGACAGTGACTGTAAATGCATGAGCACACACAGAAAAACATTGGCAATGATCCAGAAGTTAATTTGTATGCCCAGATAACTTAAGACTGGAAACTTAGCGGTGAATTTTCGTGCAGAACTGGTATAATCCCATTTTTTGGACATCTTATTTAACGCTTTTTTTTGGAGTTTTGGTTGGCATTCATCCGGGTAAATAAAAACGTCTGCAAGATAATACAATCTGGGGGGCTTTTACCATTCAGTAGTGTTTTTGATGCCCAATTCTTTGGCATTAAATACCGGATCTTTACCTGCTTTACGCTGCTGCTGATAGTCTTTAAAAGCGATCATAGCTGGTTTTCTCAGTAAAAGTATGGCCACAACATTTAACCAGGCCATCACACCTACACCAATATCGCCCAATGTCCAGGCTGCTTCTGCAGTTTTAATAGATCCATAAAATGTAGCCACAAGAATCAATATACGCAAGGTCCATACAGCCCATTTCCGACCTTTTTTGTCCAGGTAACTTAAGTTAGTTTCTGCGATATAATAATAGGCCATGATGGTGGTAAAGGCGAAAAATAAAAGGGAGATCGCGACAAATCCAGAGCCTAAACTAGGGAAATGCGCATTTACTGCATGCTGGGTATATTCAGCGCCAATTTTGGCTCCTGGTAAGTTTTCTACGATAAAGCCGCCATCAGGATTGATCACGTTGTATTTTCCGGTAAAGAGGATCATGAAAGCAGTTGCGGTACAAACAAACAGGGTATCTACATATACAGAAAAAGCTTGTACCAGACCTTGTTTCACCGGGTGACTTACTTCTGCTGCTGCGGCTGCATGCGGTGCAGTTCCCTGACCAGCCTCATTGGAGTAAATCCCTCGTTTTACGCCCCAGGCGATAGCCATCCCAAATACACCGGCAAAGGCAGGTTCAAGTTTAAATGCGGATTTTACAATCAGCATCATCACTGATGGAATCTCTTGAATGTGCATGGCCATGATCACAATCGCCATTAAAATATAGGCACCAGCCATAAAAGGGACGACAATTTCTGCTACTTTCCCAATTCGCTTTACACCACCAAAAATGATCAGGCCCAATAATACCGCAACGCCGATACCAGTATAAGCAACAGGTACATCAAAGGCATTGTTGATACTCAGGGCGATGCTATTGCTTTGAACACCTGGTAAAAATAAGGCGGTACTCAATATGGTTGCTACAGCAAAGATGGTGGCATACCATTTTACCCCTAATCCTTTTTCAATATAGAAAGCAGGGCCTCCACGGTATTGTCCGTTATTTACCTGTTTATAGATCTGACCTAATGTGGCTTCAATAAAAGCGGATGCACTGCCTAAGAAAGCAATCAGCCACATCCAAAACACGGCACCAGGACCTCCCATAGCAATGGCAGTGGCCACTCCGGCGATATTTCCAGTTCCTATACGACCGGAAATAGCGATGGCAAAGGCCTGGAAAGAACTCACACCTTTATCGGAACTGCTGCCTCCAAAAAGGAGTGCAATCATTTCTTTCAGGTAGCGGAGCTGTACAAAACGGGTGACTACTGAAAAATAAATACCTGCTCCCATACATAGGAGAATAAGGGCGTTTGACCAGATCAGGTCGTTTATTTGATTGATGATTTGTTCCATTCGGACGTAAAATAACGGTTTTTTTTAAAGTATGCGGGTATCTTTTCAATTACTTTTCTCTGTTTCATTTAACACTTTGTTAATATCCGCGTCATTTGCTTAGTCTAATTTCGCTTCATATTCTATGGGCGAAAACACTACTGTCGGATTTAATGGGGACCTTATCAATGACTTCGATGGAAAAGCGTTCGAGGATCTTTACCGTCGGATGTTTCCTACGCTTAAAAAGTATGCGATATATCTGGTCAAAGATGTGGAAGATGCACAGCTGATTTTAAATGATGTGTTTATCGCCATCTGGAAAAACAAAGTGCTGCTTGTCAATGAAAAAGCTTATCTGTTCCGGGCAGTAAAAAATGGCGCCAGCAATTATCATAAAGCTTCGAAATTAAGCTATCAGCAAATTGAGGAAGACGAAGTCCAGGGAATTGTAGATCTAAAAGCGGATCCTTTTCAAACGTATGAGCATAAAGACAAAGTACGGATGCTTTACGACCTGATCGATCAAATGCCGGAGCGCAGACGCCTGATCTTTTATATGTATAGAATTGAGGGTTTCAGTTATAAAGAAATTGCAGCCCTGCTGGATATTTCTGTTCGTACAGTAGAAGATCATTTAGTTAAAGGCTTTCAGTTTTTACAGGAAAAAGTCTTGAAAAACAGGGCCGAATTCCAATAAATTGCAGTTAACAATTTCTTAATGGATACTTAACGTTTTTGGGCCCGTAATCCTTCTTCGAATCTTGTCTTCTAGTTATAAAAAGCATCACAATGGAACAAGAAATCTGGAAACTGGTACTCGAATATTTAGCTGCGAAAGAGCGGGGGGAATGGAAGGAGGCGGCAAATTTAGAGGAGCGTTTACAGGACTGGCTTCGTAAAGATCCATTGCACCAGCAGGAACTGGATCAGGCAATCTGGCTTTGGGAAAGTACGGCGGTGGTCCCGCAATCGGATGCCTGGAAATCTGGGTTTGCAGCGATTCAAAATTCGCTGGAAACTGAAAAACCTGTACAGAAGAAACCTACATTTAAAATTTGGCTGGGCGCAGCAGCAGCTGTAGTTGCAGCCATGTCCATCTTTATCTTATTTAATAAAAATAGACCAGTACTGACTGAAGTGGTTCAGACGGCCTGGACTACTAAAACTTCGTCGCCAGGGCAAATCACCAATATCATACTACCCGATAGTACGGAGATCCTATTAAACGCAGGAAGCAGCATCAGCTTTCCAAATAACTTCAGACAAGCTTCCATGAGAACGGTGAAACTGGTAGGAGAGGCTTACTTTAAAGTAAAGCGTGATCCAAATCATCCTTTTGTGGTACGCAGCTCAAACATCCAGACCCTGGTTTTGGGAACCAGCTTTAACATCGCTGCATGGGGGAAATCCAATCCTGAAGTAACTGTGCTGACTGGTAAAGTTGCGGTATCCAGGGATTCTGCGGGAATACAGTCGACAGCCATACAGTTGCTGCCCAATCAAAAAGCAGGTGTTGATTTGAAATCCGGACTGCTTTATCGCAAGCAACTGGAAGATGCCCGTACCGCAATTGGCTGGACTGAAGGGAAAATGTCATTTGATCAGAGCCCAATGGAAGAAGTTTTTGCCACCATAGCGCGTCGTTATGGAGTACAGGTCCTTGCAGACCGATCATTTAAAGACTGCAAGCTGACCGCCAAATTTGGCAACGTCAATATCAAGGAAGTTTTACAAACCATTCAAATGACATTAGACATCCATTACACCATTAACAAACAGACAATTTATATAAAAGGAGGTAAATGTAATTAGACTATGTACAAAAAAATAGCCGAAGCATGTTGACGCACGCTTTCGGCTAAGAATTCAATTTTATTTTAACCCATCACGATTAAAACACTCAAAGTTATGAAAAAGTCCGCAGTGACTAATCAATTAATTTTTAAAGTAATGCGTTTTTTTACCCTGATCTACATTTTTCTTTCTGTAATGCTCTTCGCAGGGCAGGCCTCGCCTTTAAAAGCGCAGGAGCTCAACAGCAGAATCAGTTTCAGCTTTAAACACGGCACCTTAACCGAATTACTTAAAAACATCGAAAAGAAAACCAATCTCTCATTCGTTTACACGAATAAAGATGCCGTCTTAAACCGGTACGTACCAACTGTTAATGTTGATAATGAAATGGTCAGCACCTTGCTTCAGCGGATATTAACCCCGATGCAGCTGACTTACCAGGTTCAAAACAACCAAGTCATTATTAAGAAAGCAATCCGGGTAAAAGGAAGGGTAACCGACGAAAAGGGCCTGCCGGTTCCTGGTGTGAACATCATTGAAAAGGGAGTAGGCAATACCGCTGTTACTGATTTTAACGGGGAGTATAGTTTAAATGTACAGGATGCATCCTCAGTACTGTTATTTAAAATGATGGGTTATCAGACTCAGGAAATAGCAGTTAAAGGGCAATTGCCGATTAATATTAAGCTGGTACCGGATCAAACTGCGCTTTCAGAGGTCGTGGTTACGGCACTAGGGATAAAGCGTTCCGAAAAAGCGCTGGGTTACTCCATTGCAACGGTTAAAGGTGCTGATGTAAGCACTGCTCCGGAAGTAAATGTCATCAACTCGCTGGCCGGAAAAGTGGCTGGAGTAAATGTAGTGAGCACAGGTTCCGATCCTGGTTCTTCTGCTTTCATTACCATCCGTGGTCAATCTTCTATTGCAACCGATAACCAGCCGCTTTTTGTGGTAGATGGTGTTCCTGTAGCCCATTCTTTACGTGCAACATCTGAGTTTGGACGCTCTTCAGTAGATTATGGTAGTCCGATTGCGGACATCAGCCCGGATGATATAGAAACGATTACTGTGTTGAAAGGTGCCAGTGCTGCCGCTTTATATGGCAGCAGGGCAGGAAGTGGTGTCATCTTGATTACCACAAAAAGTGGTGCAGCCAACAAAAAAGGTTTAGGAATAAGCTTCAATTCCAGCGCTCAATATGATAAAGCCTATCTTTTCCCTCATTTCCAAACTGAGTTTGGTGCTGGAGATTATACTGATGATCCGGCAGTTTCTACCAGTTCGGCCTGGGGTCCTAGATTGAATGTAGGTACTAAACACCTGCAATGGAACAGTCCGCTGGATGCCAATGGAAAGCCAATTCCTACAGATTGGGTATCCTATCCAAACAATGTGAAAGATTTCTATGAAACTGGTTCTACGTATACCAATAATCTCGCCATTACCGGCAAGAATGAATCGGGTAATTACAGACTTTCCTATACCAACCTGAAGAATCAAGGGATTGTTCCCAACACCGATCTGAGCAGGAATACTTTAAACCTTGCTGCAACTTATGTGCTGCATCCTAAAGTTAAGATCAGCACCAATTTCGGTTATGTAAATAATAAAAGTGACAACCGTCCATCGGCTTATAGGGAAAGCGTTACCCAGATGCTGTATTCCATGCCTCCCAATATGAACATCAACGATCTGAGGAATTATTGGAAACCAGGGCGTGAAAACCTGGAGCAATTCTCTCCTGATGATTCGGATAATCCATTTTTTGTTGCCTATCAACATACCAATGGTTACGATAGAAACCGCATCACCGGGAACGTACAGGCAGTAATTGACCTGACTAACGACCTGAGTTTAATGGCGCGTACTGGCCTGGATATGTACAATGAACAGCATGAAACCAAACGTCCTTTTAGTTCTAAACGTTTTAAATTTGGTGGCTATGGGGTAGACAATAGTTTCTTCAAGGAGCAGAATACAGATTTCCTTTTGAGCTACAAGAAAACCTTAAATGAATACTGGTCTTTCAGCCTTTCTGCAGGAGGAAACCAGATGGATCAAACGGGAAGAAGTACGGCGCAGCGTACCGAAAGTTTGAGTATCCCTGGTATTTATAATATCAACAATGCACAGGCGGGAACGATTACCAATTCGCAATATAGCTCCCGTAAGAGAATCAACAGTTTGTATGGAATGGGACATGCCGCCTATAAAGACATGGTATTCCTGGATGTGACGGGAAGGAATGACTGGTCCAGCACACTTCCTCCAGAAAACAATTCTTATTTCTACCCTTCTGTTTCCTTCAGCACTGTATTGACAGATGTGTTTAAAATTAAGTCTAATGTGCTGTCTTTTGTCAAAATCAGGGCCAACTGGGCACAGGTAGGTAGTGATACGGATCCTTACCAATTGTACAACACCGTTCCTTTTAACCAGGATTGGGGTGATGTGAAAAGAGCTACTATTGAGTTTAACCTTAAAAACAATTTCCTAAAACCAGAAATTGCTACTTCTTATGAGTTTGGTGGAGATTTACGCTTCCTCGACAGCCGTTTAGGTTTGGATGTGACCTGGTATAAAACAAATAAAAGAAACCAGATCATCAATATTCCTACTACCATTGCCTCAGGTGCTTCAAACCGATTGATCAACGCCGGTAACATCCAAAACAGCGGATGGGAAATTGGCTTCTTCGCCGTTCCGGTAAAGACTGATTTTAAATGGGAAATGAATGTGAACTTCACAAAGAATGAAAACAAAGTGATCTCGCTGATGGAAGGTTTACCTGAATATTCTATGGGCAGTGCCGATGGTGATAATATTCGTTACCTGATTAAAGAGGGGACAAAAATCGGAGATTTCTATACACCGAGTTATACCAAGGTACCAACGGGACCAAATGCTGGTGCTGCTTTATTAGATAAAACCGGACATTATATCCGCAACAACAGCGAATACCTAAAGGTGGGTAATTACAACCCTGATTTTACGGTCGGTTTTAACAATACATTTAGTTATAAGCGTTTTACGCTTAACGTTTTGTTAGACTGGCGTAAAGGCGGTAATTTCTACTCTTACGTTGTTAAAAGTTTGATCAATGCCGGTTTAACAGACAACACGCTGGTCGGCAGAGATGCCCAAAGCGGAGGTTTGCCATGGGTAGATTCTCAAGGAAGAAGTAGAAATGACGGAATGATTATTCCTGGTTTTATCGCCAATACTGACGGCAGCTATTCTGAAAACAAGGTGATCATTGCTGCTTCTGATTTTTACAACAACACCTATAACAAATACTATGAGCGCTTAACCTACTCTGCAACTTTCCTGAAGTTAAGAGAAGCTTCATTGACTTATGTATTTAATCAGCAATTGTTAAAAAAACTACCCATCAGCAACCTTTCTATTTCCCTGATCGGTAGAAATCTGTATACCTGGACGGCCAATGGATTGGGTTATGATCCGGAGAGTACCATGAGTGTGACCGAAGGATTCAAATTGGGCGTTGGTCACTGGACGCTGCCAGGAACACGCTCTTTTGGCTTTAAATTAAGTTGTAATTTTTAATGATTATCAGAAATGAAATTCAAATATAAAACCATTCTGGTGCTGGGTGTGACGCTATTGGCTGCCTGCACTAAAGATTTTCAAGAAATCAATACCAACCCGAATTCCCCGGAAACGACCAATACAGAGTTTCTGATGTCTGAAGTCGTATTGTCTACTGCTTATGCCTATCAGGAAAATGCAGTGGGCAGAAGACCAGCATCTGCAGCACGCTACCTGACCTTGGTTCGCAATACGGGATATGATCTTTTTGATTGGGGACCAGTGGATTGGGATGATATTTATGCCCGTCTTTCTGTCAATAAAACCTTTATGGAGACGGCACAGAAACGTTCTGAAAATCAATATGTGGCGATCAGCAAAATTATTAAGGCCTTTAACTTCGGCTATTTAACGGATTTATATGGGGATGTTCCTTATTCACAGGCGCTGAAATCTAAAGAGAGCAATTTGATTTATCCGGAGTATGATCAGCAGCAAGCGATCTATCCTGATTTATTGAAGGAACTGCGCGAAGCCAATGATCTTTTAAAAGGCGGAGCACCGGATATCAATGTCAAAGCGGATGTGATGTTCAAGGGAAAAGTCTTGCAATGGCGTAAATTTGCCAACAGCCTGCGCTTAAGAATGCTGCTGCGCATCTCGAAAAATTATGGCCCGGCCTTTACTGAAATGCAGGAAATTATCAATGATAAAACGAATTTCCCAATTTTTGAAAGCAGTGCTGATAATGCAGAAATCCCTTATTTAGGAAATCTGGCTGGCTATAGCTGGCCTGGAGGACCGCTGGCAATGATTGATTTTGATTACCAGAAAACAAAAGTAAGTAAGGAACTGGTGGATCGTTTGCTGCAAAGAAACGACCCTAGATTGGCGGGATGGGTAGAGCCCGTTAAAAGTACTGTCGGTTCAACGGTAGACCTGAATAGATATGTTGGCGTACCGAATGCGATTGACGCCCCTGCGGCATACAACGGCGGTGAGGATCATGTTTCAGTGTTTTCGTCCAGTTTTTTCAGAAAGAATGGTGCCTCTTCAAACCCTTTATTGAAAGCAAGTCTGGTGACTTATACTGAGCTTTGCTTTATCCTGGCAGAAGCCATGCAGAAAGGGAAGTTAACTGTACCTGGCGAAAGTGCCGAATCGTTGTATTATAAAGGGATAAGAGAATCGATGAGCAGTTATTCGCTGACTGCAGCTGCCACTTATTTTGATCAGGCGATCGTAAAATACGATGGTACACAAGAGCAGCTGATGACCCAGAAATGGATGGCGATGCTGTTTAAAGGTGCTGAAGGCTGGTTTGATCAGCGTCGTACAGGGTATCCTGCTTTCGTGACAGGACCGCTGGCTGCTGGCCGCGGAATTCCAAAACGTTATGTTTTCCCGGATTCTGAAAGCGCTAAAAATAAAGCGAACTATCAAAAAGCAGTGTCCGCCTTTGGCGCCGATAAGGAAACGACACTCATGTGGTCCCTGAAATAAATTATAAATAGCTCAAATTCAAGATGAATATATTTAAACGTTCAATTGCGCTCATGGTCATGCTGGTAACAGCTGGCCTCAGCGAAACCAATGCCCAGGATTTTAATCCTAAACCTTTTCCAGATCGTGTGATTTTAACCTGGACCGGAAATCCTGAAATCAGTCAGACGGTAACCTGGCGTACAGATACTACGATTAATGCTGCTAAAGCACAAATTAAAGCAGAAGATTCCAGTCCTGCGCTGGAAGAATCAATTACGAATTATGACGCAGGATCCCGTGTTTTATCCGGCGGAAATAACTATGCCACAGCAAAATACCATCAGGTTACTTTTAACAACCTGAAACCAGGAACGGTATATGCTTACCGTGTAGGTGCAGGGGAGCATTGGAGCGAGTGGTTTCAATTTACCACTGCCTCAGATACCAATAAGCCTTTTTCTTTTATTTATCTGGGCGATGCGCAGAATGATATCCGATCAAAATGGTCGCGCGTGATTAGAAAAGCATTTTCGCAGCAGCCGGATGCCCGTTTCATTATCCATACCGGTGACCTGATCAACCGCTCAAACAATGATAAGGAATGGGGAGAGTGGCATTACGGAGGCGGTTTCATCAATGGAATGATTCCTAGCTTACCTTCGCCAGGAAATCATGAATATGTAAGAGATGAGCAGAAAAAACTTGTCCTTGATCCCCATTGGGGCGTGCAGTATACTTTGCCGGGTAATGGTCCTAAAGGTTTAGAGGAATCTGTGTATTATGTCGATTATCAAAACGTCCGCGTCATTTCCTTAGATTCTCAAATGATTATCCTGGATGAGGCGGCTGCTAAAATCCAATATGAATGGCTGGAAAATGTATTAAAAGAAAACAAGCAATTGTGGACAGTGATTACTTTTCATCATCCTATCTTTTCTACAGCTAAAAGCAGGGACAATAAAGATTTCAGGGAACGCTTTAAGCCATTATTTGATAAATACCACATCGACCTGGTGTTACAGGGACATGACCATACGTATAGCCGCGGACAAAATCTGCCCCGTGGATTATCGGGTAGAGAGGCCAGCGGACCAGTTTACCTGGTTTCTGTAGCCGGTCCTAAAATGTATAAAGTGGATGGTGCCAAATGGATGAATGTCTCTTTGGAAAATACACAGCTTTTTCAAACCATCCATATTGATGGCCAGAATTTAAAGTTTGAAGCCTATAAAACCTCTGGCGAATTGTTCGATGCTTTCTCTCTGAAAAAAACAAGCAGAGACCATGCCGCTGAATTTACAGACCTGAATCCTGCTGCAAAGCAATCACCACAATAACAAGCTAAGAGGATCATAGAAATAGCAGTAACAAAATAATAATCATTTAAATGATGATCATGAATAGAAAAACAAGTTTTTTCACACTGATCTTGATGGGCTTCATTTCTATTTCATTTGGACAGCGGACATTAGCGCCGCTGCCCAAATCTAAAAATGGCTTTATCGTGATCGTCCATCGGGGAAGCCATTTGGTAAAACCTGAAAATAGCATTGTCTCCATTGAGGAAGCTATTGAACTTGGCGCTGATTACGTGGAAATAGACCTACGTACCACCCGTGATGGTCATTTGGTTTTACTCCACAATGAAACTGTAGATGGGACGACCAATGGAAAAGGCAGAATTCAGGATTTAAACCTGGATGAAGTTCAAAAACTAAGTTTGAATGCCAGGGATGGCAAGAAGTATCGTGTGCCAAGCTTTATGGAGGCCTTAAAAACCTGTAAGAACCGAATTCACATTTACCTGGATTTTAAAGCGGCTGATGTCTTAAAGGCCTACCAGGAAATTCAGGCTGCTGGTATGGACAAACAAGTATTGGTTTATATCAACAAAATGGAAGATTATAAATCCTGGCGCGAATTGGCGCCACAGATGCCATTAATGTCTGGCTTGCCAAAAAGCATCAAAACTAATGAGGAGCTGATCGCTGTACTTAAGAAAATGCCTTTAGAAGCGACCGATAATATTCCCAACGCAGCACTTGTAGCTGCAATGAGGGAAAAGGGATTGTCGATCTTTTTGGATGTGCAGATGGCAGACGAAGATCCGATAAAATGGAAAGCAGCCATGGAGAAAGGGGTTCAGGGGGTACAAACGGATCACCCGGCAGCGCTGATTCAATACCTGAAAACGAATGACCTGCGTAATGGACTAAAAGTTTCAGAACGTTAAGTCAGGCATTTCTTCATTTTTATAGCGGTAAAACAACAGCTTCTTCTGACCAGAAGAAGCTGTTGTTTTATCCTTGTTTTCTGATTAAGGCAGGTACTTTTCTAGGTATTTGTTTTATCCAGGATTTGTTGTAGTTTCAATGAACCTTTATTGTTTTTCGTATGCAGGGAACCAGCGACTTATTTTATCATCATTTACCAGCGCATAAACTGTCTCTGCCTGAACTGCTGAAAAATACCAGCCTTTTTGAGCATGTGCCTGAGGACTGGCATGTGATCATTAGCGACATTAAGGGATCTACTAAAGCGATACAGGAGGGAAAGCATGAAACTGTTAATTTTCTAGCTACCGGCAGCATTGTCACCGTGTTGAATTTTGTTTTCAAAACAGGAATGACAGTCCCTTTTTTTTTCGGAGGAGATGGGGCCACATTTATCGTTCCTCCCTCAGTATTGCCTGCGCTAATGAATTTGCTGCTGCGGTATAAAGAAAATGTGCTGCTTAACTTTGGCCTTCAGCTCCGTGTGGGTACAGTTCCTGTGCAGCAGGTTTATAACCAGGGACACGAACTTCGGATCAGTAAATTCAATATTTCGAGTTCATTTTCCATACCTGTAGTATTGGGAACAGGGTTGAATTATGCAGAACGACTGATCAAAGCCGAAGATTATTTGTTTGGCCAGTTAGCGGATGTAGCAGCCGAATTGGATCTTACTGGAATGCAGTGCCGATGGGATAAAATCGGACCTCCTGAAAATAGTACGGAGGTGGTCACCCTTTTAGTGTTTGCCGACAATGGTCATGAGCAGTCTGCCGTATTCAGTAAAGTGTTTAAACTGCTGGATGATATTTATGGGGAACCGCGGCAGCGGCAGCCAATTTCAGTAGCAAAACTCAAGCTCAAAACCACTTTTAACCGCCTGCGTCTGGAGCTGCGGGGAAGAGTTGGAGCGCTGAATTTCGTTGAACTGGTCCGTACCTGGCTGACCAATCTCTATGGTTACATTTATTTTTATACCACACCAGGCAAGAATTACCTGAATCGATTGGTGGAGATGTCTGATACACTGGTCATCGATGGGAAGATAAATACCGTGATTTCCGGGGATGACAGACAAAGATTAAAATTATTGAGCGCTTTGGAGGAATTAGAAAAGAAGGGAGAGGTTAAATATGGCATCCACATTAGTAATGACGCCGTCATGTCTTGCTATGTGCGTGATCTGGAAGAAGGTCATGTCCATTTTGTAGATGGATCTGAGGGAGGATATACAAAAGCAGCAATCATGTTGAAGTCTAAATTGGTGTCCGCATGAAACCTATCCATATTGTTACATTTAAACAAACGCTTGCGTAACAGTCCTGATACAGTAGCCATTTTTCCTTCTTCCCTAATTGGCTAACTTAGACTTATGAAAAAGCTATTTTTTATTAGTCTATCCTTCTTTTGCTTAAATATTAAGGCTCAGGATGCAAGCTTAGCGCTGCAAAAAAAGCCCTTGATAAATCCTAAAATTCTTCAGGCGGATTGGGCTAAAGTACCTAATGGGTTAAATGTAAGTTTTGCCTCCTCTAATGTGCGTTTTGCAAGAGAATTGCCACCAAAAGTGACGCTGGAAAAAGTCTGGTTAGCAAAAGCCTGGAAAGGTGAAAAGATACATACACAAGTATTGGTATGGGCAAACAAAAGTTTGAACAATATCAGCGTACAGCTGAATGACCTTAAAGATGCACAAGGGCATGCGATTAAAAAAGAAAATATAACGGCTGGCTTTCTGGACTATGTCATCACTGATGAATTTAGAAATGGATGCGGCCACCGAAAACCACAGGATTTCGATTCTTCTTATGTAGCTGATGCCATCGACACAAAAACTAAATCAGTATTACTGAAGAATCATACGACTCAGCCAATCTGGTTGAGCATCAAAGTACCAGCCAACACCATTCCTGGCAATTATAAAGGCATTATTAAGGTAAAAGGGGATAAGGAATATGCTTTAGCTGTAACGGTTCAGGTATTGGACAAGACATTGCCAGCGCCTAATAAATGGCAATATGATTTAGATTTATGGCAGCATCCAGCGGCTATAGCCCGCGTGCACAATGCGAAGCTTTGGAGCCCTGAACATTTTTCATTGATGAAAGATTACTACACGATGCTGGCCGATGCAGGTCAAAAAACAATTACTGCAAGTATTGTAAATGAACCTTGGGGGCATCAAACTTATGACGACTATCCGAGTTTAGTAAAATGGACCAAGAAAAAGGATGGTACCTGGAAATATGACTACAGTTTATTTGATAAATATATATCTTTTGTAATGGATTGCGGCATTACGGAACGCATCAACTGTTACAGTATGGTGCCTTGGAAAATCGCTTTCACTTATTACGATGAAGCTGCGCAAAAAGAAGCGTTATTTACAGAGGCAATTGGTACGCCTGCTTATAATGCTTTTTGGAAGACGATGCTGCTGGACTTCACACAGCACCTGAAACAAAAAGAATGGTTCAGCAAAACTTATATTGCCATGGACGAAAGACCAATGGAGGCCATGAAATCTGTCATCAAATTACTAAAAGAGACGGATAAAAACTGGAAAATTGCATTGGCTGGAGATTATCATCCAGAAATAGAGCAGGACATTGATGTGTATTGTATTGCTTCAAGATGGGAGTTCCCGGCAGCTACTTTGGCAAAACGTAAGGAAAAAGGTCAGCTGAGCACCTGGTATACCTGCTGCACAGAGCCTTATCCAAATGGTTTTACTTTCTCTTCACCAGCAGAAGGCGTTTGGATCGGCTGGTATACTGCAAGTAAAAATATGGAAGGATACTTACGCTGGGCTTATAACAGCTGGACAAAAAATCCACTGAAAGACAGCCGTTTTATCACCTGGCCAGCTGGTGATACCTATATGGTTTATCCAGGTCCGCTGAGTTCTATCAGGTTTGAAAAACTTGTTGAAGGAGGTCAGGATTTTGAAAAAATCAAGTATTTGAGAGCATCTTATGCTAAAAATAAGCAAACTAAACAGCTAAATGAGCTGAATAAGGCTCTCGAGATTTTCGACATCAAATCATTGTCGAAGACCACAGCTGATGACCAGCTGAAAAAAGTAAAACCACTGCTGAATCAATAATTCAGCTTGCAGCAATAACTGTCAATTAATGAATTGTGATTTCCTTCATCGTAGGCTGTTTAGAAAAGAGCGGTGAAGGAAATCATAATTATGCTCTGAATTTTGTAACTATTGACTAGGTTTTGATGTCTTTAGAAAAAGAGCAATATGAAATTCTCACCCTTACTTCCTTTATTGCTGATCGCTTCTTTGAGTAGTCAGCAGCTGTTTGCCCAATCTGGCAGCGATACACAGGCAATGATCAAAAAAGTGGAGTCGGGATTAATTCCTGTGCTTCGTTTTGAAGGAGATTCCGTTTGGACGATTGAATCCAGAATGAAACATTACGGAGTTCCCGGGCTGACGATTGCGGTGATCAAAAATTCGAAAATTGCCTATGTTAAAAACTACGGCATCACAGATAAAACGAGTAAACAGCCCGTAACCAGTGAGACGCTTTTTCAGGCAGCTTCTATCAGTAAACCGGTAAGTGCTTATGCTGCACTAAAGGAAGTGGAAAGGGGTAAAATCAATGCGGAGGAGAATGTAAATAGCTACCTTAAATCCTGGAAGCTTCCTGATAATGAATTTACTAATACAAAAAAGGTAAACCTGAAACATTTATTAAGCCATAGCGGCGGAGTTACTGTTGGTGGGTTTAGAGGATATGTGGCTGGCGAATCCATTCCTACACTTATTCAGGTGCTCAATGGTGAAAAACCAGCAAACTCTCCAGCAATCCGAGTGGATAAAACACCTGGTGGAGCTTTACGATATTCAGGTGGCGGCTATTGTGTGATACAGCAAATGCTGATCGATATCGAAGGAAAGTCTTATCCTGACTTGATGAAAGTACTTGTGCTCGGTCCGCTGGACATGAAAAACAGTACTTATGACCAGCCTTTATCCGCCGCACAATTGAAATTTGCGGCAACCGGTTACTTACCCAATCATTCAGAAGTTCCAGGTAAAAGACATACTTATCCTGAAATGGCTCCTGCCGGACTCTGGACGACCGCAACAGATCTTGCGAAATTTATAATCGATTTGCAGGCTACTTTAAAGGGCGATAGCCATCAAGTGATTTCACAAACGATGGCGCAGAAAATGGTTAGTCCTTTTATTGAACCTTTTGAAGGGCTGGGGTTATTTCTGGAAAAAAGGAATGAGACGCAGTATTTTAATCATGGCGGCTGGAATGAAGGTTTTTCGAGTCAGATTTTCGCAAATACTAAAAATGGCGATGGGGTAGCCATCCTCAGCAATGGAAATCAGCCGCAATTGATTAATGAACTCATCCGTGCAGTTGCGACGACTTATAACTGGCCGGATTTTCAATTTCCAATCTATAAAAAATTAGGCTTAAATGCGGCGGATTTCCACAAAGCGGTAGGCCTTTATCAGACGGATACTTATGGTCAGACAAAAGTTTACGAACAGCAAGGGAGACTATTCCTCCAAAACAATGCGGAAGAACCTGCTGAATTGTTTAAAGTAGCAGCAGATACTTATGTGCAGAATGGCTGGGAGCGAAAATTAAAGTTTCTGACCAATCCAACAGACCAGAAAATGTATATCGTTTACTCGATGTTAAACGATCCAATTCGCTACGATAACCCAAAAATGACAGATGAAGCCCGTACTCCTTATAGTTTGGTCCTGGAGGGACGCTTTGAGGAGGGCTTAGCCGCTTTTAAAAAGGGGAAAATTGATCATCCTGATCATGGTATACTCAGTGTATCTTATATCAACCAACAGGGCTATCAGTTATTACATGCCAAAATGTATAAAAAAGCTATAGATATTTTCCTGATAAATACTTTGCTGTATCCAGAAGTTGGAGATGTATTTGATAGTCTTGGTGAGGCTTATCTTGCAAATGGCGATAAATCCCTGGCGCTGGAGAATTATAAAAAAGCTTTAAAACTTGAGCCGGGAAATGAAAACGCAGTGAAAATAGTTAAATCATTAACTACGGAATAACTGTCAAAAAAACGCTTTTATCTAGGTTTAAAGGGCTTCTGTAGACTCATTTGCTTCGAAACGCGCTTTCGTCGGCTTGTTAATATTCCTTGTTCCGGCCAGTTGGTTTATTCTGATTAATAGCGTCGGAATGATGGATGCCGGTTTCTGCTTCCAGCGTATCGGCCTGCGCAGCTGCGGCATAGATAAACATTTTGGATGCATAATCCTGGATGGCTGCGGCTATGGTCGGAAATTTTTCGCTGGTCAGGTTATTCACCAGGTTCAGTGCATCCAATAATCCAATGTTGACGCCCACTCCGGCAAAAGGAGGCATGAGGTGTGCGGCATCGCCTACTAATGCAATGGGTTCAAAACGATCCCAGGCTTTTTCAACTGGTAAAGTGTACATTGGCAAGACTTGATATTCATTGCTCGCTTTAAAAAGCTGATGGTATGCCGGATGCCAGTTCCGAAAAACATCATGCAGATAAGCAGCCATTTCCGGGAGGTTTTTAAGGTCCAATCCTGTGTTTTCTAGCCAATTTTCTGGTTGACGGAAGGAAATGTAATAGTTCAAACTCCCATTTCTTCGGGTTTGGACAAAGATCATTTTTTCCTCAGCCAAAGCCATCAGGTTTCCTTTATTTGTCATGGTATTGATGACTGCGGCTAAGGTTTCAGACGCTTGGATATCTCCCTGAATGATCGTGATCCCGGTGTATACTTTAATCACATCGGTGAGGCTGGAACGTAACTTGGAATTCCCTCCATCTGCTGCAATAACCAGGTCTGCGGTAATGGTACTTCCATCTTTAAAGGATAGTTCATAGCCATCTTTTAAGCTGCTGATTCCGCTAAATTGTTTATTCCAGATGACGGTGTGTGGATGAAGTACATCCAGAACGATTTTTCGCAGATCTCTGCGGTCTATTTCAGGACGCATAAATTTTGTGGCCGGGCTGGGAAGTTCTTCCTCACGCAATTCGCCAAACTGGTCATATCGACGCTCTGAAACTGCCCTGGAATTGCTGAAGTAAGATTCCAGTAAACCTGCTTCTTTCAGTGCGAGCTGACCACTATCATGGTGTAGATCTAAGGTTCCGCCACTGATGCGGGTATCTTTGTTTTTATCTCGCTCGTAAACGGTCACCTGAGCACCACGCATCTGTAAGAGTCTTGCGGTGACCAATCCTACGGGACCAGCCCCGATGATCGCAATTCTTTTATCCTTTATTAATGTTGTTTTCATGTTTTCTTAAATAAATAGGTAAATCAAAATTTGTAAGACAAAGGTGTGGATTGTAATAGGTTGAAAATAGCCTGTAATACTTTAAAAATAGTCCTATATTGTATTTTTATCTAGAATTCAATGATGCCTTTAGAATATACAGGATCAGGCCAGGATTTGATGGAAGGTTTTGCCAGTACGCTGAAAAGCGAGGTAAATGATGGCCTATTTGTCCTGCCTGAAGCCGTAGGGGATGGTTTTATCCGCACTGCTTTTCTTGGACCTTTATCTATTTTAATTCAGCATTACGAATTAAAAAGTGATTTCCTGCTCAAAAGAATAGGGGCTGACACTATAATAGCATCTCAGGAGATTACGTTCAGTTTTCGCAACATCATGAAGTATGCTGGCCATCAAGAAAAGCTGCTGAGATTGATTCCTTCGGTACAAGTTTGTTCTGCTGAGATGGATCTGGAAATTTTTGTACCTGCGGGAAGCCCGGTTAATGCCCTGATCATTTCTGTTCAAGCGGAATTCTTAAAGGAATTGCTGCATAAAGAAGAAGACCATGAGGTGTTACAAATGATTTTTTCAAGGCATCAAGCCTATTTGTATGATGAAATTATTTCAGTTGAAATGGAAGCGGCAGCCAAAGAAATAATGGAACGGAAGGGTAAGGAACAACTGGGAGATTTCTTCCTCAGACTAAAGTCTGAAGAATTGATTTATCTTTTTTTTATGGAGTTGCTGAAACGGAAGAAGGCAACTACTTATCCAATCAATAGTGCCGATGCCAAGTTAATGTACGAGATCAGGGAAAAGATCATGGCTGATTTGAGTGTACCGCCTTTGCTGGCGGATCTTGCTGTATCTGTAAATATGAGTGAAAGTAAATTGAACAAATTATTCAAACAGATTTTTGGCAGCAGCATCTATAATTATTATCAGGTATTAAGAATCAACGAAGCTGCAAACCTGATCAGGGAGGAGGGACTTTCCGTATCAGCAGCGGGGTACCAAATGGGGTTTACGAACTTAAGCCATTTCAGCAGGATTTTCGAAAAACACAAGGGTTATAAACCTAAAAAGTATGCGATGATACAATAGTATAGCTACCAATGAGATATAAAAAAAACACGGAATTGTGTAAAAGTGTTTTTGCACCTTTATACTAGATTTGTATTGAAATGAAAAGTAAAGCTATCTTTCTATTGGTGATATTCCTGCTCAATACGCTTGTGGGTTTTGGCTGTGCACTCGGAATGGAAGCGAACCAGCATAAGGATCACCAGGCTCATGAGCTGTCGGCCCAGATGAAGGAGCATCATCATGTGGGCCATGATAAGCAATATCATCCAAAAAGTCAGGAACACCGTCATGAGCATAAAACCAATACTGCATCAGGTCTGAGCTTTTCAAATGAAGATCTTTGCTGTAAGATTTTAGTCAATGATTTGCTGACTCAAAGCAAATTAATTCCTGAAATCAGCAAGCTGCCAGTGCTGATGCCTGTGGTGTTACTGTCAGCTAACACTTATGATCTATTCGTTCCTGTAAGTATTGTTGAACTAGATCAAAATGCTGAGGTAAACCATAGAGAAAGACCGCCTAATTCAGACATCCGTATAATTATTCAAAGTTTTCAGATATAAGATTTAATGATTTTTCCACCTGACTAATTTACTGTCAGGTTAAAAAAAAACGTGCTTATAGCTTTTGCTATGACCCGGAATAAGTATAAACATTAAAAAATTACATTATGAAAAAGATATTTTTAGCGGTTGTTTTAATTGCAGCTGCATGGATCAATCCTAGTTTTGCTCAAAGCAGCCAAACACCATCCTTATTAACGGCTTACTATGACATCAAAAATGCGTTAGTAAACTCTGATGCTGCAACAGCGGCATTAAAAGCGACCGAATTCTCTAAAGCATTGACAGGCATAGATACGAAATCAATGACTCCATCGGAAAGGACGGTTTTTACAGGCCTTCAGGAAAAACTGGCATTAGATGCAGAACACATTTCGGATACTAAAGATATTGCCCATCAACGTGATCATTTCGCTGATTTTTCGACCAATATTTTTAAGCTGGCCAAAGCTGTAAAGCTGAGCAGCGGGTCCATTTATTACGACTATTGCCCGATGAAAAAGAGCTATTGGCTGTCTGATAAAGCCGAGATAAAAAACCCTTACTATGGAAAGCAGATGTTAACCTGTGGAGCAGTAAAGGAAACTTTAAATTAATACTGCAATTTGGTGATGAGTTTTTCTTTTCATCAATAATTTCTGTAACCTGCCTTTAGGTAATAAATGGGCAGGTTACATTGTTAAACTAAGGCTTAATTATCAAGGAAATGAAAAACATATTCAGGGTCATTTTATTGATCTTCTATACTGCTGTCGCTGCTGCTCAGGAGAGGAAAGAAATGAAAATGCCAGCACATCATAAGATGGACATGCCCATGAAGGATCCTTCCAAAGATAAGGAGGAGATGCAGATGAAGGACCATAACCCGACAATGGAAAACATCAAAATAGCGAAAGCTAATTTAGGGCTGATTAAAACCATTGTAAATCAGCAGGCAGCCCGTACCGTACGATATGATCTTTATGTTGCAGATACTACAGTAACTTATGGCAAGAAAACAAAGCGTGCCATCGCTGTAAACGGACAAATTCCAATGCCAACACTTACCTTTACCGAAGGTGATACCGCCATGATTTATGTCCATAACAGGTTAAATGAAGAGACTTCGCTGCACTGGCATGGGCTATTTTTACCAAATCAAATGGATGGTGTGCCCTTTCTGACGCAAATGCCAATTAAACCGCATTCCACCTATGTGTATAAATTCCCTATCATTCAGCATGGGACACATTGGTACCATAGCCATAGCGGATTCCAGGAACAAATTGGGATGTATGGGGCCTTCATTATAAACAAAAGGAAAGAGTGGGACATCCCAACTATTCCAGTCGTATTGAGTGAGTGGACAAATATGAAAGCTGAGGAAGTCCATCGTAGTTTGAAAAATGCGAACGATTGGTTTGCGATACAAAAAGGCACCACTCAAAGTTATTCGGAGGCTATCAGATCTGGTCATTTCAAAACCAAGCTCAGCAACGAATGGAAGCGGATGACTGCAATGGATGTGAGCGACGTGTATTACGATGCTTTTCTGATCAACGGTAAAAACCAGGATCTTCATCCTCAGTTTAAAGCGGGAGACAAAGTTCGTTTACGAATAGCCAATGGAGGAGCATCTGATTATTTCTGGCTGACGTATTCCGGTGGTAAAATAACCGTAGTCGCTACCGATGGAAACGATGTAGAACCGGTAGAAGTGGACCGGTTAATCATCGCCGCATCTGAAACTTATGATGTCGTCATTACCATTCCGGAAAATAAAAATTATGAATTTCTAGTCACACCAGAAGACCGCACCAAATCAGCCTCTATGTGGTTTGGTCAGGGAGAAAAGGTACCTGCTGCAAAATTACCGAAGCTGAAATACTTTGCCGGAATGAAGATGATGAACGATATGATGGATATGCGGGGAAATATGGTGGAGATGGAGGGGATGAAAATGCAGAATCAGGAGATGGATATGAATACGGTGATGTATCCGGAGGTGTCAGGTGAAGAAAATCCAAAACCGAAAGCTAAAAACACAGGAATGCGGCTGTCGAATGACAAAAGTATGCCCCGTATGCAGCAGCCCAACGATAAAAGCATGGCAGGAATGAATATGGCTGATGATCCAGAGGATATAGTGACTTTAAACTATGGTATGCTTCGCGATCCTAATAAGACCACTTTACCTGAAGGATCATGGAAGGAGCTAAAGTTTGACCTTACGGGAAACATGAACCGCTATGTTTGGAGTTTAGACAATAAAACGGTATCAGAAACCGATAAAATCCTAATTAAGAAGGGAGAAAATGTAAGGATTATTCTTTTCAATAACAGTATGATGCGTCACCCGATGCACTTGCATGGTCATGATTTCAGGGTGTTGAATGGACAAGGAGAAAATGCACCTATGAAAAATGTCCTGGATATTATGCCGATGGAAAGAGATACCATAGAATTTGCGGCGACAGCAGCTGGCGGGGACTGGTTTTTCCATTGCCATATTTTGTACCACATGATGAGTGGTATGGGGAGGGTGTTTAGTTATGAGAACTCGCCGCCAAATCCAGAATTACCTAACCCGGAACATGCTTATAAAATGCTTAAAGCAGACGACAGAATGTTTCACCCGATGGCTAGAATTGGAATTGAAAGTAATGGTTCTGATGGAGAGATCATGCTGTCCAATACGCGTTATCGTTTTACTACGGAATGGCGTGTGGGATTTGATGGAAAAATGGGGTACGAATCAGAAAGTCATTTTGGACGGTACATTGGCAGAAACCAATGGTTATTTCCTTATGTGGGCTGGGATTTTCGTAAAAGAACGGTAGATCTGATGGACAAGAATATTTTTGGACAATCATTGGACCCTGGCAATAACCTTTTTGGACAAGGCAATACGAAAAACCTCAGACATGTATTTCATATAGGGCTTCAGTATACGTTGCCGATGTTGGTCGTTGCAGACGCCGCAGTAGACCATAAGGGAAATGTTAGATTCCAGTTGATGAGAGAAGATATTCCGATTTCAAAACGACTGCGTTTTCAATTTATGGTCAATACAGATAAGGAGTACATGGCAGGATTTAGATACATTGTGACTAAATACCTGGGTTTATCTACTCATTACGATAGCGATATGGGTTATGGTGCCGGACTTACTTTTAACTATTAAACTGGAGCAAATTTATGGGGTCATTTTGATAAAATAATCACTGATCAATCCTTGATGGAATTTGTCCTGGATTTGCGCTTAATTGTAAAGGAAAAGTGGTCTTTATTTAATCATATAGTATTGATTTAATATCAATAGCGTTCAATTCTTGTGATCAGCTGTGTTTCCCTGCCAAATATTATTTACATCTTTGAGGTATATACCTCAATTTTAAGGTTCATTATGACTACTGAAAACTTATTCTCTTACGGAACACTCCAGCACAAGGACGTGCAGATAGAAAACTACGGCAGAACGCTGAAAGGCGAATTAGACCATTTAACTGGTTATGCCCTGTCTATGATTGAAATTACTGATCCTGCTGTCATTGCCTTAAGCGGCGCTTCACAGCATCCGATGGTTAAATATACGGGCAAGAGTACAGATACTGTTGATGGAATGGTTTTTGAAATTACTGCAGCCGACCTTAAACGAACAGATGAGTATGAAGTGGAGGACTATAAAAGGGTAGAGGTATTATTAGCATCAGGAAAAAAAGCCTGGGTTTACATCAATGCGTAGGTTAAGATTTATTTCGGCGATTTTTATGCCGACTATATTTCTGGCTGTTTTCGGGATAGCTCATGCTCAGGTTAAATCAAAGGGTATGTTTCTTCCTCCTGAAATTAGAAAAACACCCGCTGAAAAACGGAAGCTTTTGCTGGATGCCTCGCCTATTTTAAAGCTTATTGATCAAGCTGCTCAGGAATCACCCTTAAGTTTTTCCTGGCAGCTAAATATGGATACGCTGCTTAAAAAGAACGATGTATTTCGTGAATTGATCGAGTTTGAAGGGGGAGCGTCGATACGTAAGGCGATGGCTATTGATACCATTACTCTTCAAAGGAACCTGGATACAGATTACGATATAAGGCGGAATTTCTATAGCTTTTCCCTAGATTTGAATAGTTATGCCATTAGTCAGCAGAAGGGAAAATCAATTCTGGTATTAGAAAGTGCTCAGTCTACGGATAAGCTTTATTTTAAGGTTTTCCTGGATAAAACCGCAAAAAAGATACTTAAGATTCAGAATTTAAGTACCGGACGTTTCTACCTGCCGGTACCTTTTGAAGGTGGAACAATTTCTTTCTAGCAATTTTTTATAGCTTGTCCCATGATCAAATGCTTTGCTGGAATCAGCTGCTTTTATGGGCTCAAGGATTAAGCGTTGGCAACCATAAGCTAGTGCTGATGATATTAATTTTAAGGCCATTTTTTTATAGGTAAAATCGTAGTTTTAGAATTCTAATATATCATAAACACAATTTAACCTAACCACTTGAAGAAAACTATTTTACTGGTCTTATTAACTTTTAGCTTAGTACGTCCATTAACCGCGCAAACTACCACCAAAGTGTATAAGCTATCTGCTTATGGTATAAAACCCAACACTGGAGAAAACATCAGCCCTTTATTAGGGAAATTACTGAATGAGATTAAACGTAAAACTACTGATCAGGAAGCTGTTGTTATTCAGTTTCAAAAGGGAAAGTACCAGTTTTATCCTGAAGGAGCAGTAATAAGAGAATACTATATCTCGAACCATGATCAGGTTAATCCAAAGACTGTAGGTATTGAACTAGATAAATTCAAAAACATTACGCTGGATGGCAATGGTGCTGATTTGATGTTCCATGGGCGTATGCTGCCTTTAGCCTTAATTGAAAGCAGCAATGTAAAGATCAAGAACCTGAGCATAGATTTTGAAAAACCACAAATTACCCAGGTAAAGATCATTGCAAACGATGCAGCAGCAGGAAGCATCACTTTTGAAACTGCTCCTTGGGTAAAATATAAAATAAAAGACAGCACTTTCTACAATTTGGGCGAAGACTGGGAGCTGCAGCCCAACTCGGGTATCGCCTTCGAAAACGGTACTAAACATATTATTTTTGATAGTGGCGACATTAGAGTCGGCACTAAAGGTGTAGCTGAGCTTTCTCCGGGAAAGATTAAAGCGTACCACTGGAAGAACAAAAAGCTGATCCCTGGAACAGTCATTGCAATGAGAGGCTGGGGTCGTCCTAATCCCGGTATTTTTGTACATAAAGGCAAAGACATCCGTTTGGAAAATGTGAAAGTACATTATGCAGAGGGTATGGGCCTTTTGGCACAGCTTACTGAAAATATTTATATGGATGGTTTCGGTGTATGCTTAAGGGGTAAAAACGACCCTAGATATTTTACTACGCAAGCTGATGCTACCCACTTTTCTGGATGCAAAGGAGCAATTGTGTCGAAAAATGGCATGTATGAAGGGATGATGGATGATGCAATCAATATTCATGGTACCTATCTGAAAATGATGAAAAGATTGGATGATCATACCTTGATCGGCAGGTATATGGAAGGACAATCTTTTGGTTTCGACTGGGGCATTGTACAGGATACGGTTCAATTCATTCAATCTAAAACGATGGATCTATGGGATGCAAAGAATACTATTGCTTCAATTACCCCATTAAGAGCTAATCCGCAGGATCCGATTAAAGAGTTTAAGATTGAGTTTACCAATGCGCTGGACAAGGAGATTGACCCGTCGAAAACAGATGTAGGCATTGAAAATTTATCATGGACACCATCGGTAGTTTTTACGGGCAATACCATCCGCAACAACAGGGCAAGAGGGGCGTTGTTTAGTACACCAAAACCAACACTGGTAGCAGACAATTTATTTGACCATACTTCGGGTAGTGCGATCGTACTTTGCGGCGACAGCAATGGCTGGTATGAAACCGGATCTTGCAGAGATATTACCATTCGTAACAATACATTTATCAATGCTTTGACTAGTATGTATCAATTTACCAATGCGGTCATTTCGATTTATCCGGAGATCCTAGATCTTAAAAATCAAAAGAAATACTTTCATTCTGGTATCAAGATAGAAAACAACAAGTTTGATACTTTTGACCAACCTGTATTGTATGCGAAATCGGTAGATGGCATCACTTTTAAAAATAATAACATTACGACCAATACCGCCTACCCAGCCTTCCATTCCAATAAAAAGCGAGTGCTTTTTGAAAGGGTAATCGGAGCGGAGTTAAGCAATAATAAGGTGGATGGAAAAGTGACTGATTTGCTGACCAAGTAAGTCATACTTCGAGGCTCAGTAACCATTAACGCAGCTGATCATAGATATTATGATGAGCTGCGTTTAATAGTTAAGGTGGCATATTAACCTCTATCCTTTTATTGGTACCTCTCTTTTTAGTGATTTACATCAAAGAATCAAAACCTTCCGATTTGCGGAATGCGATTAAAATAGTCAACGAAAAAGGCGTTTATTTGAACGATCTGGTTTCAGGTAAACTGATGAGGTCATTTAATTCTAATCCTGAAATCTCCTTTACTGAAAGGGAACTTGAATTTATGGTGCATTGCTGTACGGAGTTAACTGATAAGGAGATTGCATATAAAATGTTTGTGAGCCCCAGAACAGTTGATAATTACAGGGATTCTTTATTTCAAAAACTCAGTCTTAAATCGCGAACCAGGTTCCTGCTGTATGCAATTAAGAACGGCTTGTATAAATTCTAAACGTATGCAATGGATTTTCTAAATGTAAGTAATAGATCAAGGTACCGATCGCTGATCATTTTATAATTTGCGCAATTTCCTCTAGCGTATAGGCTTTATAGGTGATGCCAAACTTCAATGCATTCTCTTCAACGGTGGTGTCAAAACCTGCTGCTTTGCGCCTTTTGTTGACATTTTTAGCATCTTGTATGGGCACCACATATTCGAAAGGTTCTTTCTTGCCCGTTTTTGGATTGTTGATCATGTACATGAATACCTGCGTACCATATACCTGCTCTTTCTTTTCATTGTTCAGCTTTCTGTCGAGCATCATAGCTGCATATTTAAAGGGGAGTTCCCCAGTTTTACCAGCCTGTTCAATTAATGGATAATACGTCGATATTTTACTTGGAGCATGCTGGATCACATAAAATACAGCGGTATTTGCTGGTTCTCCTACCATAGTTTTCCCTGGATAACCATACTTTGAAATGATCTGCTCCACGCTTACGAGATTGACAGAATCAATTTCATCCATCATATTCCATCTTATGGCTGCCTTTGGATAATTTAATAGCTGGGCAAGTGTATCTTTTCTCTTTTCGGTGACTTCGGTATCAAAAAATTCCCTGATTGCTTGATCTCTTAGTAGAATAGCATCGAGTTCTTTCTTTAGTTCCATGTTAATTTGCTTTTGAGAGAAGCAATTATGACTGATCAGAACTAGTGCAAATAACAATAACGTTGTTTTCATGTGATGGATTGAATGATCTGTGTTCAATATAAGAACTAGATTTTGGAAAGTGATTAAAATCTATCGGTAGGCATGCCATTTAACACTTCCCAATGATGTGTTATTGTTTTTACCAGTTTCCCATCCCGATCAAATGTGGAATATTTTACTTCCATCTGGTCAGCGGTAAGACTGTAGTCCTCAATTTTCACCTTATATCCAGAGGGCAGTCGCTCCACTTTACTCAAGTCAAGTTCCCATTTATATGGTCGGTCCCAATTGTATGGGTCATCTGTACTGGTGCTTAGGAAGGCTCTGCGGATGATTCCTGCAGCGATATCAAAACTTAAATATTCGGTATTGTTCAGTGGTATATATTCCTGGTAGTTGTAAGGATAGTATGCCGTGTTGAGGTTAATTTTTTTGACGAACCTTGGGGAAAAATCGTTATTGTAACACACCAGGCGTGTGCCTCTTGCTGTTAGAAAATGCTCCATACCCATCAGTTCTCCTTGTGTAGCTTCCCGTACTAAGATAGAACCCTTGTCCCATTGGACCACTGCTCCTTCGTAATCATTATAACCTAAATCACCGTAAGAGGAAATAGGGTATACTTTGGTGTATACTTGCTGGATTTGCAGGTTTACATTGGATAGGATTTGCAGGAGCTTGATGGGACTAGAACCGATACTAGCAGATATGGTTGCCATATTGATGTCAATATGCTTTTTTGGAGCAGTCAGCTTAAAACGGATATCAGCTTTTATCAATGGACGGGAATCCATGTTTTCATAGACATGAGCAAGTAAAAGAGAACCATCAGGCTTCCGTACCCGAAGTTCAAGTTTGCCGTCGTAGGTCGAAGCAAAAGTATAGGATTTACCTGTGCTATCTTTTAAAGAGGGGAGTTCCCATTTGTCTCTTTTAGGGTAAAGGGGACCAAAAGGGTCTTTTTTAGCACAGGAGGAAAGCAGCAGGCCAATGGAAATCATTAAAATAATACTACATCGCATAAGGTTTGTATTTGTGTTTTCTGTTCAGGATAATTAATCTATATATGACTTTGAGTGAGGGTAAATGTCATTTTAATATTTTTAAATAAATCAAGTTGTTTTATTGATTTCTTTCAGATATATTTTTCTAAGCTAATCATAATTAAATTTATAAGTCAATTTTAATTTATATGTGCTTTTAACCTTTAAATCCGGCCTTATTTCGACTCTTTATTGGAGGAAATCCTGAGGTTTGGACTATCAGCTCAAATCAAATTCAGTTGTGATCGTAAAAAATATTTATGTACGTTTGTTAAGAGGGGATAATGATACGGTTAGCTAATTGCTAAGAACTTCCCCTTAATTCTCAAATCTTGTTTTATTCTTTTTAAAATGCTGGGGGGCATGGAATATCGGTTATAATGAAAATGTATTCTGAATTTACGGATTCTGAATTGGTCCGTCTTTTAAAAGACAGGAACCATGAGGCCTTTGCAGAAATCTACAATAGATATGCAGTGCTGATGTTTTACAAGGTAAATCAGATGTTAAGGGACGAGGAGCCATCCAAAGACCTGGTACAGGATTTATTCGTGGGCCTATGGGATAAACCGGAACTTGTTCAGGAAGACAATAACATTGCCGGATACCTTTACATCGGTGCCAGAAACCGCGTCTTAAAATTCATAAAGCGCAACAAGCTTAAAAACGATCACATTGCTTCTTTGGCTAAATATGCTTCAGAAGTGAGCATGGAAACAATCCAGGACATTGATGAGCGTGAACTGAAAATCATTGTACAGCGCGAGATTGACAATTTACCTCCTAAAATGAGGATCATCTTTGAAATGAGCCGTAAGGACAACCTTTCCCATGCAGAAATTGCCGATAAACTAGGTCTTTCTGATCAAACTGTAAAAAAGCAAGTGAACAATGCCTTGAAAATCCTTCGTTCAAAACTAGCCGTTTATGCCCCAGTCGGACTAATTATTATTGAACTTTCCAAAAGAAACTGAAATATTTAACACTGAAAATCAGCTAATTACAATTATTTTCTATTTTTTGTCATTTCCATCTACTCCCTGAGGGCTTTTCATGGCTATTACTATAAATCAGGGATAAAACTGATACATGTAGATGAATAACGAACAGGTAATAGAATTGATCAGGAAGTATAATGAAGGCATTGCCTTAAAGGAAGAAATACGCCTGGTCGAAAACTGGTTTGTTCAGCAATCTGAGCTCCAGCAGCAGCAGCCTGAAGACCTGGACTATCTGAAGGTAAAACAACAGATGTGGCTAAATATTGACCAGCAAATTGAACGCCCTATAATTGAACGCACTGTCGGTTTCCCCCCTTCAAGAAAATCAATCTGGCGTTATAGTATAGCCGCTGCCGCTGCTGTAGTACTGATTTCGATGACGGCAATATGGTTCTATGGCAATGATGAAAATGCTGCTGGGCCTCAGATTGTTAAAAATGACATTCATCCTGGTAAAAATAAAGCGGTGCTGACCCTTTCTGACGGACGGAAAATTAGCCTGACTGATGCGCTAAATGGACAGTTGGCACAGCAGGAGGGGGTAACCATCAGTAAAACGGCAAACGGACAATTGATCTACCAGATTGCTCCAAATGCTTCCAGAAAAAGCAGTTCGGAATACAATACCATCGAAGCACCGCGCGGCGGCCAGTGGCAGGTGATTCTGCCAGACGGCTCAAAAGTATTTTTAAATGCTTCTTCCAGTTTAAAGTACCCTGTAAGTTTTGCCGCTAAAGAAAGAAAAGTAGAATTAAAAGGAGAGGCCTATTTCGAAATCTTCCACAATAAAAAATCTCCATTCCGTGTCCTGGCAAAAGGGCAGACAGTGGAAGTATTGGGGACACATTTTAACATCATGTCTTACGACGATGAGAAAACCGTAAAAACCACTTTGCTATCCGGAAGTGTGAAAGTTTCTGCCAATGCAGGCAATGCAGCTAAAGGGATCGAATTTTTGATTCTCAAACCTGGCGAGCAGGCACAGGTTTCTCCGGGAAATATGAAGGTGATCAATGATGTAGACTTGGAAGATGTACTGGCCTGGAAAAATGGTTATTTTAAATTCAATGAAAACCTACAGTCTATCATGACTAAAGTTTCCAGATGGTACGATGTGGAAGTGGTTTATGAAAGCCAGCCAGATCCTGATTTTAAATTTAAAGGCGAGATTTCCAGGGATAAAAATGTCTCTGAATTACTGAATATGCTAGACTATACAGGGAATGTCCACTTTAAAATTGAAGGAAGGAGGATTATCGTTAAGAAATAGATACTATTCCAAACGTAATCCAAAAAAGAGGTCAGAAGTGCTGGAAACACTCCTGACCGATGCTGGATACGTTCATAAAAATTTGAGATCCTATCAACCTAAACCAGACAAACAAACTTAGCAAATATTGTGAGTTAATACAATGTTACGGTTTCATCGGCCGCTAAGAATTTGTCCTAAACCAGATGAAATGTATAAAACCTATACGAACAAATCCGTACTGAAAAAGTATGCGAATAAGATTTTATTAATGATACGATTCACCACCGTTATTTTAATAGCTACAATGATGCAGGTAAGTGCAAGCAGTTTCGCTCAGCGCATTACCCTGAATACGAAAAATACCCAGTTGGAGAAGGTGTTAAAGGACATTCGGTCGCAAAGTGGTTACGACTTCCTTTTTAGTGAAGCACTCATCAAGTCGAGTAAACCCATCTCTATCTCTGTGAGAAACGCATCGATAGAAGAGGTGCTGGAAAAGTGTTTTACCGACCAGCCGATCACTTATAAAATTGAAAATAAAACCGTTTTACTGAAGGCAAAAGTGCCGACTATCCTGGATCGTGTCGCGGCAATTTTTGCAGGTGATATAGAAGTACGCGGAAATATCGTCAATAAAAAGACGAATGAACCTTTAAGCGGCGTCACACTTAAAGTAAAGAATAGAAAAATAAACGTCGGTTCTAATGCTAAGGGAGAATTTTTTTTGCCGAAGCTAGAAGAAAATAGCGTCATCACCTTTAGTTCTGTAGGATTTGATTCCGTACAGGTAAGGTTGGGAGAATTTGAAAAAATGGCTCCAAATACGAGTTCATTCTCTAAGGATGTGAGCGTGGTGAAAACAGCTGCAGGCTTTTATCTGACCATCATGCTGGAGCCATCAGTATCCTTTTTGGATGAAGTGATGGTGCAGGCTTATGGTACCACAGACCGCCGTTTAAGCACAGGTAACATCTCAAAAATCACTTCTAAAGAATTAGAACAGCAGCCGGTGATGAATCCTTTACTGGCCTTACAAGGCAGGATTCCCGGCGTTATTGTAACGCCTACAAATGGTTATGCAAGCAGTCCGGTGAAAGTAGAAATCAGAGGCAGGAAATCCATTAACCCTAATTTTGTTTCTGATCCTTTGTACGTGATTGATGGGGTACCTCAAAATAACCTGGAAGTAGGTGGGATGTCCAGTTACGAGACAGGATCTACTGGAATTACCCAGAATATTCATTCCCCTACAGGAGGTCAGAGTCCGATGTTTAACATCAATAGTAAAGACATTGAAAGTATTGAAGTCTTGAAAGATGGTGATGCGACCGCGATTTATGGTTCAAGGGCAGCGAATGGGGTCATCCTGATCACGACTAAAAAAGGCAGACCTGGAGCAACTAAGTTTTCAATAGGCGTAGAACAGGCTTTTTCTGAAGTAACAAAACACTGGGATGTACTCAGTACACCGGAATACCTGCAAATCAGAAGAGAGGCGTTTAAAAATGACAATATTATTCCTGATATCAGCAATGCACCTGATCTAGTGCTTTGGGACCAGAATAAACAGACCGACTGGCAAAAATTACTTTGGGGAAATATTGGGAAACAGTCTAATGTGAACATGAGTTTAACCGGTGGAGATGTACAAACCCAATTTCGCCTTGGGGCTAATTATGGAAAACAAACCGAAATCCTGACCAGCACAGGCAGTAATCAAAGGGCTGGATTAGCCTTTAACCTAGGACATAAAACTGCAGATAGAAAGTTTAAAGTAGATTTGGGAGGGATGTATACCTATACGACTGTTAATACTACTGGTATTCCAAGCATGGTGACTTTGCCTCCCAATGCTCCTGATATTTATGGACCTGATGGCCTGTTTAATTTTGGTCCATGGAGAGCCGCTCCAGATTCAAAAGTGACTTTTCCTTTTGGCGTATTGGATAATCCCTATTTTTCTGATACACACATGATCACCAGCAACCTGCGATTGAGTTATGAGATCCTGGACAACTTGAATTTTTCCACCAATTTTGGGTACAATTACAGCAACAATACCAATAAATACCTGAGTTATATTCGGGCACAGGATCCGATCACCAACCCAACAGGATCGTCATTTTTTGGCAGCAATACCAATATGAATGTGCTGGTTGAACCACAGCTGGATTACAAGACGAAAATAAGCAATGGACAGCTTTCCTTACTGTTAGGGGGATCTTTGCAAAAAAATATAACAAGAGCCAATTCTATCACAGGCATTGGTTATGACAGCGATGATTTCATAGAGTCAATTTTTCTGGCACCTGCTACTTTTAACCCTACCGGAGATGTTGGTTATTATAAATATGCGGCAGTATTTGGCAGGATCAATTATAAATGGGAAGAGAAATATATTCTTAACCTAAACTTCCGCAGAGATGGATCCTCCAGATTTGGTCCAGGCAACCAGTTCGGTAATTTCGGTTCTATTGGCGCAGCATGGATTTTAACAGAAGAAAAGGGCATTAGAAAAGCGCTTCCTGAATTTATCAGTTTCCTGAAGCTGAGGGGAAGTTATGCTTTAACGGGTAGTGATGCGATTGGCGATTATAAATACCTGGCACAATGGGCTAAAAATAAACAATATGGTACCGCTTTACCTGATTATGATGGTTCCAGTTCTCTCGTTAGTATTTTGGCTTTAAATCCAAATTACCAATGGCAGGTGAATAAAAAGATGGAAGGGGCGCTGCAAATTGGTTTCTTAGAAAACCGGATTAATGTGCAGTTTGATCTGTACCGCGAACGCTGCGACAACCAGCTGACCCAATTCCCTACGCCGCTTTATACCGGTTTCCCAAGTGTAGTATCCAACTGGCCAGCAGTAGTAGACAACAGGGGCTGGGATTTAACAGTAAATGCAGATCTGGTTAAAAATGAAAAGTTTAACTGGTCGGTGGCACTGTTTGCTTCCAGAAACAAGAATCTACTGGTTTCTTATCCGGATATCGCGCATTCCCCTTTTGCAAATACATTGAAAGTAGGTAAATCTATCAATACCAAATATCTTTTCCACTATTTAGGTGTAGATCCCCTGACTGGTGTTTACAAGATGGAAGATTACAATCAGAATGGTAATATCGAGCAGAATACCAATGGTTTAGCTGGTGAAGGCGACCAATACGTGTCTTTAGACCTTTCGCCAAAACTTACCGGCGGACTGACCAGCAATTTTAGTTATAAGAACCTTAGCCTGAGTACCACCTTCAATTATAATAATTTTATAGGATCTGATCCCAACTATAACTCTGACGTATATGCTGGAAACTTAGGCAATCTACCCAGACAGATCATGGGGAATTATTGGAAAGGCCCAGGTGACCATGCCTTGTACCCAAAAGCAACTACGATGTTTAATGAGGGAACAAATCAGTTTGCGAATTCTGATGGCAGGTATAGAAATGTTTCTTATGTGCGCCTGTCTAATCTGGCTCTTTCTTATACGCTGAATCAAAATTGGGCGAAAAAATTAGGCGCAGAATCGCTGAGGATTTATATGAATGCTCAAAATGTATTTGTGATCAGCAATGTGACCGGTTTTGATCCTGATGTACAGACTTTTGGAGCGCTTCCACCAGCCAAAATCTATTTATGTGGCCTTTCCGTAACTTTTTAATTCCTATCGAGATGACAATTAAGAGAAATTTAAACCGCTATATTTTATTCACTGCAGTCATTCTGTTGTGTGCTTCCTGTAAGGACATGATCGCGATTCCTGATCCCATTAATACCATTACCACAGATAAGGTTTTTGAAAATGACAGTCAGGCCAATTCTGCAATGACTGGTGCCTATTCACAATTGATTAATGAAGAAGGCGCACTTAATTTTGGAAATGGTTTAACCACTTCTTTGGGCAGCATGGGTGCTGATGAACTCAGCCTATCCAGCAGTAGTCCCAATCCATATTACAGCAATAAAATACCAACAGAAGACTATACCACCCGTGCACTATGGGTCGGTGCTTATAGTAATGTTTATAATGCTAATGCCATTATTGAAGGGATCAGTGCCTCCACTTCTGCAAAATTACACACGGAGGTAAGAATCAAGCTGACTGCTGAAGCTAAGTTCTTAAGAGCCTACAGCTATTTCTATCTGGTGAATCTTTTTGGAGATGTACCATTGGCACTCTCCGCGGATTTTAACAAGACGGCCAAGATGACCCGTACACCTAAAGCTGAAGTGTATGCACAGGTGATTAAAGATTTGCAGGATGCCAAAGCAAACCTCTCTGCTGATTTTTCAGGATCGCAGCTGGGAGAACGCATTCGTGCCAATAAATGGGCTGCAACAGCAATGCTGGCCAGGGTTTACCTGTATACAGGAGATTATGCCAATGCAGCTGCAGCAGCAACAGAAGTGATTGATCAATCTGCATTATTCGAATTGAGGCCGGATTTAAATGAGGTCTTTTTAAAGAATAATAAGGAAGCCATCTGGCAATTACAGCAGAGTAATTTAATCAGTCCTCGTGGAAATGCGACCCCTGAAGGGTATGCTTTCAGAGCCTTTCCTGCAGTCATACCTGGTCAATATTACGGCTACCGTGTTGCGAATGAGCTGGTACAGGTATTCGAAAATCAGGACCAGAGAAAGTCTTCCTGGCTGATGCCGGTTGCTATCGCAGGTACTACCACTTATTATGTGAATAAATACAAAATAGGATTAGGGAATTCTGCTGTGAATGCGCCAATAACAGAGTATTACACCATGCTCAGATTGGCCGAACAATACTTAATCAGAGCGGAGGCCATCACCCTTGGAAACCAACAGCTGGATCCTGCAATTAAAGATCTAAATGTCATTCGTGCCCGTGCGGGTGTCACTGAACTTCCTATGGGGCTTTCCAAAGCAGCAGTAGTACTCGCTATTGAGAAAGAAAGAAGAACAGAGTTTTTCTTAGAATGGGGACACCGCTGGTTAGACCTGAAAAGAACAGGAAAAGCACACGATGAGCTCTCTGTTATTTCGGTTAAACAACCCTGGGCAGGAGATTACCAGCTGCTGTATCCGATTCCTGTTTCTGAGATCCAGTCAAATAATAACCTGACTCAAAATCCTGGTTACTAATCACCTAAATTGAACCACATGAAAATTTATAAATTTCAATATATCTTATTTATTAGTCTGCTATGCTTTGCATTTGTTTCCTGTAAAAAAACAGAACAAACTCCTGTGCTTACGCATCTTACACTATTTAATGCGATGCCCGGGCAGTTAAGGCTGCTGCCTAGCTTTAGAGGAACTGAACCTTTAAATCGTTATTACCTCGCTATACTGTTTGATTATGGGGTCTTTAATGTAGGTGGTAAATATGCCATTACCAAAGAAGATCAGCCTCTGGCGATTTACAGCTACCCGGATACCCTGTCGCCTGATAAACCGCTATTTGACCTCCAGCTTAAATTAAAAAAAGGCAGTATCAATACGCTATATTTTTTAGGCAAAAAGGAAAATCCTGATTATTTGCTGGACACCTATCTTCCACCCGTTCATCAAGCAGCCGACAGCACATTTGGCATTCGGTTTATCAACCTCTCTTATGGAAGTAAACCCATAAATGTATACCTGATTAAAGATGGGGAACGTAAAGAAGTAGAAGGATTGGCTTACAAAGGAATTACTAACTTTAAAAGCTATACTGCAACTTTAAAAACCGGCAACTACACTTTTGAATTCCGGGACCAGGCCACACAGGAGCTTCTTGCCAGCTATACAACGACAGAACTGGAAAAGCCCTCTGAGAATAAATGGCGATTCAGGAATTTTACCATTGCCCTGATTGGCTTACCTGGGGAAAGTTCCGAGCTATTGAAACAAAAAACCTTTTTGTTCGACAACTATTAACACACAAAAGCAGGCTTTTTTAAGCCTGCTCTCCAATACATTTTCTTAATCCAATATTTAACTATGGAACCAATCGTTCGTATTAGCGGTTTGTCGCATCGTTATAGTACCAGCTGGGCTATACGTGACATCAATATAGAGATCCCAAGGAGTGGGATTGTAGGCTTGTTAGGCTCCAATGGAGCAGGTAAATCTACGACCATGAACATCCTTTGCGGCGTGCTGTCACAAACCGCAGGAGAAGTGATCATCAATGGGATCGACCTGAGTAGAGAGCCGGAACGGGCGAAACAGGAGATCGGATTTTTACCGCAGACTCCCCCCTTATATATGGATTTAACAGTTGATGAATACCTCAGACATTGTGGCATTCTGCGTTCGATAGACAGTAAACAACTGAAATCTGCCATGGATGAAGTGAAAGAACGCTGCGGATTAACACAGATCAGCAAACGATTGATCAAGAATTTATCCGGCGGTTTTAAGCAAAGGGTAGGGATTGCTCAGGCGATTATTCACCATCCAAAATTAGTAGTATTTGATGAGCCTACTAATGGATTGGATCCCAATCAGATCATTGAAGTCCGCGGACTGATCAAAGACATTGCCACAGAACGTGCAGTCATTCTTTCTACCCATGTGCTGACTGAAGTGCAGTACCTGTGCAAGCAGATCGTCATGATCGAAAGCGGAAGGATTGTATTTTCAGATACCATGGAAGCTTTCGACAACTATGTAGCGCCGCACAGCATGATCGCCTTAATGGAAAATGCGCCTCCGGCAGATGCGTTGCTGGCCATTGAAGGCATCACCAGAGTAGAATACCTGACGGAAAAACAGCTCAGACTCTACTTTAATGGCGATCGCAGCATCTCTGAAACGCTGGTACTGGAAAGTGCAAAGCAAGGATGGCGATTGCGTGAACTGAATATGGAGAAGAGTTCATTAGATGAAACCTTTGCCCAATTGTCCAGATTCTCTAATTAAGTACGACCACACAAATGAAAAAAACAGTACAAATAGCCAGACTGGAATTGAGCCTGCTATTTTATTCCCCTATAGCCTGGCTGCTCATCATGATCTTGTTCCTGCAAATGAGCTTTGACCTGATTCCTGCAATAGACGAAATACAGCATATCCAGCAATTTATTCCTGCTTTTTCTTTCCTGACGGATAAGTTTTTTACCATCAGCATCAAAGTAGGCAATCTTCCTTATGGGATCTTTTTTGGCATTCTTTCCAGCCTGTATCTGTATACTCCACTGGTAACGATGGGAATGATCAGCCGGGAAACCAGCAGCGGAACGATCAAATTGCTATATTCTTCGCCGGTAAAACTGAGTCAAATAGTATACGGGAAATTTCTCGCCATGCTGGTGTATAACATGGTGATCATTGCTTTAATGGGGCTATTCCTGATTGTCGGGGTCTTGTTTATTGATAATTTCGACTATCCGCACCCATTGGTGGCCTTACTGGTTACTTTTTTACTGCTGAGTGCCTATGCGGCAATCGGGATATTTATGTCCAGCTTAACTACTTATCAGGTGGTGGCAGCGATCTGTACTTTTGCTGTCCTTGCTTTTATGAATTACATCGGTAATTTCGGACAAAGTCTGGATTTTGTGCGCGACCTGACTTACAGTCTTTCTATGCCAAGCAGGGCGGAACGTATGGTTGCCGGTCTTTTGAACAGTCGTGATGTGATCTATTACCTTGTGGTTTCAGGGATTTTTATCGGCTTTACGATTGTAAAACTACAGCTGGGTAGGGGCAGCAAACCCTTTCTTTATCATGCGGGCAGATACCTGCTGGTATTGATGGTTGGCTTGTCGGTCGCTTACCTAAGCTCCCGTCAGCCGGCAATTGTCTATTATGATGCAACTTATACAAAAGTAAATACGATTGTTAAAGCCACTCAGGATATTTTAAAAGAGATGGGCGAGGAGCCACTGGAAGTGACCGCTTATGTGAATGGCTTACATGGTTCTTATAGCTTTGCAGCACCTGTTGGCCGTATTCCAGCCACCGCACGCTGGGAGCCTTACCTGCGTTTCAAATCTAATATCAACCTGAAATGGGTTTATTATTATGATTATCGCGATCCTCAGTTCTATATCATGAATCAGGGGAAAAGCTTAAAAACATTATTCTCAGAACGAGCCAAGGCGTTCGAAATCGATACTGCTGGATTTTTAAATCCAGAAGAGATTCGCAAGCAGGTAGACCTGCGCGGTGAAAATGACAGGCTGGTTTTTCAGCTTAAATATAAAGGGAAAACTACTTTTCTAAGGACTTTTGACGATGCTACTTTCTGGCCGGGAGAGCCTGAAGTCGCAGCAGCGATGAAACGTTTAATCGTGACTCCTCCGAAAGTTGTTTTTGCAACGGATGGCTATCAGCGGAGCATCGATAAATTGGGCGACAGGGATTATAAGATGTTGGCTAATAATAAATTCGCCAGGTCTTCGATGATCAATTTCGGTTTTGATATAGACAGTGTTTCTTTGGAGAATGGCCAGATTCCAACCGGCATTGCCGCATTGGTAATCGGTGATCCCAGAGTTCAGTTTAGTCAGGCTGCAAAAGCCAAACTACAGCAATATATAGCAGATGGTGGAAACCTATTGATTGCTGGAGAGCCAGGGAAACAATCCATAGTGAATCCTTTACTGGACTCAATGGGCGTAAAAATGTTGGAAGGAACGCTTGTGCAGAGCAGTACAGACTTTTCTTATGGATTGGTTACGCCAACACTAGCCGCCGCCGCAGTCACCATGGCACCTGATTTAGAAAAAGCTTACCAGGAAAAAGCCAAAATAGCGATGCCCGGTGCAGCAGCGTTAAGCGATCAGCATATCGGAGCTTTTAACGTTCATCCGCTTTTAATGACCAATGAAAAGACGGCCTGGATCAAAAAGGGACAGTTTGTACTGGATTCTGCAGCTTTGGTGTTTGATGCCAGAAATGGCGATCAAAGAGGCACTTTTCCTACAGCATTGATGCTGACCAGGAAATTAAAGAACAAGGAACAGCGGATTATAGTAGCCGGTGATGCTGATTTCTTTAGCAATAAAGAATTGACCAGGAGTAATATAGAGGTGCTGAACGGTAGTTTTGGTGTCAGTGTTTTTAGCTGGTTTGTCCACCGGGAATTCCCTATAGATATGTCCCGTCCAGAATCCAGAGATAATAAATTACTGCTGAGCAAAACTGGCGTCGGCACTTTAGAAATATTGTATTATGGACTGATTCCCGGCACAATACTCCTGTTCGGAATGGTGCTGCTGATTCGCAGAAAACGTAAATAATTATGAGCTTTATAACTGATAAACAAACGATCGATGATCTGAATATCTTCTCCAAGTCGGGAAGCGATTCGATCTACCATATTTTTAATAAAACCTATACTCAAGGTGGAGCTGCATTACTGGAAGATTTGTTTCGGAATCCGCTTTCGGATGAGAAACTGATCAATGAAAGGGTAGCCACTCTGCGGTACTTTCAGGGCGATAAAGCTGTTTTTCCTTTACAGGGAAACCGTTTTGAAGAAGCAGAAAGATACCTGGCCAATACCGATCCCCGCAGTCGCCTTTCTAATCAGGGTTTCAGCATGGCAGATTTTAAAGCGGCCGGAGAAAGTGTGACCGCATTAACGGAAATCTTACAGGGATTGAGAAGCTTTATGCTGGACATTCAGCCAAAAGTTTCCGATAATCCTTACGGTAAAGAAGTGGAGAAAATCCTGGAACTTGTCAATTCCAGGGCATTGGAAATTATCTTTGCAGACCATGGAAAAGGAAAAATCTCCTCCGGTAAAATTGTAGAATACGACAATATTTTACGCTTTCAGCAGCGTCCGCTAATGGAGAAAATCCTGCAGCACATTTACCACCTGGATGTATATATTTCTATCGCCAGGGTAGCTGAGGAACGAGGTTACAGCTTTGCTACTGCATTAAAGCGTGATGCCAACCGTTTAAAACTGGAAGGTCTAGGTCATCCTTTACTGAATAAGCCAGTGACCAATGCTTTGGAGATGACCCCCGACAGCAATATTGTATTCCTAACCGGAGCTAATATGGCGGGCAAGTCTACCTTTATGAAATCACTCAGCATTGCGATGTACCTGGCACACCTTGGTTTTCCAATTGCGGCAAAGCAAATGGAGTTTTCCGTATGTGATGGCATGTACACCACCATTAACCTGCCGGATAACCTGGCCATGGGCGCCAGTCATTTCTATGCAGAAGTGCTGAGGGTGAAAAAAGTAGCGGTTGAACTTGGTGCCGAAAAGAACCTGTTTGTCGTGTTCGATGAGCTGTTTCGTGGAACCAATGTGAAGGATGCTTATGAAGGTACAATTGCCATCATGGAAGCATTTGCCAGTAAACCACATTCCCTATTTGTGATTTCTACACACATTATGGAAGCGGGTGATGTATTACAGCAGAAATGCAGCAACATGATTTTTCGCTATTTGCCTACCCGAATGGAAAATGGCAAACCAGTTTATACCTATACGCTAACAGCAGGAATTACCGATGACAGACATGGGATGATCATCATCAATAATGAAGGTGTCCTAGAGCTGATCAGTGATCAAAAAGAAGCGAAAAAGACACCGCAAAATCTTACGGCAGATCAACAAACTATTGAAGATCTGAATTTGCAGGGAAAATTTAAACAGCAATCAATTTACAGTTTTTTCAATCGCCTGCAAACCAGGGGTGGAGAGAAAGTGCTGGAAGGTATGTTTGCCCAGCCTTTGAACCAGCCTGAACTGATCAATAAACGCAGTGCTTTATTTGCATTTTTCCAGCAGCACCGCGTGATTTTTCCAGTGATCCGCTCACAGGTGGAGTCGATGGAAGATTATCTGGCTGGTGGAGCAGGTGCGGCATTGCCAAGTGTAGCCTGGGGCATCTTTACCAAGAAGTTCCAGCAAACGCTTTTTCATAGTGCAGAATTATTGCAGTTACAAGCCGGACAATCGGTGACGATTGAAGTTTTACAAGCCTTTCAGGAGTTCTTCACGGAGCTGAAAGGAAAAGCCGGTGTTGGCGTCTATCAGCAATATCTCGACACTGCCATAAATATTCTTCAGGATAGCAGGTTACAAGCTATTCTTATGAAAGGAGCCGAGCAGCCTTCCTTAATGCAGCTGATTAAAAACGACCATGTGATTCGTCATGCGATGATGAACCAGATGGAAACGTTGCTGAAACTCATTTATGAGTTGGATGTATTTACAGGTGTAGCCGCAGTTGCCGCTGAAAATGATTTTGTATATGCCACAGCATTGCCTGCCGATCAAATGGTGCTAAACATGCAGGCTTTCCGCCATCCCGGATTGAGGAATGGAATTGCGAATAACCTGCATCTAACGAAGGACCGCAACGTCCTGTTTTTAACCGGTGCTAACATGGCAGGGAAATCTACTTTCATGAAGTCTATGGGAATTGGGGTTTACCTCGCCCACATGGGCTTCCCCGTCGCAGCAAAAACTATGGAGTTCTCAGTGAAAGATGGTTTGTTCTCTTCGATCAATGTTTCTGATAACCTGGATATGGGCTACAGCCATTTTTATGCGGAAGTATTGCGTACCAAAACTGTGGCTAAAGCAGTGAGTGAATCCCTGGATCTGTACGTTTTGTTTGATGAATTGTTTAAAGGAACAAACGTAAAAGATGCTTATGATGCCACACTGGCCGTAACAAAAGCTTTTGCAGCAAACAGGAACAGTTTCTTTGTGGTTTCTACACACATTATTGAAGTGGGGGAAGCTTTAGGGAAACAATGTGATAACCTGCAATTCTCTTTCCTGCCTACAGTGATGAAAGATGGGGTACCTACTTATCCGTATACACTGGCTTCCGGTATCACCACCGACAGACAAGGTATGATCATCATTGAAAATGAAAAGATCGTTGACATCATTAAAGGTAAGCATCAGGCCATTCAAAAATCTTCTTTATAACCGCATCATGTTCATCAAATATAAATATTTAAGCTTTTTATTTCTTGCGGCGCTTTGTATTCCTTTTGCCTGTAAAACCAGTCAGGATGGACAGCCATTGCTGCTTGACCCGGAACTAAGAATGGGTAAACTGCCTAATGGTTTTACCTATTACATCCGCAAAAATAAAACACCGGAGAAACGGGTCACAATGTACCTGGCTAATAAAGTGGGTTCTATTCTGGAAACAGATCAGCAAAGAGGGATTGCCCATTTTGTAGAACACATGAACTTTAATGGAACAAAACACTTTCCTAAAAAAGAACTCTCCAACTACCTGGAAAAATCAGGGGTACGTTTTGGAGCAGACATCAATGCGAATACTGGTTTTGATGAAACAGTATACCAGCTTCCATTACCTTCAGACCATCCGGAATTACTGGCCAATGGCCTGCAAATCATGCGCGATTGGGCGCAGGATGCCAATATGGAAGCGGAAGATGTGGAGCGTGAACGTCATGTGATCCTGGAAGAAAAACGTTTCCGTCAGGGGATTGCACAACGTCTACAGGAAAAAAGCCTGCCTTTTTATACCAATAATTCCCGTTATGGTTCGCGTTTACCCATCGGAATTGAAGAAGTACTTTTAAAAGTGACACCGGAAGAAATCCGCAGTTTTTATAAGGAATGGTATCGTCCGGATCTTCAGGCTATTTTGGTAGTCGGAGATGTGGATGTAGACCAGATGGAGAAAGACATCAAGGCCAAATTTTCAGACTTGAAAAACCCGGAAAAAGCAACAGCACGTCCGGCCTATCGCGTCAGCCTGACGGGTAAAAACCAATATATGCAGTTCATAGACTCAGAATTTTCTGGAGTCTCTCTAGAGATCATGAAGAAACAGCTGGCGGATACGATCAGGACAAAGGCAGATTACCTTGGAGATTTGAAACAGAGATTGCTGGCAGAGCTGGTGAGTATTCGGTTTAGAAGATTACCGATTGTCGGTTTTACGCCGCTTTCTGGGGGGATAACTTCCTTCTCTGTCAACCTAAGCACTAAGCCAGGAGAGACCGAACAGGCATTGAAAAGTATATGGCTGGAACTTCGTCAGATGGAAGAACAAGGTTTTACAAAATCAGAATTGGGAAGGGTGAAAAAAGCCTACCAGTTCCAAATGGATGAAGCTTTGAGAGAAAAAGATAAGACCAGTTCTGAAGTACTGATCAAACCCTATCTCCAGCATTTTCTAACAGGTAATGCTGCTCCAGGGATCGTTCAAGAGGCAGAACTGACGAAAGAATTACTGCCTGAGGTTTCATTAGATGAAATCAATAACCTGATGAAGGCGTATATGAAAGCTGAGGATCGGGACATCATTGTGAAATCTTCTGCTTACAATAAAACATTTCTTCCGGATGAAGCGACCCTGCTGAAATGGATAGAAAGCGTATATGCGCAAAATCTGCCTCCTGTAGAAGAAGAGGAATTAGACCTTCCAGTGCTTAAAAAAGAACCTGTTCCAGGAAAGATTACTGCTATAGAGGAAATTAAACCAGCTGATCTTCAAAAGATCAAGTTGAGCAATGGCATGACGGTATTGTTGAAAAAAACAGACTTTCAAAATGATCAGATTCTGATCAAAGGCTTTGCTGCAGGCGGAACTTCTTTATCTGGAGATGCAGATTACGAAAGTGCCCTGAATGCAGCGAATATCGTAGCTGCTGCAGGAGCTGGTAATTATGATGCCCTGCAGCTGGGGAAAATTATGACCGGAAGAAAGGTGCAGCTGAGCCCCTTTATCCTGGATCAGTATCAGGGATTTAATGGCAGTACCACTACAGAAGATTTGCCAGCTGCGCTGGAGTTGCTGCATGCTTATTTTATGGAACCCCGTAAGGATGAGGAGTCTTTTCAGACACTCATCGGAAGAGCTAAAGAGCAGCTGATCAATAAAGAAGATAACCGATCGCAAGTGTTTATGGACACTGTGAACCTGGTTTTGGGAAATTACAGCAGCCGTAAAAAACCACAAAGTATCAGTCGCCTGGAAGCCATACAGCTAGACCGTGCTTTTGAAATTTATAAAGCACGTTTTGGCAATGCAGCAGCTTTTACCTTCCTTTTTGTAGGAAATATAGCAGCCGAAAAACTGAAACCATTATTGGAAAAATACCTGGGCTCCCTGCCTTCGACAAGGGTCGTTGAAAAGGCAAAGGATCTTGGAATTAACATTCCTGCCGGAAGGATTGCTAAAACCGTGTATAAAGGCACAGAACAGAAGTCAAGTGTAATTCTGGCGTATTCAGGTGATTTCGACTACAATTTTGAGAACACAATTAAAATGAATGCAATAGCGGATGCTTTAACTATTAGTCTGACGCAGCGTCTTCGTGATCAGGAGGGCGGAACTTATACCCCAAATGTGCAGCTTAGTTTATCTAAATATCCGAAAAGCAGGTTTGCATTGGTCATCTCTTTCGATTGTGCGCCAAAGAATGTAGAGAAACTGAACGCATCAGTACAAGATGAACTCAATAAAATGAGAACATCAGGCCCTTCCGCAGAAAACTTGCAGAAGTTTAAAGCTGCACGTAAAGTTGGACTCGAAACAGGGGCCAGGAACAATGAATTCTGGATGGATTACCTGGCTTCGCAAGTGATGAACAATGAATCCCTGAACCAGTTTTTTGAATATGGGAATGCTTTAAATGGCATCAGTACAAAATCTGTTCAGGAAGCAGCTGCAAAATACATTCAGGATAAAAACTATGTGAAACTGGTTTTAATGCCTGAAAAAACTAACCCTTGATGATAACCCTATGAAGAAAATTATACAAATAGCCAGGCTGGAACTTAGCCTGCTATTTTATTCACCAATTGCCTGGCTCATGCTGCTCATCTTATTCGTACAGATGAGTATGGGTTTTACCCCCAGATTACCAGATTTAGCACGCGGAGCAGGACTCAGCGCGCTCACAGATAAGCTATTTATCAATCCGGAATATTTCGGTGTGCTTAGTGGTATTCTGGATAAATTGTACCTCTATATTCCATTGATTACCATGGGCATCATCAGTAGGGAAACCAGTAGTGGAAGTATAAAACTGCTGTATTCTTCTCCAGTGAAACTAAGCCAGGTGATCTATGGAAAATTTCTGGCCATGATGGTGTATAACCTCATGATCATCGCCGTGATTTGCCTGTTTATATTGGTCGGTGCGATTTATATCCCGAATTTTGACTACCCACATATTTTTGTGGCTTTACTGGCCATTTATTTAATGCTCAACACTTTTGCAGCCATAGGGATCTTTGTATCCAGCTTAACGAACTATCAGGCGGTAGCTGCGATCAGCACTTTTGTAGTGCTGGCCTTTATGAACTACATTGGCAGAATAGGACAGGGGATCGATTTTATTCGTGACCTGACCCATAGTCTGTCTATGCCGGACCGTACGGCAAGAATGATGTCTGGATTGCTGAATAGCCGGGATGTCATTTATTACCTGGTGATTTCCGGGATGTTTCTTGCTTTAACGATTACTAAATTGGAATTGGAACGGGTATCGAAAACCGTGTTGCAGCAAGTGATGCGATATACTTTGATTGTATTGGTCGGTTTAACGATCACTTATGTCAGCTCCCGTCAGCAGATGATTGGTTATTACGATGCCACCGCCACCAAACAGAATACCATCAGTAAAAACACGCAGGAAATCCTTAAAAAAATGGGTGACGAGCCGGTGGAAATGACCGAATACATCAACGGTCTGGAAGATTCTTACAACCAGGCGAAACCGAATCAGCGGATTGCAGATATTGCCAGATGGGAGCCTTACCTACGTTTTAAACCCAATATTAAGTTAAATTGGGTGTACTATTACGATAGTATCCCCGGGATCACAGCACAATTGAAACAGCAGAATTTTACTTTTAGTCATTACGTAATGTTTATGTCTAACCTGAATAAACTAGACCTGCGCAAATTTTTGACGCCTGCAGAAATTAAAGAGCAGATTAACCTGGAAGGTGAAAATGCAAGAGTAGTGATGCAGCTAAAGTATAAGGGTAAAACTACGTTCTTGCGTACTTTTTCTCCTGACAGCTATTTCTGGCCGAAAGAAGCAGAAACTGGTGCTGCCTTAAAACGACTGATTGTAAATGCGCCGAAAATTGTTTTTGCAACGGACGGTTATCAGCGCAGCATGAATAAAATAGGGGACAGAGATTATAAAACTTTGGCAAATACAAAGTTAAGCAGAGGCTCAATGGTGAATCAGGGATTCGATGTAGACAGTGTGTCTTTAGAAAATGCAGAGATTCCTGCAGGTATTGCGGCATTGGTAATTGCAGATCCTAAAGTGGCTTTTAGTACGCGGGCTATGACTAAAATCCAGAAATACATCGATCAGGGTGGGAACCTGATGCTTGCCGGAGAGGCTGGTAAACAAAGCGTGATCAATCCCCTACTGGATTCCCTGGGTGTGAAGATGCTGAAAGGAACCTTGGTTCAAGAGAGCAAAGATTTTTCAAATGATCTGGTTACGCCAAATTTAGCAGCTGCCGCAGCAGCGATGACTCCGGAATTACAGCCTTATTATCTACGGAAATGGGTGGTGTCTATGCCAGGAGCAGCAGCTTTAGCCTATAATCCTGAAGGATCTTTTACCGCTCATCCTTTGTTGATGACCAACCCGGAAAGCAGCTGGCTGAAAAATGGAAAACTGGTATTGGATTCGGCAGCAGCAGTATTTAATGCAAAGGCAGGTGATCAGAAAGGAAGCTTTCCTACTGCTTTGATGCTGACCAGAAATCGCGAGCATAAAGAACAAAGAATCATGGTTTCCGGAGATGCCGACTTTTTAAGCAATGCGGAACTTTCAAGGATGAATATGCAGACTATGAACAGCGGTTTTGCTTTAGGTATTTTCAAATGGTTCGCCTACGGAGAATTCCCGATAGATACGAGCAGGCCCGATCCTAAAGACAATGTAACAACGCTGACTAAGATCAGTACAAAAATCTTACAAATAATTTATTATGGCGTAATCCCAGGTGTATTTTTCCTTCTCGGACTGGTAATCCTGATTCGCAGAAAACGTAAATAATATGAACCAATTGCTTGAAAATATTAGCTGGGCATTTCTCCTCACTATAGGTAGATATTTTACCATCGCAGGTATCTTTTTTTTAGTTTTTTACCTGCTTTTTCCCAAAAACCTGCTGCGAAATAAGATCCAAGGTAAGCTGGCGGGTAAGGCCGATTTCCTGCGGGAAATTCTACATTCTTCAGTGTCTAGTCTCGTGCTGGCCATCATGGCCATCATCGCGCTCTCCGAAGGAATTCGTGGATACACCTTCATCTATACCGATTTACATGCATATCCGATATGGTGGATTCCGGTAAGTCTGTTGCTGACCTTATTGGTTCATGACACTTATTTCTACTGGATGCACCGGATTTTACACCATAAAAGGTTGTTTAAGACCACACATCTGGTCCACCATCAATCTACCAATCCTTCTCCTTGGACGTCTTATTCTTTTCATTTTTTGGAAGCCATAGCAGAAGGAGCAGTGATGATTGTATTGGTTTTCGCCATGCCTTTGCATCCAATCACCTTGGCGCTGTTCGCCTTATCCTCTTTTATCATCAACGTATACGGACATTTGGGCTATGAAATTATGCCCAAAGGTTTCCGAAATACGTTCTTATTCGAAATCGTAAATACCTCTACTTTTCATAACCTGCACCATCAGAAGTTTAAAGGGAATTATGGATTGTATTTAAGGGTATGGGACAGGTGGATGAAAACGGAACACCCGGATTATGTGAAAGACTATGACCGAATGCAGGAACAGCGATTTGGGAAATTGCATAAAGACACTTCATTTGATTAAGAATTAGGCTTCAGAAGGCTAGAGCATTAAGCTTCGGGTATAACGTTGATCTGCACATCTTTGATGTTGTTACACCCTGGTCCGGATGGTACTGCATTGCATTCCTGGTCTGGATCGGTGGATATAGCAGCATCAGGATTTGTTGGGGTAGGTAAGGTAGAAACAGTCGCATTAATGGTAAATGTCAGCTTTGCGGCATTGTTCATGTTCAATGTGGCGTCATAAGCTGCAGCAGTAAGGTTAGAAGAGTTGAGCAGCGCTTTACCTGCAGTTACTAATGGCGTAACGGTGCTGCCGGTAAGTCCGGCAGGCAAATCCAGATGAAATTTGGCTCCTAACACATGATCAGGACCATTATTTCTTACTGTAACTACAAAACTAGCGGCTTTTCCTTCACAAATTGAAGTGGGATAACTAGTGATGGAAACTACTTCCAGATCTGTATCCAAAATGCGAAAGGCTAAAAGGTTCATTAATGGCGTAATTGGGATATATGCCCAGCTGTCCATGCCATTATCATCTCCGAAATTAGCCCTCCGATATTACTCCAGATATGGCCATTGGTACTGCTATTGATCCCTGCCAGATTTCTTTTGGGGTTGGAGGGGATGCCTATGTTTGGAATATCTGTATCATCTCAGTACTGTTTGTTGTGGGGATTATTTCCATTGATCTGTGGGTTCCTGCCTGATTTGGCGTTCCGTCAATCCCTCTAAAACTAAGTGCACTGAGTATCGGATGAACGATAGAATTGACCAGCCAAACTGGGCCTGACGCTGATGGTGCCGAAGCTGGGAGATCACCCAAAGGGGCATTAAAAAATAACTTATGGGTTACATTGGTTGCATCATCAGGCGCTGTTGGATTTTGAACCGGAATTGCGCTGGATGTGGTGCCAATTCCCTTTACACTTTTATATAGAGCATTTCCAGCACCATCTCTGAATCCTTTATTGTTGACAAAAAACTGAAATGCGGCGCCCTGCATTCCATTGGTGTTTACTGTATTTTTATAACCATCTCTTGTGAGCAGATTGAAAACACCATTAAATGAGCCGTAATTGTTGGCAACATTAGAGGCATTAGCGGAAAACAAATTCATGAACGCACGTACCGGTACAACTGTCTGACCAAGGCCTTTTACAGAAACATCGAAAGCCTCAATGTACCAGCTATTTGGATTTTGAACTAATCCCTTGTGCACTGGAACCTAAATATAGCGTTTCGCCAACTTTGGCCGTGAGTTCTTTACTACCTTCAGCTGCGACTTTGAGGGTACCTAGAACAAATAAGAACAGGAGAATGTTCTTAAGTAAAGGTGTTTTCATAAGATAGGGGGATGAGATGTTTTCTTACTATTTATATGGGTTCTTTAGGTGTTGATGGTGAGTGTTTTAATGTAGTTTAACTGTTTTAAATTATAATAGGAAAAAAAATGTTTCCTAGCTTTGTTCATTGGTAGGTGTAGCAAGATTTTGATAGCTTCGGCCTGATCATCATCATATTTAAAATATTTATAACTACCATTGAGCTAAATGATGAATATACCGGACTGGGAGAAATATCAGGATCTTTTTGAGACAGTGGAACTGCCTGCTAAGACGGTCCTATTAAAGGAAGGGGCAATAGCCAATAAAATTTACTTTATTAAAAAAGGCTGTATTCGAATATGGTTTAATAATGATGGTAAAGAAGTCACTTGCCAGTTTTTCTTTGAAAATCAAAGCATTGCTTCCATAGAGAGTTTTAAAAACCTGGCTCCGAGTCAGTTCAATGTCGAAACCATAGAGCCCTGCACGTTATTTTACCTGAGCAGAAATCACTTCCTCATGATAATGGAAAACTCAGCGGAAGTCAGAAAGAAAATAGAAGACCATACATTCGACAGGCTTTTGTGGTATCAGCATCTTTTTCTTTCCCGCATCAAGGATAGTCCCCAGAAGCGATACCAGGAATTACTGGAGCGGCATCCACAAATTCTTTTGCGTGTACCTCAGCACTATATTGCGACGTATTTAGGCATTACCGCTGTTTCTTTAAGCCGGATCAGGAACAGAAAATCATAATTCACACCTGCAGTGGCTTATACGATCTCAATTTCTTTCTCTTCAAAGGCTTCAAATATCTGTGCAATAACGATGTTTCTGGTCATATCCGCATTGGAAATGTCCTTGCACCAGAAGTATATTTTTATATTGCTGTTCAGCTTACTCACCGGACTGATCATGATCACCGGTTCTTTATTGATAAAGACGTTGTTGTTATTGATAATAATATCCCTGATCTGATTCACTACCTCGGTTGAATTGAAAGGCTTAGCAATCGTTAAAGAAATGTCTATGCGCATCTGATTGTTGCTCAGCGTCCAGTTGATGATGTTGTTCGATAAAATTGCGCCATTAGGAATAATAACCTCTGCACCTTCTTCGGTAAGGAGTGTGCTGGCACGAACACCAATCTCTTTCACTCTTCCTTTTTTATTACTCAATTCTACCACATCTCCAATCCGGATAGTCTTATCAAAAATAAGGATGATCCCGGATACGAAATTGCTCACTATATTTTGTAAACCTAGTCCGATACCCACACCAAGGGCACCAAGGATGACGGTAATCTTGTCAATTGGAAGTCCTGATGCGGCAACCGCGATCATGAATCCCCCAATGAGCAGTATCAGACGTGTAATCAGTAATTTTGAACGCTGCCCTTTATTGTCTTCAATATCATCATCGCCAGTATCTCCAAAGAAATAGGCAATGTATTTCTGTAAAAAGTTGGCGGTCCAGATGATGCCTAAAAACAGGACGATGCCACCAAAGGTAAAGGAGAAGTTCCCAATCGTTCGTTTTTCTATAAGCACTTCCATTAAAGACTCATACAGGCCATTGAAAATATTAAGGTTGGTGGTGAATATCACGAACCAAATGATGGTTGCACCAATCCCTGTAATCCTTTTAAGACCTGAAATCACTGGGTGCCAATCGAAATATTCAGGGTAACCTTTACGAATCCTGCTGCTTTTCATTTGAAGTAAAAAGGCTTCCACCAATACTTTAGCCAGGATGGTTAAGGAAATGGCATTCAACAAAGAATTGACACCTGTGGAATAGAAAATCTGGGTCAGTGTGAAGCGGCCGAAAAGATTGCAAAATATAGCAATGAAGGCGAAGATCGTGTAAATATACCCAGTCACCAGGATCATTCTATATCTTTTTTCCTGCTCATCCAATTTCCTTAAAATGATGGTTCCGTAAGCCGTAGAACTGATGCTTAGGAACATTAGGAGCCAGCGCTGAAATCTTGGAGGCATCCCTAATAAACGGAGAAAAACAGGCGCTAACAGGAGTACTGCAAAGATGCACCAATAGTAAAACAACTTTGATGAAAGCCTTTTACGGAAGAAAAATGTCAGTAAAATCGCGAGTATAATCTGTACAGACTCGATGTATAATGCCGGTGCCTTGAGGTCGAATATCGGTGCTAGGGTAAACAGCATGATAAAGGTAATCAGGTAGGGATGGGGATTCAGCAAGGAGAAATCGTCGAGCGCTTCCAATCGGTCGTGCCGCTTCATGCTCCTGAAATTAAAGAATACCCAGAAGAAGAAAGTCAAGCAGGTAAAGATCAATAAAATGCGGCTGCTGCGCGTATAAACGAAGTAATAAGCTGATATTTCCTGCTCACCATTGATGAACTTACGAAAGCCAACACCTCTATTGTTACTCGTTGCAGACTCCCAAAGGTAACGTCGTTCTTTCCCGAAAGCTTTGATACTCACTGCATCGAGCTGTCTGTCCGTCAGGTACATCAGTTCTTTAATGTTGATCAGGTTCGCTGAAGTTCTTGCCTGCAGGTTATTTATGGATAACGTGGTTGTTTTTAGGAGGCTATCCATGACCAGGTGTTTTTTCTCCAGCTCTGCAAATTCGTCTTTAAACAGCGTACGCATCGAGGGCAGCGTAAAAAGTTTAATCAGCACCGTATCCTTGCGCAGGTTAAGAATTTCTGTTTTTAGTTCCCTTAATTCTTTTTCATATTCTTCGAGATCCGTCAGGCAATCCTTATTGTTAATTTGAAGCTCTTTCAATAAAGTCTGATCCATCTGCAGATTTTGCAGGTTCGGCGTTCTATCACTTTGATTGAGCCTGCTTTTAAGTAAAGCAAGGGCAGCTTCATCCTGTGTTAAATGCGCGGCTATGGGTGTCAGCTTCTTAAAGGAGCCTACCGTAACAGGAACTTTATTAACCGTTTCAAATACTTTTTCAAGATGGCTGAGGTAATCGCTTTTCGTTAGTGTAGCCGAGTCGGAAAGGATAGAAATGTCCTGATGGTCCTGGTCTGTATGTTTGTTTTTCTGCGCAAAGGCAGGAATAGAAAGGCATAGAGCCAATAATAAGGCGATCGTATGGCGAATGGATATGGAAAAAAAATGTCTTTCTGTCATTGATTTATAAGAAGTAGGGAAGAGCGATCCAGGAGCATGAAAGCTACTGGATCTCACAAAAATAGTTAATAGATTGTGATAACCTATATGTTTTAATAGCTTTATATTCCCCACGCATTACAAATCCTTAACCTCTACTAAATGATTCATTTATAAACAAAGTTTAGTTTTGCTAAACATTATAAATTTAAATCATGAAACTAAAACTGCTTTTAATCCTGCTGACCCTAACTCAGCTGGCCACTGCACAAACTACAAAAACCAGAAATGTAGTGCTGATTTCTATTGACGGCTATCGCTGGCAGGAGATTTTCAAAGGTGCCGATTCCGCACTGCTCGGCAACAAGAAATACCGTAAACAAGATTCTGCGGCAGTATTCCAGAAGTTTTGGGCTGAAACAGCGGCCGAGCGCCGTGATAAACTGATGCCTTTTTTCTGGAATGTCATTGCTAAAAAAGGACAGTTATATGGAAACCGGGAATTGGGTAACCTGGTCAATGTTAAAAATAAATACTGGTTCTCCTATCCCGGAAGAAGTGAAACGATTACCGGCTATTATGATGAAAATATAAACTCAAATTCCTATCCAAATAACCCGAATGAAAATATTCTGGACTTCCTGAACATGCAGAAAGATTATGAAAATAAGATCGTCACCATTGCAGGATGGGAACCCGTAGCTAAAATTGTAAACAGAGATAGAAACCAAATTACCCTAATCAACCCCTTTGAAAAAGTAAAAGGAAAGCAATTAACCGAAGCTCAGCAGCTGGCTAATGAAATCCAGAACTATATCCCTAATTATTTTGGTACTTCTGTACGCTGGGATGTGGGTACGTATGCCATCGCTAAAACTTATATTAAAGCCAATCACCCTAAATTTACCTATATAGATTTTGTAGATCCTGATGACCTTGGTCATGCAGGTCAATACGACTATTACCTGGATGCCGGCAGCTATCTTGATGCGATGATTGGCAACCTTTGGAATGCCATGCAGGAAGATCCGTTTTATAAAGACAATACCACATTCATCATTTGTCCGGATCATGGAAGGGGCTTAGGAGATCAATGGACCGGCCACGGTTCATCCGCAAAACATTCTAATGAAACCTGGCTGGCGGTATTGGGACCAGATACACCTGCTCAGGGAGAAATGAAGGATTCCGGCCAGATTTACCAGGATCAGATTGCCCAAACCATTGCAAATTTACTCGGATTTGATTTTAAAGCCAATCACCCGGTAGCAGCGCCAATAAAATCTGTGCGTCATTAGTCATGTTAATTTAATTCTCAATGGCCCGGTTCTGGATTAAGAACCGGGCTTTTTTTATCCAGAAAAACAGTGATTTAGTGGTTGCTGTTTACAAATGCTTAACGAATGTTTAGTAGTGTGTTTATAAACAGAGTTTAGTTTTGCTAAACAAATCAATAGCTAAATTATGAATCAATTCTACACAAAAGGGAAGTTACTATTTACAGTATTTCTCATGTTCTGCAGCATTAACATGTATGGGCAGTCCAAAATAACCGGGACTGTTGCAGAGGAGTCAGGGCCCATTCCTGGTGCGACTGTGACGAACAAAAATAACGGGAAAAGTACTTCAACTGATTTTAAAGGGGGATTTACTATCATTGGAGCACTGGAAGATCTTTTGGAAATCAGATCGATCGGCTACAAGACTAAACAAGTAAAAGTAGGCAGTATCTCTGCAAATAACATCGTTTTACAGAGCGATAGTAAATCGCTGGATGATGTGGTGGTGACTGCACTCGGTATTAAAAAGGAGAAAAAAGCAGTAGGCTATTCCGTTCAGGAAGTAAAAGGAAGCGACCTGGTAAAGGCAAGGGAGCCTAATGGGATCAGCTCGCTGACCGGAAAAGTTGCCGGTCTGACAATTACCCCAAGTGCCAACCTGTTCGGAGATGCCGGGATCTACCTGAGAGGCCAGTCTGGGGTACTGATCGTAGTAGATGGCGTGCCCATCAGCTCAGATTCCTGGAATTTAAGTCCGGATGATATTGAAACTTACTCGGTATTAAAAGGTGCCAATGCCGCGGCATTATATGGTAGCCGCGGTCAGAGAGGTGCAATCCTGATCACCACAAAAAAAGGTGGATCCATCAATAAAGGCTTTACTGTCGACTTCAATTCCAGTACACAACTACAGACCGGTTACAATGCGATTCCTGATTACCAGACAGCTTATGGTGCTGGTGATAATTTCAAGTACGAATTTAAAGATGGAAAAGGTGGTGGGATCAACGACAATGACTATTTTGTATGGGGACCAAGGTTTGAAGGTCAGCTGATCAATCAATACAATAGCCCAATAGATCCGGTTACCAAAGCACTGGTACCTATCCCATGGCTCGCCAGGGGAAAAGATAACCTGAAAAACTTCCTGCGTGATGGATTGCTGAGCACAAATAATATAGCCATCTCTACCAAAAGTGAAGTCGGGGATATGCGTGTCTCGCTCTCGCAGATGCTGCAGCGCGGTACCGTGCCAAATACCAAATTGGGCAGTACAAACTTTAATTTCTCTGGCGGATTAAACGCAGGTAAAAAGGTAAGGTTTGAAGCCAATATCAATTACAATAAACAGATTACCCCAAATTATCCGGATGCCAATTATGGCCCTAACAGCTATGTATACCTGATGAACATCTGGGGTGGCGCAGATTACGATGTCAGAGACCTTCAGAATTACTGGAAACCTGGTCAGGAAAATATTCAGCAGTATAACAGAGAATATACGATTTATAACAACCCGTATTTTACGGCTTATGAAAACTTGCACAGCTATGCAAAAGACGATATCTACGGACATCTTTCCATGAAATACAGCATTACCGATAAGTTGAATTTTAACCTGAGAAGTAATGTGAGTACCTGGAACAGATCCCGCACTAAGCGAATTCCGGTATCAGGGAACTTCTATAATGATGGTGTAAATCAAGTAGGTGGCTACCAGGAAGTGTACGATAAGTTCTGGGAAAACAATACAGAAGCTTCATTCAGCTATGCCGATAGATTTAAAGATTTTGGATTCAAATCCTCAGTTTTTGCAAATTTAAGAACCGTAAAAGTTAGCTCATTAAGTGCAAGTACTAATGGTGGACTGATCGTTCCAGGGGTATATGACCTGGCCAATACTGTGCTGCCTTCGGTGCCAACCAACGATTATGGGCACAGACAAGTCGCCAGTACCTACGGTTTGATCGACCTTGATTATAAGAACTATTTGTTCCTGAACTTAACAGGCAGGTATGATAAATCAAGTACTTTGCCTGAAAAACACAATGCCTATTTCTACCCTTCAGCGTCTTTAAGTGCCGTGATTTCTCAAATGATTGAGCTGCCAAAAGAGATCTCTTTCCTGAAAATGAGAGGTTCTTATGCCAATGTAGCCTCTGATCTTGCCAAAGAAGATGCCCAATACGACATCTACAAACTGAATTCCACGTATACGCCTTATTCCACCAGATGGAACAACAATACAGGGGTAACCTATAGTGGCGTGCTGACCAATCCTGACATTTTAGCCGCAAGGGTGAAAACAACAGAGGTAGGACTGGAAGCCAGATTCTTAAACAACAGGATCGGATTTGATGCCGCCGCATTCTATAATATTGAAGGGCCGGAAATTGTCAACCTAACGGTGAGTCCGACTTCAGGAGTGACTTCTACTCAAAAAAATGCGTTCACTTATGTGAGAAAAGGACTGGAATTAACGGTAGACGGAAGTCCGGTAAAGACCACCGATTTCTTATGGAATGTAGTGCTGAACTGGTCAACAAATCACCGCTGGCTGAATAAAATTGACGGTATCCTGGAAAGAGATGGACTGATCAAAGTAGGAGATAGAGCCGATGGTTATTTTATTACCGATTTCCAGCGTGATCCTAACGGAAAAATGATTGTAGGTACAAATGGATTACCTGCTTTAAATCCTTATAGAAGCCTTGTTGGCTATAGCGATAATAATTTTGTAGCGAGTATCAACAACTCCTTCAAATACAAAAACATCGGATTGAGCTTCCAGGTGGATGGTCGTTTTGGAGGAAAGATTGCAAATGCAGTGGATGATTCTCAATGGAACTCCGGAACTGCCCCAGCATCTGATAGCCCTTACCGTTTGCTGGACTGGCAGAACAGAGCAAATTCCAGCTGGAAAGGCAGTGTGATGACAGATGGGTTAAAGATCGTTAGCGGTGCTTTAAATACCGATCAGGATGGTAATGTGATTTCTGATACCCGCGTTTTTGCCAATAATGATGTGCCGGTATTGTACCAGACCTGGGCCAGAAACTTTAACAGATCAAACCATGAACTGATGCGCAGCAGAACATTTGTGAAGCTGAGAGAAGTGGTGCTGACCTATAGTGTGCCAGCAAGCTTCATGCAAAGAACAAAGATTGTGAGTGCAGCAAGTCTATCATTAGTAGGTAGAAACCTCCTTTATTTCACAGGTAAAGGAACCAGAAATATGGACCTGGATCAGTTTATATCCGGAGCCGGATTGCAGACGCCATCGGTAAAAAGCTTTGGTCTCAACTTAAATGTTACTTTCTAAAATTAGACTTATGAAAACTAAAATATATTCAATATTAGCAGGTATGCTGATCATCGCATCTTCTTCCTGCAAAAAAACGGAAGCATTGCAAAAAGATCCTGCTGCCATCCTAAATGTCTCGCCGAAGTTGATTTTTACAGGCTTACTGCTAAACAGCTCGCAGGCACCATGGACTACAGATCAGCGCCATAACCAGTTTATGGTAATGAACGAAGCTTACTATGGAAACCAGTCTTACAATTGGACCACCTCGGATTATGCAGCTTATACGCAATTGAGAAATGTGCAGCGCATGGAAATCGAAGCGATGAGGGTAGGACAGCCTGCTACAGCATACCTGGCGCTGGCCAAGTTTTTTAAAGCTTATTTCTTCATCTCTGCCACGGAAATGTTTGGCGATATTCCGATGAGTGAAGCCTTAAAAGGGGCATCAGAAGCTAATTTTAAGCCTAAATATGATGAACAAAAAGAAGTTTATCGCCAGTCGCTGCAATTGCTGGAAGAAGCAAATACGGATTTAACGCCCTTTGTATTGGCACAGGCCAAGGTGGATGGTGATTTCTTTTATGGTGGTGATCTTGCCAAATGGCAGAAATTGGTCAACTCCTTACACCTGAGGGTATTGATCTCTTTAAGTAAACGTGCCGATGATACGCCGGATTTGAAAATAAAAGAACAGTTTGCTGCAATTGTAGCCAATCCCGCCAAATACCCATTGATCCTGAGCAATGCGGATAATTTCCAGCTGGTTTACAATACTTCGAATGTTTCCAATAACTATCCGCTATGGCCAACCAATGGTGTCGTATTGAAAAAGGACCTTCGGAATAATCTGGGAGCAACTTATATGAACATTCTGACCAAAACAAATGACCCAAGGGTATTCGTAGTGGCCTTGCCGACTGATTCTGCCAAATTAAGTGGTGACCCTGGTTATGCCAGTCAATTCAGCTCATTTAAAGGAGGACGCACCGGCGAATTGCAGACTACCTTAAAAGATCAGGCCATTGCCGGAAAACTGAGTATGATCAATTTTGACTACTGGCTTTCTTCACCTTCAGGGATTCCTGCGGTTCAGCTGGGTGCCTATGAAACTAATTTTATCATCGCCGAAGGCATCAACAGAGGCTGGACAACAGGAAATGCAGCCAGTTATTACGAACAGGGCATCACCGAATCCATCAAGTTTTATGGCATCACCAGCCCCACTGTAATTTCAGCTTTCCTGACAAAAAATGCCTATGTTGGAAATACTAAAGCAGGCTTGGATCAGATTCTGGAACAAAAATATGTAGCTTTCTTTCAGAATTCTGGTCGTGAGGCTTATTACAACTACAGAAGAACAGGAGTTCCTAAGTTTGATATTGGTCCAGCCAATGCCAATAATAATTTGATTCCAACAAGATGGGCTTATCCAACAGGAGAATATACCGTAAATGATGTAAATTTAAAAGCCGCATTGCAGCGTCAATTTGCTGGAGCGGACAATCAAAATGGACTAACCTGGGCAGTAAAATAGAATGGAAATGCAAGAAAGAAGAAGTTTTTTAAAGCAAGGATTGATGCTGGCAGGAGTGGCAGGACTTCATGCACTTCCTTTGGAGGCCGCTGCTGGAATCGCCTCAGAACTCCCTGCAAAAGCAGTTTTAAGTTTTGGCTTACTCACGGATTTACACCATGACCTGATTAAAGATGGGGTAGCCAGAGTAAAGGCTTTCGTGGAAGAAATGAATAGCGTAAAGCCTGATTTTATCCTGCAAATCGGCGATTTTTGTACGCCTAAACCCGCAAACAAAACGCTGATGGAAACCTGGGATAAATTTAATGGCGAAAAGCACCACGTCATCGGTAACCATGATGTGGATGGAGGTTTTAGCCATGATCAGGTGGTAGATTTCTGGAAGTCAAAAGGGATTTATTATTCATTTGATTTGAAGGGCTATCATTTTATCATCTTAAATGGAAATGAAAGACCAGCGAATGATACGTCTAAAGGTTATCCCAGGTCAATCAGTTCGACCCAGTACCAATGGCTCAAAAATGAATTGGAAAGCACCAATTTGCCAGTGATGATCTTTTGTCACCAGGGAATTGATAACGACCTGGATGGAATCCGAGAAGGTGCCATGCTGCGCCTGCTTTTTGAGAGAACCAATAAAAAGGCCGGTTTTGAAAAGATCAAAGCTGTTTTTAGTGGACACAATCATGAAGATTACCATAACGTATACAATGGCATCAATTACATTCAGATCAATAGCGCCGCTTATCAGTTTGGCAGGAAAGGGAGAGATTATGAATTTGCGCATACAAAGGATCCGCTTTGGGCATTGGTGACGATTTATGCCAATGGAACGATGAAGGTAAAAGGGAAAAGTTCTACCTATATGGATGGCAGTAAGGAATACGCAGGTTCAGATTATCCAGGTTATCCAACTACGCCAGTGATTTCGGACAGGATGATCAAAATCGGTTAGGATGATCAGATAAAACAGGAATAATCATTTAAAAACTCCTTTGAAATACGTTTCAAGGGAGTTTTTTTATTGAAAGTATTTGACCACCAGCCTTATTTTTTATACTGCTTTCTATAGGCTGAAGGATTGAGTTTCGAGACCACCTTGAATTGTTTACTAAAATTCGCCCAGCTATTGTAACCGCTGTTGTAACAGATGTCTAAAATTGCACGATCCGTATCCCTTAATAGTTTACAGGCATGGCCAATTCTAATCTCTTTGAGGAAATCTAGATAGCTTTTTTTAATGTTGCGCTTAAAAAAACGGCAAAAAGCAGGAATAGACATATTGGTGATTCCGGAGATTTCCTTTAGGGAGATGGGACTTTGGAAGTGCTTAAAGGAGTAATCAATGATGGTTTCTATGACTGAATTCTCCGCAGAGCTATTTCCTGTGCTGCTCGCCATGGTGATGACCTTGTATTCAGCAGAGCTACCGATGCGCAGCATCGCATTCAAAAGGAGCTGAATGCGATCCAGACCTTCCGCATATTCTAGTTGACGGATGATGGCAGTGATCTCCATAGATAAAGTTCCCTGTAGCTGAATCCCGGTGTTTTCCTGTCTTAATAACCTTGCAATAGGTTTCATCTCCGGTAAGGATAAAAAATCATCGCCCCAGAACTCACTTAAAAACTGTAGGACAATGGCACTGCCAATGGCGTTATTCTGCAATTTTCTGAACCAATGCGGCACATTACTCTGCAGGAAAAACACATCCCCTTCCTTATATTCTCCAATGTAATCACCGATTAAAGCTGTCCCATTTCCTGCAGTGATCAGGATCAATTCACATTCCAGATGCTTGTGCCAGGCCGTTTCAAAATTGGGTGTTTTATAAGTCCGGCAAGCAAAAGAATGGTGTTCTTCCACATAAATTTTTTGTATTAATGTTTTCATTAAAGCTGTTTTGTGTGTTGGTCATCTGCTATTCTAACCTAAAATAAGGGTATTTATTCTAATAATTGATCAGATAACATATTTTTTTAGCCATATAACAGTTGAATAGGAGTATGGTAATTAGGTACATTTAAAATTACGTTAAGGATGGGTGCAGGCGATTTAATTAAAATAAACCACACACAAATTGGAAAATAACACTTACGATGCCATTGTTGTCGGTTCCGGCATAAGCGGAGGTTGGGCCGCAAAAGAACTCTGTGAAAAGGGACTAAAAGTAATCATGTTAGAACGGGGAGGGCCTTATGATCATGTTAAAGATTATAAAACCGCTCAGAAAAATCCCTGGGAAATGGAACATCGCGGACGTACCACACAAGAACAGAAAAAGAATAATCCGGTGATTCACCGGGGTTGGGCAGCTGCCGAAGAAGTCATGGATGGATGGGCAAATGAAAAGGATTGTCCTTATACAGAAACCAAACCTTTTACCTGGTGGCGCAGCTATCGAATGGGCGGCCGCTCTATCTTATGGGGAAGGCAATCTTACCGATGGAGTCCGATGGATTTCGAAGCGAATGAAAAAGATAATGTGGGTGTGCCATGGCCAATTGGTTATGATGACCTCGCTCCATGGTATGACCATGTAGAGAAATTTGCAGGAATCAGCGGCTCTATTGAACAGCTTCCGCAATTGCCCGATGGTCAGTTTTTGCCACCTATGGAATTGAATTGCGTGGAAAAAGACATCGCCGAAAGGATAAAAAAAGAATACCATGAAAAAAGACATTTAATCATTGGAAGGGTAGCCAACCTGACCGCCGAGATTCCAGGCAGAACAAAATGCCAGTTTAGAAACCGCTGCTGGGAAGGATGTCCTTTTGGTGGATATTTTAGCACGCAATCTTCTACGTTACCCGCGGCCATGAAAACAGGAAATCTGACCGTTCGTCCTTACTCATTGGTAAAAGAGGTATTGTACGATAAGGATACTAAAAAGGCAACTGGTGTAGAGATCTTGGATACCGAAACCAATCAAACTATCGAGTTTAAAAGTAAAATAATTTTTCTATGCGCCTCGACTTTAAATACAGCCTGGATTCTGATGAATTCCGCTACGGAGGTCTGGCCGGAAGGTATGGGCAGCAGCAGTGGGGAGTTGGGACACAATGTGATGGACCACCACTATAATATTGGAGCCTCAGGAACAGTAGAAGGCTTTGAAGACCAGTATGTGTATGGCAGAAGAGCGAATGGGTTTTACATCCCCAGATTCGTTAATCTAGGCGGTGATAAACGGGATTACTTGCGTGGTTTCGGTTATCAGGGAGGTGCCGGCCGACAAGGATGGGGCAGAGAGATTGCCGAATTACAGCTTGGCGGCGACTTAAAAGATGCTTTAACCGAACCTGGGCAATGGACAATCGGTGCCACCGGATTCGGTGAAATACTTCCCTATCATGAAAATAGAGTATCACTCGATAAAAATGTGAAAGACAAATGGGGACTGCCAGTACTGAATATGGATGCAGAAATGAAAGAGAATGAGCTGAAAATGCGTAAAGATATGCAGGAAGAAATGCGTGCTATGCTGGAAGCTTCTGGCGTGAAAAACGTAAATACCTATGATGGTGGCCATGCTTTAGGACACGGAATTCATGAAATGGGGACCGCAAGAATGGGCAGAGATCCTAAAACTTCAGTGCTGAATAAATGGAACCAGGTATGGGATTGTACCAATGTTTATGTGACCGATGGTGCTTGCATGACCTCCTCTGCCTGTCAGAATCCATCCCTTACTTATATGGCTTTAACCGCCAGGGCAGCGGACCATGCCGTGTCTGAACTAAAGAAAAATAACAGCTGATTTTATGGATAGAAGAGAACTTTTGAAAATGATCGCTCTGCTCACGGGTGGGGCGATGATTGGCGCTGATGTACTGCTGACTGGCTGCAGCCCTAAAAAAGGAGCAAAGCAGACCTTATTTACGAAGCAGGATCAGGATTTTTTAGACGAAGTAGCCGATACAATATTGCCAGATACAGCCAAAAGCCCAGGTGCAAAAGCGGCAAAAGTTGGCGCATTCATGACCGTGATTGTGGAGGATTGTTATGAAGAAAAAGATCAGAAAGTCTTTAAGGAAGGAATCATACAGTTGGATGCAGCCTGTAAAAAAATGCATGGTACCGATTTTCTAAAAGCAAGCTCCCCTCAGCGCTTGTCCCTGCTGCTCGCATTGGATAAAGCAGCAAAAGTCCATCAGGCGAACAAGGGAGATTTGCCATCTCATTATTTTACCATGATGAAGCAGCTGGCCTTTTTCGGATATTTTACTTCTGAAATAGGCGCAACAAAAGCCATGCGTTATGTGGCTGCGCCTGGGCGATTTGAAGGGAGTGTTCCCTATAAAAAAGGAGACAAATCCTGGGCCTAAATACAGGTAAACAAACGTTTGCGTAGAGATATCCCTACTCTTAATTACTTAAGGCTAGGGATATTTCTCTTTTCAGTAAAACGGCCCCGTTTTGTAAGCGTAATCTGTCTTTAACAGTAGGATCTGTTCCTGAATGATTGGAGAGAAAGCATGGAATTAAAAGCTGCTGCTACACTCTGCAAACGTTTGCGTTATATCAGTGCGTAAATTCTTTTTTAAAATCTCTTTCCTGACGTAATATTAGCTATAGAACCAGAATGATGGAGAATGGTAAAGCCTATGGGCAGCGATCCTTGGCTTTGTGAAAACTATTACATTTTTGGCTTAAAGCAATATACTGGATGCACAATAATGAGCAGTCCTGAATTGATCACAGCACAAAATAAATGAAGTAAACACCAATAGAGTAGGTAGACACCAAATTAAACCAATGCGTAAAAATCTGGAAGGGCTATTCCTGAAGATGTCGGAGAAACTGGCCGCTTTGCAGCAACGAGATGGAAGCTGGCACGCCAGCTTACTAGATCCTGAAAGCTATCCATCTAAAGAAACCAGTGGCACCGGTTTCATCTGTTATGCGATGGCCTGGGGCATGAACAACCAGCTGCTTCCAGACAAAAAGTACCTGCCAGTGCTGAACAAAGCATGGTTAGCGTTGACCACCGCGGTACAGCCAGATGGGAAGTTAGGTTATGTACAGGCACAAGGTGCCGCACCTGATAAAGTAGGCTATGACGATACGGATGTATATGGCGTTGGGGCTTTCCTGCTTGCCGGGAGCGAAATGCTGCCTTTATACCTGAACCATAAAGAACAGGTATTGATCAAAGAAGTCCACAACGGAACTGCCGCACCAAAAAAAATGCTGGTCACATTGAATTGGTCTGATGTAGCTAAGAAAATTAAGAAAAAGAAACCTAAAAAAATACTGGTTAGAGATGGCGCAACAGGTGAATTTATTCCTTTGGTAATGACCACTGTGAATGAACTTCCACAGGTATTGCGTTTCAGCGTAGATGTTTCCAGCGGAACCAGTAGATATTTTCAAATTAGTGCTCAATAAACCTAAAGAACTAGATTAATGAATAAACTTAAATGCATGTTTTTGATGGTCGCCATGCTGATGACCAGTCCTGTTGTTCAGGCGCAATCCTCAAAAAAAACGAAACAAAACCAAGTGACAGCCGGCGCTCAGGACCGCCAGTATTGGGCAGAACTCCTGTATAAAATGTCTTCGCCGGTGATCTTAAATCTCGCCGATGGCACTTTGAAAAAGAATATGCCCGTAGAAGTTCCTCCAGGCCAATCGACAGATTTCTTTAAAAAAGTAACTTATCTGGAAGCTGTTGGTCGTACCATGGCAGGGGTAGCTCCTTGGCTCGCTTTGCCGGATGATGCGACGAAAGAAGGACTGATGCGTAAAAAACTGCGCCTGGCATTGTTAAAGGGAATTTCAAATGCGGTAGATCCGGAAAATCCAGATTACCTGAACTTTAGAACGGAGAGTCAGCCGATCGTAGATGCCGCCTATATGGCTCAGGCTTTTTTGAGAGCACCAAAAGCATTGTGGGAGCCATTAGATGACCTGACGAAGTCAAGAATTGCAGAAGAATTTAAAGCTTTAAGAACACGTACAGGCGCTTATAACAACTGGTTGCTTTTTGCTGGAATCAATGAGGCTTTCCTGTTGAGTATTGGCGAACAGCCGGATCCCGCACGATTGGACTTTGCAAAGAGGAAAATCCTGGAATGGTACCAGGGAGATGGCTGGTACAGCGACGGACCAAGTTTGAGTATTGATTACTACAACTCTTACGTGATCCACCCGATGCTGGTTGATTTTTTTAAAGTGCTTTCGGATAAGAAAAGAATTAATACGGAGATGTACGAAACTGCCGTAAAACGCATGGTTCGTTATTCAGAGTTTTCAGAGCGGATCATTGGGCCGGATGGTACGTATCCACCAATGGGGAGGTCGGTCACTTACCGAACAGCTGCTTTTCAGGCTTTAGGCCAGGTCGCATTGATGGGTAAATTGCCTGCGCAAATTAGCCCTGCACAAGTGAGATCCGGACTTACGGCGGTGATGCACCGCATGTTTGAACAATGCAATAACTTTGATAAAGCAGGCTGGCTGGTATTGGGTTTCTGTGGCGCTCAGCCTGGGATCGCCGATAGTTATACCTCCACAGGGAGCTTGTACATGGCAACACTTGGATTTTTGCCTCTGGGATTACCGGCAGACAATGAATTCTGGACGGCTCCTGCAGCAGACTGGACCGCAAAAAAAGCATGGTCTGGCCAGCCATTCAAAAAAGATTACCATGTGGAATACTAAATATTAGCCCTTAATAAAAAAGAACAAAGGAATTTCGATGGAAACACTTCATAGCATTACGAGTCACTTGATCTCGTAATGCTATTTTTTTTGCAGAAGGATTTAAATCGAGGCAGGAGGGTTTAAACCGCAGTGATTTTAAGTACAACACTTGTTCTTCTGTCACTAACTTCCGGATTTAACCCAATGTTCATTAGAAAATCACCTGAATAAACCTTCGCTGAATCTATCGGCGATATGCTGCCCGGATAAAGATTGATTTCTTCTATTTTGTAGCGTTTGCTGGCATCCAAACCTTTTAAGGCAATAGGAAGCGCTTGTTTGGTTGCATTTCTGGTGGCCATATAATAGCTGAATACTACCGCTTGATCCTTGGCCTCATTTACATAAGAAATGGAAGCCACATCATTTTGATAAGGGTCCTGCAGCCTGTACTGCTGACCGTGCCATACGATATCTTTAAAACCATTGTAGGTTTTTATGGCATTTTGGGTAAATGCAAGGTCTTTTTCAGAAAGTTCATGAACCTTTACATCATAGCCAAGCTTCCCCATCATGGCCACATCGGTCTTAAATTTAATGGGTTGTCTGCCCATATCCGTTACGTGATTATCTACGGCAATGGAAGGGAAATAATAAGAGTATTCCCACTGGATAAAGATCCTGTCGAAAGGATTGGTATTGTCGCTAGGCCAAAATTCTGTGAAATATTGAAGCGCAGCATAATCCACTCTGGAACCACCACCAGCACATAACATCATCGGTACTTTCGGATATTTCTTTCTTATTCTTTCCAGTACGCTGTTTAATCCGCGCACATACTCAATGTAAAAATGATCCTGGTTTTTTAAAGTAGGAGAATTAGCGTTATAAATCAGTGAATTGCAGTCCCATTTGATGAAGGCCAGATCTGGAACCTGGGAAAAGGTCTCATCCACCACTTTAAAGATAAAGTCCTGTACCTTTTTATTGGTCAGGTCCAGTACCAATTGGTTTCGCATATAGTATTCTTTCCTTTCCGGCTGCCTGATGATCCAATCCGGATGCTGTTCATACAATTCGCTTTTAGGATTCACCATTTCAGGTTCCAGCCAAATGCCAAATTTCACACCATTTGCTGTAGCTTCCTGACCGATGGCACTAATCCCATTCTTTAATTTTTGCTTGTTGAACTCCCAATCGCCTAATCCTGCTGCCGGGCCATTTCTGGGGTATTTGTTACCAAACCAGCCGTCGTCCAGTAAAAAGACATCTACCCCGAGTTTTTTTGTGTCCTGTACCAAGTTATTTAATTTCTCGTCGTTGAAGTCAAAATACGTGGTCTCCCAGTTGTTTAACAGGGTGGATCTTTCTCCTTGTCCTTCCCTTAACTGATATTTTCTTGCCCAGTTTTGCAGGTTTCTGCTGGCCAATCCGGTTCCTTTGCTGGAATAGGTATAGACAAAGCGTGGGGTGATAAAATTCTCCCCTGGCTTTAGCGTGTAATCAGAAGAAAAGTTGTTGATTCCTGCGGTAACCCTCAGATAATAATCATCAAAGGTTTCAAAATCTAACTTGAAGTTTCCCGTCCATGCTAAGGATCCTGCAATGATATTCCCCGTATCCTCCGCAGAAGGGCCATCAATGGAAATCATAAAAGAGGAGGAGTGTAAAAGGTTGGTACGTGTACCTAATTTCGAATCGAGGGTTCTAAGTCCATGCAATAATTGCTGTTCTTCAGACCTCATTTCCCGCATCGCACTGCTGTATTGATTTTTCAGGTAAAACTTCTTCCCGCTTAAACTCAGGTTTGCGGAAGCATATTTGTTTAATACTACAGCTGCTTTTTCCTGGTGTCGGATTTCCGACCATTGCTCGATCACATCTTCCTCATAATAGGCCAGGTAATTTAAGGTGACCTCAAAATTGTATTTGGGATCTTTCAGCACCACAGCTGTCAGCTTTCTGTTTTTATCCAGCTCCGTAACCTTCACGCGCTGAAAGGTCAATACCGTAGACTTATTACCATCGGCATGAGTAACACTCAAGGCGGGTTCTAATAAATTAATGGAGCCAGAGGCGATGTAAGCTTCCCGTTTATTGTACAGGTCGTCTGACCCAGGAGTATATTTATCCAGGGTAGGGATGATCGAATATTCCTCTTTGTTGGCGATCCGTTTGCCAAGGTAAGTTGAGATTAAAGCATTGCTGGCATCTGTAGAAAGTATCAACGAATTGTGCTTCGTTTCGATGGCAATTTGCTGCTGGGCGATACTGGTTTGGTAAGTCATCAGGAGAAGAAAGGTTGGGTAAAGATATCTTTTGAGCATGATTGGTTCTAGGTCAGTATATTGGTTTTGTTTTATGGTGATGGATGGATTAACTGGCAAGTCCCCATTTAGAAAATACAATAAACAAAAGGATCATGATGAGGATCAGCAAGCCATTGATCCAGTGTCTGTTTTTCCATGGCTTCAGGTCCACCACTTGTTTGTTTTGTGCGATATAGGGTTTTTCCATAGGGAAAATTCTTCCAATGATCAGCATAATAGCCGCCGTCAGGACAAAAAGGATGGCTAGGATGTGCAGGAAATGGATGCCGGTATCAAAAACTACCTGCGTGAGGATATAACCTGTAAAACAAAAAGCCAGGCCAATTTTAGCCGCAATAGGCGGTACTCTTTTAGTCACAAAGCCAACAAACATAATACTGAAAATAGGAATGCTGAATGCAGCATTCATCTTCTGCATAAAAGTGTAAAAATTACCACTGGAAAAAATGATCAGTGGCGCAATAAACATCGACAGTAAAGCCGCAAACATTTCAAATCTTCTGGAGTTCCGAAGCAGGTCTTTTTCAGTGACCGCTTTGCCATTCTTCTCTTTAAATGGTTTGTAGAGGTTCAGGGTAAATAGGGTACTCGCGCTGTTCAGTGCCGGAGAAAATGAAGTGATGGCCGCGCCTAAAATCACGGCGGCAATAAAACCGCTCAGCATTGGAGGGGAGACATCGCTCACCACCCTGGAAAAGGCTTCTGTAGTATTGTGTAAATTGCTGTATAAATGCACGGCAATGATACCCGGCAAAATGAAAAGCAAGGGGCCTAATAGCTTGCCTACGCAGGCCAATGCAATTCCTTTCTGACTGGTTTCCAGATTGGACGAAGCCAGGGCCTGCTGCACAATCACCTGTTCGGTTCCCCAGTAAAATAAGTTCATCAGGATCATTCCTGTAAATATCGTAGAAAAAGGCACCGCGTCTTTATCGCCCCCTATGGAGTTGAAATGTTCAGTTTTGGTGGTCAGAATCGTTTGCAGACCGAGTATGGAATCACCACTGCCGATGTGTCTTAACCCAAAATAAGCCAGTAAAATGGCACCGGTAAACATGCAGACTCCGAGTACAAGATCAGAGATCACAATTGCTTTTAGTCCACCTAAAATAGAATATAAACTGCCAATCAGGCCAATGCACCAGATCAGCACCCAGATGCTGTTGCCATAGCTGATGTCCCAGATGTCTGAAAAATGAAAAAGCCCATTCAATGCAACCGCACCACTGTACAATACAATGGGCAATAAATTAACAACATAGCTGATCAGGAAAAGGAAGGAGACCAGCTTTTTTGTTCCCGGATCGTACCTGTTCTCCAGAAAATCTGGAGTGGTAGACATGGCACCCTTTAAATAAATGGGGATGATGAACTCAGAAACCAGTACCATCGCAAATACCGAACTGATGCCCCAGGCCATCACAGACATGTTGTTCAGGTAAACGGACTCACTATTCCCTACAAATTCAGCGGCGCTGATATTGGTAAAGAATAAGGCACTGCCGACAGCCGTAAAGGTTAAGCTGCGGTTGGCCAGAAATAGCCCTGCAGAAGTGGTGATCTTCTGCTTCCTGGTTTTATACCAGGAAATTGCCGCCACAAGAACCGTAATGATAATAAACGTAGAAAAAGCAACTGGATTCATCTTATAACGATTTTCTTCTGATTAATACGGTTGGAATGATCTCTTGTACTTTTTCCTTTTTCAGAATCGCCTGTGCAACCCTTCTTCCCATTAAAGAAAAATCGGCAGAATAAGTGGTAATCCCACCACCAATGATCTCTTTCACCACCTCGTCGTTATGAGAAAGGATGCCGATATCGATGCCCGGCTGTAATTGCTTGAGCTCACAATCTTTCATGATCTTCCAGATTTCAGAGTTGTCTAAAGTGAAATAAACCTTACCTTTTTCTACACTTCCAGGTTCATATTCATTCAATATCCGGGTATTGATGTTAAAGTCTTTGGTGAATCTTTTGAAAGATTTAATGATCTCCACCGGATCCAACGAACCGGGTACATGGAAAAAGATCAGCTCATCAAAGGTTTTTATCGTTTCTGCCAGCGCTGAAAGTATTTTATAGGTAGACTGCTCAAACTCCTGACTGACGTAGTTAAAATCGCCCTTCATCGGTTCATAGCGGTCGAACATGATGAATTTGTTGATGGGCAGCAACTCTAGTAAATGTTTTGTTTTTGGGTGCGGGATCGGTGAAACCACATACACGCCATATTTGCCTTTAATCATGTGGAGCATGGTTTCAAACATGGTAATGTTGCCATGATGGAAAAACACATCGATATGGACGTTTGGGCCCAGTTCATTTCGGAAGTTTCTATAAAACTGTTCCTGAAAAGAATCGATGAGGTACATCAGTAAAGCCACTTTTAAAGTCTGCTCCGTATCGTCATTCGCCACAAAATAACCCTGCCTGTTTTTAGCCTCCACAATGCCGCGGCTGATCAATTCCCGATAGCCTTTCATAATCGTTTCCCTGGCAAAGCCCAATTCCTTGATCAGCACATTAATCGAAGGCAGTGCCGCTCCTTGTGCGATGATCCTTTCATCAATTGCATTGATGATGCCCTGCACAAATTGCTCGTGCTTGGAGTAGGATGGGATACTTTCCAGGTCTTGTATTTTTTCAAAGATGGTGGTCATAAATGCTAGGGTTGGTCTGCACTAGTCTATCAATAGACCAGCGCAATATTTTGTTTTTTACAAGGTAATTATTTTTAACCAATCCGGAAATGAGAAAATAAATACAAATCTAAGTGCTGTGCCTAATAATTGGTTAAATGAGGTTTTATTGCCGTTATTTGGCCGAAATTTTTAATGAGCTCTGGCTCAGAGTCCTATTATTTTTCCTAGCCAGGCAAATTAATTTTGCAAATGCCATAAAACTTCGTTTATATTTATGTTTCAATAGAACAGAGTAGACTAGACTAGTGAGTCGGCTGAGCTATTGTTAATCAAATCAAACCAAATATGAACTTAAAACTTACTATTCCCAATTTGGGCTATCCTGACTTACTCGGGAAAAAGCTCCTCCTTTTACTCCTCTGTTTAATTTTTTATGCGCAGGGCTTTGCTCAGACGCAGCTGCAGGTTACTGGAAGGGTAACGGAACAGGGCGCAGGCCTGCCAAATGCAACTGTTCGCGTTAAAGGAACTCAGATTGGTACCAAAACAGACCCTGATGGTAAATTCAAAATTACTGTTCTAGAGAATGCCACTTTAGTATTCAGCTATATCGGCTTTGCCGACCAGGAAATTCCGGTAAAAGGGAAGAAGCACCTGGAGGTACAGATGACAGAAGATGCAGGTTCTGGATTGAACGAGATTGTAGTGGTGGGCTATGGCACAAAAAAGAAAGCAAATCTGACCGGAGCTGTCGCTACAATTAGTGGCGCTGAACTGGCAAAATCACCTGCGACTAACTTAACCAATTCTATCGCTGGTCAGGTGCCGGGACTGATTGTAAATTCAAGGGGAGGGGAGCCGGGAAATGACAATGCAGACGTATTTGTTCGTGGAAAAAGCACATTGGGTAACTCAGGCGCATTGGTCGTAATCGATGGAATTCCTGACCGTGCAGGAGGCTTTGCCAGATTGAACCCTGCCGACATAGAATCCTTCACCGTCATTAAAGATGCCAGTGCCGCAATTTATGGTGCAAGATCTGCTAACGGTGTTATTCTAATCACCACAAAAAGAGGAAAGACAGGACAGCCGGTATTGTCGCTGGGGACAAACTGGGCGACTACTGAACCAACACGTATACCAAAAATGTTAAACTCCTACCAATATGCGCAGGCCACAAATGAGTACAATGCGTTAAGGGGAGAAGCGCTGACCTGGAAACCTGAAGATATCGAATTATTTCGCAATGGATCAGATCCTTTAGGGCATCCAAATAGTAACTGGTGGGATGCGATTATGAAAAAACGTGCCTTGCAGCAGAACCATATCCTGTCGCTAAGTGGCGGGACAGATAAAGTGAGCTACTTTTTATCAGGTCAGCATCAGCAGCAAGATGGGATTTATAAAGGCGATGCAGCCAATTATAAACAAGATCAGGCAAGGGCAAATATTGATGTAAAAGTAACGGATAATTTCAAGATTGGTGTGGATGTATCTTACCGTAATGAAGCCCGTAACGCCGCAAAACGTGGTTATGATGCTGGCGGTATTTTCAGGGAACTATGGCTGGCCTACCCATACCTGACCCCGGTTTATCCGAATGGATTGGTGGGCGTAGGGATTGGGGGCGGTCCGGACAATAGCATGGTCTATATCACCTCCGGTGAAGCGGGATATCAGCAGTTTACAAATTCCTACCTGCAAACCAAAACATCTTTCAGCTGGAAACTGGACAAAGTGACCAAGGGATTGTTTGTAGACGGTTATTATGCCTACGATGTGACCAACGTTAAAACGAAATCTTTTACCAAAACACCGCCTCCTGCCTACAGATATGATGCAGTCAAGAAAGATTATGTAGCAGTTGCTTCCTCGATTGCACCGTCCTTATTTGAACAAAGAGGCGCAATTAATGAAGGATTACTCAATGTGAAACTGGGCTATTCAAAGACGATTGGTGACCATGCTTTAGAGGCTTTCGTCGCCCTGGAAACTTTCAATGGGAAAGCAGATACCATTAGTGCCTCGCGCTCAAATTTCCTGAGCAATAGCCTGGATCAGTTGTTTGCAGGAAGCCTGATTGGTCAGCAAAATAATTCTGGTGCAGCAAAATCGGCACGTGTCAATTACATCAGTCGCTTATCCTACAACTATAAAAGTAAATACCTGGTGGATTATACCATGCGCTATGACGGTTCACAGAACTTTCCTGAAGGAAAACGTTATGGATTTTTTCCTGGTGTTTCTGCGGGATGGCGCATCTCTCAGGAAGATTTCTTCAAATCGGATGTGCTGAATGAATTGAAGTTGAGAGCTTCCTGGGGAAGAACAGGTAATGACATCGTAAATGCCTTTAACTACCTTCAGACTTACTTATTAGGTAGAGGTTATGGCTACTCATTGGGATCTGGGGCTTCACAGGTAACCTCTTTAGTGCTTGGACCAACACCCAATCCTAACATCACCTGGGAGCTGGCCACCACCACAGATATTGGTGTAGAATCTCAATTCTTTAAAGGGAGACTGGGCGTCAACATAGATGTTTTTAGGTCTATGCGCTCCAATATTTTAATTCCCAGAAGTGAATCTGTTCCCGGTTATACCGGCCTGATTTTACCAAAAGAAAACTTGGGAAAAGTATTAAACAGAGGGGTAGAGCTGGAAGTGACGCATCGCAATAATATTGGGAACTCTTTCGCCTACAATGTGAGAGGTAATGTGACTTTTGCCAGAAATAAAGTGATTTTTATGGATGAGGCACCAAATATTCCAGATTATCAACGTAAAACAGGCATCCCTGTGGATTCCTGGTTCCTTTATAAATCAAATGGTATTTATCAAAATCAACAGGAAATCGACAATAGTCCGCATCCAGCAAATACAGCACCTGGCGACATCAGGTACGTAGATGTAAATAATGATGGTTTCATCAACGACCTGGATAAAGTGAGAATGCCACTCACACGTACACCAGAGCTGATGTTTGGACTCGCACTGGGCGCATCCTGGAAAAATATAGATTGCTCGGTGTTCTTTCAGGGACAAGCCAGAGCGAAATCATACCTGGCACCAGCAGGATTAAACATGGTAACCGAGTTTTTTGATGACAGATGGCAGAACCCTGGCGACAATACTTATCCCCGGAATTTCAACGGGCCAACCGGCAGAACCTATGGGGTAAACACGCTGGAATCTGATTTCTGGTTGAGAGACGCCGCCTTCGTCAGGCTGAAAAATGTTGAGCTGGGATATAGCCTGTCTAAACCAATAACCGAAAAGTTAAAGATTCAAAATGCCAGGATCTATGTGAGCGGTTCCAACCTGTTTTCTATCGACAAATTCGGTCCTTCTTTCGATCCGGAAGTACCTAACAATTCAGGACAATATTATCCGCAGCAACGTGTGATCAATATTGGTGCAAACATTACTTTTTAATCCTTATCAAAGCATATCATGAAATTGAACCTATATAAATTAAGAATAAATGGCACCGCTTTGCTCCTTTGTACAGCATTGCTATTTGGAGGCTGTAAAAAGGCATTGGACCTGCAGCCGCTAAACGCTTACGCAGAAAAAGATGTATGGTCGGACCCGAAACTGGCCCAGGTTTTTGTAAATAGTATTTACGATCAAGCCGTTCTCGCTTATCCGGATGCTGGTTTTGGCTGGGCTGCGCAAACCGATGAACTCTATGGAAACTTTAACTGGAAAAATGAAGATATATATGTTCGTGGAGAAGCAACCCCTGATAACCAGATTTCGGGCTCTTTAAACCATTGGAATAAAATGTATACCGCCATCCGTTATACCAATATTTTCTTTAGCAAAATTGACAACATCACCGGCGCAGATAAAGTAGTAGGGACGATGAAAGGGGAGGTCTACTTTTTAAGGGCCATGGCTTATTTCGAACTGCTGAAAAGATTTGGCGGTGTACCATTGATTACAAAGGTTTACGATGTGAACGACAGAACGTTTGCTGAGAAAAGAGCCAGCTGGATAGAGACAGAAGCTTTTATACTGGCGGATATTGCAGAAGCCATCAAATTACTGCCCGCAGTGTATAGCAATAATGCAGATAAAGGAAGAGCTACAATTGGTGCTGCAATGGCCTTGAAATCAAGGTTGTTGCTGTATGCCGCAAGTCCTTATTTTAATAAAACCAACGACAGGAAGTTATGGGAAGAAGCGAAGCTGGCCGCAAAAGCACTGATTGATTTTACCGGAGCTAATTATGCTTTGTATGGGAATGCCGGAAATGGAACTTACAATAAAACCTTCCTCGATTTCTTTAATTCTGAAATGATTTTTTCAAGAGTCTATAGTGGTTTAGTACAGGCGGACCGGTACAATACGGTGAGCCGCGATTTAAGTCCGAATGGCTATAATGGCTATAGCGCGTACAATGTAGTGCAGCAGATGGTGGATGATTTTGAGATGGCTGATGGCAGCAAATTTAGCTGGAGCAATCCTGATCAGGCAAAAGATCCATATTTGAACAGGGAGCCTAGATTTTATGCATCCGTATTGGCCAATAACCAGCAGTTTAAGAACCGGTTGACTGCCTTTTACGAAGGAGGAGATGATTCTCCGCAAAGTCCGCTGTCCCCATGGAACGCCTCAAAAACACGTTATTGTGTGAGGAAAATGGTGAACGAAGCACACGATTGGAATATTCAGGACTATGATGCCACACAATGGGCGGTATTCCGCTTGTCGGAAATTTACCTGAACTACGCAGAAGCCTGCGCAGCATTGAATGAAGATCCGGAAGCATTAACCTACCTGAATAAAATCAGAACAGAAAAAGCAGGTATGGCTCCTGTCAATGCAACAGGCGCAGCACTCATGGAAAAAATCAGACATGAGCGCAGAATTGAACTTTGCTTTGAAGGTCACCGTTTTTTTGACATCAGAAGATGGGGCATTGCCGAAATTGGTTCTGAAGATGCAAAAGGTGTCATCATTAAAAAACAGCCTAACGGTACCTTTACCTACGACCTGATGACGGTTCAGGAGCGTACCTGGGTGCCTTCATTCTATTATTATCCAATTCCAAGGACAGAAATACAAAAAAATCCTGCCCTGATCCAAAATCCGAATTACAATTAAATCCAATACCAGGTGCCGTTCGCTGTCCTTCAGGGCAGCGAGCGAAACCTGATGTTATCCTTTATTAATTATTCCCTTTTATCTCAAATTGTTATGAAATTTCCCTCGATTAAACGCCTGTTGTTTTTGCTGCCCCTACTGTATAGTTTTATTGATGTTCATGCCCAGAATTTACGCTGGAATTTAGTGAAAAGCGGAGGCATAGAATGGGTCGTAAAAAAAGGAACTCCACATACCGATCAGATCGAAATGAGCGGAAAACAGATCTCCGCAATTCTTACTTATGGGGTAAATGAGATGGGGAGTTTGATCTTAAAAAGGAAATTGGTTTTTCCCATGCTGAGAACCATCCCAAATGATACGCGGGCCAGCCTGATCAGAGATTTTGATCAGCCAATTCCGGAGATTTCCATTAATGGAAAAGTTTTAAATGAGCAGCCAGCAGTTTTTGCATTCAATGGTACGATTAAAGTGAAGTCTGATAAAGCAGGATTGAGTATCCTTCGTGAGCTATTTCCTGCGGTAAATAAGCCCGCATTCATTGAACAGGGGACTTTTAAGAATAAGGCCTTAAAGACCGTAGATATTGTTATCCCTGAATATGAACACACCGATAGTACCGAACAAAGTAAAGGAGTGTACGGTGTTTATGTGTTAAATACAAAGGTATATGGCGCAGGAAAGTTTAGCTTAAAACCAGGAGAAACACTGGTATACTCGATAGTTTACACGGCAAGAAAAGCCGCAGATCAGCCTTATGAATTTTCTTCCGCCTATGAAGCCATTCAGCGTAGAAAACTCATCAATGACATTACTAAAAAACTGGTATTAAAGACTCCTGATGATACCCTGAATCAGATGTTCTCTTTTGCAAAGATCAGGGCCTCAGAAAGTATTTTTGATACGAAAGGAGGATTGTTGCACAGTCCGGGGGGAGGCGCTTATTATGCCGGAATCTGGGCCAATGATCAGGCAGAATATATGAATCCGCTATTTCCTTTTCTAGGCAATGTCGAAGGAAATCAAAGTGCGATCAACAGCTTCCGGATGTTTGCCAAATATATGAATAAGGACTATAAACCTATCCCAAGCTCGATCATCGCAGAAGGTGAGGGGATGTGGAACGGGGCCGGCGACCGTGGTGATATGGCCATGATTGCCTATGGTGCCTCCAGGTTTGCATTGGCTTATGGGGATACAGTGGAAGCCCGGAAATTATGGCCATTAATTGAATGGTGCCTGGAATTTTCAAGAAGAAAGAAAAGTAAGGATGGTGTGATAGCCTCAGATTCAGACGAATTGGAAGGCAGGTTTCCCGCAGGAAAAATAAACCTATCCACCAATACCCTGGCTTACGGTGCGCTGGTCAGTTCTTCAGATCTTGCCGCCGCTTTGGGCGATAAAAAGACTGCAGAAAAACTGGCTGCAGAAGCAGCGGAATTGAGGTTAGCTATTGAAAAGTATTTTGGCGCTAAGGTGCAGGGCTATGACACTTATCGTTACTATGAAGGCAATGATAAATTGAGGTCCTGGATTGGAATGCCATTGGTGATGGGGATTTATGACAGAAAAGACGAAACGGCAAAAGCACTGCTGTCCAGCAAGCTCTGGACCAAAGATGGAATGCTCAGCGAATCAGGCTCAAAAGTGTTTTGGGACCGCTCGCTTTTATATGCTGTCCGTGGATTATTTAATGCAGGAATTACCGATACCACATTGAAATACCTGAAATATTATACCGATAAACGCTTGCTTGGTGAGCATGTCCCTTATGCGGTAGAAGCCTGGCCAGAGGGTGATCAGCGTCATTTGTCTGCGGAAAGTGGTTTGTATTGCAGAGCGATTACAGAAGGTTTGTTTGGCATACAGCCTAAACGTTTTAACTCCTTTTTGTTACAGCCAAATCTTCCCGCACACTGGAAGGAAATGTCTCTGGAGCATATTGGTGCTTTTAACCAGGATTTTGACATTATGGTACGCAGAACCGGCACTAAACAATTACAAATTATCATCACGCAAGCCAATGGTGAAAAACAAGAAATTAATTGGAATGGCCGCAAGGCAATAGAAATAACCTTAAATTAAACACATGAAAAGAACATTTTTTCTATACCTACTGATTGCGCTCTGTGGCAGTGTTTATGCCCAGAAGAGCGGGCTGACTTTTAAGTCAAGCGACCCCGCACTAGAAACCGCATTTGTCAGGGCAAAAGATATGGCCTTGAGCTACAAAGGGAAAATCGGTGATCCGGTAGGCCCCTGGTATGAATCGGCATTGCCGCCACGGTCTGCATTTTGTATGCGGGATGTGGCACACCAGACTTTAGGTGGCGAGGTTTTAGGACTCCATAAAGAGAACAAGAATATGCTGAGACATTTTGTGAAAGGCATTTCTGCCTCAAAAGACTGGTGTTCTTTTTGGGAAATCAATCATTTAGGGAAATCTGCTGTAGAAGATTACAGAGATGATCAAGCATTTTGGTATAACCTGAACGCTAATTTTGATGTCATCACAGCCAGCTGGAAATTGTATCTTTGGACGGGTGATGAGGAGTACATTAAAGGGGCTGATTTTGTGAATTTTCAAGAGAAGTCTGTCAAGGATTATATTGAGCGCTGGGTATTACAGGCAGATTCCCTGCTCAGCAGACCTACTCATCCAAATGCACCAATACCTTTCAATGAGAAAGATGCTTTCCATAGGTGTCGTGGTTTACCTTCTTACTCAGAAGGGGTTCCTAATATTAAAATGGGCGTGGATTTAGTGGCAGCGCTGTACAGCGGATTAAATTCTTACGCGAATATATTAGAACTGAAAGGACATACTCAGCAAGCTGGAATTTACCGTCAAAAAGCAGCAGCTTACCAGAAAAATATTGATACTTATTGGTGGAATGATGCCAATTCACGTTACCATACTTTCTATTCAGATAACCATAAATTTGGTCATGATGAAGGAGAAACTTTCTTACTCTGGTTTGATGCTTTAAAAGCAGGAGAAAGAAAAGAGAAAACAATACAGCATTTGCTGGCCAACAAATGGAATGTAGAAAACCTCTCGTACTTTCCATTGATCATGTATCAAAATGGACAAGCAGAGAAAGCCTATGATTATATGCTGCATCTCACAGACCCTGCGACGAAAAGAAGAGAATACCCGGAAGTTTCTTTTGGTGTAATTAAGGGTTTTACAGAAGGTTTGATGGGTTTAGCGGCCGATGCCAGGAAAGATCAATTGAGTACCCTGTATCGCGGTAAAAGCGGCAGCAGCTCGGAGTTAAAAGATGTTCCTGTACTGAATACCTTCATCAGCATTCAGCATGATGGCAATAAAAAATCAAGACTAACCAATAATGGGGCAAAGAAAATTCTCTGGCAGCCTCAGTTTATCAATGATCAGGGGAAATTAATTATTAAAAAAGGAGTTTGGGTACAACCTAAAACTTCCAAAGAGATCAACGTTATTTAAGTACACGAACAAAAGAATCCGGCAGTGCTGCCGGATTCTTTTCTGACAAATGAAGGATATTTTATTCCAAATCGCCTTAGAATCCAAATAATTTATTTGGGGTATGGCTTGTTTTGTAAGGCAGCAGTTTGCTGCTGATCTAGGCATCAGGAATCTCTGGTTCTACCAGCTTCGCCAGTTTTTCCAATGACTCCTGCCAGCCCAGATAACACATCTCCACCGGAATCATGGCTGGAATTCCTTCCTGTGTCACTTTAATCTCTGTGCCCACTAATGTTTTTCGAAGCGATACAGTAGTAATCATTTCACCAGGTAAATTAGGATCATCAAATTTATCGCTGTATTTTAAGAACTCATTGGGTTTGAGTTCTATATATTCCCCGCCAAAAGAATGACCATTCCCTGTAGAAAAATTTTGGAAAGACATTTGAAAAGTACCACCAATTTCAACGTTCATTTCATGAACTGTACAAAGAAAACCATAGGGAGGCAGCCATGATGCAATGGCTAAGGGTTCTGTGAATGCACGATAAACTTTTTCCGGAGTTGATTTGAGTACCCTGTGTAACGAAACGCTATTGTTTGACATAACCATCATTTTTTATTTCCTACTCATCTGGCTTTTCGGGGTCGCCCGTTTTTATTGGTCGCTGCTCCAAGCCAATTTACGCTGTTTTTTAACGAGCTAATCAGCATTGTAATTTGCTAGGAAAATTCGACTTTCATACGGTCCAATTCAGACAATTTAAAGGGGGATTTACGACCAATACTCAAGCCCTTATAAGGGTTTATCATCCTGAGTTCCGCTTTTTAACTTCTTTTTCAGCAATTGCTGATGCTTCAGTTTAGCACGCAATAGGCTATAAAGACTCATGTATACATTGGCAATCCAAACGATAGAAAATCCTCCGATTAAATAGCCAACCCAGTTGGGATAAAGTAATTTGTATTGGGTAATGAATAAGAGCAGCAGCGTTACATAATGACTGAAACAATATTCGCAAGTAAACAGGTAAAAGAACTTTCTTTTCCAAATGCTTCCGCATGATTTCGATTTTGCGACGCACCAGTCACGGGGTTCCCGAAACACCTCTTCTTTAGTAACGGTCCAGCTGATACAAGCCACCACTAATGCGAGGATCGGGAACCAATACGTGCTATTTAGCATGACCGGCAAACTCTGCTACAATCTTGTTGTTAAAAGCAGGAAGATCGGCCGGACTGCGACTAGTCACCAGTCCACGGTCAACAATGACCTCCTCGTCATACCAGTCCGCACCTGCATTCAGCAGGTCAACCTTAATCGTTTTGGTGGAAGTTAACTTTCTGCCTTCCACCACCGCGGCAGTGATCAATACCTGCGGGCCATGACAAATCGCCGCCACCGGTTTTCCAGCACTAAAAAATTCTTTTACAAATGCAACAGCATCATCATTCTTCCTTAAAGAATCAGGATTTAGTACCCCGCCAGGAATGAGCAGCCCATCATAATCTTCTGAATTGGCTTCGGTAATTATTTGATCAACATCCACCTCAATCGTCCATTCCTGATCGCCCTTCATCGCTCTTATTTTGCCCGGTTTGGAAGAGATGATATGAACGGTGGCACCTTCCTCTTTTAACCTTTGAACCGGGCTGGTCAATTCTGTTTCTTCAAAACCGCTCTCCGATAAAACGGCAATCTTTCTATTATTTAACTGTCCCATAGTATTGCTTTTTTGTATTGAGAATCTATGCTAACTAAAACAAGCCAATCTGGTATATGTTTTCATTCCGCTTTTCGCAGGGGCTCCCGCCGACTGCAAGAAACAATTTTTTGCCTGATTGGTTATTTTGTAAAGAATACGAAGCATATATCCATTTAAAAGCACAATCAGATGAATCAAACCGCTAATTTTTACGACAAATTCTACGACTGGGTCATACTAAAAGGACCCAATATTTTACTCGCCATTGCAGTCATCGCCATCGGATTTTGGTTGATCAGGGTCTTTTCCAGATGGATGCAAAGCCGTTTGCAGAAAAAGAAAGTCAACTCCTCCTTGTCTCCGTTTTTTCTCAGCGTATCTGTCGCAATTCTGCGTATCCTGCTGATCTTTTTAACCATGCAGATTTTAGGCATTCAGCTCACGATTTTTGCCGCATTAATTGGCGCAGTAGGGGTGGCCGCAGGACTCGCACTTTCTGGAACCATGCAGAACTTTGCAAGCGGTGTGCTCATTCTTTTATTGAAACCTTTTCGTGTCTCAGACAATATTATTGCCCAGGGACAGGAGGGAACAGTCACCTCCATCCAGCTCTTCTTTACCGTAGTTACTACTTTTGACAACCGGACCGTGGTGATTCCCAATAGTAAATTATCCAATGAGGTGATCATCAATATCAGTGCGAAAGGCAGCAGGCGCTTAGATCTGGAGCTTAAATTTAATTATGGGGTAGACCTTCAAAAAGTGAAGCAGGTAGTCGATGAAACGATTGCCGAATCTAAATCAATCTTAAAAACGCCGGAGAAAAGAATAGGTATTGCTACACTCGAAGAAAGCGGGTATAAAGTGCTGATCAATGCCTGGTTAAATTCCCATGGCTTTCATGATGCCAGGCTGATTTTTCAGGAAAAACTGCTGGAGAACCTAAAAGCTTCAGGAATTAAGCTGCCAGGAATGGAAGCCGCCAAAGCTTAGCAAATCTTCCATAAATATGCGCAAACGGTTGCGTTGCAAAATGTTTGTAATCACAGTTATTTATAATTAGCATTGCGATGAACCAAATAAAACCGCATGAAACAGAATTTATTGAAGGAAAACAGAAGAAGCTTTCTGAAAGGAGGGCTTGTGCTTGGGGGACTGGCCTTATTGAAACCAGAAAAGGCAATTTCAAGTCCCCGGACTCCTCTTGAGGATGATTTTAAAATCATTACCGGCCCTTATCTGCAGACTAATTTTGGCAATAGCATCTCCATCTTGTGGATCACCAGTAAAGACAGTTCCAGTTGGGTAGAATACGGAGAATCGCCAGAGCAGCTCGATAAAAAAGCTTATGGCAAAAGTGAGATGGGATTTAAACCTGCAGGTCGCTTAAACTGTGTTAAACTGGAGCATTTGAAACCTGGTACCACCTACCATTACAAGGTGGTTTCTAAGGAAATCAAAGATTTTCAACCTTATAAATTAACCTATGGATCTACCATTTCCGGCAATACGGAAAGCGTCTTAAATACTGATCCTGCGAAAGCAGAAGTTTCTTTTGTGATGATCAATGACATTCATGACCGGCCTAAATCTATCGCCCATCTTTTGGAGCTAGATAAAGGAAATCAGCGTGATTTTGTCTTCTTCAACGGTGATGTTTTCGATTACCAGTCGGATGAAAAACAGATCGTAAATAATATGCTGCAGCCTTGTGTAGACTACTTTGCAAAAAACACCCCTTTTGTCTATGTACGCGGAAATCATGAAACCAGGGGTAAGTTTGCACGTGATTTTGCAGCCTATTTTGACCATGTTGGGAATACTGCATTTACATTAGGACCAGTTCGGTTTGTGATCCTGGATACCGGTGAAGACAAAGACGATACACATCCGGTATACGCCGGGATCGTGGATTTCGATCAATACAGAGAACAGCAGGCAGTATGGCTGGATAAGGAAATTAACCGCAAGGAGTTTAAAAACGCAGCCTTCCGTGTGGTAATGATGCACATCCCTCCGCGTTATTCTGGTGAGGAACATGGCGCTGCTCATTGTACAAAACTATTTGAACCCCTGATGAACCGAGGAAAAGTAGACCTGGTTTTAAGCGGTCATACGCATAGGTGTAAAATCCACCCGCCAGCTAAAAGCATGAATAATTATCCGATTATTATTGGGGGAGGTCCGACAGACGGCAATAGAACTTTGACTAAAATTAAAGCAACAAACAAGCAAATTCAGGTCAGTATGTTAGATGATTCCGGCAAAGAGGTGGGAAGCTATTTAGTCGCCAAACGGTAAGCGATAAAAGCTCAGATATTAAAATCATTGCGCTAAAATTCCGGAAACTATTTTAGCGCAATGATGGAAGTATTCTTTAAGACATCAATTTTCTCCGGATACGGCTGAGGCTTTCAGGTTTCATCCCCAGAAAAGAAGCGATGTAGGTAATTGGAACATTGTGCAAAATTCCAGGCTGGTCTTTGATGAGCTTCAGGTAACGCTGCTCTGCAGTCAGACTGGCCAATTCCACAGACCTTTTTTCATTGTAAATAATAGCTTCCTGCAGTACTTCAATACTGAAATCTTTCATGGCCATATTTTTTTTAGTCAGCGTTTCCAGGTCGGCCTTTGTAATTCGAAGCAATTCACATTCGGTAATACACTCTACATTTTCAGGCGATTTACACTCATTTATGAAATTGAAATAAGACGTGAAGAAACCTGGCGGACAATTAATATGTGTCGTCACCTCGTCGCCATGTTCATTGTAATGGAACAGGCGCAAATAGCCAGAAACAATATAATAAAGATACTTAGGTACTTTTCCTTCTTCTTCAATGATGCGGTTTTTGGGATATAGGACCGGTTCAAAATATTGCATCATCAAATCCGTATCCGCTTTTGATAGGGGATGTCTGGACTTGATAAAATCTATTAATTGCTGCTGCAGCATAAGTAAAACCAATTTAATCGTTGAAATTACAATAACTATTTCAATAGTGCCTTATGCGTCATTAAGTAAGCCACTGCCTCTTGGACTGCCTGTTTAGGAGGTTTAGGATGAAAACCCAGTTCTTTCCTGGCTTTGCTGATGTCAAAATCCTGCTGTAAGCCTGAAAACATGGCAATATTATTCCTGGTGATTACGGGAGTCTGCCCCCTCATTCTAGCAGAAAACTCCATGATTCCGGCAATGGTAAACAATAGGAATTTAGGAAGAGTGCCAGGGATCTGAATTTTCAACTCCGGGTAAAGCGTACTGGCTAGTTGTGTACTTTCAGTGATGGTCATACATTGCTCATTTGCGAGGATGTAGCGCTCGCCATCCCGTCCTTTTTCTGCGGCCATCCAACAGCCTTCTGCCACATCTTTCACGTCGATCCAGTTGAGCGTAATTTTCGTGTCTATCGGGATTTCCTTGTTCAATATGAGCTTAAGGATATTGTAAGAGACATTCAGCGGCAAAAAAGCTTCCCCGCCAATCATAGCAGCAGGCATCACAGAAACTAATGTTATGCCCAGCGATTTCGCCAATTGGAAAGCCAGTCGTTCACCATCATTCTTAGAGTTGTAATAGCTTTCCCGGCGGTCAGGATTGTAACCATAACTTTCTTTAGTAGGCAGCTTTGTATAGTCAAGTGCTGCAATGGAACTTACATATACGATCCGTTTTACACCTGCTTCGGCCGCCGCTTCAATCGTATTCCTAGTGCCTTCCATATTGACGTCGTAAATTTCCTTCTTAGGATCTTTTGCCCAGAGCTTGAACGCTGCACCAACGGCATAAAAGGTTTCTACCCCCTGCAGGGCCTTTACAAATGAGGCTTTGTCTGTAATGTCCGCTTGAACTACCTCGACATCAAGTCCTGCAAAAGGAATTTTATCGTTAAGGTTACGCACGGATGCCCTTACGGGGATTCCTTTGCCAATCAGGAACCGGACCAGATTATTTCCTAAATGTCCGTTTGCTCCGGAAACCATTGCTAATTTTTTTGTAGTCATCATATTGATCTGTATTGATGATACAAAGTTCTCTTAGCTGCTTCCAAAAACACTTGACATTTGTTAGGAATATCATCCTCAGCCAGAAATAATGACGCTCAGTTATAAGCTTACTAGTCAGTTTTACAAATAGGTTGAAAAGTGTTAAAGCACTAACCGGAAACAGGTTTCCTGGTCGTCAGAACTCACCACAAGCTTTCCACCATGCGCTTTTGCAATTTCAGAACAGATATACAATCCCAGACCCAACCCTTCAGAACCATTTTTTTCTTCACCTCTAACATAAGGTTGAAATAAATTCGCAATCCGTTCTTCGGAGATGCGCTTACCTTCATTGCTCACGGATAGCTGGAAGAAATCAGCACCGCTAAGGGCCTGAACCTTAATTACCCCATTCTTATCTCCATGAGTTAAGGCATTGCCCAGCAGATTTGAAAACAATTGCGTAATGCGACTGCCATCACATTTCACCGCAAAGGCTAAATCCTCCTCATAATCTATTATCCTGTCCGGATAAATGGCCTGAAGCTCAGTAATCACTTCCTGCAGCAATTCAGAGATCGGCTGATTTTCCTGAATGTTTAAAGCAATACCAGAACCCTGATCTGCCCTGGCAAAATCCAGTACATTTTCAATCAGTTCTTTCATTCTAAATGAGCTGTTTTTTACAATCTCCGCAAGCTTTCTGGTTTTATCATCCAGCGGCTGTCGTAAAATCATCTGCGCACTGATGGAAACAGCACCGAGCGGATTGCGTAAATCATGGCCTAAAATAGCAATGAATTGCTCCCTTAGTTTTAAGGCCTGACGTTCTTCTTTTAACTGTAATTCGGCAAGATCCACTCGATCCAGACCTTGTAAATGAAAAGAAATGAGTTCACTGTATAATTTGAACATCTCTACCACCTGGAATTCTTTTAACCTCGCCGGTCTGGGGTCAATGGCACATAAGGTTCCAAAGAAGGTACCGTCTTTGCGGTAAATTGGCATAGAAATATAGCTTTGAAATCCATACTGCAATGGAGTATGGTGATTCAGGAAAAGCGGATCTTCGGCTACATGGTCAATAATGACGCCATGACCGCTTTGGCGGATTTCATGGCAAATGGTGGTTTCTAATTCCAGTTCCCCACCTGGCACCAGGCCAAAGTTGATCTCATCTCTTACACTGCATGCGATCCATTTTTGATCTGTAACCCTGGCTACAGCTGCAAAACCCATTCCTGTTGTTTTGCAGATCACTTCTAGTATTCTTGGAATGACGGGGATATTGGAGATGTCCTGGATATCTTTTTGTATGTCTTTTGAAAGTGTAGGAACGACCATGCGATTAATTTTTACAAAGGTAAGCATTCCTATGATAATATAGGCTTACAGGACAGTTCAAGCCGTTTTGTATACTATTCTCTTTACCGGATTCAAAATGGATCTTGGTGAAAATACTTAAAAAAAAACGACTGAAATCCATAGATTACAGTCGTTTTTGTAAAAATAAAAGGTGTTTTACTTAAACAAATCAGCTAAAGTCTTATTCAGTTCTTCTCCTCTTAAATCTTTTCCTACCACCTTGCCATTTGGATCAATCAGGAAACTTGCAGGCACTGCTTTTACACCATAAGTAGTTGCTGCAGCGCATTGCCATCCTTTCAAATCAGAAACGTGCGTCCAGGTTAATCCGTCTTTATCAACTGCTTTAAGCCATGCTTCCTTATTAGAATCCAGAGAGATGCCAATAATTTCAAAGCCTTTATCATGGTACTTTTTATAAGCAGCAACCACGTTCGGATTCTCTTTCCGACAAGGACCGCACCAGCTTGCCCAGAAGTCAATCAGCACATATTTACCTTTAAAATCTGAGAGATGAACGATCTTGCCATCTTTATCGGCCATGCTGAATGCAGGAGCAGGTTTACCATTAGCCGTTTTTGCATCAATTGCTATTGCTTTCGTAATAGCAGCACCAATCGTAGATTGCTGGGCTTCTTTAGTCAAACCAGCAAATAACTCAGTAGCCACAGGGAAATTCGGATAGGCAATAAAACGGTCATAAATAATTGCTGCAGCACCTGCCGAGGAAGGGTGTTCACCGATGTATTCCTTCACTGCATTCTTGTTCTGTGCGTCCAGGGCTACGAATTCCTGATCAAAACTCGCACGTGTCAATGAATCTACTTTAACTCCTGCAGCTTTTGCAGCAGCTTCAGCCTTGTCAATTTTACCGTAAATCTGACCTGCTTTTGCGGTGATTTCTTTCCATGGTACTTTGTAGAAACCCATATAGACATCCTGTGCCGCTGAGCCTTTTACTTCAGCCATAGCCAGACTGTCGGCCGGTTTTGTCACTGTAATCGCCGAATTCTCCAAAATAAATTGAATAGGATATTTCAGGTTTTTATGCGTCAGACTGTAAAATTCAGGAGATTTAACCGCTCCTTTAAATACAAATTCCCCGTTAACCAGTGTCGTAGAATCTACTTTTACCGGGCTGCCATTTACTTCATGTCCAAGGTAAACCTTGCCCGTTAAATGAGTAAGATTTCCTTTTAAAAGGTACTTGCCATTTTGAGCAAAACTTTGCAGGCCTGAAAATAATAGGAGTGCCGAAAGGGGTAGTATATGGAGTGATTTTATGTTATTTTTCATGTTCGTATGATTAGAAGTTTATTGAGTTACATTTTGTTGAATGGTACCATTGCCTGGGTTTTTAGCCGCCCCCTGTGGGAAAGGCATCGTCCACAAATGCGAACCAGGAGAAAGCGAGTAAGACTTGTCGTTTTCTGTTTTCGTTAAGGTGGTTGCGTAGTTCGGATCTTTATTTAAACGGCGTGCATCAGCGAAAGTGGTAATGCTGTTGATCAGCTCATTCGCCTTTGTACGTTGGATCAGCTTCACGGCATCTACGGTATTTGAGGCAGATAGGGGAGCATAGTTTTGCGCAAAAATCCTTTTCACACGCACTGCATTCAGCGTATTCATCGCTTCCGGAACATTGTTCAGGCGTGCCTGGCATTCCGCTTTAATCAGGTAAACCTCAGTAGTCGTCAGTCCTCCATAGTTGTAAAAACCAATGGTGATACTGGTGAAATAGGTGTCCGCAGCTACAGTTCTCAGCTTCCAGCGGGAAGCAAACCTGGCATCACCGCTTTCAAATCTGGGTGCACGATCGGTTCTCAACGCAGATTCGCGTCCTGAGCTATTGGTGTTGCCATGACGAAAATAATAGTTCTCTACGAAATCAAAACCCATTGGTGATGGTGAATTGTTGTATTTATCCGGCTCTTCAATCGCACTTTTGTAAGTCGCATAATACTGTGTCCAATCGTACAATTTATCATTATACTTCAAGGCTTCATTTGCAGCGCTTAGGGCATTGGCATATTGACCCATCGTCAGGTATATCCGTGCTTTAAATGCATAAGCAGCACCTAAATTTGGATGTAGAACTGTGGGGATGCTGGCACGAAGATTTGGAATGGCTTCCTCGATATCTTTCAGCATAAAAGCATAAATCTCTTTAATAGTCACCTGTGTATAGGGCGCATTAATGTCTGCACTTAGAATCAGTGGGACGGCTAATTTACTGGCCGCATTGGATTCTTCGTAAGTGTCTGCATAATAGTTGGCCAGTACGTAAAAGTTTAATGCCCTTAATACTTTTGCCTGGGCTACCAGCTGCGCTTTGTCTGCATCAGAACCTTCAGTTGCCGCTGGCACATGCTCAATCAGTAAATTACTGGTAGAGATTCCTGTATAGGAATTGTAATAAGTGGATTCGTCGCTATTGTTCAGGGCGATCCGGTCTGCCTGCTCATTCCAGAAATAATTCGCCGAATACAGCGGATAATAATTCAGGTTTGCGGAAGTTTCAAACTTATCATTCAATAAGAGTACCGCCTGGGTAATATTCGTCCGCTGATTTCCATATTCATCACGGATCATGGCATCATAATCTGCCAGTGTGGTTGGGATTTTGACACCCTTTGGCACAATTTCCAGAAACTTTTTACAGCTGCTAAAACTAACTAATAGTAGCAAACCGCATATTTTTAGTGTATTTGATAATATCTTTTTCATCTTCTAAAAATTAACATAAACACCCCATACAAAATTTGCCGGGCGGTATCCATTCAGTAAATACTTTGCTGCTTTGCTTTTCGCTATGGTGAACGCATTCTCCACATTAAACTGGAACCTTACATTTTCCATATATGCCTTTTTAACCAGCGCTTTCGGTAAGCGGTAGGAGAGGGAGACGTTTCTCAGGCGGATGTTTGAAGCATCAATCACATTGATGTCTGCTTTTTGATAAATCTCTGCACTCTGACTATTGTAGGCAGGATCTTCTCCAAAAACCAGTCTCGGAATAGCTGTTCTGTTCTCATCACCAGGAGTCTTCCACCGGTCAGTAATGTCCTTATTGACCGCAGTAATCTGAGTCACATAACCTCCAAGCGCAGCATTGTAAGCACTTCCCAATACCGGAAGGAAGGTATTCCTCATTTTATGTCCGCCTTCAAAAGTTAACAGGAAGGAAAGAGAGAAGTTTTTATACTCAAAAAGGTTATTAAATGCACCGCTATAAGTAGGAACAGTGGAACCGCTGTACACAATAGAACCCAGGGTACCTGGGGAATTCAATACTTTCTCTCCTTTTTCGTTATACACTTGCGGTAACCCATCGGCACTCAGGCCTGCCCAACGGTAACTATAAATCGCATTGTAAGGATTTCCGATGCGTGGATAGGCTTGTGGGTAATCCAATTGCAGGTAATATACCGGTGCCTCGACATTCACATAGGTGACTTTGTTTTTGTTATGCGCATACAAAATACTGGCATTCCAGGTCAGGTCTTTGCTGCGGATCACATCACCAGAGATCGACAATTCAATCCCTTTATTGGTCATTTCACCATTGTTAATCGCATAGGTGGAATAGCCGAATCCCTCAGTTGGTACCCCCATGGTGCTTGCCAATAGGTCTTTCCCTTGTTTGTTATAATAGTCCAGGGAACCACTGATGCGGTTTTTGAAAACAGCAAAATCTAAGCCCAGGTTGTTAGTGGTGGTTTTTTCCCAGGACAATAGGGGATTTGGACGGGTACCTATGGTACCTTGTAAACCACCTACATTGTTATTGTTGTTGTAATAGGCAGTCATGTAGGGCGCTGCATCTTTGGAAATATTTCCGGCAATACCATGCGACACCCTTAATTTTAACAGGTCTACCCAATCCACATTAAAGAAAGACTCTTTGTAAATATTCCATCCGGCACCGACAGACCATAGTGGTTTATTCTGATATTTTGAATTGGTCCCCCATAAGTTAGAACGGTCCCAGCGCAAACTTCCGGTAAGCAGGTATTTACTGTCGTACGCATAACCCGCATTCGCATAAATAGAGACGAATCTGTTAACATTTTCCCGCTGACTGGCTATGTTACTACTCGAAAAATTTCCACCACCCAGAATCGGCCCCTGTAAGAGTCCTAAGGATTTGGCATTGATGAGGTCAAAGGTCAATACATTCGGATCGTAATTATATAGGTATTGATCTTCGAATTCCAGCTTGGCATTTCTGATTTCTGTACCCACGATGGCCGTCAGGTTATGTTTATCTCCAAAGGTTTTGTCGATATTGAATTGCTGACGGAAATTATAAGAAGAAGTGAACTGATCCTGATCGTAATTGATGTTTCCATACGGCAGGTTAAAAGTAACCGGCCCATTGGCAACCTTCGTCGCAAAGCTGTTGACCATATTTCTTACATAGTAAGTGCTTTTGTCGTACAGCCTATTGAAACGATCTGAACTAAACTCGTATTGAAAAGTAGAACGGTAAGACAGCCATGGCGTGATCTCCGCATTTAATTTAACGAAGGACCTGTTGTTGAAACTTTTCAATTGCCCAAGGTTTTTGCTTTGCTCATCCAATGGGTTAATGTCCACATTGTAGAGGCCGTTGCTATTGATCAGCGATAAGGTATTCGCACTCAGTCTGGAAGCCCCTGTAGAAATAAAATTGCTGCCATCGGTATTTTTCAGACGGTCATAAGGCAGGAAAGTGTATTGTGGTGATAAGGTGTTGTAATTCTGCTGTTTCCCGCCGTTATAAGAAAGGTAATTGCTGAGTTCCAAGGTCAGCCATTTATTGATTTTTGTGATGTTGTTAATGTTTAAACCCAGGCTTTCATCTTTCGTATATTTGTCTGCCGACTTATTATTACGGTAGGTCAATGACGAATAAAAGGAGTTGCTTTCAGAAGCACTGCCAACATTGACATTGTATTGCTGATAGAAAGGATCACGTTTGCTGTATTTTTCTACATCATCATAGTATTGATAACCGGAAGAAGCCAGCTGATTTAACTTGTCCTCCAATTGCGACTGCGTCAATGTTCCTGCATATTTTGCAAGAATAGCTTTAATGCCCTGGCTTTGATAGCCCATATTTGTCAATACATTCGCTGCATAAGCAGCCGAATTTGCAGCTTTTAACTTTGGATTGTTTCTTTCCCATTCTCTTTCCAGATCAATAATATCTGCCGAATTAGTCAGGTTGTCGGTATATAAAGCGCCTGAGGAAAGTGTAAATGTGCTGGAGGCAGAGATCTGAGGTTTGCCTTTTTTAGGCTTTTTTGTCACAATCACAATCACCCCATTTGCCGCTCTTGCGCCGTAAATAGAGGCCGCCGCAGCGTCTTTCAGGACGGTGATCGATTCAATATCTTCCAGATTCAGACCCGGTACATTCTCCGTAATTGATCCTGTAGTATTGTATTTTGTGTTTTCTACTGGAAAACCATCGATTACATATAACGGACTGGTGACACCTTTCATAGAGGTTGTCCCTCTGATCAGGCCATTGTTATATCCTGCAACCCTGCCTTCAAGTAAAGAGCCCAGACTGCTGAGTCTTTGCTGCTCAAGCTGCTTTGCAGGTACGCTGGAAAATGCACCCGTCACGCGTTCTTTTGGTAAAGTCTGGTATCCTGTAGAAACGGTCACTTCTTCCAGCTGCCCGGTTTGCTCCGTCAAATTGATACTGCCCATATTTTCCTGAGCGGCGACTTCCTTATTCTGATAACCCAGAAATGAAATGACAAGGACCGCATTCTCATCAATACGACTCAGGCTAAATGCGCCCTCTGAATTCGTCAGCACCTGCTTTTTTGTTCCTTTAACCTTTACCGTTGCTCCCGGAAGGGGAAGGTTATGCTCATCCAGCACTTTTCCTCTCACCTCAATTTCCTGAAAACGCTGGATCAGCTGATCAATAAAACTGCTTTCCTTTTTCTTGATCAATACGGTCTTGTTGTTGATGCTGAATTCCAATGGCTGGTCTTTAAAGATCTGATCCAGTACCTCTTTTAATGGGGCATCTTTTACATTGATGTTTACTTTGTGCGCATCTTTCAGCAGGGAATAAATGACAATAAAATCATAGCCGCTCTGATCACTGATTTTATCAAAAACATTGAACAGTTCCTCATTTTTCACAGATAAAGTGATTTTCTGGGCATAGGTTCCGGCACTGACTTGCATGATAAATGCAAATAAGAGAAAAGTGGTTAGCTTCATGATTCTCCATAATTTATACTGCCCGTGCAGGAAGCACAGCAGATGGATGCAATTTTTGTACATTTGTATAGTTCGGTTGTAGCTTCTGGCCTTGTATTTTCGATCGCGGCCTTTAGCGGTTAGTTGACAATTTTTTGTGGATAGCCAGCCTTACGTGTACCAGTTCGATTGGCGTCGGACTGGTATTGTTATCTGATGATCAGCCAATCATGGTGGATCCTGATAGGGTGGATCACAAATCGTTCCTCTGGCAATTAGAATTCAGGTAGTTTTTATTGCATAACCGTCAGCCTCCTTCCTTCAACCTTAAATTTAACTGCTTTAGAATAGCTCAGCATATTGAGTACCTCGCTGATATTTTTATTTCGGGAGATGTTCCCACTGAATCTTTCTTTAGTTATCGGCCCCTGATAGGAAACCTCCAGGTCATACCAGCGGCTGATTTTCAACATGACCTCATCGATCCTTGCTCCATTAAAGCGGAAGTATCCGTTTTTCCAGGCCATTGTAGATTTGAGGTCGGCCGGTGAAACAAGGATCTCAGTACCCTCATTGACGAAGGACTGTTCGCCCGGCTTGATCAGCTGTTCTTTTTTAACATTATTGGTAATTCGGAGACTGCCCTCCAATAAGGTCGTTCTGGTGTTTTGTTGATCAGAATCGCTGTTGATATTGAAATGTGTCCCTAAAACCTGAACTTCCTGCTGCGCTGTTTTTACGATAAAAGGATGTTCCTTATCTTGTGCAATCTCAAAATATGCTTCTCCTTTTAGTTCTACTTTACGGTCTTTCAGACCGTCAAAAGACGCTGGGAACTTTATGCTGGAAGCCGAATTCAACCATATTTCGGTATGGTCTGGTAATTGCAGCCTATAGGTTTCTCCATTGCCAGTTGATAAAGTATGTATTTTACTGGAAGCCTCAACATCCTGAGCGCCTACGCGGTATTGCAGCTGTCCATCTGCTGATTTACTGATCACAATGCCTGATTCCTTAGTGACTTGTCCGTTACCTGCCCCTGATAACACAATTTTCTGACCGTTGTCCAGGGTTAACGTTGCCGATTGTTTTCCAGCTGGAATGTCATTTAGAAAAACATTAGCCGACTGCTGAGGCTGCTGACTGGTTTTCTGGAAAACTAATCCTATACCTGCAATGATAAATATGGCCGCAGCAGCAGCAGAGATCCTGAGCCATAAACTGATCGGCTGATGGTTTTTTTCCTGAACAGTATCCTCAGCTGCGATTTGCTGTTTGAACTCCGCCCATTTACGATCCGTATCGAAAACATGATAGGCTTTTAAAGCTGCCCCAGCCTCCGCTCTGATTCCTTGAAGTTCTTTCAGCAGGTTTTCTTGTTCAGCATTCAGTTCCAGACCGGCAGCTTGATCTGCTTCCAGTTTTTCCAGAACTTTATCCGAATCCGGATCAAAAGGTATGAGGTTATTCTCCATAATCAACACTGTGTCGTAAAGAAGTAGGAGATGGGTGACAGTAGATGGAAAAAAAGAAGTGATTAAATTACAACACGTTGGTTTATAGCGGGTAAAATATTACAGTATTCCAATTAGCAGCCCAAGTGTTTTGGTCCTTAAGGCAGCATAAGCCCTGCGCAGCTGAGTTTTTACGGTATTGATAGAGATGCTTTGTTTTTCAGCGATCTGCGCATGACTGAGTTTATCCATGGCATGGAGCATAAAAACCTTTCTGCGTTCCTCTGGCAAAGACTGAATCATCTCTATGATCTTGATATAGCGCTGCTGCTGAAGATCCTGGTCTTCTGTATCGTCTGCGATCGCCAGTTGTGCTTCGGAAATTGCGAGCATTGTATTGCGCTTCTGAGCTGTAGCGATTTTCCGGAGGTAGTCAATACTCTTATATTTTACCGCCCTCCTTGCATAAGCTTCAAAACTGCTGCTGAACTTGACCAGATCCTTTCGTTGCCAGTAGTTGATGAAAAACTCCTGAACCAGATCTTCTGCAATAAACTGATCATGAACGTAGTCCATAGCAATCATACACAAGAATTTATGATTCCTGCGAAAAAGTACTTCAAATTCATCGATGTTGAGTGCGCCCCGATCTTCCCCCACCATGCACCAAATATAAAATATACTTATCGAGAATTAAACATTTCTCAGCGGGATTTACAGAAAATTCAACTTTTCTTCCTCCATGTCCAAAAACCTTAAATGTTTTCTAATGACCTCTTCATTAAGCGTTACTTCCTCGTTGTTTTTCTGATGCAGAAAATCTCTTTGTTGATTTAAAATGTCAATGTAAATGACTTTGCATTCTTCCACCATCAGCTCACCATCTCTTACAGTCACATTTTGCTCCCATTTTTTTGCCATTTGCTGCAGCACAGGCTGATGATTCAGCTGTTCCTTGTAATGCGTATTGAGGTGCGCCAAAGCATGACTCGCCAATTGCTTCCTGATCTGATGATAGGCTTCCTCCTCCGATAAACTCTCGTCCATATTGGGGATTTGTATTTTCCGGATCAGATAGGGCAGGGTTAAACCCTGGAGCAGTAAAGTCAAAAGGATCACCACAAAGGTGATGAAAAGGATCAGGTTTCTTTGCGGGAATGGTGTACCGTCAGGCAGATGTAAAGGAATAGATAATGCCGCTGCCAGAGAAACTACACCGCGCATGCCCGTCCAGCCCAATATAAAAGGAACTTTATAGCCCGGACTTCTGGTATCAGCTACCGTAATAAAGTTACGGGCAACTAAAGTCACCAATACCGCACCATAGGCCGATAAAATTCGTCCTACGATCAATACCCCTGTAATTAATACCCCATAACCGATTGCCGATGAGGTACTCACACCCTCAAGCCCTGCAGTAATCTCAGGTAAGTCTAAACCTATCAGCATAAATACTAAGCCATTCAACACAAAACAGAGACTTTCCCAGAAATTCACACCCTGCAAACGCGAGGTGCTACTAAGAAATAAATGCCGCTTGTTCGACAAGAGGAGGCCGCCACTCACCACCGCCAATACCCCTGAACTGTGTACCTCTTCCGCAGCAAGGTACATGATGTATGGCGTTACTATCGTCAATACAATATCCATATTGGTATCCGTAGGGAGATATTTATGGGCTTTCATGAAAATCCAGCCCACCAGTAATCCAATGCCTACACCACCAATTAACATCCAGCTAAAACTCAGCGCAGCTTCATACCAGACAAACTGACCGGTGGCTACTGCAATCAAAGCAAAACGAAAAATAATCAGGGAGGACGCATCGTTCAACAGGCTTTCTCCTTCTAATATGGAGGACATCCTTTTGGGGACTTTCACAAATTTCAATATCGCGCCCGCACTGACCGCATCTGGCGGAGATACAATGCCACCCAGTAAAAAGCCCAGTACCAATGAAAAACCAGGGATAAAATGATTGGCCACAAACGCTACTGATATTGCAGTCAGGAAAACCACCACAAAGGCGAAACTGGTAATGATGCGCCGCCAGCGCCAGAGCTCTTTCCAGGAAATTCCCCAGGCTGCCTCATAAAGCAGCGGAGGTAGGAAGATAAAGAAAATCAATTCCGGGTCAATGTGGATGGTAGGGACCTCAGGAATAAAGCTGATGAGTAATCCTGCCACCACCAGTAATACCGGATAGGCAACTTTTATTTTGTTGGCCAGCATGATCAGCAATACAATGGCCACAATTAAACTCAGGTAAAAAGGGAAGTTATCCAGCATTCTTCAGCATTTGTATCCTACAATTTAGTCCGATTTTTTTAGAACTGCAAGCCCAATAAAGCCTGTCGGTTTTAGCCTAATCTGAGGCTGCTGCGGACTTGCTTTTCCTGGGCAGCTGAGCCCTTTCCTTTTCTGCTGAATTCTTCCTCTTTCAAGGTCAAACCGTAATCAAGAATTAACAAAAACTTAATATAAGATCCAACTAGTATTTATAAACAAAGTTTAGTTTTGCTAAACATTCACTGGATTAGGTATTAGCTTAATTAAACAATGTTTAGCAAATTGATATGAAAAAGAATAAAATAGCAATGGTAGTTTTCGATATGGCGGGAACTACAGTGAATGAAGATAACCTAGTTTATAAGACGCTCAGAAATGCCATTAACAATGCCGGTTTCGAATTTAGTTTGGATGAAGTACTGGCTCAGGGAGCCGGTAAAGAAAAAAGACAAGCCATCCGCTCTGTACTTTCTACTTATGGCAGAATCACAGACGAAGCGCTGACCACAAAGATTTACGAAGAATTTATCATCAGCCTGACCGATGCTTACGCGAAAGAAGAAATATTGCCTCAGCCCAATGCCATCAAAGTATTTTCGGCATTAAAGGAGAGGAATATTCTGGCTGTGCTCAATACAGGATACGACAGGCCTACTGCAAGCTCCATCATCGAGAAATTGGGATGGAAAGAAGGAGTAGATTTTGATGCCTTAGTGACGGCTTCAGACGTGCCTGGTAACAGACCTGACCCGGATATGATTGATTTCGCAATGAAACGATTCGATATTACGGATCCGGGAAGTGTAGTTAAAATTGGAGATTCAATAATTGATATAGAAGAGGGACAGAATGCAGGCTGCGGATTGAGTATCGGCATCACCACGGGTGCACATACTGCTGCCCAGCTGCAAACCGCTCAGCCTGATCAGATCATCCACAACCTAATAGAACTATTGCCATTAATTGATTAATAGGATGGGGGATGCGGTGATGAATCAGCATCCTCCCTTATGCCCTTTCAGGATTTTACTCTTTTGCTTCAGTGGATTTTATCCAAACTAACTTGTTGCCAGATTCAAAACGGTACACATCTTTCCACCACCTGGCGCCACCGCGACAAGAACTGTACAGTAGTTTTTTATGCTGATCAATAGCCACATTGTTCAGACCGTAGCATTTAACCCTGGAATCACTGGACTCGGATAACTTTTCAAAACGTTTTGTAGCCGGCTGATAAAGATATATGCTATAAGTCTGGTAAACCCCCATGCCGGCGTCGGGTATGGAAAAGGCAATGTCATCATAGCCATCGAAATTGTAATCAGCAATGTAGCTGTTCCTGACATAACTTGGGGAGTCAAAATCCGGTAATTCGAATACCTTTTTTACCCCGTCAGGATAGACAATACTGAGCCGGTCGTGGTTCATATAATTGAAGGAAAGTAAAGCTCCATGCAATAGGTACTTGTTTTCCCCGTCGTATTCCTCTGTTTCTTGCCGAAGGTATTCCATTGAAAAGCGCTTGCCATCTTTCTTTCTAAGGTACCAGATGTCTTCCAGATTCCGCAAGCCCTCCACCAATCCATAGCTGCCGGTAACCTGGCCGTCAATGACCTCCTCCCATACATAAGTGGTCATATCCGGCTGGCCGCTCTTACGCTCGGTACTGTCTACACTACGGCTTTTTATCCGTAATGGGATGATGCCTTTCTGACCGACATATTGTACAAAAGCGCCTTTTCCCATTGCGCCATAGTAAATCTGGAAGCGAAAGGGCTTGACCAGACCTATTGATTTAAAAGTAAAAGGCTGTGCATATAAGGAACTTATACTGAGCATCAGGAATGTAATTGCTAGAATTCTTTTCATGGTTTGCAGTCTGTTTGATCAGCTGGATTGAGCCAGTCTGATCCACTCATAAAACTAACAATAATATTTAAAACATCATGTCGATTTAAATATCCCTCAAAATTCATCTAGAGATGAATTTTGAGGGATAAATTTTAAATGCAATTAAGTTGCTTTAGTGTTAAAAATGATTTATACTTGCAACTTAATTGCATTTGTATGAAAATAAAAAGACTACCTGTTACTGTACTTTCCGGCTTTCTGGGAAGCGGTAAAACCACCCTGCTCAATTACATCCTCCATAACAAAGAAAACCTGAGGGTTGCAGTTATCGTAAATGATATGAGCGAAGTGAACATTGATGGAAGGCTGGTGAAGAATGAAGGTTCACTCTCAAGAACAGAAGAAAAACTGGTGGAAATGAGTAACGGCTGCATCTGCTGTACTTTGAGGGAAGACTTGATGATTGAAGTAGAAAAGCTGGCCAGAGAGAACCGTTTCGACTACCTGTTGATTGAAAGTACGGGAATCTCTGAACCTATTCCCGTTGCACAGACCTTCACCTTTATCGATGAGGAAAAAGGAATAGACCTTTCTGCTTTTAGCTATGTAGATACGATGGTGACCGTAGTGGATTGCTTTAACTTTTACAAAGATTTCGGCTCCGCCGAATTGCTGAAAGACAGGGCGCTGACGGACATGGAGGGGGATGAGCGGACCATTGTAAACCTGCTGACCGATCAGATTGAATTTGCCAATGTCATTGTATTGAACAAAAAGGATCTGGTAAATGCAGAAGAATTAAACCTGCTAAAAGCAGTGATCCATAAATTGAATCCTGAAGCTGAGATTTTGGAAAGTGTGTTTTCCAGAGTTGACCTCAAAGCGATCTTAAATACCGGGAAGTTTAATTTCAATACAGCTTCGGAGTCTGCCGGCTGGATCAAAGAGTTCAACAGCATCCATCAAGCCGAAACGGATGCTTATGGCATCAATTCCATGGTGTTTAGAGACAAACGTCCTTTTCACCCGAAAAGGCTAATGAACTTTCTGCAAAATGAATTTCCTTCCAATATCATTAGGTCTAAAGGCTTGTTCTGGACCGCGGACCGCCCAGGCGATGCGCAGAATTTCTCTCAGGCCGGAGGTTCTTCCCGATTGGAAGATGCAGGTGTATGGTGGTGCAGTATGCCATTTGAAGCGCGAATTACTGATGCAGATTTTGTAGAAAATAAGGTGTTAATAGAAGGAAATTGGGATAAAAACTATGGAGACCGCTTAAATGAACTGGTATTCATTGGTCAGGAGCTGGATCAGGAAAAGCTGCAGAAACTCTTGGAAAACTGTTTATTGGATGATAAAGAACTCAGGGATTTTAACATTGGGGGACGGTATGCACCAAAGATATCAGCTTAATGTTAGTCCGTAAAGGGGATTCAGCATTGGGGCCGGGGTCTGGCATGAGGCGAAGTTTAGCCGTATTGTGTTCAATAAGAGGCTTTACATTTGTGAGTTTTTCCAGTGTATTAGCAGTAGGTTGCTAGGGCTTTTTCAGGTTAAATGCAATATGTTATGCAGGCCCGCATGGGCACCCTTGCGGCAAAATAGGAAAGCTGGTTTTTTACATTTTAAATGGGCAGCCGGCATGCCATTTGATCGGCAGAGCTGGGAAACCGAGTATAAATCAACTGGGTAACCGTCAGGCCATGTCGGTGACGAAGGGTCTATTGAAGCCGATGGCCGATTTTATCAATGTCAGCTTTAAGCTGGAAGCGGAAGGAACGGTAAAAAACCCACACAATCTGGCGACTTCCTATAATAAAAAACACGCTTTAACAGGACAGTATCCCGATATTAAAGTGGATTACAGCAAAGTAATCCTCAGTAAAGGAAGCCTGGAAATGGCCCAGGATTTAAAGCTCAGTAAGGGAAGGAAGGGATTAATTTAAGCTGGAATACTACTGGTTTTGAAAATGGCCTTTACGATGACATTCTGATGGTGATGGTGAATCACCCAGATCATGGGCGTGCGAGCAATTTCTAAATGCGGGAAAAAGTGGGGATGGAAGCTGTTTTATCCCGCTTCATTCGGAATGGATGAGGAATGGACAAATGGAAGTTTATGTCTGCTTTAAATCTGCGAATGGTCAGTTAATTTCAGACAGTGCCTATGCGGGTAACCTGAATGGCCTTGCAGAAAGCCAGAAAGTGATTAAATTGCTATAGCTGTAGTGGAATCTGAACTGGGGAATAGCAGACTTTTGAGGGATGCTACAATCTGAAATGACGGTTAATTATCTATTAATGATTGAAATAATCAGGTTGCGTGTTTCAGTAACTCAATACCCCAGTCGTTCAGGTTCCAAAGCGCTGCTACCAGCTGATTGCCTGAGCTGCTGAGCTGGTATTCAACTTCCAGCGGTTTTTCTTTAATAATGGTCTTGAAGATAATGCCACTCTCTTCCAGTTCTTTCAGTTGTCTTGTGAGCACTCTTCTGTTCATATCCGCGATGTGCAGAAAAAAATCTGCAGGTCTTTTTACACCCTGATGGAGGTGCCATACAATTGGGATTTTCCATTTACCACTGATGGTATTGACTGCATGTTCTAATGGACAAATTTTATTCTCTGTGATGCGGAGTTTTGTTTTCATAAGCAGCGGGTGATTTCACAAAATGGCAGGGACAAATTTGTCCATTATTGTTTTGCAGGGATGAGTGCCCGAAATTAGCATTTCAAATTACATTCATCAAATGAGAACAAAAATAAATCGGAGAAATGACCAGTTTAATCAGGCAATCCATGATCAGGATGGCCATGCACTTTCCTTATTATATACCGTTGACGCGGTACTTTATCCTCCAAAACAAGTCGTCGTTAAAAGCAGGGAAGCTATTGCGCATTTCTTTGATGCTGTTTTTAAATTGGGTGTGTGTAAAGGAGGTTTTAGGACTCAGGATTTGGTGATTTCAGGGGATTACGCTTTTGAAGCTGGTGAATATGTTTTGCTGAATGTAGAAGATCAGCAGCTAGCAAGTGGATTTTATATATATGTCTGGCAGTATGTGGAAGAAGAATGGTATATCATAAAGGACATTTGGAATGATTAAAAGAGGTGTATTGTGCGATAGGAAAGGGGCTGCAAAATCTAAAGATATCCCTGCGGAAGTGCGCATTGAATTGAATAAAGGAACAATTGAAAGCGTAAATCTTACAGAATGGCTTGCTGTTGACCATCTGGTGTTGCTTCAGAATGTACTCTCTGACTATCCGGTTTTGCTGCAGGCTTGTAAAAATCGGTTGGGGAAACTGCAGGGTGCCAGTGTAAGAACTTTGGTCCTGGAAATCAGTAAAACATTACTTTCAGGCATAAAAGAGGCTGGAGCGCCTCGGCTGTTTGCATACCTTGCCCATCATCCCTCTGATAGTGTCCGCTGCTGGGCAGTCTATATGGTTGGAATGGATCATGAATTGATTATAAATGAGCAGTTTAAAGCGATTTCTCCATTTGCAGCAGACACTCATTTTGGGGTTCGGGAGCTTGCCTGGATGGCGATGCGTGAACCCATTGAAACCCATTTGCTGGAAAGCATTCGCATTCTTATGGATTGGACGAATAGTGCGCATGAAAATATCCGACGCTTTACTACAGAAGCGACACGACCTCGTGGTGTATGGTGTAAGCATCTTAAAGTATTAACAGCGCAGCCAGAATTGGCCATGGGATTGTTGGAGGCCTTAAAGGCTGATCCTTCTCCTTATGTGCAACTTTCTATAGGCAATTGGCTGAATGATGCCGGTAAAAGTCGGCCTGATTGGCTGGTTCATGTGTGTAAATCATGGCTGGCTGAAAGCTCAGATCAACACACGCTGAAAATTGTGAAACGTGCTACCAGAAATATTAGCTTCCAATTCTGATTTGCTGGTGGATTTTAGGCCAGGCTGAGTTCTGCTGAAAAGAAAAATCCCTTATGAAATCAGGTTTCATAAGGGATTTTAAACAGTATTTTGTAAGGTGTGTTGTTATTTTGTTTTCAAGTCGAACCTGTCCAGGTTCATTACTTTAGTCCAGGCGGCGATAAAGTCGTTTACAAATTTACCCTGAGCATCTGCACTTGCATATACTTCTGCTACGGCTCTCAGTTCTGAATTAGATCCAAAAACAAGGTCTGCCCGAGATCCTGTCCATTTTACATGGTTGCTGGCACGGTCGCGTCCTTCATAAACTTCTTTGTCTTCCGATACCGCTTTCCATACGGTGCTCATATCGAGTAAGTTGACGAAGAAGTCATTGCTGAGTACACCCGGTCTTGAGCTGAAAATACCATGTTTGGATTGGTCAAAATTGGTGTTTAAGGCACGCATACCACCTATAAGAACGGTTAATTCAGGGATAGTCAGTGTCAATAAATGTGCTTTATCTATCAGTAACTCTTCTGTGGATACCGGGATTTTTGATTTACGGTAATTGCGGAAACCATCGGCCAATGGTTCCAGGTAGCCAAATGATTCCACATCTGTTTGTTCCTGTGAAGCATCCATACGGCCAGCGGTAAAAGGAACGGTAGTAGGATGACCAGCATCTTTGGCTGCTTTTTCAACTGCTGCTGAACCCGCAAGCACGATTAAGTCTGCCAGAGAAACTTTTTTGCCACCAGTCTGCGCATTATTAAATCCCTGCTGGATATTATCCAGGATACTCAATACTTTTTGCAGCTGTGCCGGTTGGTTCACCTGCCAGTCTTTTTGTGGAGCCAGACGAATCCGGGCGCCATTGGCACCACCGCGTTTGTCAGTACCGCGGAAGGTAGCAGCTGAAGCCCATGCCGTAGCAACCAATTCAGCGGTGCTTAAACTTGTATCCAGTATTTTTGCCTTTAATGCGGCTACCTCATTTTCATCGATTAGTTGATGATCAACTGCGGGAATAGGGTCTTGCCACAGCAATTCCTCCTGTGGTATTTCCGGGCCCAGGTAACGGTCGCGGGGGCCCATATCACGGTGGGTTAATTTATACCATGCACGTGCAAAAGCATCGGCAAACTCATCCGGGTTTTCGAAGAAACGACGGGATATTTTCTCGTATACCGGATCAAACCTTAAAGCTAGATCAGTTGTGAGCATGGTAGGCAGGTGTTTCTTTTCGGTATCAAAGGCATCAGGAATGATGGCTGCTGCATCCCGGGCTACCCATTGGTGTGCGCCTGCCGGACTGGTGGTTAATTCCCATTCAAATCCAAACAGGTTTTCAAAGAAGTTGTTGCTCCATTGAGTTGGCGTTGTGGTCCAGATGACCTCCAGTCCGCTGGTAATTGCATCCGGGCCTTTGCCGGTACGGTAGCCGTTGGCCCAGCCTAATCCCTGCATTTCAAGGTCTACGGCTTCAGGTTCTTTGCCCACATTATCCGCAGGTGCTGCGCCATGTGTTTTGCCAAAACTATGTCCACCAGCGATTAAAGCTACGGTTTCTTCATCGTTCATGGCCATGCGGCCAAACGTATCACGAATATCTTTGGCAGAAGCCACAGGGTTAGGATCGCCATCAGGGCCTTCTGGATTCACATAGATCAATCCCATTTGTACTGCTGCAAGTGGTTTTTCCAGCTTCCGGGAGTGGGTTTTTCCATCCGGATCATCATCAGAAACCAACACCCCATGATCTTCTGATACGCCTTCTGAGCCTTGGGCATATCTGATGTCACCACCTAGCCATTTGGTTTCAGAACCCCAATAAACGGATTCGTCTGCCTCCCATAAATCGATACGTCCACCGGCATAACCGAAGGTTTTAAAGCCCATGGATTCCAGGGCTACGTTACCAGTAAGGATCATTAAATCGGCCCAGGAAATATTGCGGCCATACTTTTGTTTAATTGGCCATAACAACCGACGTGCTTTATCCAGACTCACGTTGTCTGGCCAGCTGTTGAGTGGTGCAAAGCGCTGCAGTCCTGCACCAGCACCGCCACGTCCATCGCCTACGCGATAGGTTCCGGCACTGTGCCAGGCCATTCGAATGAATAAACCACCGTAATGACCAAAATCTGCAGGCCACCAATCCTGAGAATCGGTCATGAGTGCATGAAGGTCTTTTTTTACTGCTGCGAGGTCCAGGCTATTGAAAGCTTTGGCATAATCAAAGTCTTCCCCCATAGGGTTCGATAAGGAAGAGTGCTGACGTAGGATACTTAGTTTTAACTGATTTGGCCACCAATCGTGGTTTCTGGTTCCGCCACCACCAACATTGTGTTTCAAGCTGCCATTATGAAAGGGGCATTTACTGATGTCATTAGATTCGTTTTCCATATTTAAAATATTATATATTAAATAATGCTTGTTCCTCGCTAATCGTAAAGCAGTATAAAAATAACATAATTGAGGAAAGAATCACAATCAATTCTCCTGAAAATCCGGCTCCTTCATGAGCAGCCGGATTCTTATATTGAGCTGCAGCTTAGAACTTTGCCGCAAATTCTTTTGCGAAATCTTCCAGTTTTGTGTTTCCATTCACTGGAGAGCCGCTCTTTTGGAAATCTTTGCTCAGTTTTCCTGTACGAAAAGCATTGCCCATTTCTGTGTATAAACCGGCAATTTCTTCTGGGATTCCGGCCTGTGTCATTCCTTGTAAAGACTGTTCATCGGTAAATTCTACCCAAGGAAGTTCGGGTTTTCCGATGGCTGCACCTAAAACTTTGGCAAAATCAGCTGGCTGGCGTACATCACTTACAATGTATTTGATGTCTTTTCCGGCGCTTGTTCTTTGCAGTTCTTCCGCTGCTGCAACTGCGATATCTGTAGGGTGAACTAATGGAGCGCTGATGTCCGCTGGATAGTTGGCTCCGATAATGCCGGCAGCTTTGATCAAAGGCACATCATTATAAAAATTAGTATAGAAGAAACCAGCACGAAGAAAAGTAACAGCCACATCATTCAGGTCCTGATATAATTGCTCAATGTGGTGCAGACCTGTAATTGGGCCTGTTCCACCTGGAAAATCGGCTCCGATACTGCTCAGCATTACTACCCGGTTTACACCTGATTCCTGAATGGCATTTGCATAAGCTTTACCAGCATTGATTGTATTGCTGATCACATTGCTTCCACCAAGGTTTGGCGGAGTCATGGCAAATACGGCATCAGCTCCGTTAAAAGCCTGTTTTAAAAAATCGGCATCGGTTACTGAACCAATCTGGGCTTTTGCACCTAGGTTTTCTATGTCTGCAGTTCTTGCTGGGTTGCTGCTGATGACGGTGATTTCGTGACCTGCAGCCACCAGGTTTTTAGTCAGTGGTTTTCCTATATTCCCTAAGGAACCTGTAATGATAATTTTCATATTGATTGTTTTAATTTCCGATAACAAAGGTATATTTGTACTTACTTTTTTACAAGTACTTACCCTATAGTATGTATCATGACTGCAATCAAGAAAACCTCAACCATACAGGAAAATAAGCAATATGCATTGGAACAATGTCCGGTCACCTATGTGATGGAAAAAATCGGTGGATATTGGAAACCGATCATCCTTTATCACCTTTCTACAGGCCCTAAGCGTTATAGTGAATTGAAACGGGCAATTCCAGCGGTAACAGAGAAAATGCTCATACAGCATTTGAAACAGCTGGAAGCAGATCAGCTGCTGATCAGGGAAGCAAAACCGGTAGTTCCTCCTTTTGTGACCTATCAGTTAACGCCTGCCGGCCAGGGTTTAGAACCTATTATTCAGGCAATGGCCGCCTGGGCGTTCAAGGATAGGGAAGGTGCTTTTAACCAGTCGGTATAAACTTATTTTTCGGAGTCCAGCTGTAGCACATTAGCGTTTAAAGGCTGTTCGACCTTTCTTTCCAACTTTTCATTATGGACGGTGACCGTGATTTCCATGGAGCCAGTTCCCACAGTCATGGCCAAAACATGTCCGCCGTAGGCTTTAAAATCTGCATCCGTAGCTACACCATGGATATGCAGGGAAGGTTTCCCTTTGGTCCATCCAATAGAACCTGTAAGGCTTCCCATTTCCACCCGCTTAAATTCCTTAGGGTTAAATTGTTTCTTATTGAAATCATAAAAACCAAAGGTAACACTGCCAGCGAAGCCCATTCCGTAGAAATTAGCAGATGGAATTTGTTCTTTTTCTGCAAGTGCTTCCATCGCTTCAAATATATGGTCGCCCGCTCTGAGTACCATCAAATATCCGGTTGGGGTTTTAACATAACGGCTGATAGATGTGGACTGTTTGTCCTGTCCGTATGATTTAGTCAATAGCAGGGTAGCTATAATTAAGAATAAGATTTTCTTCATGTTACAAAGGTATGGCAGTTGAATTCATGATTAAAATAACCTGGATGATGGGGTTTTATCATAATTGTGATAACTTTCGGGTCGAAACCTCAATACATGAACAAATACCTATTTCTACTGCTCCTGGCTGCTTTTTCTTTAACTGTAAAAGGCCAGGACAATTCTGGTCAGACAGTCGACAGTGTTAAAAACTACTTAGATAGGAGTCTTCGGATCATAGAAAAGAATGCGTTAAACAGTAGTAAAGTAAACTGGCAGGAGCTCAGGAATGAGGTCTATAAAAAGACTGCTGGGGCAAAAACTTATGAGGATATTCTTCCGGTTTACCCTTATATTTTTGAGCAGATTGACGACCATCATGGTAGTTTGAATTTTAAGAACAAAACTTATGGATGGGCAGGAAAGGATCAGCCTAAGGTAAATAATACCATAAAAGAGGCGACTAAAAAATATAAAGAGGTACGTTCGGAGCGTATAGGTGATGATATTGGCTATATTCTGATTCCAGGGAACAGTGATTTTAGGAACGAGCATCTGGACAGTATCAGCAGCAGTATTCAGCAGGCCATCGCTAAAATTCATACTAAAAAGATAAAAGGATGGATCATTGATTTACGTGTAAATACCGGTGGAAATATGTATCCTATGATTGCAGGTTTGACAGATTTCCTGGGAACAGGAAAAGTGGGTGGATTTATTACTTCGGACGGTCAGCCTGATGGCAGTTGGGTCATCAAAGAGGGCGTGTTTTATGTGGATTCTATGCAGGTATCTCCTGTTAAATATGAGGGATATCCCATTAAAAAAGACCTGCCAATAGCGATTTTAATTAGTGGTTATACCGCGAGTTCTGGTGAAATGACTGCAATTACTACCATCGGTAGAAAAAATGCGGTCCTGATTGGAGAACCTAGCGCTGGTTATACGACAACCAATCTTGGCTTTGAATTAAACAGCTATTCTGGACTTAACCTGGCGGTTGATTATGCAACAGATAGGAAAGGCAAGGTTTATCCTAAAAATATAACGCCTGATCTTATGGTAAAGGATGGCGATCATTTCGAAAAGTTGACTGAAGATAGAAAAGTGCAGGAAGCTGTTTTATGGCTTAAAAAGGTCAAGAGATAAGCTCATCCGACATTCGCATTTCTATTTTTCTGGTTTTTATACTGCCTATCTGATTAGGGCGAGGGCGTTAAGATTAACAAAAGGTTAATGTTGAGTTAAACTGAAGGGGGATTAAAGGAAGTAATTTCGCCCTTCGATGAATATTAATTTTCATCGAGATAACAAACCACCCTTAACCAGTATATGAAAAGAAGAGATTTTGTGAAAAGCACGGCTTTTACCGCATTGGGAGCCAGTTTTTTAGCGCCAATACAGGCAATAGCAGCCGATGCAGAAACCCATCTTGAAAGTGAAGATGTTGCACCTAGTGCTGCATTAAAGGATGATTACCCTTTGCATTTTGTGGCTATTGGAGATTGGGGCAGGACTGGTTATGACCATCAGATTCATGTGGCCAGGCAAATGGGAAAATGGGCTACCGAACATCCAAATGATTTTATCCTCTCTTTAGGTGACAATTTCTACCCAAAAGGAGTGGTTAGTGAACATGATCCCTTATGGCATTATTCTTTTGAAAACATCTACACTGATTTCTCGCTTCAGGAGGATTGGTTTCCCATTTTAGGAAATCACGATTACCAGAGTGATCCTGATGCTCAGGTGAGGTACAGTAAAGTGAGCAGAAGATGGAATATGCCTGCACGTTATTATTCGAAAGAAGTAGCACTGGGAAATAAGGGCGACAAAGTGCTGATGGTTTTTATTGACACTTGTCCACTGATACCAGAGTTTCACAACAACCCAAAATACGCACCTTATATAGATGATCAGCAGCCTGAGCGCCAACTGGCCTGGATTGAGGAGACGTTAAAAAATGCCGGACCTCAGGTGAAATGGAAAATGGTAATGGGGCACCATCCCATATATACTGTTGGACCAAGGATAAAAAACTACGATACACTTGCCGTGAGGAAGGTGCTTAAAGACATTTTCGAACGCAATAAAGTAGATGTTTATTTGTCGGGACATGACCATTCTTTACAGCATTTAAAGCCGGAAGGTTATACGCATCAATTCATTTCTGGTGCCGGATCTGAAGTGACACCCGTTAGCGCTGGAGTAGCCTACAGTAAATTTGAGGCTGCCGAGCCTGGTTTTATGTATTTTTCGATCGATAACAAAAGGTTAAATGCACAGATTATCCACCATACCGGAAAAGTAATGTATGAAACGACCTTAACTAAATAAGGGTCATATAGGTTATACCGCTAATACCATATTTTCTTCTTTTTTTCTCCTGTTAATACGGTATTGAATAGGGGAAACTTTCATGTTTTTCTTAAACAGCCTGGAAAAATGAAAGGGATCATCGTAGCCGATTTCCAAAGCGATGTCTTTGATTTTAGTGTCATAACCAGCAAGCACCACACAGGCATGTTGTATCCGCAAATGGATGAGGTAATCCAATGGAGACATGCTTAAATAAGCTGGAGAAATGAGAAGTGGAGAGGCTGTTTCTTGTCGCCATATCTTCTACGGTAAGCTTCAAATCCAGATTTTCTTTTAGATACAGGATGGTATCTTTAATCATGTTCTTTTCGTCCTGGATTTCTGCATTGGTATGCTGTTCCGGATATAGAAAGGTGGCTAGAAAATGGTATAGAGCGAGGTTTACATGACTTAGGTTTTCCTGGCTATAACCAAGTTCCAGGTTCCGGTACATGGATTCCCAGATTTTTATTCCTTGTTCATTCAGTAAAATTTCCCGCGCGCCATCATCCATTTTTATGTTGAACCCTTTGTTAAAGGATGTCATATTGTTTCCACTGAAATGTACCCAGTAAATGGTCCAGGGGTCCTGTTCGTCAGCGCCATAGCTTATGGGTTCTTTTGTGCTGGGGGCAATGATAAATTCATTTGGGCTTACTTCAAAGTGCTGGCCATTGAGTTTAAACCAACCTTTCCCACGGATACAATAAACCAAGATATTGTCTTCACAGCCCTCAGGTCTTTCCCGGTAATGGTAAGCAGCCTTAGGAAAGTATCCAATATAGGTGACATAAAGCTGGGCCATCAGCGGATTTTCTCTGATCGCATTTCTCCATGCACTTTCAGGAACACTGATGTATTTCTCACCCTCAAACCCATCCCTTCTTTTGATGTTGTTCATTCCGTAGTTCTATTTGGTGTGTGTCTTGCGGATCATTATTTTGAGGAGATCCATGGGATAGGCTAAATATAGTATTTTTGGATAGGAATCAGCAAATACTTCAGCGCTGTTACATGCGGTATTCCAGGAGCATTAAATGGGTGTTTTTCTTGAAGATAATGTTCGTTAAACTGGAGTAATTGATTGCTTAGCTGTAGCTTATCGGCGGATAATCCATGTGAATAGCCGGATGTCCTATTCCTATATTCGGGCCTATCGCTTAGATTTGGCTTGAAGCAAGACCAAATACTCTTTTATGAACAGAAAACTACTATTTATCACCTTTTTTATCGGTTGCTCGACTGTTGCTTTTGCACAGCAAAAATTAAAATTATGGTATGGAGAACCTGCTAAAATGTGGGAAGAAACATTGCCTTTGGGGAATGGACGATTAGGCATGACACCAGATGGTGGCGTGTTAAAGGAAAAAATTGTATTGAACGACATCACCCTGTGGTCTGGTGGGCCACAAGACGCAAATAATTATGAAGCCAATAAAAGTTTGCCGCAGATCAGAAAACTAATTCTGGAAGGTAAGAACGATGAGGCACAGGAACTGGTAAACCGGGATTTTGTATGTGTAAGTCCAGGTTCTGGCGGCGCAAAATGGGGAAAATACCAGACGCTGGGAACATTGGAACTGGACTTTGGGGCTGATCAATCCCCAAAGGGAAATCAGGAAGTAAAAGCTTACAAAAGGGAATTGGTATTGGACGATGCCATTGCGACCAGCACCTACCTGAAAAACGGCGTAACCTATAAAAAGGAGTACTTTTCTAGTTTTGATAACGATGTAAATATCATTAGAATTACGGCGAGTAAACCTGGAATGATCAATTGTCGGATTGGAATGAGCAGGCCGGAAAAGTCGGCTGTTAAAACTGAAGGTCTGGAGCTGCAAATGTCCGGACAATTGGATAATGGGAGCGACGGGAAAGGGATGCAGTATCTGGCGCGTGTAGCAGCAAGCACAAAGGGAGGAAAGCTGACTGCAAGTGCGAATTCCCTGCTGGTAAAGGATGCTACGGAACTGATCATTTTCGTTTCCGCTGCAACTGATTTTAAATGGCCGGACTTTAAAGATAAATCGAAGCAACTGCTTACTGCAGCCATGAAAAAGGACTATGGCATTCAAAAGGCCAATCACATTAGGAATTTCAGAAAACTGTATAAAAGAGTTGATATATACCTGGGGACAGGTAAATCGGCGGCACTGCCTACCAATGAAAGATTGGATCGATTCTATAAGGATTTTACTGAAGACCCTTCATTACCGGCTTTATTCTTTCAATTCGGCAGGTACCTGAGCATTAGCAGCACCAGAGTGGGCCTGTTGCCTCCAAACCTGCAAGGCTTATGGGCTAAAGAAATTAATACGCCCTGGAATGGGGATTATCACCTGGATGTAAATGTGCAGATGAACCACTGGCCGGTAGAGGTCTCTAATCTTTCTGAACTGAATTTGCCACTGGCAGATTTGGTAAAAGGACTGGTTAAACCTGGGGAACGAACTGCAAAAGCCTATTATAATGCAGAGGGCTGGATTGCCCATGTCATTACCAATGTATGGGGATTTACAGAGCCCGGTGAAAGTGCTTCATGGGGTGCTTCCAATGCAGGTTCGGGTTGGTTGTGCAACAATTTATGGGAACATTATACCTTCAGTAATGACCTGGATTACCTGAAAAGCATTTACCCTGTTTTAAAAGGCTCCGCACAATTCTATAAAAGTGCCCAGATTAAAGACCCTAAAACCGGCTGGTTAGTGACTTCACCATCGGTTTCACCGGAAAACACGTTCTATCTGCCTAATGGCAAAACAGCGAGTATTTCTATGGGGCCGACCATTGACAATCAAATCGTAAGAGAGCTTTTCAATAATGTGATTACGGCCTCTAAACTGTTAAATAAAGATGCAGACTTTAGAAAGGAATTGGAAATACAGCTGAAATCGGTACCGCCAGCAGGCATCATCAGTAAAGATGGAAGAATTCAGGAATGGCTGGAAGATTATAAAGAAACAGATCCTCAGCACCGCCATATTTCTCATTTGTATGGCTTGTATCCCGCTTCGCTGATCACACCGGCTAAGACGCCAGAATTGGCAGAAGCGGCAAAGAAAACCCTGGAAGTTAGAGGGGACGACGGACCAGGATGGACAATTGCTTATAAGCAGTTGTTTTGGGCGAGACTTTTAGACGGAAATCGTGCTTTTAAACTGCTGAAAGAGATTCTTAAACCAACTCATGCCACGAATATCAATTATGGTGCAGGTGGTGGGGTATATCCGAATATGCTTTCTGCCGGACCGCCGTTTCAGATTGATGGGAACTTTGGCGCTACCGCAGGAATTGCAGAAATGCTGCTGCAAAGCCATGATGATTTTATAGATTTATTACCGGCAATGCCAGATGCATGGAAGGCTTATGGAAATATAAAAGGGCTGAAAGCAAGAGGTAATTTCACCGTAGATATGACCTGGAAGGATGGTCAGATCAGTCATTATCGGATTGCTTCCCCTAAACCACAAAAGGTAAAAGTAAAAATCAATGGGTTGATCAAAGAAATCCTGAGTCAGCCTTTAGCTCAGCAATAACTGAGCATCAAAAAGACCCTTATAAAACCCAGAAATTTCAGCGTTTTATAAGGGTCTTTTTGGTGTTTAAGCAATAGCATCTATTTCTTATTTAATGTACTGTCTGCCCAATCATCTGTCTTGAAAGGGGAAGCTGGGAGACCGGCCTGGTTAGTTAGATTAGATTCCGGATTATTCGCCCAGGCGTAACGAACTGCTTTAGGATCTGAAACACTTGAAGAACTCACTATAATCTGATTTCCTGCAATCCGGGCATCTGCCCAATGAAATACCTGATCTGCCCCAGCAATTGAAAAGCCTTTTACTGCTGCGCCATCTTTTGTTTTTAAAGCACCATCACCAGGATTGAAATTCAGGTTAACTGCATCTTTTTCAATGGTATAGTTTTTTAATTCCGGTCCGGAGTAGGGGATTTGTTTTCCATAAGTTTTAGCCAGTGCAATTAAGGCCAATCTTCGGCCTACTTCCTGTTTATTTTTAGGGTGGATATCGGCAGAATTTCCGATGTCAATGGCCACAGCCATCCCCGTATTATTCAGTTTTAAAGCAGCTTTTTGGGCATCCCTGAGTTCTGCCCATGGAGAGGCCGCAGGATTAGGTTCCGCTTTCATAAAATCGGCAAGCTGTACAAAGTAAAAAGGGAAATCTCCAATATTCCAGGATTTTCTCCAGTCGTTGATCATTGCTGGGAAGAGTGTGCGGTATTGGTGTGCACGATCGGCATTGCTTTCTCCCTGATACCATATTGCTCCTTTAATTGCGAAATTCAAAAAAGGATGGATCATCGCATTGTACAATACTGTTGGACGATTTGGCTGATCATCACTGACAGGCATTGCTGGAACTTTCTTAAGATCCAGGCCCACTTTGTACTGCCAATCTCCAGATAAATCCATACTTTCTCCATTTGCTGCTGTAATGGACAGCTGACTTGGTTCTCCATAAATACCTCCGCCGCCACTGCCGTCAAAGACTCTGATGGAGATCGTATTTTCGTCATCCACTAAGTGATTAGCCGGGATTTTATAATTTCTGCTCAGGTTATAACCTTTTGTTTCTCCGATCTTCTTACCATTGAAATAAGTCAGGTCGTTGTCGTCAATCGTACCCAGGTGCAAGGTTAATTCCTGGCCTTTCCATGAAGCAGGTAAGGTTATTTTTTTACGGAAATAAACGGCACCATCAAAACCTGGTAATGCCGCATCTTCCCAAAGGGCGGGTAGACGCATCACTCTCCAATTGGATTCGTCAGTTTGTGCATCCAGCCAATGAGGTGCACCAGATTTATAACCTTCATCACGGTCTAACACCATCTGTTCCCATTCCTGCAATTGTTTCTCGTAATCCGCTTTGTTTTGTACTTTTTTCTGTTTTTCAATGGCCTCATCAAACTCCGGGAAAGCTTTTAGTCCGGCAGCGCTGGTCCAGGCTTCCGCAATAGTGCCACCCCAGGAAGTATGAATTAATCCGATAGGAATACCTGTTTTTTGATAGACTTCTCTGGCAAAAAAGTAAGCTGTGGAAGAGAATTCAGGGATGTTTTCGGGACTACAAACCGTCCAGCCGCCATTTGCTAAATTCAGTGATTCGAGTGGGGCGCTGCTTGCGGTGTGGTTCACTTGTAGCAGCCTGATTTTAGGATAATTTGCGCCCTTAATTTCCTGCTGGAAATTGTTGATTTTCCCCCAGCCAGCCAATGGCATTTCCATATTAGACTGACCCGAACAAATCCAGACATCACCGAGCATTACGTCTGAAAGCTGGAAAGGGCTGCCATCAGAAATGTTGATTTTATATGGGCCGCCAAAACCCGGTGTCGGAATTTTTACCATCCAGTTTCCGTTTTGATCTGCGGTGGTTTTAAACACTTTTGATCCCCAGCTGGCCTGGAGATCAACCGTTTTTCCTGGGTCTGCTTTACCCCATATGGCTACATTTGTTTTCTGCTGGATCACCATGTGGTCACTAAAAACAGGTGCTAAAGTGATTTTGGCGTTTACCTGAAAGCTAGCAGCAACCAAGGCCAGAAGGGCAGCAGTGCTAAGGTACGGGCGTTTTAATTTCATTGGAATGGTTTAGGTTATTTTGCTTGTTCAATTTTCAAAATGACACTGGTTCTACCTGAATTTACATCAGGATTAAAGCCAACCGTACTCAGGAAATCTCCGGAATACACCTGATCTGCTTTTATAGTAGAATTGGTGCCTGGATATAGGTTGATTTCGTGGATCCTGTAATTTTTTGAAGGGTCTAATCCTTTCAATAAAATAGGGGAGCTACTGTTTGCGCCATATCTATTGTTGACAAGATAATTAAAAATAACACCAGTTGTTTTATCCTCATTCACATAAAGCATGGAAGCTACATTAGCGGTTCTTGGATCCGATAAACGGTACTGATTTCCAGCCCAGATCGTGCTTTTTACATCATCATAATTTTTAATGGCTTCCTGACAAAATTTAAGGTCTTTTTCTGCCAGTTCAGACACTACGATATCAAAACCTAGCTTGCCCATCATGGCTACATCCGTACGGAATTTTATAGGCTGTTTACCCCAATCCGTCACATGATTTGCTGTGGCAATTGAAGGATAGAAGTAAGAGTATTCCCATTGCATAAAAATACGCTCCATCGCATCGGTATTGTCGCTAGGCCAGAATTCGGTGAAATATTGTAAGGCTGCATAGTCTACTCTTCCGCCGCCACCAGAGCACAGCATCATCGGTACTTTCGGATATTTGGCCCTGATTTTTTCCAGCACTTTATACAAACCTCTTACATATTCAATGTAAAAATGATCCTGGTTTTTAAGCGTAGCAGAATGCGCATTATAGATCACTGCATTACAATCCCATTTGATATACGCGAGTTCCGGGTTTTTGGTAAATAAATCATCTACCACACCGTACACAAAATCCTGAACTTTAGGGTTCGTTAAGTCCAGTACCAATTGGTTTCTGAAGTAATGTTCTGGTCTGTTGGGTTGTTTCACCACCCAATCCGGGTGTTTTTCATAAAGCTCACTTTTAGGATTTACCATTTCCGGTTCTATCCAGATGCCAAACTTTACCTGGTTTTGTCTGGCTTCTTTTAGCAGTGAGGAGATCCCGTTTGGCAGCTTCTTTTTGTTCTCCTGCCAATCTCCTAAACCAGCAACATCACCATTACGCGGGTATTTATTGGCAAACCATCCATCATCCAGTAAAAACAACTCTACACCCAATTTTTTAGTGTCCTTTAAAAGTCTGGCGAGTTTGTTTTCATTGAAATCAAAGTAAGTAGCTTCCCAGTTATTCAGCAAGGTTAAACGGCTGCCATTGCCATCCAGTAATTTGTAATCTCTGGCCCAATTGTGCAGGTTTCTGCTGGCTGCACCTTTACCTTGAGTAGATAGCGTATATAGAAATACAGGTGTTGTAAATTCTTCATTTGGTTTCAAAGTATAGGGAGAAGCGTAGTTGTTGATGCCCGAAATGATGCGCAGGTTATCCTGATAATCAACTTCCAGATCGGTACGGAAATTTCCGCTGTAAGCTAAACCTGCAAACAATACCGTGCCTTCATCTTCTGTAGCAGGCTTGTTTAAGGAAACCATAAATACCGGTGGCTGAAACAGATCTGCGCGGGTACCTAATTTAGAATCCAGGGTTTTGATGCCATGGGTAAGTTTCGATTCTTCAGGCTGCATTTCTTTGGCCCAATCTCCATGATACTGTGTTAAATAGTAGTTTCCACCTTTTAAGTAAAGGTTTGCAGAAGCGTATTTATGGAGGGTTACATTTCCTTTTTCGCCATGGCTGATCGCAGACCATTGCTCAATTACATCCTCCTTAAAGTAGATTTTATACTGTAAGGTCACCTTAAAGTTATAGATCGGATCCTTTAGAAAGATGCTCAATAAAGAGACGTTACTATTGATGTTTTTAAGCTCATGTTTTACATACTTCAGGTCTAAAGAATTGTTGCCATCTGCATGAGTAACGGTAATCGCTGGTTCTAATAAGTTTCTGGAACCGGATGGGGTATACACCGAATTGAGCACACCCGTATAATCAGGCGTTTGTTTAAACTGAGCTGACACTTTCGTGTATTCTGTTGATTTGGAGAGTTTCTTTCCAAAGTAAATCGTGCCCAGATGCTTGTTGGTATCTGTTTGTAAAACTAAGGCATTGTGCTGGGTTTCTATTGGAATGACCACCAACTGCGCCACTGATTTTGTGGAGATAAACGCAGATACAAATAGCAGGAAACAATAGGGCAGGGGCTTGGTATTTATTCGGATTTTTATCATTATTTATAGGGTTTCGTTTGTGTGTGTGTTTAATTGGTGATTTTTATTAAGGTGGCATTTTTTGGTTCCAGCGTAAATGTTGGCGTAGAAGGGATGGTTTTGTGGCTAAATAAGTCTTCCATTTTAGTGCCAGTTAAAGTCTTCCTATTGATATCTGAAGGCTTAAGGGTAAAGGTTTTTGGCTGATCCTCATAATTGAAAATCGCTACGTAGGTGTCGTTCCCCATTTGCTTGACAAACAGTTCTGAAGCTTCCGTATTGGATTGTAATGGTCTGAAAGATTTGCCATCTTTTAGAACGGATAATACTTCCTGGTTTTGGAACAATTCCGCTGCTCTTTCTTTCCATTGGCCTTCCACTGAAAAATCATCCCCAACAAGCAAAGTGCCGGTTACAATTGCAGATAAGGTTCTGGCTTTATTGGCACCGACGGTCTCGTCTCCGAGCACCACATGATCTGCATCTACATAATCATACAGATGGGTTTGCCACCAGCCATAAGTTACACTGTTCAATGTGTATTTGGTATCTTTAATCGATTGAAAAGCATCACATGCGATCCTTCTCACATGCACATAAGGGCTGGAGGCCATACTTGGAGAAATCGCTGCATAAATCAGCATTTTATTGTCCAATTGTTTGGTCAGGAAAGTCATGCCTGCTTTGTAAGCCTGCATCCCTGTTTTGATTTTAGGGTCATAGAAATGATCAGATTCTACTGCGGCATGACCAAGGAAATCAATCTTAATCATTTCGTATCCGCATTCTTTTAATTTACCGATCACCAAAGCAATTCTTTGCTGTGTTCCAGGATGGGTAGGGTCTAAAGCTCTTGCCCCATCAAAATCATGGTAGCCGCTGCCAATTTTTGTCCAGAGTTCCTGATATTTATAGTTGCCACCTTCCGCTCTTCTGTCTCCGCCGGAAGCAAATCCCCAGTCGGTGAATGGTGCCCAGTAAATTCCAGGTTTTAGACCTTTACTTTTCACGTAATCTGCAAATTCTTTTAGCTTTGAATAGTCTCCTTCCAGGCCACCTTTAAGCAGGTTGTCCCAATAAGAATCCAGGTCTACAAATAGCGTACCTTCACTTCTAAAAGTCTTTAGGCTGTCTGCAAAATAATCGGTCACCTTTACTATTTTATCAAATGATAATTTGGTTTGCATGGCGCCCCAGCTGTTCCAGCCAAGCGGCGTAGGCTGATCCCATTTAAAGATGATGGATGGGTTGGCAATTCTACTTGCAACTGCATATTTTTCCATGCCTGATCTCCAGTCTTCAAATGCAGCATAAAAGATCATTGGAGAGCGTACAACAGCACCAGTGAGGCTGCCATGAGGAAGCACATCTCTGGTGATGTCTCTATTGCTAAATCCAACCAGGACCTTTAGGTAAGCACTTCCGTTTTCGTCAATTCCCGTGCTGACGCCGGTTTTCCAGTCGGTATGGTTGATCGATCCGGCAATGACTCCATTGCGTAGTTTTGTGTCATATATTACTCCTGCTTCTGCGCTCAGCTGCTGTTCGTTTTTAAGTAGAGCTTTGGAATTGTAGCTGATAAAAGTATCATTGTCGAATGGAATAAATACACTTCTGATTTCTTCCATTCTTTTCAAAGCAGGAATGGTTCCCTGAATAGGCACCAGCTCATTCGTACTGATATTTGTTCCGGAAAGTTCCATCTGACAGAAGTAATAAGGCAGCTGGTCATAAGTATAAAAGAACAGTTTCATATTGGGCATTCCCGTTCCCGTAAAGGTGATGGTGTGCTTGATGCCTTTTCCAAATTGATCTGAGATAGGGCTGCTGGAATACAGCCTTTGAGTATAATCTTTGGAATTGTAAGTTTGATTCTTCTCTTTGAAAGTCGAGAAACCATCTTTTAAGATCTCCGCATCCTGCTGGTAGGCGCTAAATGTGCCAGACTTCAGGTCGTAAATGATCTTTCCAGACTTGCCAAATTTAAAGGTGATGGCTTGTGCATGGTTTATAAAAAAGACCAGCAGGAATAAACAGGAAAACAGCTTAGTTTTAATCATGTTATCTTGAGTTTTAGGGGCGTTGATATTTAGATTTATTTTATGACAGTTGATTTTACCTCTTTGAAGCTACCATTTACTTTCAGCCTGACACTTTTTGCGGTGCTGGAAGCAATGCGATAATTGGTTACTTTACCATCTTTCCAGCTGAAATCTATGCTGAAATCGCCTCTGGTTTTAAGCCCTTTTACCTGACCTTCTTTTTTCCATGCCTCTGGTAGAGCAGGCAATAAATCGATGAAACCTTCCTGACTTTGAACCAGCATTTCGGCTACACCTGCGGTGTAACCCAGGTTACCATCAATTTGAAAAGGAGGGTGTGCACAGAGTAAGTTCGCATATACCCCACCACCTTCGTTATAATCTATTCCACCTCCTCCGGCAAGGGTAATGAAGTTTCTAAGGATTTTGTAAGCATGGTTGCCATCGTGTAATCTTGCCCAGAAGTTCATTTTCCAGGCCATAGACCAGCCTGTAGATTCGTCTCCTCTGGCAGTTAAACTTACTTTTGCCGCGTTGGCCAATTCAGGGGTATTGTTGACACTGATTTGTCTTCCTGGGTGCAGTGCAAATAAATGAGAAGCATGTCTGTGCTGATCTGCTGGATCATCTTTATCGTCTTTCCATTCCTGTAATTGTCCCCATTTGCCGATTTTCGGTTTTAAGAGGTGTTCACGTAAGGAAGCAATGTGGGTACGGTATTCTTTGTCAATATTTAAGGCATCTGCTGCCTCGATATAATTGGTAAACAAGTCATATACAATCTGCTGATCGTAACTTACACCATCTTCCTTTGGTCCATGTTCTGGCGACCAGCCATTTGGCGCTACAATTGTGCCGTCTGGTAAACGTTTTAAGTAGTCGTCCCAGAACTCAGAAACCTCTTTTAAAATAGGGTAGGCGAAGGTACGTAGGTAGGATTTGTCCTGATTAAAAGCATAGTGATCCCAAAGTGCCTGTGCATACCAGGCACTGCCCGGGGTGTTCCATAAGAAACTTTCTCCACCAAATATGTTGTTTTCAGTTTTCACCGTCCAGCCTCTCAGTCCTGGATATTCGGCTTTTGTGTTTTCTTTTTTAACTGCTCTCATGCTATTGATATAGTCGAGATAAGGAATGTTACATTCGGCAAGGTTGGTAGGTTCTGCCAGCCAGTAATTCATCTGTAAATTGATGTTTGAATGGTAATCTGAACGCCATGGCGGATTATTGCTGTTGTTCCATAATCCTTGTAAATTAGCTGGTAAACCGCCTTTTCTGGAGGAGCTGATCAATAAATAACGTCCATATTGAAACAGCAAGGTTTCCAATCCAAGGTCTTCCGCTTTTTTGTAATTGACCACTCTCTGTACTGTTGGAATGTCATTTTTTGAAGCCTGCTGACCAATTTTTAGCGTCATTCTGTTAAACAGATCCTGGTAATCTTTGAGGTGATTGTTTCTCAGTGTTTCATAGTTTTTCAGAGCTGCTGCATTCAGATTGCGTTTTACCACTTGTTCAGGTGCTTCACCTTTCCATTTTTTAGCCCTTTGGTTGAGGTAATCTGTCGCTCCGGAAAGGTGTATTGTAAAACCATTGGCCTGATTGATATGAAGCTGACTATTTCCTTCTGCATCCTGATCTATACGAAGCGTGCCGCCATCTTGTTTAACTTCCAGGATGGCCATGTACTGCTGTCCATTTTCCAATTTCCCGGAAATCGCCAATTGATTGCCGCCGATTCCAGTTGTTTTGGTTGGGCGGGTATCTTTTAATTTAATTGTCACTGAATAACCAGCTTTAGTATTGGCGCTGTAATTTAACACCATCACCTGATCTGGATAGCTGGAAAAATAAGCCCTTTGGTAATTGGCATTGTTATAATTATAGCTGACCTGATGGATGGCATCATTTAAATTCAACGCTCTTTTATAATCCTTTACTTTTCCAGGATCAACATTTTTAAAGTCGATAAAGATGTCTCCTAAAGCCTGATAAGCACCTGTTTCTTTTTCATCGCCGGTCCACAAACTACTTTCATTGAATTGAATGTGTTCTTGTTCAATCCCTCCAAATATCATGGCGCCGAGTTTTCCGTTTCCAATAGGATAAGCCTGGGTCATCCAGTCTTTAGCAGGCTGATCATCCCAGATCCGCAGTGGATCTGAGACGAGGGTAGCTTTTTTTTGTCCCAGTGCAAAACAGGGCAGTAATATGGCCAGGAATAATCCTTTAGCAATCTTTTTTCTGATGTCCATTTTGATAAAATTAAACTATTCTTCTATTTATAATTGGGATTTTGAATCAATATTCCTGAGCTCTTATCAATTTCAGTCTGAGGAAGTGGCCACCTGTAAAACTTATCATCGAAATGGTAAGAAACCGGGCTGTCTTTTACCTTATTGAGCACATCGCCAGCAATGTGCCATCTAATTAAATCGTAGTGTCTTAATCCTTCAAAAGCAAGTTCAATACGGCGTTCATGGCGGATTCTTTCTCTCATCTCTCCTTGATTGTAACCAGCTGGATAAGCAGGCATTCCCACACGTGCTCTCAGTTCTTTCATGGTGTCATAAACAGATTGATCCGGTCCGGCGATTTCGTTTTGCGCTTCTGCGTACATCAGCATCACCTCTGCCAGGCGCAAAACAATAGCGTCCTGCTGACTTAGTGAAGAGAATCCAAAAGGAAGATTTGCCGGGTCAAGGAATTTCATCACGCCATAGCCTGTGGGACGAGGATTTGATGGGATATGGGTTTTTCCATTTCCAAAATCTACGAAATCTTTAAAGACCGTTTTCTTTAGCCTTGGGTCACGGTTGGTAAAAGGATTGTCTGCATTGGTAAGGGGAGAAGTACCATAGGGCAATCCATCGATATATTCATAGTCTTTTACCAAATTCGGCAGTGGCGATACGGCTACCCAATCTCCCAGATACAAATCCCATGGAGCGGTATTATTTGGCGCTAAAAAGTTCACAGAAAAGATGACCTCCGTATTGTTCTTTTGTGTGGCATCTCTAAAGATATCTTCATAATTCGCGCTCAGTTTATACTGCGAGATGACCTCTTTACTCAGATCTATGACTGTCGCTAATTTGACAGGGTCTGGTGTGCCATTATTGCCATAAGCGGCAAACAATAATACCCTTGCTTTTAAGGCTTTTGCAGACGAAGAAGCGGCATGACCTCCATTGGAATAGTAAGGGCCGGTTTTTAGATTTGTAATGCTGTAATCCAGATCGGTCAGGATTTGTGACAGGATTTGTTCAGCAGCTACTTTGGGTTGTTTTTGATCTTCCAGTTCCAGGGGTGCTAAAACCAGTGGAACTTCTCCATAAATGGTGTACAAATGATAATATAGATATGCGCGAATGAAACGCACTTCTGCCTGGAAAGCGGTTCTATCGGTAATGCTCATGTCTGAGCCTGCATATTGATCCAGATTTTTAAGGAAAATATTCACTCTGGCGATGCCACGATAAGCATTGTTATAAATGCCGGTTTCATAGCCGCCAGTGGTGGTATTTAAATTACCCTGAACGATATCGTTCACGCTTCCTGAATTGAATTGGCCATAGCCGTTATCAGTCAGACAATCTCTGAATCCCATGCCATAGGAGAATTCCTCGGTTTGCATGGAGGCATATACTGCGGCAAGACTTTTATCAAAGTCGCCTTTTGATTTATAGAAAATTCCAGTGGAGATCTGATCCAATGGATTCAGGTCTAAAGTATCCTTACATCCGCTAAATGCTAATGATGTAAGTAGTAAAGTGGATATTATTATACGCGATTTCATAAGCCGGATTAAAAAGTAACATTAACACCAAAAGAATATATTTTATTTTGCGGGTACTGGATCAGGTCGCCGTTTCCGGAACGTTCCGGATCAAGCCCTTTAAACTTGGTTGAGGTAAACACATTGTCTCCAGAGAAGTATACCCTTAAACGTTCAATACCAGCGTTTTTAGTGAGTGTAGCGGGAAGTGTATAACCCAATACTATATTTTTCAGCCTCAGATAAGACGCATCCTGTAAGAAGTAGCTGGAATTTCTAGAGAACTTTTGTGGTGCACTCCATCCCCAGTAAATATTCGGCATGGTTGCAGAAGGGTTTTCTGGTGTCCAGCGATCTAACCAGTCTTTTGTAGGAGGGGAGCCCTGTACGAATGGCGTCACGCCCCATCCGGTCACATAAGCTTTAACACTTGCTACGCCCTGGAATCTGGCAGAAAAATCAAAACCTTTAAACTCTGCACCTAAATTAAAGGAGTAGTTCAGTTTCGGATAAGCGCCACCAATAATTGTTCTGTCATTGGCATCGATTTTTCCATCTCCATTTACATCTCTGTATTTTAAATCTCCAGGCATGGTGGTGTCAAAGAATTGTTTAGGGGAGTTGGCCACTTCTTCTGCAGATTGAAAGATGCCGATGACATCCAGCATGTAATAAGTGCCAATTGGCAGTCCATTTTTATTGGTGGTATAATCATAAATATCCTGCTCACCATATTTTACGATCTTGTTTTTAAACCTGTCCAGGTTTAGGCCAAAATTATAGCTCAGACCAGTTAGCGCGCCGCTTTTAACGACGTTGCTATAGCCAAGTCCTAGCTCCATTCCGGTGTTGTCTACAATTCCGTCATTGATGATCGGGGCACCCAGACCTACAATTGCAGTGATCTGTGATTTTCTTAAAATATCAGAAGTTCGTTTTTTGTACCAGTCAAATGTTAAGCTGAAATTCTCGAAAAGAGTTAGGTCAATACCTATATCTGTCATGGTGGTGGTTTCCCATTTAATCAGTGGATTGTTTAAGTTCTGCTGTGCAACCCCTGTGATCAAATTAGAGTTGTCAAAAGAGTAGTTGCCGGTTAAATCTAATAAAGCCTGGTAAGGATAATTGATGCCATAACCATCTACTACGATGTTTTGATTACCCAATTGCCCCCAGGAACCCCTTACTTTAAAGTTGTTCAGCCAGCTCAGTTCCATTGCTTTTACGAAAGGCTCTTCTGTAGCACGCCATCCGACTGAGAAGGACGGAAATGCACCCCATTTGTTCTTGCCTGAAAACTTAGAACTTCCGTCATATCTTAAATTGGCTTCTAATAAGTAGCGGCTTTTGTAATCGTAATTTAATCTACCAAAGTACGACATCAGTG